>DAOPKY010000025.1:0-54687 GCA_035391465.1 Thiolinea sp. | reverse complement strand
CACCTTTTGAGGCTTTTACCGGTCAACGTGTTGCACTTATTAGTTGACTCCAGCGGCATTTACTGTCATGCGCGAGTGTGTAGCTTCTATTGGTTTGTTGGATTTACCCGAAAAGTATGCAAAAAATTTACCATTTTCGGCTAAAGGCAGACAGCTACGAACACGCTTCCCGGAAATTTTTGTCAATCTGGTTGAGTATCCAAAGCCAGAATGGAAGTACGAAAACCCTGAAATTTCGTCCAAAATTCCTGAACAGACGATGTCTGATTATCGAGAAGTAGTAAAGCCTTTGTTTGAACGTTTGGAAGCCGCAGGTATCACAGGGATTTTGCATAACTTCGTCAGGGAGATGAATAAATACCGTAATGGATTTGCGCATGCCTGGACTGCAAAAGCCGGAACAGAGGAGGATATTTCAGAAAAAGGGCGGTCTTGTTACGGTCAACTATTACAGGTTATCAGGCGGCTGAAGGAAGAAGACTTTATTCATTAATATGAATGGCCTGCTTGCTTCCTGCCTTCGTTTACGTAGAGGGTTTGTGTACTTGATAGCTGTCATAGGCTGCTACAGTCATTAGGTACTTTCTTGGGAAACGGTTTGAGAAAATCACTGGCAAAATATTTCTATTTTTATAACCAAGAGAGGTCATATCAGACTTTTTTATTGTCTTTCTGGCTATCATTTAAACAGGATATAAACATGCAGACACAGCCTGATACGTCCAATATCACCGAAGCCGAATACCTCAAAGGTGAAAAGCTTGCCAAAGAGCGCCACGAGTACCGTGATGGCAAAGTCTATGCAATGGCTGGAGCCAGCAAGCGCCATAACCGGATTACCTTGAACATGGTACGTAACCTGCCTTTGCAAAACAAGGATGGCACACCCTGTGATGTTTACAGTGCGGATATTAAAGTCCGGATAAAACAGGGTCGTGCTTATTATTATCCGGATATTATGGTGAGTTGTTCTGCTGAACATGAGGAAGACAATTATTGTTTGGAACAACCTTGTCTTATTGCAGAGGTGACCTCTAAATCTACTGAATGGAAAGACTATAATGAGAAGTTGGTTGCTTATCAGTCCATTGACTCCTTACAGTATTATTTGGTATTGGCACAAGATAAGGTACAGGCAACACTTTTTTACCGGGAAGAGGATGGTTCATGGTGGGTGGAACATTATGAATCATTGGACGCAGTGATTGCCTTAAAATGTCCTGAAACAGAGCTGTTGTTGAAGGATATTTATCAGGGAACCGGGATTGATCAGGCGAATATTTAGTCTTTATAATCGCCAATTTTAAGTATAAAAAGGCCAAAGAAAACGCATGTTATGAACTGGCAAACTTTCTGGGAATCCCCCTGCTGGGATTATTTCGACAAGATTGGCATTGCGGCAGCCTTAGTCGCAATGGTGTTTTCCATTTTGGTTTGGCTACACCAAAAAAGGCGTGAGCGGTGTGAAAATGCGTTGGTGACGGTCAAGTTATATTGTGCGGAATACGGACAATCTTATGTTCTGCCTTCTCCTATTCGGCGTAAGGATTTGACCCGTGCTGAAATTCTGGGTTTATTGGGGATGTTACCGATGCGGGATAATGGGCAGCGTTATAATTTATCGGGAGTGAGTAGCCAACCGTTTTTGGCGGCTTTGGAGAATGCCCAGGTGGATTCCCGGGTGGGTGAAGTGCGGGTGCCTTGTAGTATGAAGGAGTTGGAGCAGTTTGACCTTGGACAGCTAGCAGGTTTGAGGCAGGATCAAGTGGTGAATAGTGCTGGATTGGCCGTCACGGGAGTCACTTATTTCATTTCCCGCCATGCCGGTGCTGCGGCCTGGGCCGAGTCCGAGGGGTTTCATGTCGATCGGCAACTGGCGCATTTTGATGTGGAAAGTGTCATGCCGGGTGACACCGTACTGGGTACTTTGCCGGTCAATCTGGTGGCTGCGGTGAATGCACGTGGCGGGCGGTATTTTCATCTGACGCTGGAGCTGCCCGCCGAGGCGCGGGGGCGGGAGCTGAGTGCTGATGACATGCGCCGTTACGGGGCACGGCTTGAGTGTTATTCGGCACGGAAACAGGTGCTGCCGGCAGGGTGAGCGCCATCCGGGCCTGACCTTCCGGCGGGCCAGTCCATAACGGCCATCTTTCACGTTTCCACTGTTTTTAACCCACTATCCCGATCAGCATTTTCAGGCGGGTCGGTACGGTATTTTTCCATACAGCCTTTGTCCCTGTTCCGTGCCGGTGTTTTGTCAGCACTTTTGTCGGGTGTGAATCCCCCGCGTTTTGTATAAGCAAACAGGCTTCCATCCTTATGCAGGCTTGTCACCCTTGTCGGGTTTTTGGGGGGGCCGGAGCCTGACAAGCTTGTGATTGCTGTTTTTGTCATCTGTCTGCGGCATGCTGTCTGGATAAGCTGTTGATGAGGTGGCACATGTTTCCTGAATCACGTGGTTTCTGCCGGTTTTTCCATTTTTTTTCGTGGGTGCCGGAGGCCCCGGTTTATGGCTGAGCGCGGGCTTTATCTGGCGTGTTATGACGTGGCGGATGATGCCCGTCTGCGTGCGGCGCTGCTGGTAGTGCGGGCCTATGCCACCGGGGGGCAGAAGTCGGTGCATGAGTGCTGGCTCAATACCCTGGAGCGCGGGGATTTGCTGGCCGACATATCGCTGGTGCTGAATCCGCTTGAAGACAGTTTTCTGCTGGTGCGGCTGGATGCGCGGCTGCCGACCCACACTCTGGGACAGGCGTTGCAGCCGGTCAGGCCGGACTGGTTTTATCTGGGCTGAGAGGAATGTATCCGCATGAGTACCCTGTATATCGACCGGCGTGGAGCCAGTCTGGAGACGGAGGGGGAGGCGCTGGTGGTACGCTTTGACGGGAAGCGCCAGCGTCCGGTACCGCTGGGATTGCTGGATCGGGTTGTGCTGATCGGGAAGGTGGAGCTGGATAGCGGGGTACTGCTGAAGCTGGCCGAGGTCGGCATTGTGGTACAGCTGCTGGGGCGGCGCAGCCTGATGCAGCAGGCGCTGTTGCTGGGGCGTGGACATAATAATGTGGTACTGCGCCTGCGTCAGTATCGCCTGAGTCAGCAGCCTGACTGGCGTCTGTTATTTTGTCAGCAGTTGCTGGAGAGCAAGCTGCGTGGCCAGTTGCGCCTGCTGGCGCTTATGCTGGCACAGCGCCCGGATCAACGCCTGATGCTGGTATCGGCCCAGTCACAGCTGGATGCCCTGCTGGGGCAGGTGCTGGTAGCGGATCGGCTGGCCAGCCTGTTGGGGTTGGAGGGGACTGCGGCCCGGATCGGGTTTCAGGCCATGAGCCGGTTGCTGCCCCCGGCACTCGGATTTACGGGGCGGCGGCGGCGTCCACCTCCCGATCCGGTGAATGCCTGTCTGTCACTGGCCTATACGCTGTTGCATGCGCGGGCGGTGCAGGTGCTGCATGCCCTGGGACTGGATCCGTTACTGGGGTTTTATCATGAGCCTGCCTGGGGGCGTGAGTCGCTGGCTTCCGACCTGATTGAGCCGTGGCGGCCTTATGTGGATGAGTGGGTGTGGGACCTGTTCCGCAGGCAGGCGTTGCGGGCGCATCATTTCAGTTATCAGGGTAAAGCCTGTCATCTGGGCAAGGCGGGGCGTCCGATTTTCTTTGCGCGGCTGGAGTTGCTGCTGCGGCCCATGACGCGGGCCATGCGTTTGCAGGTGCGGCGCCTGATCCGGGAGATGGAGGCGTTTGAATGAGTGTGGCAGTCCGGGGACGGCGGTGTCCCTTGTATCTGGACCAGCGGCGGGTGCGCCTGGTGGGATTGGAGGGACCGGCCCTGCGGGTGCGTTTGCGCGGAAGGGGGGATGGCGTGGCCTTTTATCCCCTGCGCATGCTGGCGCGGGTGGTGGTGAGCGGGCGGGTGCCATGGGAGACGGATGCACTGCTGGCCTGTCTGCGCTATGGGGTGCCGGTGGCGTTCCGGAAGCGGGACGGGCAGTTGATCGGTCATTGCCTGAGCCAGTTGAGTTCGAGTGTCAGTCTGGAGCAGCTGATATTTCATTGTGCGGAAAGTGAGGCGGGAACAGCGGTATACCTGCATTGGCTGGCGCAGGGGGAACGGCGGATACTGATCCGGCTGGGCCGGGCGCTGAAGGTGCGCTTCCCGTCACTGGCGGGGCGGGAGGTGGAACCATCGGTGCTGGCGTATCTGGACGGGGTGGTGCCGGTGCCGGCAGCCGTTTTTGAGCGGCGTCTGCTTGGGGTGCTGGAGAGTCATCTGGTGGAGATTCTGTACGGGTTCGGGTTCAGTGACAATATCCAGCTGCCGCTGTCGAACCGGATCAATCTGCGCCGTGATCTGGTGCGGCTGATGTTGTGGGAGTTGCGTCTGCTGCTGGTGGTGCGGGGGGTGGAAATCGGGGAGCGGGGTGAGGACTATGGGGCTGTGCGTTTTTATCAGTCAGTGGCGAATCAGGTTGAGCAGCGGGTACGGTTGCAGTTGCAGCATCTGTGGCGGAATCTGAAACAGCTGGAGGCGGATTGATGGCAAACCCGGTACGACCGCACCTGGTGTGTTATGACATTCGCTGTCCGAAGCGGCTGGCCCGGGTGCATCGCTTTTTGAAAAAACGGGCGGTTCCGTTGCAGTATTCGGTGTTTCTGGTGCGGCTGAACCGGGAGCAGCGGGGCTGGTTGTTGCAGCAGCTGGAGCGTTTGATTGATGCACGGGCGGATGATGTGCGGGTGTATCCATTACCGCAGAAGCCGGACTGGTGCGCGCTGGGGAAGCCGTTGTGGGAGGAGGGAATGTTACTGGATGGGGTTGAGTTGCCACCGGTGCAGCGTTAGGTGGCGTTACCGGTTTCGGGTGCCGTCTCTTTTTCACCGGAATGTCGGTGCAGGGGTAAGTGCTTGATTCAGTTGCCGGTCATGTTAGAATGTGAGTAGAATCTTACCGGGGTCGGGGTGCTTCCGGCGAACTTTAACAAGGTAGTTGAAAAGATAAGTATTGGTCAGACCGACTTTCTGCTAAAGGTCTTTATAACCTACTGATTAAAAAAAGAAAATTTGAGCGATCGGTTTGAATCATTGCCCTGTTTTAGAAGGGATTAAGACGTAAAAGCTCCTCTATATATTGTTGACAGAAGTGTTTGAATCATTGCCCTGTTTTAGAAGGGATTAAGACGCCGCCCTGCTTTTTAGATTCTATTGATTTCGTAGTTTGAATCATTGCCCTGTTTTAGAAGGGATTAAGACATGGTACTACCATTATTATTAATGGTATTAATAGTTTGAATCATTGCCCTGTTTTAGAAGGGATTAAGACGTTCCTATTATAACCATATAGATTAGATTGTCAGTTTGAATCATTGCCCTGTTTTAGAAGGGATTAAGACGATACCGCAATTGCTTACCGTTCGGCAGTACAATGTTTGAATCATTGCCCTGTTTTAGAAGGGATTAAGACACAACGCTTCTTTTTTAATCGTCAGGATTGTTTGTTTGAATCATTGCCCTGTTTTAGAAGGGATTAAGACAAAAACATTTATTTTAAGGCTACGCATATTTTCAGGTTTGAATCATTGCCCTGTTTTAGAAGGGATTAAGACGTGTCTTAACTACTTACTTAGCGCAAGAAGATTGTTTGAATCATTGCCCTGTTTTAGAAGGGATTAAGACAATTTGATCTATCGATATGCACTCCGTGAGGTGGTTTGAATCATTGCCCTGTTTTAGAAGGGATTAAGACCTTGAAAAATCCAACACCTCTAGGGCGGTCAAGTTTGAATCATTGCCCTGTTTTAGAAGGGATTAAGACCAGAAAGAAATTCTTTACCTGAATTTAATTTTACCGTTTGAATCATTGCCCTGTTTTAGAAGGGATTAAGACGTCGATTTGTGTATTGTTACACAAACATGTTAGGTTTGAATCATTGCCCTGTTTTAGAAGGGATTAAGACTTCTATTTCTCTCCAAATATCCACCGGTATCGATGTTTGAATCATTGCCCTGTTTTAGAAGGGATTAAGACTTTGTGGTGCAGTTTTATCACTTAACCCTTTAGTTTGAATCATTGCCCTGTTTTAGAAGGGATTAAGACATTCAGGTACGGCACCATTAAACTCAGTCAGTCGTTTGAATCATTGCCCTGTTTTAGAAGGGATTAAGACCATTACGTTAAAAGAAACTGTAATTAAAGTAGCGTTTGAATCATTGCCCTGTTTTAGAAGGGATTAAGACCCAGATCAGTCCGACTGCTTGCCTGTAATACCGTTTGAATCATTGCCCTGTTTTAGAAGGGATTAAGACCACAATTTTTATTCCTAGAAACAAAAATTGTGGGGTTTGAATCATTGCCCTGTTTTAGAAGGGATTAAGACGTCTCCTTTTGATTTGTTTCAAATCAGGGGTGACAGTTTGAATCATTGCCCTGTTTTAGAAGGGATTAAGACCACTGAAGAAAAACTACCCATTGACATTTTATGTGTTTGAATCATTGCCCTGTTTTAGAAGGGATTAAGACTTTGAAATGTAATGTTTACCATCATCCATCATAATGTTTGAATCATTGCCCTGTTTTAGAAGGGATTAAGACCGCCATCGTAAGACAAAGTGTCGCCCATTGTGCGTTTGAATCATTGCCCTGTTTTAGAAGGGATTAAGACTGCTGCTGAAATCTTTGATTCGTTACGCAAGCCGGTTTGAATCATTGCCCTGTTTTAGAAGGGATTAAGACGCTTCTGCCATCACCACCCCTCCATCTCACTTTGTTTGAATCATTGCCCTGTTTTAGAAGGGATTAAGACGGGAGTACAATAGTTAATACTTTTCCATCAAGGTTTGAATCATTGCCCTGTTTTAGAAGGGATTAAGACATCCAGTCGCTGAGATTTCTGCCGGTGCGTAGGTTTGAATCATTGCCCTGTTTTAGAAGGGATTAAGACGTTAATGATTAAATAACGTGGTATCCATTGTCCGTTTGAATCATTGCCCTGTTTTAGAAGGGATTAAGACATCCAGTCGCTGAGATTTCTGCCGGTGCGTAGGTTTGAATCATTGCCCTGTTTTAGAAGGGATTAAGACTTGTGGATGGAACCAAAATCACCTTTACATTCAGTTTGAATCATTGCCCTGTTTTAGAAGGGATTAAGGCAATCTGTCATTGAAGTTCAGCAGTGATGCCTGCGTTTAACTGTGATTTTATTTATGCAACAACGCCTGCCTGGGGGGAAGTTCAGGCTTCAATGTGGATCTGTTCAGGTTTCAGGCTCAGACCGCAGCGCGTGACGGGCCGCTGACCGTGGGCATGTAACAGATACGGGGTGGCTGACCCCGGTCCCAGCGTTTGCTTCAGGGTCTTGTTCACCTGGGATTTGCGTTCCTCAAACCAGCTTTTTTCCATCCCGCGCTGCAGTGCCTTGGCGACAACAGGGAAACTGCCACCAGTCCCGAACAGGTCACGATAGACCTGCAGAAACTGCCCGGCCAGTGACGGGTCTTCCTGATCGGTCCAGTGCAGGGGCGGGCGCTGCTGCTGACGGCGTTGCAGCATCCAGACATAAAAAGCCAGTATGACCGGCGGCATGGGGATGAATGTCTCACCACACACCAGCTCATGCCGGTCGGGCCGGAACACCACCACGGGAGCATCAAGCCGGTGCTGGGCTGCTGCGACACTGGCACTGAAACTGCTGTTGCCTTCCAGCAGCGCCTGTGGCAGGCCGTCGCGCAGACGCACAAACGGAATATCCGCCAGCGTCACCGCAACACGCGAGGCATCAAAAAGGCGACCATCCTGCCCCAGCAGCTGGTGAGCCTGCGGTGGTGGATAGAAAAAATCCGGCAGGAAAAAGTAGGCATCATCCACCAGCACATGCGTCAGCCGGTCCTGCGGGCGTCCGAACAGCGACAGCGCATAACCGACATAAAACGTCATGGTCCGGCGTCCCCCCGACAGCGATACCACCAGCTGACTCTCCGGAAGCGCCGTCAGGCGGCGCACCACCTGACTGATGAAATCGGCGGCGTGGGTATTGTCCTCCCGCGTGCGGATGTCATCCAGCTCATGTCCGTCTGCATCCGTGATCAGGTGCAGGTGTGTCGGCCCGAAGTCCGGCAGGGGCAGCCGGTAATCATGGCACAGACGTGCCAGCCAGCCCTGTCCGCCGTCATCCTGATCCAGCAACTGCTCCACACCGGCCTTGCCCTGTCCGGTGGTGATAATATGAATTTCCGTTGCCAGCCAGCCCGGCTTTTCGTGTACCAGCGCATACAGGGTTTCCGTCACGATCTGGGGTGAGCGGGCTGCAACCGCCAGCAGAATGCGCCGGGGCCAGGAACGGTCTGTCTGTGGCCGTCCGGGTCCGGTTGCACGGGATTGGACGACGGGTGGACGGGTGGGGCGGGCAGGGCTGGCTGACATGGCAATCCGGACTCCGGCACAAAGGGGTTTCTGGGCAGGGCGAGTATCACAAGGCCAGGCTCAGGTCGCCGTGGCCACTGATGGTATGGCCTCTCCTGATCAGATACTCAAGCAGCCTGGGGGGCAGGGCAGCTCCCCGGCCTGCATCAGCCGGGGATTGTGGATGGCAATCAGCGATAACTGTCAATCGGCGGGCAGGTGCACACCAGATGGCGGTCACCGTAAACATTGTCCACCCGGTTCACGGTCGGCCAGAATTTGGCATTGGCGGGAGCGTTGCCGGGCAGTATCGCCAGACGCGCCTCATAAGGCCGGTCCCAGTCCAGCAGGTCTTCCAGCGTATGCGGCGCACGCACCAGCGGGTTATCGGCCTGCGGCCATTCACCATCCTGCACCCGGCGGATTTCTGCACGAATGGCAATCATGGCATCACAGAAGCGGTCCAGCTCGGCTTTCGACTCCGATTCGGTCGGCTCGATCATCAGGGTACCGGCCACCGGGAAAGACATGGTGGGTGCATGGAAACCGTAATCCATCAGGCGCTTGGCAATATCCTCATCGCCGATGCCGGAGGCGGCCTTGAGCGGGCGGATGTCGATAATGCACTCATGTGCAACCCGGCCCCGGCTGCCCCGGAACAGGATCGGGTAATGCCCGTCCAGCCGTTTGGCAATGTAATTGGCATTCAGGATTGCCATTTCGGTCGCCTGCCTGAGACCTTCCGCCCCCATCAGCTGCAGGTAGACCCAGGAGATCGGCAGGATGGAGGCGCTGCCGAACGGGGCGGCGGCAACCGCACCGGCACCGTCCGGGCTGTCGGCATCACTGCGCCAGACATGACCGGACAGGAACGGGGCCAGATGCGAACGGACGCCGATCGGCCCCATGCCCGGCCCACCGCCGCCGTGCGGGATGCAGAAGGTCTTGTGCAGGTTGAGGTGCGAGACATCGGAGCCGAATTTCCCCGGTTTGGACAGGCCGACCTGGGCATTCATGTTGGCACCGTCCATGTAAACCTGCCCGCCATGCTCGTGCACAATGGCACAGATGTCGACAATGGCCTCTTCGAACACGCCATGGGTTGAAGGGTAGGTGATCATGATGCAGGACAGTTTGTCGGCATGCTGCTTTGCCTTGGTACGCAGGTCGTCCACATCCACATTGCCGTTTTCGTCACACTCGACAATCACGATCTGCAGCCCGGCCATGGCAGCGGAAGCCGGATTGGTGCCATGCGCAGAACTGGGGATCAGGCAGACATTGCGCTGTTCCTGACCCTGACTGCGCTGATAGCGCCGGATGGCCACCAGCCCGGCGTATTCCCCCTGGGCACCGGAATTGGGCTGCATGGAAATGGCATCATAGCCGGTGATTTCCGCCAGTGCCGCCGCCAGCTCATCAATCATCTGCCGATAACCCGCCGTCTGGGCATCCGGGGCCATGGGGTGAATATCGGCAAAAGCCGGCCAGGTGACGGGCAGCATCTCGCTGCCGGCGTTGAGCTTCATGGTGCAGGAACCCAGCGGAATCATGCCGTGCACCAGTGAGTAATCGCGGTTTTCCAGCTGCTTGAGGTAACGCAGCATTTCGGTTTCGGAGTGGTAGCGGTTGAAAACCTCGTGGGTCAGGAACGGGGAGCGGCGCTGCAGCGTGTCGGGAATGCCGCTGAACCGGCGGGTCTGCACCTCGCTGTCCAGGGCTTCCACCTGCAGCCCGTGATCCGGCCCCAGCAGCGCATCAAACAGGGCAGCCACATCGGCACGGCCCTTGCGCTCATCCAGACTGATGCCCAGTGCGTCCTCCCCGACCCGGCGCAGATTCAGGCCGGCATCCAGCGCCCGCTGATACAACGCCGACTGCTGCTCCCCGACCTGCACGGTCAGGGTGTCAAACCAGCTGTCATGCGTCAGCTGCAGCCCTTTCTGCGTCAGGCCCAGCGCCAGAATGGATGTCAGGCGTTCAATGCGGGCAGCAATGGTGGTCAGCCCTTCCGGTCCGTGGTATACGGCATAGAAGCCGGCCATATTGGCCAGCAGCGCCTGGGCGGTACAGATATTGGAGGTGGCCTTTTCGCGCCGGATATGCTGCTCACGAGTCTGCATCGCCATGCGGTAGGCGCGTTTGCCACGGGCATCGACCGAAACCCCGATCACCCGTCCGGGCATGGTGCGCTTGTAGGCATCGCGGGTGGCGAAACAGGCCGCATGCGGTCCGCCGTAGCCCATGGGTACGCCAAAGCGCTGGGTGGAACCGACCACCACATCGGCCCCCAGCTCACCCGGCGGGGTCAGCAGCACCAGACTCATGAGGTCGGCAGCCACACACACCAGGGCATTCTGTGCATGGGCCTGCCCGATCAGGGCCTTGAGGTCGGGAAGGCCGCCATCGGCACCGGGATACTGCAGCAGCACCCCGAACACCTCCTGCCCGGCCAGATCGGTTGCCGGATCGCCGACCACCAGCTCAATGTCGAAATAATAGGCGCGGGTGCGCAGCACATCCAGGGTCTGGGGCAGCACGTCATCCGCAACAAAGAAACGGTCAGCCTTGACCTTGCGGTTGGAACGGCGGCACAGGGCCATGGCCTCTGCCGCCGCGGTTGCCTCATCCAGCAGGGAGGCATTGGCAATTTCCATGCCACTCAGGTCCATGACCATCTGCTGGAAATTCAGCAGACCTTCCAGACGCCCCTGGGAAATTTCCGGCTGGTACGGTGTGTAGGCGGTATACCAGCCCGGATTTTCCAGCACATTGCGCAGGATCACCGGCGGCACCACCGTATCGTAATAGCCCAGTCCGATGAAGGAGCGGTTGATGCGGTTCTGGCCGGCCAGCTGCTGCAGGGTTTCCAGCACTTCCTGCTCGTTGCGGCTGGCATCCAGCGCCAGCGGGGCACCGAGGCGGATGGCCTTGGGTACGGTCTGTTCCACCAGCTGTTCCATGGATTCCAGCCCGAGTTCGGCGAGCATGGCGGCAGTTTCAGCCTCATCCGGGCCATTATGGCGGCGGATGAAACGGTCGTGTGCTTCCAGGGCGTGAAGGTCGGTCATGAATTACTTCCTTTTGTCCCCGTCATGATCATCGTCATCGGCGTAATCGTCGTCGTCTTCATCGTTATCGTCGAAGTCGTCGTCGTCATCCCCGTCACCGTCTTCGCCGGACTCCTCCTCCAGCATGCTGCGGTAGGCCGTGGCATCCATCAGCTCCTGCAGCTCGTCGGCATCATCCAGACGGATCGTGAACAGCCAGCCCTCGCCATAGGCATCGGTATTGACCAGCTCGGGCGCATCCAGCACCGCTTCATTGACCTCGACCACGGTACCGGAGACCGGTGCATAGATGTCGGAGGCGGCCTTGACCGATTCAGCCACGGCAATGGCATCCTCCAGTCCGTATTCGCTGTCCGCCTCCGGCAGTTCCAGATGGACCAGATCACCCAGCAGCTCCTGGGCGTGGTCGGTGATACCGATGGTCACGGTACCGTCATCGTTGTCGCGCACCCATTCATGAGAGGCGGTGTATTTCAAATCCTTGGGAATCATGCTCATTGTTAAAAGCTCCTGAAAATTGGGCAATTGGGGCATGCCCCGGCAAGGTGCCGGGACACTGAATTCGTTTCAAGATGCCACGACTGACTTGCCATGCCTGACAAAACAGGGACGTACAATCCGGGCGGGCACCAGTTTACCGCGAATATCCACTTCACAACCATCACCGGATGCAACCGGAATCCGCGCCAGTGCAATCGCCTTGCCCAGCGTGGGGGAGAAGGTACCGGAGGTGGTTTCACCTTCACCATTGCTGCAGATCACGCGCATGTGGCTGCGCAGCACCCCTTTGCCTTCCAGCACCAGCCCGGCCAGACGCTGTTTCACCCCGGCGGCTTTTTCCGCCTCCAGCGCGCTGCGCCCGATGAAATCCCGGTCCTCAGGCTCCAGGGCAATGGTCCAGCCCAGGCCGGATATCAGCGGTGAGGTGGTCTGGTCCATGTCATTGCCATACAGGTTCATGCCCGCTTCCAGGCGCAGGGTATCGCGTGCCCCAAGCCCGACCGGAGCCACCCCGGCAGCCAGCAGTGCATCCCAGGCCTGTTGTGCTTCCGCATGGGGCAGCATGATTTCAAAGCCGTCCTCACCGGTATAGCCGGTGCTGGCGATAAACCCCTCACCGATCTCGACCCCGAAAAAGGGCTTGAGGTCGGCGGCTTTGGCGGCCTGATCCGGTGGCAGGATGGACAGTGCTTTGGTGCGGGCATTCGGCCCCTGCACCGCGAGCATGGAAAGGTCGCTGCGTTCGGTCAGGGTCAGATCAAAACCGGCGGCCTGCTGCTGCATCCAGTCCATATCCTGCTGGCGGGTGGCGGCATTCACCACCATGCGGTAGAAGGTGTCAGTGCGGTAGTAGACGATCAGGTCATCAATCACGCCACCGTCAGGGTTGAGCATGCAGCCGTACAGGGCCTTGCCGGGCGTGGTGAGGCGGGCGATATCATTGGCCAGCAGTTTCTGCAGCCAGGCTTTGGCACCGGGGCCGTGAATATCGACGATAACCATGTGCGAGACATCAAACAGGCCGGCATCGGAGCGAACCTGTTTGTGTTCATTGAGCTGGGAGCCGTAGTGGATCGGCATCTCCCAGCCGGCGAAATCGACCATTTTGGCACCGGCCTGCAGGTGGCGCTGGTAAAGGGCTGTCTGTTGCATGTCTCTCTCCGGAAATAAAAAAAGGGGCGGCGGGTTGCTTTCCCTGCCGCCCCTCTGTCCATTTTACCTGAGAGATTCCCGGATGCAGACTGCAGAATCCGGTTACTGCCCTTCGGTGGGTGCCTGGCACCACTCTCCAGAGTTAACAGTCATGACAGTCCTTTTGCCTGAGCGTTTACGGGCGTAATGCGCCTTCGGCGGCTGCTGGGCAGCACTCTCCTGTCATCCCTATGGTTATACATGGCAACATAACACAATTTTTTGCCACTTCAAACTCCGGTTTTCAGCAAGGGGGACCGGTACAGGTCCGGCGTGCATCCGCTGTCTGCCGGCGGTAGTATGCAGAATGCCGCCGACAGCAGGGCCATGGGGCCATGAAAGTTAAAAGTTAGAGGGGTAAGAAACCATGCTGATGGAAACACAACGCGAACACCTGCTGGCGATTTATGCCGCCGGCCTGGATGCCGTCAGGGGGGATCAGGCCGTTTACCGCGCCCTGTCGGCACAGGGAGCCACCTCAGCTACCCATGTCGTTGCCATCGGCAAGGCGGCGGAGGCCATGTTCCTGGGTGCGGAGCGCCACCTTGGGGAGACTGTCCACAGCACCTTGCTGATCACCAAGACCGGCCATTTTTCCACTGCTCTGCGTCCTGAGTCGGGGTACAGCCTGATTGAGGCGGCCCACCCGGTGCCGGATGATTCCTCCCTTGCGGCTGGCCAGCGCCTGATCACTTACCTGCAGCAACTGCCTGCCGGGGAGCCGGTGCTGTTTCTGATTTCGGGCGGGGCTTCCAGTCTGTGCGAGGTGCTGGCTGACGGCTGGACCCTGGAGGAACTGCGCCAGCTGACCCGCTTCATGCTGGGTGCCGGCTATGCCATCGGCAGCATGAATGCGGTCCGGCAGCGTGTGTCACGGATCAAGGGTGGCAAACTCTGGCAGTTTGTCGGTGACAGGCCGGTCCAGGCCCTGCTGATTTCCGATGTGGAAGGGGACCATCCCGCCAGTATCGGTTCCGGTCTGCTGTTCCCGCCGGAGCAGGATCATCTGCCGGCTGATCTGCCGACCGTCTGGCAGCAGCGTCTGCCGCCTTTTGAAAGGCTGGAGCCGCCAGCAGCATTTCAGTGGCAGATTGTCGCCAGTAATGCACTGGCACTGGAAGCGATGCAGCAGCAGGCCCGGCAGCTGGGGTATCCGGTGCGCATGGATCCCCGTTTTCTGAATGGGGAGGCCGGGGCCGAAGCCCGACAGTGTGTTGCCGCCTTGCAGCAGGGCGAGACGGGCATGACGCTCTGGGGTGGGGAAACCACCGTCAGGCTGCCGCCACAACCGGGACGGGGCGGGCGCAACCAGCATTTTGCCCTCAGTGCTGCCGTGGCGATGCAGGGGCAGGATGATCTGCTGCTGCTGGCCGCCGGTACCGATGGCAGTGATGGTTTGTCAGCCGATGCCGGTGCCCTGGTTGACAGTGGCACCTGTGCCAGAGGCGAGGCTGAGGCCGGGCGGGCGGAAGACAGCCTGCAGCAGGCCGATTCCGGCCATTTTCTGGAAGCCAGCGCTGACCTGATCCATACCGGCCCGACCGGGACCAATGTCATGGATGTGGTGATCGGGTTGAAGTGTTAGCCCGGCGAATCCCCTTTGTGGGGGAAAGGCCGGATAGGGGCGGATGTTCCGTGTGCAGGCCGGGGCGGAGCGGGTATGAAATTTTCAGGAAATGGCCTTGATCAGCAAACAAAGGAGCTGGCCGTGATTGTGGTATGGGATATTGGCAATGTACTGCTGAACTGGGATTGCGCCGGCTTGCTGGCCTCACTGGAGCTGACGGAGGCACAGCGGGAATGTTACCTCCATGAGCTGTTCGGGCATCCGGACTGGCAGCGGTTTGACAAGGGGGAGCTGTATGAGGCTGACCTTGAGCAGCGCATGCAGACACGTCATGGCCTGTCGCCGGCGCTGACGCAGCGTGTCATTGCGGCATCCCAAGCGTCACTGGTTGAAATTCCGCGCAGTGTGGCGCTGCTGGAGCAGATGGCGGCTGCCGGTCTGGAGTTGTATGCCCTGTCGAATATGCCGGAGGAGACTTATGCCCTGTTGCGTCAAAAGCCGCTTTTCCGGTATTTCCGGGGCGTGCTGATTTCCGGGGAGGAAAAGCTGATCAAGCCGGATGCCGCGATTTTTGCCCGTTTTGAAGCCCGTTTCGGGCTGTCGGCAGCAGAGTTGTTTTTCATTGATGATCATCAGCCGAATATTGTCGCAGCACATCAGGCCGGTTGGGATGCGCTCCGTTTTGAACGCACGGATGCCTGTTATGATGCCATCCGCCGGAAGGTAGGGCTGGCCTGTTGAGCAGGCCGCACCCACCGCATGGCCAAACGTGGGCATTCCCGGTGTTTCAGCCTGCGCGTGCCGTGATGGTGCGCCCATCGCGGGTTTTCAGGACCAGTGCACCCGTGGCATCGAAGCTGTAGCGGTCCACGGCCTGCATCAGCTCAAGAAACCGGGCTTCCTGCGCATTCAGAGCCGGCGCAATGCAGGCACGCTCGGTGGCAGACAGTGAGCCGAAGGTGAGGGTGCCGTTGCGGGTGCTGTAGCTGCCGGAAAACCGGTTGCAGCCGGCATTGCCGCTGACTTTGCCATCCTGACTGAAGCGGAAGCGGGTTGGCGATCTGTCGATAACGCCCGCTCCGTTCAGGTCTTCCACAAGCCATTCTGCCCCGGTCAGGCCCGGCCCGGCTGTGGTACCGGGTGCGGTATCATTACCCCGCCTGCCGACCCTGACCATGATGATGGGCGCGAGTGTCTGCCGGACCTGTGCAGGATCGACGCTGTGCATGGTATCAGTGACCCATAACAGACTCCGGTCAGCAGCACGGATTTCAGCACGCACGGTATAGCGCCGACGTGCCTGCAGCCGCTCTTTGGCAACACTCAGCTCATAGTCCAGCGGTACGGAACGGCCATCCAGGGCAATACGCTGCTCGACAAGCGTGACTGACGGCGCATCGGCCAGCGAAATGTCGTTGAGGCTGACATGCAGGGTGGAGCCGGGCGGGGGTTGCATGCGTTCGCGGTAGCCGGCACTGCCCTTGATGACCGCATTGTCGGCAGGCACCGGCGTGGCGCAGGCAGCCGTCAGTAACAGCACAGTGAACAGCAACAGCATATTTTTCAGCAACTTCATGGAAATGCTCCTTGTGGATGGCGTGTGAGAAAGGAGAACAGTCGGGACATTGATGACAATGTAGCCATGGGACTGTTTCAGTGTCGGTGAAGTTCCCGTGAGTGTCGGTGTGGTGGATGATGTGAAAGTGGCCTGCTTTGGCCTTTATCTGCCACTCGTAATGAAGTTCTATTGTCATGACTGCAAGAGCAGTTTTTGGTTTAAACCAAAAAACTGATGATATTTTCATATTTATCAAGTGATTAGGTTTTTTAGAGAAAGGTCTGGGGCATTTCACAAGCCCTCAGGCATAGGTCCGCTCAATATATTCCGCCAGTATCTGCCCCAGACGATTGCCGGGGTGGTCGGCGCAATACAGGATGATGCAGTGTTCCGGCAGGGGGGGCAGGCGTTCTCCCGAGTCGATGACTTCCAGCTCGTTACCCAACAGCCATGCCGGCATCAGGTCGGCACTCACACACAGGTCTGCGGCTGTCATGGCCACTGTGGCACCAACGCCTTCCAGCCTGGCAATGTCGATCCAGTCGATACCGGCCTGATCCAGTGCTTCAATAACGGGCCTGCGAAACGCACAGCGTGAGGAAAACCCGATCGGCAGCGGCTGCTTTTTCCACGCATTTCCCTGTGGAGCACCCGTCCAGAGCAACGGCACCACCCGAATGACTTTGCCCCCTTTCTGTGGTTCCAGTTCGGTTGTCAGTACCACGTCGAGCTGCCCGGCCTCAAACTGCTCCCTGAGCGGATAGGTGTTGGCCACGGACAGCTTGATTTCCACCCGTGGAAAATCACGGCTGAAGGCGCGCAGTACTTTGGGCATCAGGGGGTGCAGCAGGTCGATCGGTACCCCGAGCCGTACCTGACCCTCGAAATCCGGGGCGGTGAGTCGTCCCCAGGCTTCATCATTCAGGGCCAGCATCTGGCGTGCAAAATGCAGCAGCTGCTCGCCGGCACTGGTCGGAATCATGCCCTGTGGCGAGCGCTCGAAGACACTGAGGCCCAGCGCCTGCTCCAGGCGCTTGATCTGCATGCTGATGGCAGACTGGGTCAGGTGCAGGCGGGTTGCAGCCTGCGTCATGCTGCCGGCATCGGCAATGGTGACAAAACTGCGCAGGGTGCCCAGATCAAAATGGCGCAAAGCAGAAAAAGACATCATTCACCCATCAATTTTTGTGAAAAATGGCTTCAATATTATTCGTTTCCCTGATTGGCGGGCAAGCGGGTAAGATCAATTTCATTAAACACGAAACAATTTTGCTTCACAAATATTGATGAGTATTGTCATGAATATGAATACCAGTCTGCCGGTCAGCACTTTGCCGGAATCCACTCCCCTGTGGCAGGGGGCTTCTGATCACCTGTTTCGGTTGCGTCAGTATCTGCTGCACCAGCAGGCTGAATGGTGCCTGCGCCAGGCCCTGCGGCGCGAGCGGCAGGCACTGGCCAGTCTGCCGCCGCACCTGTTGCGGGATATTGGTGTGACGCCTGCCGAGGCTGTGCGGGAAAGCCGGTGTGCCGGTATCCCTGCCGCCAGAAGGCAGACATTGCTGCCGCTGTAGGCCGGGATACGGCTGGCTTCAGTCATTTGGGCAGGGGAATGAACTCCTGCTCATCACCCGGTACTTTCGGGAAACGGCCTGCCGCCCAGTCAGCCTTGGCCTGCTCGATACGCGCCTTGCGGCTGGAGACAAAATTCCATTCCATGTAGCGCCGGGTCAGTGCATCCCCGCCGATCAGGGCCACGATGCTGTCGGATTCCGCCTGTAATGTCAGGCCCGGCCCCCTGGACAGCAGCGCCATGGTATTGGCCGGTATCCGGGTTGTCCCCAGACTGACCGCTCCGGTGGGTACATAGACGGCCCGCTCTTCGGCCTCGGGCAGCAACAGGGCCTGCCCGGCCTTGAGGCGTGCCTCGATATAGAGGGTGTTTGCGAAAGTCCTGACCGGTGAGGTCTGGCCGAAGGCACTGCCCATCATGAGGCGGACCGGTACGCCGTCAATGGTCACCTGGGGAATGTCGGCACCGGGATAGTGATGAAATTCGGGTTCCATCTCCTCATCCGCTTCCGGCAGCGCCAGCCACAGCTGCAGGCCGTGGAGCCGGTGTTCGCTGGCTGCAACTTCCGGACGTTCGCGTTCCGAATGCACGATGCCGCGTCCGGCCACCATCAGGTTGATGTCACCGGGCCGGATGCTCAGTTCATTGCCGAGTGAATCGCGGTGCAGGATTTCCCCCTCAAACAGGTAGCTGACCGTGGCCAGATTGATGTGCGGGTGGGGCCTGACATTGATGCCGCTGCCGGGGTTGAAAGTTACCGGCCCGAAGTGATCAAAGAATACCCAGGGGCCGACCTTGCGCAGCCGACCGGAAGGCAGGGCCCGGCGCACGGAAAACCCGCCCAGGTCCCGGTCACGCGGGCTGACCACCAGTTCGACTGACGGGCAGCCGGGTGAAAAATCACAGTGCTGTTCCAGCTGTTCGGTTTCATTGCTCATGTGGGGGTATTGCTCCTTTTTGCTGACGGATAAAAGTGGCGAACCCCTGCAGCAGGTTTGCCAGCAGGTTTTCAACGCCCTCATCGGCCAGGGTGCCGTCACCCGGCAGGACGGTTTGTGCATGGGACACCAGCAGGCGGTGGCCATGGTAGGCACGGGTGCCGAGTGCGCGCAGGACGGGCAGCCAGGCCGTTTGGGCCGACAGGGTGCCCCAGCCACCGGGTGTGGCACCCATAACCGCGACCGGTCGATCATGGAAGACGGTTTTCAGGTCCGCACGGGAAAGCCAGTCAATACCGTTTTTCATCACGCCGGGAATGCCGTTGTTGTATTCGGGTGTCACCAGCAGCAGGCCGTCACAGGCCAGAATCTGTTGCTTCAGGGCCAGAACAGCCTCGGGAATGCCACTTCGGGCTTCAAGATCGCCGTCGTACAGGGGGATGCCGTGCAGGGTGGCGACCGTGACTGTTACGCCATCCGGTGCCAGTCGTGCAGCGTTGTGAGCCAGCCCGGTATTGAACGATTTGGCCCGCAGGCTGCCAGAGAGTGCAAGTATTTTGATCATGGGAATGGTTCGTCGTCTGGTGGGTCGTGAATGATCCCAGTGTAACGCTTTCCCTGCCGCCTTGTAATGGTTGCGTTCGTCGTATCAGGCTGATCCTGTCCCGGTTTCCGGGCATTTTTCATCAGGTATTCATCAACACGGATTAGGCTGGGCTTACTGGATTTTTGATCCATTATGGATTATCTGATGATTTTAATAAAAAGGATTGCTGCACCATGACCATCATGCATAACAGTGCCTTTGAAGCACTGCAGACCATCAAATCAGGAGACCGTATCTGGTGTCACTCCATGGCCGCCACCCCTTACCGCCTGCTGGAGGCGCTGGCAGAGCGGGTGATGAGCCTGAAAAATATCGAGCTTTTGCAGCTGCACCTGGAAAATGCCGCCGTGCTGTGCCAGCCACAGCTTGACGGGCACCTGCGCAACCGCTGCTATTTTGTCAGCGCCCATACCCGCGATCTGGTCAATCAGGGCAAGGCCGATTATGTGCCGATCTTCCTGTCCGAAATTCCCAAGCTGTTCCGGCGCGGGCTGCAGAAGGTGGATGTGGCCCTGATTCAGGTCTCGCCACCGGATCGGCACGGTAACTGTTCGCTTGGCATTTCGGTTGAAGCGACGCTGGCGGCAACCGAGATGGCCCGGACTGTTATCGCCCAGATCAACCCCCGCATGCCGCGCATCCATGGTGATGCCGCCATTCCCCTGAGCCGGATTGATCATGCGGTGGAGATCGAGAGCGAACTGCCGGGGCATGCTTCGGACGTGGGGTCGGGACTGTATGCCCAGATCGGCTCACAGGTGGCGGAACTGATTCGGGATGGTGACTGCCTGCAGCTCGGGATCGGGGGGATACCGGATGCGGTACTGGCCTCGCTGGGTAATCATCGCCATCTGGGTATCCATACCGAGATGTTTTCCAACGGAGTGCTGCCGCTGCTGCAGGCCGGGGTGATTGATAACAGCCGTAAGGTGATTCACCCCGGCAAGCTGG
This sequence comes from Thiolinea sp., assembly GCA_035391465.1. Taxonomy (GTDB): domain Bacteria; phylum Pseudomonadota; class Gammaproteobacteria; order Thiotrichales; family Thiotrichaceae; genus Thiolinea. The sequence goes on along the minus strand of DAOPKY010000025.1, from coordinate 34,336 downwards.
TCAGCAGTTTTGTCATGGGCTCGCGTGAACTATATGATTTTGTGGATGACAATACCGAAGTGGCGCTGCTGGATGTCGAGTATGTCAATAACCCGGCGGTGATCCGCAAGAACCCGAATGCAGTTTCCATCAACAGTGCCATCGAGATTGATCTGGGGGGGCAGGTGTGTGCGGATTCAATCGGCAGCCGCATTTATTCGGGGTTCGGCGGACAGGTCGATTTTGTCACCGGTGCGCAGCTGTCTGAAGGGGGACGTTCCATTATCGCCCTGCCATCCGCTGTCTGTGTGCAGGGTAATCTGGAGTCCCGCATCACACCGCGCCTGCAGCCCGGTGCCGGTGTGGTCACTTCACGCGCCCAGGTCGATTATGTGGTCACGGAATACGGTATTGCCGCCCTGCGCGGCAGCAGCCTGCGTGAACGGGCCAACCGGCTGATCGGGATTGCCCATCCGGATTTTCAGGAGCAGCTGGAGCAGCAGGCTTTCCATGAGGCCGCCCGGCACGGCTGAGGCGGGTGGTTCTGGCGGCCCGGCCTGCAATAGTTCAGCAGGCCGGGCCGGGTTTCAGGCAGCCGGTCTGACCGGCATGCGCAGCGGCTCGATATCAATGGCATCCCCCAGTATGGCTTTGGCGTGATTCAGGGCGTACTTGCGTTCCCGGAAGAAACGGTCCTCACCGATCTGGGCTGCCAGACCCGAGCGCTGGAAGGAGCGGTAAACATCCTGATTGGTGCGGGCGAAATAAAATTCAATCCCGGTGGCACTGAGCTGGTCGACCAGACGCTCCAGCATGCTCTCCCCGGTGGCGTCCACCAGCCCGATTCCTCCCATGTCCAGCACCGCCACCTTGAGTCCGGGCTTGGTGGACATGGTATTCAGCAGTTTGCCTTCCAGATAGCCGGTATTGCCGAAATACAGATCACCATTGAAGCGGAATACCGAGACGGTATCACTGGTCGGCAGGTCGTAGATTTTTGCATTGCGCATGGTGCCGTCAGAGTGCCGCCCGAGTTCACAGAAGTTCGGGCGCATGGTGCGGTAAAGGAACAGCCCCAGTGACAGCAGGATACCCAGCAGGATGCCCTGTTCCAGGTGCGGGGCAAAGGCCAGGGTGGCGGTGAAGGTTGCCACGGCGGCAATGCCGTCATGCGGTTCCACCAGCCATGCCCGTCGAATCGGGGCGAATTTGAACAGATTGAAAACCGCCATGATGATAATGGCTCCCAGCGTGGCCTGGGGCAGGTAGTGCAGCAGCTCGGTGAGAAACAGCAGCGTGACGGCGACCAGCAGGCCGCTGATGATGGAGGCGAAACCGGTACGGGCTCCGGCAGCGAAGTTGACTGCCGAGCGTGAGAAGGAGCCGGAGACCACAAAGCCCTGAAACAGCCCGGCAGTGATGTTGGCCAGCCCCTGTCCCACCAGTTCCTGATTCACCGACCAGCGCTGACGGGTCTGGGCTGCAATGGCCTTGGAGATCGAGACCGCCTCAACCAGCCCCATCAGTCCGACAATGACTGCCGAGGTGAGCAGTGGCCCGAGCTGGCCGAAATTCAGGTTGATCGACGGGAAGTGAAACTCGGGCAGTCCTCTGGGAATGCTGCCGATGACGCTGCCGCCGAGCCGGTCATAGCCGAGTGCCCAGGAGAGCAGGGTGCTGAGCGTGACCACCAGCAGTACGCCGGGCAGGCGGGGTGCGAGCTGCTTGAGGATAACGAGCGAGCCGAGTGAGAATGCCCCCATGGCAAAGGTCGCCAGATGGGTATTCGGCAGGGCCAGCAGCAGGTTCCACAGGTACTGGTGGTAATGTTCGAAGGTATCGACCTTGACGGGAACGCCGAACAGCTTGGGAATCTGGGAGGTGGCGATGATCAGGGCTGCTGCGTTGGTAAAGCCCACCACCACCGGATGGGACAGGAAGTCCATCACCATGCCCAGACGCAGCATGCCGAGCGAAAGCCGCAGCATGCCAACCATAATGGCCAGCATGGCCGAGTAGGTGATCATCGCTGCCACACCTTCGGCAGCATAAGGCTGCAGGGCGGTGGCGGACATGAGTGAGGCCATGGCGGTGGCACCGGTGCTGAGCTGGCGTGAGGAGCCGAACAGGGCCGCGATAATGACGGGCAGGAAGGAGGCATACAGCCCGATATAGGCCGGCAGGCCGGCCAGCTGGGCATAGGCCATGGCCTGCGGAATGGCAATCAGGGCCACGGTCAGCCCGGCGATGATGTCGGCCTTGAGGGTCTGCGGGTTTTTCAGTTCGCCGATCCAGCCCCGGTAGGGGGTGAGGCGTTCTTTCGAGTCATCCAGAAAGGATTGTAACCATTGATTCATGCGGCCTTGCCTTCTTGCGTTTCTCGATGGGTGAATCCGGGCAATGCTGATTCAGCAGGGCAGCTGCCGGACCGGAGCAGGGGCGGAGATACCCCCGCGTCGGGCCGGCATGCTGCTTGATGGGCGGGTATCATACCCGCTTTGGGCGGTAAGTCGGGAGACCCCTCCCATCAGGAGGGGGCCGGGCAGAATGGCTGCTTCCTGTGCATTCTGAGTCGGGAGGCCGGAGAGACAACAGGAGGCCGGCAGCGTGCGGGCTTCAGTAGACCGCCTGAATTTCGGTTTCCCGGTCATTGAATATGAAGGTATCACCGGCTTCCAGACCCTGGATTTCGGTATAGACCGGGGCTTCGGTGGAAATACCCATGAAGCTGTCACCATGGTACTCGAAGCGGTTGGTGGCAATGGCGATTATGAAATACTGGTCGTTGAAACGGACGACAGCACCGGCCTCAACCTGGGTTTTTACTGAAAAGTCGATCTCCTGAAGCAGTCTGATCTTTTCCTGCTGATCCTGTATCGGCTGTTCGAGCAGGCCTGCCAGCTCACCGTTTTCTGCTGCGTGTGACAGTTCGTCTTCATCATAACTGTCGCTGTCATCGACCCTGGCCTGCGCCAGGTGTTCCCGGTAATTCTGTTGGAGTGTCTGCATTTCGGTTTCAGCCAGTGACAGCAGGGTGGCGCGCAGTGCCTGTTTATCCATAGATGTGATCCTTGGGTTACGGATGGAGCCTTCAGCAAGGCTCGCTCAACAGGATTATGTTACCCGGATCAAATCCGGTGTCAACGCACCGGGAACCGTGCTGCCGCAGGCTTTGTATCAGGGACCCCCATAAAGAAAGCCCCACCGTCCTGGCAGGGCTTTTATTTCAAGACGGCTCGTTTTTTGAGCAACATCTTTACCGACACCTCATCTCCCGATTGGTTCAACCATACCACAGTTTTTTGAGGGGTTTGGTAGAAAGTTGGTGCATTTGCCCCTATTTATCTTAAAAATTTTTTATCTTTGTCATAAATATGGCTGTGATTTACGAGTTTTTAAGCACTTGGCCGGATTCGACGGTGCCACCGTCCGGGCGTGCCCATTACCGGGGCAATTTGCTAGAATCAGGCACGGGCACGGCACAGGGCCGGCCCGAGTCGTTATTCTGGAATTAGGGAAACATGACATGCTTGACCCGAAGCAACTGCGAAATGAACTGGATGAGGTGGCCGCACAGCTGGCGCGCCGGGGTTTCAAACTGGATGTAGAGGCTGTGCGTGCACTGGAAGCACGGCGCAAGGCGATTCAGGGCCGTACCCAGACCTTGCAGAACGAACGCAATTCCCGTTCCAGGTCGATTGGCCAGACCAAGGCCCGGGGCGGGGATATTGCACCGCTGCTGGCAGAGGTCGAGGGCCTGGGTGAGGCGCTCAAGGCCGCCGAGCAGGAGCTGAATGCGACTCAGGCCGAAATGGAGGCCATTGCACTGGGGTTGCCCAACCTGCTGGATGAGACCGTGCCGAATGGTGCCTCCGAAGCGGAGAATGTCGAAGTCCGGCGCTGGGGCGAACCGGCCCGCCTGGATTTTAAGCCCAGAGATCACACCGATCTCGGGGCCATTAACGGCTGGCTGGATTTTGAGGCCGGTGGTCGCCTTACCGGAGCACGCTTTGTGGTGATGCATGGTCCCATGGCACGCCTGCACCGGGCGCTGGCACAGTTCATGATTGATACCCAGACCCGTGAGCATGGCTATCAGGAAACCTATGTGCCCTATATGGTGAACGCCAATACCCTGCGCGGTACCGGCCAGTTGCCCAAGTTCGAGGAAGACCTGTTCCGGCTCAATAACGAGCAGGGTTATTACCTGATTCCGACCTCGGAAGTGCCGCTGACCAATCTGGTGGCCGATACCATTCTGGAGGCCGAACAGCTGCCGCTCAGGTTCACCAGCCACTCACCCTGTTTCCGTTCCGAGGCCGGTTCCTATGGCAAGGATACCCGGGGCATGATCCGTCAGCACCAGTTTGACAAGGTGGAAATGGTGCGTATTGAAAAGCCGGAGGATTCCTGGGCCGCGTTGGAGGAAATGACCGGGCATGCAGAGGCCATCCTGCAGAAACTGGAGTTGCCGTACCGGGTGATCGTGCTGTGTGCCGGGGATACCGGCTTCAGTGCCGCCAAGACCTATGACATTGAAGTCTGGCTGCCGGGGCAGGGTAAGTACCGCGAGATTTCCTCCTGCTCCAATACCCGTGATTTCCAGGCCCGGCGCATGCTGGCACGTTACCGCAACCCGGAAACCGGCAAGCCCGAGCTGGTGCATACCCTGAATGGTTCAGGTCTTGCGGTTGGCCGTGCCATGGTGGCGGTGCTGGAGAATTATCAGGAGGCCGATGGCCGCATTTGCATTCCGCAGGTGCTGAGGCCGTATATGGGGGGCGCTGAATACCTCGGTGACTGAGGTTTAGTTTAGCCAGTGGCGCGGACTGCCGTTCCACTGGCCGGCCTCGGGAGTGGACACCATACCGGAAACCGGTCGGTGTCCTGTCCGGTCTCGGGATTAGAACCCGTACAGTCGTGCCGGATTATCCACCATAATCTTCTTCTGGGTGGCTTCATCACGGGCGATCAGTGGCACGAGGTCCAGCAGGTCGGCATCATTGGGCATGTGCTTCTTGATGTTCGGATGCGGATAGTCGGTGCCCCACAGAATGCGGTCGGGTGCAATCTCGATCAGGCCCTGTGCATACGGGACGGCATCATAAAACGGCGGTCCCATGGAAATACGCTCCGAGCCGCAGACTTTCACCCACCAGTTGTCACGCTTCATGACATCCAGCAGAATCTGGTACGCCTTCTGGCTCACACCGTCAACGGTCGGTACCCTGGCCATGTGATCCACCACGATCTCCATGTCGATGGCGTTGAAGAAATCCTCGTAGGCAATCAGGTCTTCGGCATTCACATGGATGACCAGATGCCAGCCCAGCGGTTTGACCCGGTTCAGGACGGTTTTCATCATTTCCAGGTCGGGAGTTCCGCCCAGATGCTTGACGAAGTTGAAGCGCACACCGCGCACACCGCCGTCATGCAGGTCCTGGAAATCATTCTCGCTGAAGCTGTCGTTGGCGATGCATACACCGCGATAGGCACCGTTGGATGACTTGATGGCGTCCAGCATGCCGCGATTGTCGATACCGTGGCAACTGGCCTGAACCAGCACTGCACGCTGAATCCCAAGCTTGTCATGAATGCGTTTCAGGGCATGCTTGTCCGCATCCGGTGGCCAGTAGGTTGCCTTGTCGGAATAAGGGAAGGTGTCATGCGGGCCGAACACGTGGCAATGGGCATCACAGGACAGGGGCGGGGCTTTGAAACGGGGTGTGCGGGTATTATTGTCTGGTGGCATGCAGCTGGGTTTGCTCATGGGTTCCTCCGGATTTGAGCTGACAGGGCCAGTTTAGAAGGTTTGCCGTTCAGGGTGTATGCAGAAATACCGGGTATTGCTGTACTTTTGCCGCAGGGCGGGGCTGCTTCAGGACAGTGCCCCGTTCCTGTCGGTATTCCGGGGTCTGAACTCCAGCGGACGGGTCTGTGCGGCAATTTTATCCAGCACCCCGTTGATGAATTTGTGCGCCTGATCCGCGCCGAACTTCTTGCTCAGGTTCACGTACTCGTTCACGATTACCTTGTAGGGCGTTTCCGGATGATTCAGCAGCTCGCAGCTGGCCACACGCAGCACTGCATGTTCGATCATGTCCACATGCGCCAGCTTGCGGTCCAGAAAGGGTTCGATCAGACCCGGCAGGTCGGCATTCTCGATCCCGCAGCGCATCAGCTGGTGACAAAAGGCGGCGTCGCACTTGCGGAAGTCTTCGGCCAGTTCGATGTCCTGCTGAAAATACTGGTAAATGTCCTGAAAGCTGTTTGCCGTCACCAGCCACTGGTAAACACCGATCATGGCCAGTCGGCGTGCCACCCGGCGGCGGGAAATGAACTGCTGCTGTTCATTCGGGGAGCGGTTGCGCATGGATCAGCCTCGTAACTGGTTCAGCAGGGCGACCATTTCAATGGCCCCGAGTGCGGCTTCCGAGCCCTTGTTCCCGGCCTTGGTACCGGCCCGCTCAATCGCCTGTTCAATGGTATCGGTGGTCAGCACCCCGAAAATAACCGGAATGTCATGATCCAGGCTGACTTTGGCCAGCCCCTTGGCGGCTTCACCGGCCACATAGTCAAAGTGGGCAGTACTGCCCCGGATCACGGCACCCAGCGCAATAATGGCGTCATAATCCCCGTTGACGGCCATGGACTGCGCTACCAGCGGCAGTTCAAAAGCCCCCGGTACGCGCACGATCTCGATATCCACGTCTTCGACGCCATGGCGGCGCAGGGCGTCAACCGCCCCGGCCAGCAGGCTTTCCACAACGAAACCGTTGAAACGGGCCACGGCGATGCCATAGCGTGCCTTGAATGGTGTAAAACTGCCTTCGATGGTTTTGATGCCCTGCATGCTGCCTGCTCCTCAGTCCTGTACGTATTCCACGATTTCCAGCCCGAAACCGCCAATGCCCAGAAAGCGCCTTGGCGCACTCATGACCCGCATCTGCTGCACACCCACATCGGCAAGGATCTGGGCGCCGATGCCATAGGTCTTGGCATCATCCGCCGGGGAGGGGCTGTTGTCCGGGAGTGCAGAAGCACCGGCATCCAGGGCCTGCAGCTGTTTCAGAATATCGCCGGGATGGCCCGGACGGCGCAGGATCACGATCACCCCCCGGCCTTCGGTCCCGATGCGCTGCATGACATCACGCAGCGGCCAGCCGCAGCCGGTTTCTGTCAATGACAGCAGGTCGCACAGTTCGTGCTCCAGATGCACACGCACCAGCACCGGGTCTCCCGGTCTGATTTCGCCTTTGACCAGGGCCAGGTGCACCTCATGCCGGGCCTGTTCCTGATACGCCAGCAGCCGGAAGGCACCTGCAGGAGTCATGACCGTGCGTTCATGCACGCGCTCCACGGTTTTCTCGTTTTCCAGCCGGTAGCGGATCAGGTCCTCGATGCTGCCGAGCTTGAGCTGGTGGTGGCGGGCGAAAGTCTCCAGATCGGGGCGGCGCGCCATGGTGCCGTCTTCATTCAGAATTTCCACAATGGTCGCTGCCGGCTCAAACCCGGCCAGCCGAGCCAGATCACAGCCAGCCTCGGTATGGCCGGCACGGGTCAGTACCCCGCCGGGCTGGGCCATGACCGGAAAAATGTGGCCGGGCTGGGTGAGGTCTTCGGGCCGGGCGTTCGGTGCCACGGCGGTACGCACGGTATGGGCACGGTCATAGGCGGAAATGCCGGTGCTGACACCTTCAGCCGCCTCGATGGAAAGGGTGAAGTTGGTGCCATGGGAGGCATCGGTCGCCGATACCATCAGGGGCAGCGAAAGCTGGCGGCAGCGCTCGCGTGTCAGCGTCAGGCAGACCAGCCCACGGGCCTCCCTGACCATGAAGTTGATGTCTTCCGGACGTGTCAGTGAGGCGATCATGAGCAGATCACCTTCGTTCTCGCGGTCTTCATCATCCACAATGACAACCATTTTGCCGGCGGCAAGGTCCTGGATGATCTCTTCGGTTGTGTTGAATGCCATGGGGGTCGTGAGGGGAATATGCCTGTCGGATAAAGAAGGCAATCATACGCAAAAGCGCGGCAAATGCCCAACAATTCTCATGCCTGTACGGGCTTTCCCCGACCCCACCAGCCGACCAGGGCCGTCAGCAGCAAAGTGCCGGCCAGCAGGAAGACAATAACGGCAAGGAAATAGCCACGCGGCATCAGGTACCAGGAAATGTCACGCGGATCGGTGCGCCACAGCTCATTGCTGAACAGCAGTGGATGGAACACCTCCAGCCAGAAATAACGGAAAAAGGGGGCAATCAGCAGCAGGAGCACCAGCAGTCCGCCACTGAGCCACATCGCACGGCGCGCATGACCGCCATAGCGCCTGCGCCCGTCCGGCAACCTGAAAAAATCCAGTCCCAGTATCAGCCCCAGTATCAGGAAACTGCCGAAGACCGTGTCATACATGCCGCGCACTTCCTGCATGTGCAGCACCTCCTTGGCTGACCAGGGCGGGGAAGGCAGCAGTGCCAGCCGGTGCTGAAAGAACCGGTTCAGTTCTGTTATGTGCTGCCGTGTTTTTTCAGCGCCGAGCTGCTCGCAACGTGCATTCCAGTGGCAGTAGGCCTGATAGGTCCAGGGGGTATACACCGCCACCGCCAGCGGCAGGCAGAACAGCCACAGCAGCAGAAAAACCGGCAGCAGCAGCCGGTTCAGGCGGGTGAGTAGCGCAGGTGCGGCGGGCATGGCGTACAGTCCCTTGGTTTAAAGCCCGGATTATATCCCGAAATCCTGCCCGGGAGAGCAGAAAACCGGCAGGTTGTTGGCTCATGGTCTTGTTACTGCTTTCCGGCCCGGAATGTACAAACCAATGCACGTCATTGATACTGATGAGGAAGCTGATGCAACAGGCCGACCCGTCTGCCGCCGAGTCCCTGAGCCGGACACTCATTCCTGCCCCGGATCACGGTGACGCTGAGAGTTGCCCCGTTCCGGTCAGCTGAACAGGGCTTCCCGGATACCTGCAGAGCGTTCGGTATTTTCCATCAGGCCGTCTGCCGTGAAAACATCGATATGGGAATCCAGGTAAACCACCCAGACTTCCTGTGCACCGGTTTCCAGATACAGGTCCTTCTTGAGGCGCATTTCCTCGCGTGAGTTGGAGGGCGAGACAATTTCGATGCACAGCTCCGGTGCCCTCGGAAAGGGGGTCACGGTACCCCAGGTATCAATAAAGGCATCCGAAGCCCAGGCGACATCGGCCACCTTGGTACCTTCCGGTGTCTGGATGGAGCATTCGGTAATGACTTTGCCGTGCGGGTGTTTCAGGCGTAGCTGGTAGGCCAGTTCGCTCTGGGCGATGCCATGCCTGTTCGAGGCCGGGCTCATTAGCAGCTTGCCGAAGCGGTTCAGTTCGATCTTGAATGGCAGGTTCTGCAAGGTCGGGTCATTGATGATGTCAGACCACTCCATGATTCAGCCTCCCTGAATGATTGTCAGCCCCTGATTTTAGCAGGTTGCCATCGGCCTCAGCGGATTTCCCGCTTTCAGGTCCTGCCGCTGGTTTTCCTTGAGGCAACAGGCCGCTGCAACCCGTTTCAGGAGGAGGAAAGTAATGGCAGGAAATACCGGCGCTCCAGCAGGATACGCAGTGTCTGCTCCCGGCGTGACAGGGTGAAGCCTGCCACATTGCGATGATGCAGGTGACGCCAGATGGCATGTGACCCGCCTTTCTGCATGTCCACCCCGTCAATGGCCAGAATCCGGTCACCAGGCTGGAAACCGGCCTGGGCGGCGGGGCTGTCGGGAATCACGGTCTGGATCGCGTTGTCCAGCCCGAGCAGGAAGCCGAAGCTGCCCGGCAGGCTGGTGTCGGCACCGGCCATGCTGATCAGCAGCTGCTGGCCGGGAAAGTCCCAGGTCACACTCTTACCGATGAACAGGGCATTGCCGATGGTGCCGGCAAGATGGCCGAAGCCCTTGTTGCTGGCCGGGCTGTAAACCGGAATATGGCGGATTTCCAGCTGCCCCATGCGCAGGGAGGGCAGCATGGACAGGCCGGTCAGCACACTGCCTCCCAGGTCGGCCACTTCAATGAAGCGGTAATTGGCATTAGCCAGCTGCCCGAACTGGCGACCGTGGTTGGGAAACATCACCAGCGTGGCGGCGTTGCCGGTATCGAGGATGAAGTCCCCGAAGCGCCCCGGTGCGGTTTCCAGCCGTGCTACCGGCACCCCGCTTTCGATGCGGAAAGGCAGCCAGGTGTGCGGCAGGTTGTAGGCCGCCGGGCGTGCCTGCCGGGTCAGGGTCAGGGTGCGGGCCGGATAGTCGATGGTTACCGCCAGATGACGCATGGCCGGCAGGCCCAGAATCCCTTCCACCGGCAGCCCCTGGGCTACACCCAGCTTGCTCATGTCCACTGCACTGGCACTTTGCCCTTCCAGTGTGAGCGCGCCCAGCTGCAGGGGCGGCAGGGTCACATACGGTGCCGAGCGTTGCCCGGCGACGGTCAGGAAGTTGCTGGAGGACTGTTGGGGCAGTTTCAGCTCCTCGACCAGTTGGGGCGAAACCACATTGTGGGATGAGCCGGTATCGACCAGCCACCAGGTGTTGCGGGGCTGTTCTGCTTCCCCCAGCCGTATATTGACCAGTGGCAGCCCACCCATATCGCCGGTGTAAAGCCACTGCAGGGGCAGGCTTATGGTTTGTTCACGGTGCGGAAAGCGGGGAGCATCAGGCTCCCTGAGTGATGTGCAGCCCGTCAACAGCAGGACCAGCAGTAAAGTGACAATGCGCATGGTTTGTTTTTGTCGATTGGTTTTCGATTGATGAAAACGGGCTGCCCAAGCACCCGGATATGGGAGAGTTTAGCCCAGCTCGCTGTCTGCGGGACAGAATAATTTTTCTTCTCATTGACTGTGTAAATGATAAATAAAAAATATGAACCATCTTGTCCCTGATGAATACTAAACTTATCCATCTGATTAATAATCAGGCGATTGCAGTTTTGAGCAGGCAATTTATGGGGCTGAATAAATGATCAAATTACATGCTTGTCTTGCTTTGGGCATGACGGGCCTGATGCTGTTGCAAGCTGTTCAGGCCGGGCAGCTAAGAGGGGTTATTGTGGAAGAAAATGGTGGTCCGGTCGGCAACGTGCACTGGACTGTCATTGATGAGAAAGGCTTTGTGCCGGTCAGCAGCGGCAAGGGGCACCGGATCAGTGTACAGCTGAAACCGGGACGCTACATTGTCAATGTGCACGGTGATACGCAGGCCAGCGAGCAGGTTCTGATTGAAAAGAAGGCTGTCACCGTCATCAGGGTCAGAACCCGCAAGTTTTACTGATCCCCCCAAGGATGAACCCAAGGGGCAAAGGACTGATCACCCTTCATCAGAGGGTTTGTATCCGGATTATTGTCCGGCCAACGTTTTAACCACCACGAAAGCACCGCGCAGATCGCCTTCCTGGTAGCCGGTGGCTTTGTCTTCCGGGTACAGCTCGCTGATTTTAGTGCTGATATCCGTTGCCAGCCCGGTGCCGTGACAGGTCAGGCACAGGCGCTCGGTCGGAATCGCTTTCATGAAGCGGAACTCCTGATCCACCACTTCGGCATAAGCCAGCTGATCCGGGGCTTCACCGGCAGCCTTGCGGGTTTCAAAGTCTTCCAGCACGGCTTGCTGCCATGTATTCGGTACCCCGGTATCCGGATTGCGGCTTTTCAGGCTGACCCGCTTGATGCTGAGTCCTTTTTCAGCCGAGACCGTGCTGGCGATTTCCGGTGCGCGGATGTTGCAGACTGCGATGGCCTCGACCGGACCGCCGGCTTTCATGGCCGCCTGCAGCTCCCCTTTCAGGGTGCCGCCCAGGGCCATAACGGCCTCCCTGGCTTCCGTAACCAGTGCAGCTTTATCGGGTGTGGCGGGGGCGGTAACGGCAGCAGCGGTATTTTCCGGATTTTCCGGGGTAACGGGCGCTGTGGTTTCTGCAATGGCGGTTCCCAGATACAGGGCTCCAAGGGCAAGCAGCAGGGCGGGTGGATTCATGGCAATCTCCTGAAGGTAGCCGGGCAAACAGGCCCGAAGTGAATGAGGGGCGCTCGGTTAAAGGTAGCACGCAGAGCCACAAATCGTGCAGCAATCGCCGGGTTTCTGCATTGATGAGCGTCAATCGGGGCGGTTTGCCATCCACTGCCTGCAGCGGGACCGGGCTGATTTTGCCTTTGCACCCGTGAAATGATTGTGGTCAAATGCGCCGCTTCGGCCACTCGCAAAAATTTCAAAATGATCAGTATTACCGAACGTATCGCCTCGGAGCTCAATGTTTCCCCCGCTCAGGTCAATGCCGCCGTCCAGTTGCTGGATGAGGGAGCGACCGTGCCTTTTGTTGCACGCTACCGCAAGGAAGTCACCGGCAGCCTGGATGACAGCCAGTTACGTACCCTGGAGGAGCGGCTGGGCTATCTGCGTGACATGGAAGAGCGCCGCGCCGCAATTCTCAAGAGCATTGAGGAGCAGGGCAAGCTGACCCCGGCGCTGACCCGGCAGCTCATGGAGGCCGATACCAAGACCCGGCTGGAAGACCTGTACCTGCCCTACAAACAGAAACGTCGCACCAAGGGGCAGATTGCCATCGAAGCCGGTATTGAGCCGCTGGCTGCAGCCCTGCTGGCCGACCCCGGACTGAACCCTGTGACTGAAGCACAGCAGTACCTTAATCCGGCTGCAGACTTCAAGGAAGCCTTTGTCGACAGCAAAGGCGTGCTGGAAGGGGCCAGGTACATTCTGATGGAGCGCTTTGCCGAAGATGCCGACCTGGTGGCTGAATTGCGCACCGAAATGGGGGAGAAGGGCCTGCTCGGTTCCAGCGTGATCAAGGGCAAGGAAGAGGCGGGGGCCAAGTTCCGGGATTACTTCGAGCACCAGTCCGATCTGCGCAGGCTGCCGTCGCACCGCCTGCTGGCCATGCTGCGCGGACGCAATGAAGGGGTGCTGAATCTGAAGCTGGATCTGCCGCAGGAGGCGGATATGCCCCATCCGGGGGAGCGCCGGATTGCTGCCCGTTTCGGTATCCGTGATCAGGGTCGCCCGGCGGATGGCTGGTTGCAGGAGGTGGTGCGCTGGACCTGGAAAGTGAAGCTGCACCTGAAACTGGAAACCGACTTGCTGGGTGAGCTGCGCCAGCAGGCCGAGCTGGACGCCATTCAGGTCTTTGCCCGCAATCTCAAGGACCTGCTGATGGCTGCCCCTGCCGGGCTGCGTGCCACCATGGGACTGGACCCCGGTATCCGCACCGGTGTCAAGGTGGCCGTGGTCGACAGCACCGGCCAGCTGCTGGAGCATGCCACCATCTACCCGCATGCACCACGTAACCAGTGGGATCAGTCCATTGCCCAACTCGCGCTCCTGTGTGCAAGGCACAAGGTCGAGCTGGTGGCCATCGGCAACGGCACCGCCTCACGCGAGACGGACAAACTGTGTGCCGACCTGATCCAGCGTCATCCCGAGCTGCCGGTACAGAAGGTCATGGTCAGCGAGGCCGGCGCTTCGGTGTATTCCGCTTCGGAAACGGCAGCCCGGGAGTTTCCCGATCTGGATGTCACCATTCGCGGGGCAGTCTCCATTGCCCGGCGGCTGCAGGACCCGCTGGCCGAGCTGGTCAAGATCGAGCCGCGCTCCATCGGCGTGGGGCAGTACCAGCATGATGTCAGCCAGGTGCAGCTGGCACGCAAGCTGGATGCCGTGGTTGAGGATTGTGTCAACCGTGTCGGGGTGGAGGTGAACACGGCGTCTGCTGCCCTGCTGCGTCGGGTGGCGGGCCTGAATCAGACCATTGCCGACAATATCATCACTTTCCGCAATCAGAACGGGCGCTTCACCAGCCGCAAAATGTTGCTGCAGGTACCACGGCTGGGAGCCCGGACCTTTGAGCAGGCTGCCGGTTTTCTGCGTATCCGGGGCGCGGAGAATCCGCTGGATGCTTCGGCGGTGCACCCGGAAAGTTACGCCGTGGTGGAGCGCATGGCCGAGCACAACCATACCCGTCTGCATGAGCTGCTGGGCAACAGTGCCTTGCTGCAGACCCTGCAGCCGCAGGATTATGCCGATGAGCGCTTTGGCCTGCCGACCGTGACCGATATTATTGCCGAGCTGGACAAGCCGGGGCGTGATCCGCGTCCGGCCTTTAAAACCGCCAGTTTCCGGGAAGGTGTGGAAACCCTGGCGGACCTTAAGCCGGATATGGTGCTGGAAGGTACCGTGACCAATGTCACCAACTTCGGGGCTTTTGTCGATATCGGCGTGCATCAGGACGGTCTGGTCCACATATCGGTGCTGGCGGACCGGTTTGTGAAAGACCCGCATGAAGTGGTGAAAGCCGGTGATATTGTGAAGGTCAAGGTGCTGGAAGTGGATGAAGCCCGCAAGCGTATTGCCTTGAGCATGCGTCTGCAGGACCCTGCCGGGCGTCCGGTGCCGAAGGCGCGTGAGGCTACCGGTGGGGATGAGCCGCGTCATGGTCGACGGGGCCGGGCGCGTGGAAATGCACCGAAACCCGGACCGGTACAGGAGCGTGCACCACTCAATAATGCGTTGGCGGATGCCTTTGCCCGTGCCCGCAACAACAAGGAGTAGGGCTTGGTAGCGGAGACCTCACCCGTATTCGAGTGGGTGATTTGGGGGCTGAATATCATGGCCACCATGGTGCTGGCCATCAGCGGGGTTTCACAGGCTGCCCGCCAGCAGATGGATTTTTTCGGAGCGCTGGTGCTGGCGTGTGTGTGCGCCCTGGGAGGGGGCAGTCTGCGTGATCTGCTGATGGGAGCCACCCCGGTTTTCTGGACCCGTGACCTGAGTTACCTTGCCGTTATCCTGCCCACCACCGTGGTGGGCATTCTGGTGGTGCAGTACATTCCGCCGGGGCGCGGTATCCGTCTGCGCATTCTGGATGTGGCTGATGCCGTGGGCTTGGCGCTGTTTGCCATTCTGGGGGCGCAGAAAGCACTGTATCTCGGTTTTGCCGAGCCGGTTGCGGTGGTGATGGGCGTGGTCACCGGTATTGCCGGGGGCATGATTCGTGACCTGTTGAGCCAATGTACTCCCATGGTGATGCGTGAGGAAATTTATGCCAGTGCGGCCATTATGGGTATAATTATCTATACTTTGCTGCGGCTGGTACTGGAGGAAGTACCTGCCATGGTGGCCGGTATGGCTGTGGTTGTACTGGTCCGGCTGGCAGCCATTTTCTGGCACTGGCGCATGCCGATACTGAAGCGCCAGTAACTGTCGGCGGGTTTCTGCCATCCCGTCGTCATGTTGTCATGCGGACACACTATAATCAGGGGCTGAGTCCTTGCGCAGGACCCGTTCTCACTGACCCGAGGGTGGGGATCTGTTTTATCAGAAAATTTATAAAACCAATGCAACACCATGAAGAGGAGGTCACATGTTAAAACATAAAGTCGCATCATCCCTGCTGAGTGTCGGGCTGGTCATGCCCGTTCTGGTTGGGGCGGACAGCGGAACGGTCTGTTCACCCCTGCTGGATTTCAGCCTGCGTGAACTGGACGGCGAGCACACGGTGAATCTGTGCGAGGATTTCGGGGACAAGCTGGTGCTGGTGGTGAACACGGCCAGCCATTGTGGCTACACCCCGCAGTTCAAGGGGCTGGAGCAGCTCTACCGCCAGTATCAGGGGCGCGGCTTCGTAGTGCTGGGGCTGCCATCGAATGATTTTGGTGGTCAGGACCCGGACAGCGAGTCGGATATCGCCCGTTTCTGTAACCAGAAATACGATGTTACCTTCCCCATGTTTGAAAAAACGCATGCGGCCAAGGGTAAAGCATCGCCCTTTTACCAGCGTCTGGGAGAGGCAGCACGCGAATATCCGCAATGGAATTTCCACAAGTATCTGATCAGCCGGGGTGAACTGGTGGCCAGCTTTGCCAGCGAGGTCAAGCCTGAAGATAGCCAGATCGTGAGCATGATTGAGGATTTCCTTCCCGTCTCACAACCTTGAAACTCCGGTTTTACAGGCACTTGGGAAAAACGCCCAACCCGTTATAATATTTGCTTTGAACGGGAGGGCAGCCCATGAAAATCTGGAATTACGGCTCCATCAATATCGACCATGTCTACCGTGTTCCGCATCTGGTGCAGCCAGGAGAAACGCTGGCCAGCACCGGTTACGGACGCGTGCTGGGCGGCAAGGGGGCCAATCAGTCCATCGCCCTGGCACGGGCCGGGGCGGTGGTCACGCATATCGGACGCTACCATGCCGGTGATCTTGAGCTGCTGAACCCGCTGTTTGAGGCCGGTGTGGCGGGCACCGGGTTGCAGGCTGTTGCCCAGCCCGGTGGACATGCCATGATTCAGGTCGATGACCGGGCTGAAAATGCCATTGTGCTGTTTCCGGGGGCCAATCACAGTTTCAGTGCCGGGGAGTTACCCGGACTGCTGGCACAGACGGGGGTGGGCGACTGGCTGTTGCTGCAGAATGAGTGCAGTGTCACCGGCCCGATGATTGAGGCGGCCTTCGCCAGGGGGCTGCAGATCGCTTTCAATCCCGCACCCATGACCGGGGCGGTGCGCGAGCTGCCGCTGGACAAGCTCAGCCTGCTGTTTGTGAATCAGGTCGAGGTTTTGCAGCTGCTGGGGGCCGGTGCCGATCAGCCGCCCGACCCGGCCTGGCTGGCATCGGCCCTGCGTGACTGGCTGCCGGACACCGAGGTGATCGTAACGCTGGGGGCACAGGGAGCCAGCCGTTATTACCGGGGTGGCGTGAATCAGGCCAGGGCCTATCCGGTGCCCGCTGTTGATACCACCGGGGCGGGGGATACGTTCACCGGTTTTTATCTGGCGGCCCGGCTGGCGGGCCAGGCTCCGGAAGCCTGCCTGCGCCGTGCCTGTATGGCGGCTGCCCTGTGTGTGCAGCGTGCCGGTGCCTCCGCCAGCATTCCTGCCGCAGCTGAGGTCGATGCCTTTGCCGCCAGCCTGCTGGCCGGAGCATAGTGCATGGTGCGACAGAAAGTCATTATTGACACCGATCCCGGCATTGATGATGCCATGGCCATCTTTGCGGCCATGGGGGAGCCGGGGATTGAGCTGCTGGGGCTGACCACGACTTTCGGCAATGTGAGCGTGGATCAGGCCACCCGCAATGCGCTGACGCTGCTGGAAATGGCCGGGCGCACCATTCCGGTGGTGCGTGGTGCCGAGCGTCCCCTGTACCGAACAGCAATGCCGTATCCGGATTTCGTGCACGGGGCCGACGGTTTTGGCAACCTCAACCTGCCAGCGCCGCAAGGCCGGGCCGTGGGGCAGGATGCGGCGGCATTCATGGTTGAACAGGTGCTGCAGCATCCCGGTGAGGTCAGTCTGGTGGCTGTCGGACCGCTGGGGAATCTGGCCCGTGCCCTGGCGCTGGAGCCGTCGATTGCGACCCGGGTCCGGCAGGTGGTGATCATGGGCGGTACGATTGTCGAGGGCGGCAATGTCACGCCGGTGGCCGAGGCCAACATTTATGCCGACCCCGAGGCCGCCGACCGGGTGATGGCGGCTGACTGGCCTCTGACCCTGGTGGGGCTGGATGTGACACAGCAGGTGTTGCTGAGCCGGGCACTGTTTGCCGATATCGCGGCGCATAATCCGCGGGTAGGGCCGTTTCTGCAGCAGGCCGCTGAATTCTATATCCGCTTTTATGAGACCGAGCGTGATGCCGTGGATGGCTGCTTCGGGCATGATATTTCGGCGGTGGCCTGTGTGGTGCGGCCTGAACTTTTTGGCCGTGAGCAGGGCAGTATCTGTGTGGCCACCGAAGGCGTGGCCGCCGGACAGACCATCATGAAACGCAAAGCGCGGACTTATGTGCTGGATGACTGGGAGCGGCGCAGCCCCAAACAGGTCTGCCTGCAGGTGGATGCCCCCGCACTGATCCGTTGGTTTCGTGAGTGTCTGACAGGCGGGTGTTGGCAATGACTTTGTTTGTTGCTGATTACCGGTCGCCGGATGCAGCGATCCGCTTTGTCGACTCCCTGCATGCCTACGGGTTCGGTTTGCTGAAAAACCATCCCGTTTCACCGCAGGCTGTGCGGGATATTTATACGCATTGGGCCGAATTTTTTGCCAGCCCGCTCAAACAGGACTGGCTGTATGAGCCTCGTACCCATGACGGCTACTTCCCGTCTACCACCCATCGGGTGATCAATCCACCGGTGGCTGACCGGAGTCAGGCACGGATTTCCCTGCCCCTGTTTCTGTATCCGCGTCCGGAAGTGGTGCTGTCAGGGCGTCATACCGCCGGCAGTTATCTGCAGGAGCGCCTGAGGGAGCTGGGTTTCGGCTGATATTTTCGATGCGGGTGCGTCTTTAAGGAGAAAGCGACGGGCTGAAAAGAAGGAACTTGCTGAGTGTAATTTGAGGTGAGAACTTTCAATGGTGATAGATCATGCCCTGGTTGGGCAGTTTGTTTCTGCTTTGTATGGTGCGAATGTGCTGGAGCAGCGTTTTCAACTGTATGGCAGGTATATCCGGCAGCTCGGGTATGACGGTGCCACTTACGCTTTTGCCTCGCGCATGCAGTATGAAATCATCCCGGCGCTGCCTGTCCGGTTTCTGAGTGTGGAGGCTTATCCACTGGCTTTTCTGGCACATTATCAGCGTGAGCGTCTGGATCAACAGGATTTTACCGTGCGCCGTCTGTTGAGCGGGAACATGATGCCCATGGACTGGCGTGAATATGAACTGAGTGGCGACCTGCGTGCTGAAGAGGTGGCCGTGATCCGGCTGGCCCGTGAGCAGTATGGCATCAGAAACGCCATTTCGGTTCCGGTGATGCTGGAGAGCCGGGGAGCGGCAGGCATCAGCGTCATCAGTTCGCTGGAGGATGAATCCTTCCGGATTCTGAAGCAGGGCACACAGGAAACCCTGTGGCGTCTGTCACGCCTGTTTCATGACATCAGCTTTGCTGATCCGGACTGGTCACAGCACTTCATCAGGCAGGTGTATCAATCGCTTTCGGAAAAGGAAATCGCCCTGCTGCGTTATCGTGCCGGTGGCGGAATCATGAAAAAGGTGGAAGATGAAACCGGTATTGATTACAGTGTGGCCAGCAATATCATGAGCAGTCTGCGCAAGCGCCTGGGGGGGGTCAATACCGAGCGTCTCATGTACCTGTTCGGCTTGCTGAGTGCTTTTCATGATATCCCCCACCATCAGGGTTCGCTGAAATCGCCCGGAAAGGATCGTTGAGCCTCAACAGCAGACGCCGGGTGTGGAACCTGCGGCACAGGCTTCGGGAAACTCACTGACTTTCCCGGTCCAGCTGTTGCCAGATTTGGTACTTTTCGTCGTCCCAGAAACTCTGGAAATAGGCAATAATCGCGTGCTTTTCCTCCAGCGTCAGGCTGTTCCCGAATGCGGGCATGCTGCCGCCCAAGGGTGCACCGCCCTGGTCAATGGTATACAGCAGCAGTTTCATCGGGTGATGCCAGACGTGCGCGGAGCCGTTCAGTGCAGGCGGTCTGGCCGGCAGGCCGGGCAGTTGTGTCTGCCAGTCGGTTCCCAAACCGGCTGCTGCGACACCATGGCAGCTCATGCAGTTGTTTTCAAAAAGTGGTTTGCCTGACTTGACTTGTGCCTCCGTATACCAGCGTGTTTCCTTGAAGCAGCCACCAAGCAGCAGCAGACACAGCATCATGCTCAGGCCGTTGAGTATCCGCATGTTTATCCTTTCACCCTGTCAGTGCAGTACGGAAACCGGAGGAGCCTTGTGTCAGGCTCCCCCGTTTCTTGTCAGCTTCCTGATTATCGGGAAGAATCCGGTGCTGGCTGGTCTGCCGCCTGATTCTTTGCCAGTGCATCAATCACTGCCTGAAAGTTGTTTTCCGGCTGTGCGCCCGAAATCATGTGCAGATCACCACGCTCATTGATAATGAAAGAGGCGGGGGTGCCCGTGATGCCGACGGCCCTGCCGTTCTCAATATCCTCCGTGACCCGCCCGGCCATTTTTCCACTGTCCAGACATTCACTGAAGGCGGTACCGTCAATACCCAGCTCCTCGGCCAGCGGGCGCAGATTTTCTACCGGAAAGCCTTTGCCATTGGACTTGGTGCGCTGGAATATTTCATCAGTAAACTTCCAGAACTGATCATTTCCGGCAATGCTGGCAACACACTCGGAGGCTTCTGCCTGTTTAATGGCACCCGGATTATGAAAATCCAGCGGGAAATGGCGGTAAACCCAGCGGAGTTTCCCCTTGTTTTTATCCATCAGGCTCAACATGGTCTGGTGGGAGCGTTTGCAGAACGGGCACTCAAAATCGGAGTATTCAATCAGGGTCACGGTGGCGCTGTCTTCGCCTGCGATATGGTCACGTTTCGGGTCGACAGGCATTAAGTTCTTGCCCATGTCTGCCTGACGTTTCTGCTCGGCGGCTTCAGTTTCTGCCTGTTGATTCCGGATGTAGTTATCAATGCCTTTTTTGAAAACATCCTGCATGAAGGCTTCGTCACTCAACAGTTTTTTCAGCTCTTCCTGGACCATGGCCTTTATTCCGGCATTATCCGTAACGGCCTCTTCAGCGGACAGGCCGAGAGAAAAAACTGACATGACCATCAGCAGGGTCAGCATGATTTTTTTAAGTGGTTTCATTTTTCTGATTCCTGAATAAAAATAAATATGACGGTGGGTGTTTCCGGAAATTTTTCCGGCATCCGTGCTGCAGTGAGGCATGAACGACAGGTTCGGGCAGGATGTCCGGAAACCGGTGCACGACGATCTGCCTATTGATCATTATCGGCCGGGTAATCACTGAAGACCCCGACTGGCTCACCATCCTTGTAGCTGATGACCTGATAGTCATCCGCAGGCCGTCCGGGCACCTCCATGCCGGGTGAGCCGACGGGCATGCGTGGAACGGTCAGGCCGGAAACCGTCGGTTTTTCAGTCAACAGGCGTTTGACATCCCGGGCCGGAACATGTCCCTCAATGGCATAGCCATCCACAAAGGCCGTATGGCAGGAACCCATGCCCACGCCCAGTTTGGCCTGTTCCTTGTAGGGCAGCATATTGCCGACATCGTGTGCTTCCACCCGGAAACCATTGTCCTCCATGTGCTTCACCCAGTCCTTGCAGCAGCCGCAGGTGGCATTTTTGTAGACGGTGACAAGCGGCAGGTCGGTGTCAGCTTCCGACGGGACTGCTGCAGACTGGTTTGCTGCAAACAGAATACCGGCGGTGCTGATGACGGCTCCTGACAGCATGGCTATTGCCCATTGTTTCTTTGTCATGACAGTTTTCTCCTCAGGCAGATGGTAATATACCACCTGCCTGTCAGTGAGTCCGTTACTGGATGGTTATTTCATGGTGCATGCCGGCCTCGAAATGACCGGGAATACTGCAGGCGTATTGGGCCGTCGTTCCGCTACCGGCAAATTGCCAGAGCAGTTCCCTGGTTTCTCCCGGAGCCACCGTCACAACTTGTCCGTCTTCATGCTTCATATCCGGCATGGCTTTCATCATTTCCCGGTGGGACTTCTGTTCTTCAACGCTGCCGATACCGAATTCATGCGGGACTTTTCCCTTGTTCATGACCACAAACCGGATGACCTCACCGGCTTTGGCTGTCGGTGGTGCGGAAAAGTTGAAACGCATGCTGTCCACCAAGTGTACGGTGATGGTTCTGGCAGGCGCGGTACCGGCTGGCGCGGGTTGCCCCACCGTGCTGGCCGTGTGTGCGTGAGCATGAACGTCATTCTCCTCCATTTTGCAATGGCCCATGGCTTCATGCTCCGGGGTGCAGGTCGAGGCCGGTGGTGTCGAGTCGCTCATTTTGCAATGGCCCATGGCTTCATGTTCCGGGGTGCAGGTTGTCGTCCGGGGCTGTGCCGGGGCGGTGTGGCTGTGATTGCCGGAACCGGCTGCCAGTACCAGACCGGGAGTCGCCAGAGTCAGCACAATGGTTAATACCGCTTTTTGGATATTCAACATCTTCAACATCAGATTATCCTCTTGGATTATTGTTAACAGTGTGATTAAAACCAGGCTTGGATGCCCATCATGACCTGGGTATCCCGGGTTGCTTTTCCCGCTTCACGGGCGTAATCCGCCGTACCACCGAACAGCTTGTTCCAGGTGACGCCAATGTAAGGGGCAAATTCGCGCTTGAATTCGTGCTGAAGGCGGAGGCTGAGATTGGCGTTCGACAAACCCGAGCCGACGCCCGTTTCCGGATCATCCTGGCCATACAGGTTGAGGCTCAGTTCGGGAATGACCGCCGTTTTCTGGCTCAGCATCAACTCGTATTCACCGGACAATGTCGCTGCCGTTTTACCACCCTCACCAACAAACAGGGCGGCATCGACATCAAAGAAATAAGGGGCGAGACCCTTGACACCGACTGTTGCCCATTCACGTTGTACCGGTTTGAAGTCCTTGCGGATACCGGCCTGAATATCCCAGTAAGGGGCAATGGCATGGCTGTACAGCAGCTGCAATCGGGCTTCCTCGGTTTCCGAACCCACCCGCTCCACATCGGCTTTCAGCCAGAGCTTGTTCAGGTCTTTGCCGAACCAGGCTTCAGCCTCCAGCACAACGGGTTTGTCGCCCTCATCGCTGTCGACGATCTCGAAGCGGTTAATCATCACCTTGCTCAGGAACGGGTCATCTGCCATGTGCATGGCGCCGGGGAATGGCATCGGGATGTCTTCACTGGCGGAACCGTCACTGACCGGGATGGTGGGGGTACTGACAGACTTGCAGTGTCCCATGGCTTCATGTTCCGGGGTACAGGTGTCGGCTTGAGCAGCAGCTGGTTTTAACGCCGGCTGGGGTGCCGGTGCCGGCATTTGGCAGTGCCCCATGGCTTCATGTTCCGGTGTGCAGGTGTTGGCCTGAGCCGCCGCTGGCTTGGGAGCGGTTTTTGCCGCCGGTTGTACCGGTTGACGGGCTTGTGCCGGTGTTGGCATTTTGCAATGCCCCATGGCGGCGTGTTCCGGGGTACAGGTGTTGGCTTGAACAACCGGTGCCGGCATTTTGCAGTGTCCCATGGCTTCATGTTCCGGCGTACAGCTGTTGTCTTGGGCGGCCAATGCCAGTACGGGGATGGGCAAGCCCAGCAGCAGCATGGTGATGACAGGTGTTTTCATATTCGTATTCCTCATCCTTTACGCAACAACAACACGGCGCATCATGCCTTCCATGTGATAAAGCAGGTGACAGTGATAAGCCCATTGCCCCCTGGCATCCGCTGTGACCAGATAGCTGATCTTCGCGCCTGGCTGGACAATGACGGTGTGCTTGCGGGGCAGGTAAGCGGGGTCGCCGGTTTCCAGTTCGCTCCACATGCCATGCAGGTGGATGGGATGATTCATCATGGTGTCATTAATCAGGGTAATGCGGACCCGCTCGCCGAACCGGAGGACGACAGGCTTGGCATCGGCAAATTTGACGCCATTGATTGACCACATGTAGCGGCTCATGTTGCCGGTCAGGTGCAGCTCGATTTCGCGCCCTGGCGGACGCTTGTCGATGGTCGGTGTCAGGTTGCGGATGTCGGCGTAGGTCAGCACCCGTCGCCCGTTGTTGCGCAGCCCCACGCCAGGGTCATTCAGCCGTACCTGTGCCGCCATGGCCATCATGTCGACCTGTGGCCCCCTGTCGACCGGAACCCGTGGCTGTCCCATCTGGCTCATGTCATGGCCCATGGCGCTGTGATCCATGCCGCTCATGTCCATGCCCATGTCAGCGTGGGTCAGGGTGGGAGCCGGGTCGAGCGCCGGAATGGCTGCCTTCTGTCCCGGCTGGCTGGTCAGGGTACCGCGTGCATGGCCGGACCGGTCAATAGCCTGCGCAAACAGGGTGTAAGCGCCTGCTGCCGGCTGTACAATCACGTCGTAGGTTTCGGCAATGCCCATACGGATTTCATCAATGCCCGGTACCGGACGGATGTTCTGCCCGTCAGCGGCCACCACCTCCATTTTCAGCCCCGGAATCCGCACATCGAACAGGGTCATGGCGGAACCGTTGATCAGGCGCAGCCGTACCCGTTCACCGGGGCGGAACACCCCTTCCCAGCCTTCAGCCGGGGTGTGGCCATTGGCGAGAAAGGTATAGGTCCAGCCGGTCACATCCGAAATGTCGCGGTCACTCATGCGCATGTCATTCCACATCTGGCGGTTATCCATGGCTTTCCCGAAACCGTTCTCCCCGACTTCGGTCATGAAATCACCCAGGGTGCGCTCACGGGTATTGTAGTAGTGGCTGAATTTTTTCAGCCTGGCGTAAATGGTTTCCGGCTTTTCATCCGACCAGTCGGACAGCAGCACCACGTAATCCCGGTCGTAACGCACCGGATCGGCCTGACGCGGCTCAATAATGATGGCGCCGTACATGCCGGTCTGTTCCTGGAAGCCGGAATGGCTGTGATACCAGTAGGTACCGCTTTGTACGGCCTTGAAGCGGTACACATAGGTTTCACCGGGCTTGATCCCGGCAAAGCTCAGGCCCGGCACGCCATCCATATTGCTGGGCAGGATCAGCCCGTGCCAGTGGATGGAGGAGGTAACAGACATGCGGTTGGTGACGCGGATGGTAATGTCATCCCCCTCGCGCATGCGCAGTAACGGCGCGGGGATGGAGCCGTTGATGGCGGTGCCGATACGGGGCTGGCCGGTAAAATTGACCGCTGCCTCATCAATGGTCAGGTCAAAGTTCGGTCCATCCAGTACCGGCACTGCCGGGTTCGGAGCAGCCCGCAGCAGGCCGGGGGAAAGCAGCCCGAAACTGGCCAGCATGCTGGCAGTGCTCAAACCCTGGACAAAATGGCGACGCCCCCTATCAACGGCAAGACCGCGATCAGGTTGGAATTTCATGGTGAATCCTTAAATTGGTAAAATATTTTTTGTTGGTTTTCGGTTGCCGATGCGGCCGGTATTCCGCTTTCGGCAACGGATGGACGACAGCAAGCGTCACCATGCAGACACATGGCTCATGCTGCGTTTAAAGGATTCAGGAAAATCTGGGGGGTCTGAGCAGACTGGAGTGGATGCCGGGGAAATGCCGGCTTTTGAAGGTGAAATCAGGGAGAAAAGATGGCTGGGCTGCCAGCACCGGGATGGATGTCATCAGGGCACTGGCACAATGGGCCAGGCAGTTGGCACAGGCATGGCCGCTGTCGCAGGAAAACTGATCACAGTCAGGGTGTTGCTGCGCCGTCCCGGCCGGTGTTTTTGCCGCCGCATGATGTGCATGACCAACAGCGTTGCTGCCATCAGTGGGGCTGCCCATGCTGACCATTGGCCCGGCATGCCCTGTACCGGCGTGTCCTGTATTTGTCTGCTGAATGCACATCATCCCCGCGCCTGCCATGCCATTGGCAAGGAAGCTGAGCAGCAGGGTGAAAATGAGCAGATAGCGTTTCATGCATGCAAGCGTAGGCTGAAGGGCATTTTCTTGTCAATAGGGGCCTGTCGGTTTTAATGTCGGGCTTTTCGTTCATGATCTGCCTTAAATTCCCCCTTAAGCATCCCCACCGGCATCGGTCTGCAGCTTAGGATGGGCCTGCATGCAAATGATCCAGGTACCTGGTTCCCCTGTCTTTGAAGCAAGGAGAACCTTAAATGGCGAATGTAACCTCTTTACCAGCCGGCCTGACACTGTCCTGGGTGCCGGAGCCGCTCAGGGTGGCGTCTGAAGACACCGAGTTCAGGCATATCCGGCAGCTGCGTCAGCGTGAGTTTGGCCGACTTTATCCGGCGGTGGTTCATACCGCTGACGATATTCATGATGCGCAGGCCTGCGTCCTGTATGGCCAGAGCCTGACGGGCCGTTTTACCAGTACCGGACGCATGGTGTTTGACGGGCCGCAGGGATTGCCTGCCGATGCACTGGTCAGGCCGGAAATTGACCGGCTGCGCAATCAGGGGCTGGTGGTGGCCGAGTCCGGCAAGTTTGTCATCACCCGCGAAGCCGGCAATATGCTGCGCTTTTATCTGCATACCTATCTGGAGCTTGCCCAATCCTGTGGTGTGGATTCAATCATTTTCATTATCCGCGCCAAGAATGTCGACCTGTACCGCACGACCACCTGTTCACGGGTACTGCTGGCGGATATCGGCTACCACTATGGCACATCCTTCCGGTTTGCACTGCTGGAATGTCGGGTAAAGGAAGCAGCACCGACTTACCGGCATTACTGGGGGAGGAATGCCCATGTTGCCTGAAGCAGAAAAGATGGCCCTGCAGGCCACACCGGCTTATCCGGTCACTGACTGGGATGCCTATGCGGAACTGTTTGCTGCCGTAACTACCTCGGTACAGCTGGCGGTCTATCGTGAGGCTGCCGGGCATCTGACGGGGGCGGTGGTGGATTGCGGTTGCGGCAGCGCCAAAATGGCACCGTTTCTGGCCACGCGTCCCCCGGTCCGTTCCTATACCGGCATTGATGGCTCCCAGGCCATGGTCACGGTGGCGCGGCGTCTTCTGGCACGGCTCGGAAACACCGCCTTTCAGGTGCAGCAGGACTGGATTGAGAAGGTATCAGGTAACGGGGTTTATGACAGTGCGGTTTCCATCCAGAGCTATTACAGCTGGCCGGAACCCCTGACCGTGTTGCAGGCCATTCAGCGCCTGCTGGTGCCGAAAGGGCTGTTTGTGCTGGCCACCGTCAACCTTCATTTGCCGCTGGAGGCACTGATCAGGGAAGCAGAACAGGAACTGGCCGGTCATCCGGCTCTGGATGCCTACCGGGAGCATAACCGGCGGCTGGCAGCCAATCCGGGAGCCAATTTTATCACCATGGATGCCCTGATTGCCCAGGTCCGCATGGCCGGGTTTCGGGTACAGGAGGCTCACCAGCGGCATTTCCGGGGGGGACTGAACTTCCTGTTGCTGCAGAAGGGGGGGTGAAAACAACGCCACCTGAGTGCTTTTGGGGTCTGCTCCTGTCCCTGTTGCCCTGAGCGGCTCCTCATGCTGTGGCTGACTGCTGCCTGTCTGTTTCCGGCAGGCAGCCAGTCCGTCGGGTGAATGTGCTAAAATTTGAACATCTTTTGAACATTTCTTGAGTGATTGGTCGGGTGAACCGGCTGGCCGGAGCAGGGACAGGGTGGCAAAGCAGAACTTGCGGGCACGCAGTGTCACGCTGGATTTATGGAAGGTCAGAATGCTGGCCGCACGCCAGGGGCTGAAAAACTTCAAGACTTTTGAAGCCGGGTTTTATCATTATCAGGACCTGCCGGCAGACAGTGGCAACAGCAGCCCCTACAAAGCGTGGCACGGGAAGAAGCTGGACCGGCACCGTGCGACCGAGATTGCCCTGTTTCTGGGTGAAGCCGGCTATGTCCCCTTGTTGCCGGCCCAGCCTCCCAACCTGCATTTCCCGGAATTACTGGTCTGGGACCGGCACTACTCGCCGCCTGGAGCCCTGCTCAAAGCCGAGTATGGCATTGTCCCTTTCCACCAGCGCAAGGCCGAGCTGGAAAGCCTGCAGGCGTGGTGTGACCGCCCGGAGCGGATTGGGGTGCGGCTGTATACCGGTGCCGGTGGTATGGGCAAAACCCGGCTGGCGATTGAACTTTGTCACCGCATGGCACGCGCTCAGGGCTGGGCCGGTGGCTTTTTGCAGCCACTTTGCTGGCAGGCCGACCCGTTTGCCTGGCTGCTGGCGGAGACGCGACCGGTGCTGATCGTTGTGGATCATGCTGAAACCCGCCACCGCGAGTTGAGTGCCTGTCTGCGCGCGGTGCTGGGCAGTCAGACGCGGGTCCGGGTCATGCTGCTGGCGCGGGCTGTCGAAGACTGGTGGGTACGCCTGAAAACCGAGCCACAGGGCGTGGGTGATCTGCTGATGGGGCAGGCATCACGGCAGTTTGATCTGAAACCCCTGCTGTTACAGCGTCAGGAACGTGAAGCGTCCTGGCTGCTGGCCACCGAAAGTTTTGCACGCCAGTTGCAGCAACCTGCTGTTGTGCAATTGCCGGAAAACATTACCGCCCCCCATTTTGAGCAGGTGCTGTTTCTGCACATGCAGGCCCTGATCACCATCGGTGGGCGCTATCAGGAACACGGTCTGGATGGCATTCTGGAGGTGGTGCTGAACCGGGAGCGGCACTTCTGGGAGCAGCAGTTGCATAACCGGCGTTTGCCGCCCCAGTTTCTGGCGGCTGTCGGGACAGCGCTGGCACGTATCACCCGACTTGGCGGAGCGGCCAGCCCCGGGGAGGCCCGGCTTGCCCTGCAGGATATACCGGTGCTGGCCGACGGCAAGGCCCACGAGCTGCAGGCCCTGACCGAGCTGCTGCACTGTATTTATCCCGGTCGCACCATCAATGCACGTCCCCTGAGCCAGGGGCGTTATGTCGATCCGCTGGAGCCGGATGTGCTGGGCGAGTACCTCTGGCGAGAGGAACGCAGGCGAGCGGGTGAGGATTTTCCCGGTCCGGGGGGCTGAGTTGATGCTGCATTCCCGTGATCACGGGCAGCAGCTGCTCCAGGGCGGGTTCAAAGTGCCGTTCATTGGTGATACAGTAATCGGCTTGCGCTTTCCAGGGCTCGACAAAGCGTGCATGCATCGGACGTACCGTGGCAAGGTATTGTTCCACCACGGATTGTGGTGAGCGCCCGCGTTCGGCGACATCACGCAGCAGGCGTCGGGCCAGGCGAAGGTCCGCCGGCACATCAACGAAAATCGAAAGATCGAGCCGGGAGCGTACCGGCTCCAGCGCAAACAGCAGTACGCCATCCAGCAGTATGACCGGACGCGGTTCCAGTCGGCAGGTTTTGGGTGTGCGTGTGTGGGTGTGAAAGTCGTATACCGGCAGGTCGATGCTTTCACCCCGGCAGAGCCGGTCCAGATGCTGGCCGAGCAGGTGAGCATCCATGGATTCAGGGTGATCAACATTGCCGCGTATGGCTGCCGGGACCGCGTTCCGGTCGAGGTAATAGGCGTCCAGGCTGATCAGGAGGGCATGCGTTTCACCCAGTGCCTGCTCAAGGTGTCGGGCCAGCGTGCTTTTGCCGCTGCCGCTGCCACCACCGATACCGATGAGGCGTGGCCTGTTATCGCTGCTATCTGACATGCGTGTTTGGATGATGGAGGCAAAATTCGGATCCGGGGCGCTGCTCTGCTCCGGTTTGACAGGATGGTAACATGGCTTGGCCCCGGGCCTGAAGGGCTGCTTGCGGGCAAAGCCACGGCAGAAGCCGGCCATTCTTGTGTTTGGCACAAGGTTGTGTTCTATTGCGCCAATCAGAAAATGATTTTCAATATTACAAAGTGGATTTTTATGAACCCAGGCACTTCAAAACAGCGCGACTGGCGCGCCCTGCTTGTGAGTGTGGTTTGTGGCAGCCTGCTGGCTGGGGGTGGCGTAGTCCGCTCCGAAACCGGCGGGACGGATGCGTCCGCTTCGGCAGCTGATGCCAAGCCTGCCCTGACCGTCAATGTCATCAAACCCGAGATGGAGGACTGGGCGGTGAATATCAGCGCCGATGGTGCCATCAGTCCCTGGCAGGAGGCGGTAATCGCAGCGGAAACCGGCAGTCTGCGCCTGACCGACCTGCTGGTTGATGTCGGGGATACGGTGAGCAAGGGGCAGGAACTGGCCCGTTTGTATCAGGGCAGTATTGACGCCGAGATGACACAGCAGAAAGCCGTGATTGCCCAGAGTGAAGCCGGTGTTGCGCAGGCGGAGACCCAGTTGTCCCAGGCCCGGATTGCCGTGGCCCAGGCCGAAGCGGCTGTCGGGCAGGCTCAGGCCGGGGTGCAGCAGGCGTATGCCGGTGTTGAACAGGCCAATGCGGGGGTGCTGCAGGCCGAAGCCGGTATCTCCCAGGCCAATGCGGGTGTGGTCCAGGCTAATGCCGGTGTGGAGCAGGCCAATGCGGGTGTGGTCCAGGCCAATGCGGGTGTGGTCCAGGCCAATGCCCAGCTGGCAGAGTCCGGTGCCGGGCTGCAACAGGCCCAGGCCAGTGTGGCTCAGGCCAATGCGGGTATTGCGCAGGCCAATGCCGGCATCCAGCAGGCTCAGGCCAGTTTCAATGAAGCCAGGGCCAATGCGGACCGGGCGCGCAAGCTCAGGCCGACAGGGGCCTTGCCGCTGCAGCAGGTGGATCAGTACCTGACGGCTGAGGCAACAGCCCGTGCCGGGGTGGAAAACCAGAAGGCGGCGTTGAATGCCCAGAAGGCGGCGTTGAATGCCCAGCAAGCCGGGTTCAATGCCAAAAAATCGGCGCTGGATGCCCAGAAAGCCAATGTGGAGGCGAAAAAGGCCGCCATTGCTGCCCAGCAGGCCGTGGTTCAGGCGCAGAAGGCCGGGGTGCTGGCCAGCAAGTCCCAGCTTCAGGCCCAGCAGGCAGCGGTGGAGTCCAGCAAGGCCGGCGTCAAGGCTCAGCGTGCCAATGTTGCGGTGCAACAGGCGGCAGTGACGGTGCGCGAGAAAGACGTGGATACCCAGCAGGCCGGCATCACGGTTCAGGAGTCAGTGGTAGAGGCCCAGCGTGCTGCGCTCAAGGTACAGCAGACTGCACTGGAGTCGCTGCAGATCCGTTTTGACCAGACCGTGATCCGGGCGGTTGATGATGGCGTGATCAGTGCGCGGAATGCGTCACTGGGCATGGTGGTGCAGCCGGGTACCGAACTGTTTCGCATGATCCGCCAGAACCGGCTGGAGTGGCATGCCGAGGTGGACAGTGATGTGCTGGGGCAGATTCGTGAAGGCCAGCCTGTCAGTGTCACTTTGCCAACCGGTGAGGTGGTCGAGGGTGAGGTGCGCCAGGTGTCACCGGAGCTGGAAAGTGCTACCCGGCGTGCACTGGTCTATGTGAGCCTGCCCCAGGGCAGCTCTGCCCGTGCCGGCATGTTTGTTCAGGGGCTGATCCGTCATGGCAGCGAAGATGCCCTGACCGTGCCCCAGACAACGGTGATTCTGCGTGATGGTCGCCAGTATGTCTTTGTGGTCGGGGATGACAGCCACGTGCATCAGACGCTGGTCAGAACCGGGCGGCGCATGCAGGATCGGGTGGAAATTCTGGAGGGCATTGATACAGAAGCCAGACTGGTGGTCAGTGGCGGGGCTTTCCTGAATGACAATGATCTGGTCCGGCTGGCTGATGACAGCGCCGCTGGAGGCACTCAGTGAATATTTCAGCCTGGTCCATCCGCAACCCGGTACCGTCGCTGCTGCTGTTCATGGTCCTGACCTTTCTCGGGGTTCAGGGCTTCAATTCCCTGTTGATCCAGCAGTTCCCGGATATCGAGTTGCCGGTTGTCACTGTCGCCGCCACCATGGAAGGGGCATCGCCCACCCAGCTTGAGACCGAGGTGGCGCGCAAGATTGAGGATTCAGTGGCGTCCGTCGGGGAGGTCAAGCATATCCAGACCACCCTGAGTGATGGGGCGGCTACCATTGCCATTGAATTTGAGATTGAAAAAGACACCGAGATTGCCCTGAACGAGGTGCGCAATGCGGTGGATTCGATCCGGGGTGATCTGCCGGGGAGCATGGATGATCCGGTCATCTCCAAGGTGACGACCTCTGGCGCTCCGATCATTACCTACACCGTCTCATCAGACCGCATGACCGAAGAAGCCTTGTCCTGGTTTGTGGACAATGAAATCAGCAAGGCGATGATGGGGGTCAAGGGGGTGGGGCGCAGTTCGCGTATCGGTGGTGTGGATCGCGAGATTCAGGTCAACCTGAATCCGGCCCTGATGAAGGGGCTGGGTATTCGTGCCAGTGATGTCTCCAATGCCCTGGCCGCGATGCAGCAGGATGCTTCCGGCGGACGGGGTGATATCGGTGGCGGGGTGCAGAGTGTTCGTACACTGGGTGCGGTGCAGTCGGTGGATGAAATTGCCGCGATCACCATCCCGGTCGGCAGTGGCCGTTATGAGCGCCTGGACCGGATTGCCAGTGTGGAAGATACCATCGAGGAGCGTTCAACGTCGGCCTTTCTGGATGGCACACCGGTTGTCG
Organism: Thiolinea sp.; assembly: GCA_035391465.1. Classification (GTDB taxonomy): domain Bacteria; phylum Pseudomonadota; class Gammaproteobacteria; order Thiotrichales; family Thiotrichaceae; genus Thiolinea. Next base: position 2,441 of record DAOPKY010000025.1, on the reverse strand, counting down.
GCTTCCAGGTCACCCGCATCAAGGGTGCCGGTGAGGTGGACACGGCGAAGCTGGTGCGTGCCGAGGTGGAACGGCTGGCCGCACTGTATCCGCTGGTGACATTTACCGAGGCTTACAATACCTATCAGTCAGTGGAAGACAATTATGACGGCTCCATGCTGCTGATGTACGAAGGTGCGGGACTGGCCATTCTGGTGGTCATGCTGTTCCTGCGTGACTGGCGCTCCACCGTGGTGGCCGCCACCGCCCTGCCCATGGCCATCATCCCGACTTTTGCCGCCATTCACTTTTTCGGTTACTCGCTCAATCTGCTGACCCTGCTGGCGCTGGCACTGGTGGTGGGGGTGCTGGTGGATGATGCCATTGTAGAGGTGGAAAACATCGTGCGCCACCTCCACATGGGCAAGACACCCATTCAGGCTGCCACCGAGGCAGCGGATGAAATCGGTCTGGCGGTCATCGCCACCACCTTTACCCTGATTGCAGTCTTTCTGCCCACCGCCTTTATGGGGGGAGTACCGGGGAAGTTCTTTGAACCCTTCGGGATTACGGCGGCCATCTCGGTGTTTTTCTCGCTGGTGGTGGCGCGCATGTTGACTCCCATGATGGCCGCCTATTTCCTCAAGGCACCCAAAGAGCATAAAGTCGAAGATGGCTGGATCATGCGCCACTATATGGCCACCATGAAATGGTGCCTGCACCACCGCTTTATTACCCTGGTATTGGCGATCTGCTTCTTTATCGGCTCGGTCATGCTGCTGCCCCTGCTGCCCCGCGGCTTTATTCCGGCTGGTGATGACGGGCGCACCACCGTGACCCTTGAGTTACAGCCTGGCAGCACCCTGGAGGAAACCCAGGTGCTGGCCGAACGGGCGCGGCTGATGCTGGAGCCGATTGAAGAAATTGAGCGTATCCTGACCCTGGTGGGCTATGAAGCCGGCGAGGAAGGGCCATTCGGTGGTGGGGGCGGGACCGATGCGCGCAAAGCCACCATGACGGTGGTGCTGTCACACCGTACCGACCGTGAGCGCACCCAGCAGATGCTGGAGAACCAGATTCGTCAGATACTGGCAGGGCTGCCGGGGGCGCGGATCAAGGTCGGCAGCGGCGGTGGGGGTGAGAAACTGCAGATCACACTGGCCAGTGATGATGCCCATGCGCTCAATACCAGCGTGCTGGCGGTGGAAAAGGACCTGCGTACCCTGCAAAATGTCGGCAATGTGGTTTCCAATGCCAGTCTGCAACGCCCGGAGATTCATATCGTACCGAACTTTGCCCGGGCGGCTGATCTGGGTATCAGCACCCAGGTACTGGCTTCCACGGTCCAGATTGCCACGGCGGGGGATTTTGAAAGCCGCCTGCCCAAGCTGAACCTGCCGCAGCGCCAGATTCCGGTACGGGTGCGTCTGGACCGTGATGTGCGCACTGATCTGGATGCCATCCGCCAGTTGCGGGTACCCGGCAGCCGGGGCGAGGTGGCACTGGAATCCGTGGCAGACATTTACATCAGCAGTGGTCCGGCCCAGATCCAGCGTTATGACCGCCAGCGTAATGTCAATATTGATGTGGAACTGGGCAGTCGGGAGTTGGGCGATGTGCTGGCTGAGGCGGATCAGCTGCCAAGCCTGCAGTCCCTGCCACAGAATGTCGAACGCCCGGCAGCCGGGGATGCGGAGAATATGCAGGAACTGTTCAGCAGTTTCGGACTGGCGATGCTGGTCGGGGTCATGTTCATTTATGTGGTGCTGGTCATGCTGTTTCATGACTTCCTGCAGCCAATCACCATCCTGATGGCTTTGCCATTGTCGCTGGGCGGGGCGTTTGTGGCCTTGCTGCTGACCCATAACAGCCTGTCGATGCCATCGGTTATCGGGCTGATCATGCTGATGGGGATTGTGACCAAGAACTCGATCCTGCTGGTGGAATATGCGACGGTGGCCATGCATGAGCGCGGGTTGCCACGCTTTGATGCCCTGGTGGATGCCTGTCACAAGCGGGCACGCCCGATTGTCATGACCACCATTGCCATGGGCATGGGCATGCTGCCGACAGCACTCGGGCTGGCGGTTGACCCGAGCTTCCGCTCGCCGATGGCGATTGTGGTGATTGGCGGCCTGCTGGCCTCAACCATGTTGAGCCTGCTGGTGATCCCGGTGGTGTATACTTACATCGACCGTCTGGAGCATGGTCTGGTCTGGCTGTTCCGGCTTGGCAGAAAGCCGGAGCCGAAGGTGGAAGAGGCGGGTGAGGCCGCACCAGCACCGCCGGCAGAGGCTCCCCGGCAGCTGGAGCAGCATTAGTCGGGAGCGCAGGGTGTAGCTTTCTTTTCCTCCCCGGCTGAGGCAAGGGCGGGGGAGGGGAGGGCTGTTCACAGACTCGCCGATCGGGCCACCAACTTTAGGCGGGACACGCCTTGCAAATCAGCGGGTTAGACTTTTTCC
>DAOPKY010000024.1:0-55799 GCA_035391465.1 Thiolinea sp. | reverse complement strand
GCAAGCCTCTACAGGTGTGAGTTATCCGACAGGTTTACGGGGCGATGTACTAGCCCAGCTCACCCAGACACAGACTCTCCGGTGGAAAGGCTTCCGGGATGCTCAGGTTCCATCAACCTCCCCCGCGCTATCGTCCCCGCAGCACCAGCAGGATGCCCCCCAGCACCAGCACTGACGCCAGTATCAGGCGTGCACTCAGCTGCTCGGCGGCAAACAGCACACCACCAAGGGCAGAAATCACCGGTACCAGCAGCTGCAACACTGCCGCCTGAGTCGCGCCCAGCCCCGGCAGGGCTGCATACCAGAGCGCATAGCCCAGCCCCGACGTCACCCCGCCCGACACGACAGCCAGCAGCAGGCCGGTGCTGTCAGCCTGCAGCCGTGGCCAGCCCACCAGCAGCAGTACCGCCAGCAGCGGCAGGGTACGGAAGAAATTCCAGGCCGTGTCATTCAGGGCATTGCGTGAACCGCGTCCGCGCAGGGTATAGGCCCCCCAGGCCACACCCGCCAGGGTCATGAGCAGGAAGCCACCCCAGGACGGGGTGTTCAATCCCGGCAGTACCAGATACACAAAGCCGCACAGGGCGACCAGCAGCCCCAGCCATTCCAGCCGGCCCGGACGCAGGCCCGACCACAGGCTGACCCCGATCATGCTCAGCTGCACGGCGGCAAACAGGATCAGTGCCCCGGTACCGGTATCGAGTGACAGATACGCCCAGGAGAACGCGGCAGCATAGGCAAACAGGTACAGGGCCGCCAACCAGCTGCCCCCGACCGGGGGATGCCGACCGCGCTGGTGCCACAGCACCAGCAGGGCCAGTACCACAATCCCGGAGCCGAGCCGTACCAGGGTGAAACCGGCTGCATCAATATGCCCGCCACCGAGTGCCAGACGGCACAAGACCGAATTCCCGGCAAAGGCCAGCAGCGCCAGAATCGTATACAGCACCAGTAAAGATGGTGACATCCGGCCCTGGCCCCTCAGCGCCCGCCGGACACGTCGATAAAGCTTCCCGTGGTGTAGGAAGCCTCATCCGACAGCAGCCACAGGATGGCACGTGCCACCTCCTCGGCCCGTCCGCCGCGCCCCATGGGCACCGACCCGCGCAGCCGTTCGATCCGGTCCGGCTCTCCGCCACTGGCATGGATGTCGGTATGAATCATCCCCGGCCGCACGGCATTGACCCGGATACCCTCGGCAGCCACTTCCCCGGCCAGGCCGATGGTGAAGCTGTCGATTGCACCCTTGGACGCGGCATAATCCACATATTCGTTGGGGGAACCCAGCCGGGCGGCCATGGAAGACAGGTTCACGATCGCCCCGCCCTGCCCGCCATGCCGGGTAGACATGCGCTGCACCGCTTCACGCGCGCACAGGAAACTGCCCAGTACATTGACATTGAAAATGCGGGCCAGCCGGGCTGCCGGCATATTCTCCACCCGCATCTGCTGCTCCAGCATGCCGGCATTATTGACCAGCCCCGACAGGGTGCCGAACTCCTGATCCAGATGCTCAAACAGGTTCAGCACCTCCGCTTCCCGCCCCACATCGGCCTTCAGCGCCAGTGCCCGTCCGCCAATCGACCTGATCTCCTCCACCACGGCACGAGCCTGCGCCTCCCGACTGTGATAGCTGATACAGACCGACCAGCCGGCTTCCGCTGCCAGCCGCGCTGTCGCGGCACCGATCCCCCGACTGCCGCCGGTTACCAGCAACACCCTGTTTTTCATTCTGTCTCTCCTGTTGTCATCAAACGTCGCCGCAACTCATCCACCCGCCTGCGGTTCACGCCCAGATCGCTGTAACCGACCCTGGAGGCTGAGCGCACATGCAGCAGTGTATGGCGGGTATCCAGACGCAGTTCCAAGTCATCCACAAAGCCGAAAATGGACGAGCGGAAAGTCACTGCCAGATAATTATCCTGCACCCGTACCACCCGCCCCCCCATATCGATCACCGCCTGCTCCACACGCGTCAGCAGCCCGGAATCAAAACCGGAAACCGGAATCGGCGGTACCGAATGCGCCACATTGCCGCCGGTTTCACTGCAGACACAATTGGGCTTGTCGGCACACGGGCGCAGGTGCCCGTCCAGCAGACCGGGGGGCTGTCCCTGCCGCGACTGGACGCCCAGCACCAGCAGGCCGACCACTCCCGCTGTCACCAGCATCAGCACCAGTAATCCGAACATTTTCATGCCGTCTCCCACAGCAGTCACACACCAGCGGCGAAAGGGGAAAACAGTAGCATATAAAGCCTGCAACCAGAATATGAACGGGCGTAAAATAACCCGGCTCTGTCGTACCCCTGTCCCCTTTTTCAGGGCTTTGGTGTATTCTTTCGGGCTTAAGAATCAGACAAGAAGCACCCGTCATGAGTGAAAACAGCAGACCACCCAATTTCCTGGAAAAAATCATTACCGAAGCGCTGGAATCCGGCACGGTTCCGGTCATCCGAACCCGCTTTCCCCCCGAGCCCAACGGCTACCTGCATATCGGACATGCCAAGTCGATCTGGATCAACTTCGGTCTGGCAGAGAAGTTCGGCGGCACCTGCAACCTGCGATTTGATGATACCAACCCCGTCAAGGAAGACCTGGAATATGTCGAATCCATCAAGCGCGATGTGGAATGGATGGGCTACCACTGGGACGGTGCGGTGCGTTACAGCTCGGACTATTTTGACCAGCTGTATGAATGGGCGCTCTACCTGATTCGGGAAGGCAAGGCTTTTGTGTGTGACCTGAGTGCCGAACAAATGCGTGAATACCGGGGCACCCTGACCGAGCCGGGCCGCAACAGCCCCTGGCGCGACCGGAGTGTGGCAGAAAACCTCGACCTGTTCGAGCGCATGAAAAACGGCGAGTTCGCGGACGGTGCCCGTTCGCTGCGGGCCAGAATCGACATGACCTCTCCCAATATCAACCTGCGCGACCCGGTGCTTTACCGTATCAAGAAGGCCAGCCATCACCAGACCGGGGACAAATGGTGTATCTACCCGTCCTACGACTACGCCCACGGTCAGGGTGACGCCATTGAAGGCGTGACACATTCGATCTGTACGGTGGAGTTTGAGGACCACCGTCCGCTGTACGACTGGTGCATCAACAACCTGCCCACGCCCTCACAGCCGCACCAGTACGAGTTTTCACGCCTGAACGTGAACTACATGATCACCAGCAAGCGCAAGCTCAAGCTGCTGGTGGACGAAGGGCATGTGGATGGCTGGAACGACCCGCGCCTGCCCACCCTGTCCGGCATGCGCCGCCGGGGCTTCACTCCCAAGGCCCTGCGTGACTTCTGCGAAATGACCGGTGTCACCAAGGTGGTCGGTGTGGCTGACATCAGCATGCTGGAATTTGCCCTGCGCGAGGACCTGAATGCCCATGCACCCCGAGCCATGTGCGTGCTGCGCCCGCTCAAGGTGGTGCTGACCAATTATCCGGCAGACCAGAGCGAAACCCTGAGCGCCCCGATTCACCCGCAGCATGAGGCGCTCGGGGTACGAACGCTGGCCTTCGGGCGTGAAATCCTCATTGAGCAGGACGACTTCCGCGAGCAGGCCAACAAGCATTATAAGCGCTTGGTATCGGGCAAGCGTGTACGCCTGCGCAATGCCTGTGTGATCGAGGCTGACGAGGCGGTAAAGGATGTCGATGGCCGGATCATCGAAGTACGGGCGCGGGTGATTGAAGACACGCTGGGCAAGGACCCGGCAGATGGCATCAAACCCAAGGGCGTAATCCACTGGGTTTCTGCCACGGACCATCTCGACTGTGAGGTGCGCCTGTATGACCGCCTGTTCACCGACCCGTTTCCGGACAGTGGTGACAGGAACTTTCTGGATTTCATCAACCCGGACAGCCTCACCATTCTCAAAGGCTGCAAGGCGGAGGCGGGACTCCGCAACGCCGATCCGGAGACACGTTACCAGTTTGAACGTGAAGGCTATTTCATTCTTGATTCACGCTACAGCACACCGGAGCAGCCGGTCTTCAACCGCGTGATCGGCCTGCGCGATACCTGGGGCAGGACCGGCGGCGATAACTGACCTGCCGGCACACCGGCCCCGGCTCCATCCATCGGGAGCCGGGGCCGGTTATCATGGGTATGACCCCGAATTCCCCTGTCTCTGTTAAACTTCACGTGAGGAAGCGCATCATGAACCCCACCTGTTCTCTGCGGCCATTAATACCACTCATACCTGCCCTGCTGCTGGCAGCCTGCACACCCCACCCCGGTGGAATCGAACTTGCCAGCCCGGTGGCGGAAGGTGAATTATCAGACGACATCGCCGAGATGACCCGGTGCAACGCCGAAAAAAATTACATAAGCTGCCCTCAAGATGGCCAGGCAGTCTGCGGTATTAAACAGCTGTCTGGTCCCCTGCGCCACAATGCCACCCTGCTGCGCGAGACCTACCCGAACGCCTGTACCGCCTGCAGTGATGAAACCGTGATCGGGTATATCCCCGATGCATGCTGAGCCACGGCAAGCGTGCCGTCTGCCCCTGATCCCGGACATGAAGGAGAAACCCCATGAAACCCGTTTACTTTCTGTGTGGCATCCTGCCCGCACTGCTGCTGGCGGCCTGTTCTTCCGGGGCCGGTAGCGGGCTGATCAACGCCAGTCCCTCACCCACAGGCAACCTGCCCGCCCTTGTCAGCCGCATGACCGCCTGCACCACCGCCAAAACGCCGGCCTGCGGCAGCAACTACGCCCCGGTCTGCGGCGTGTACCAGTCATCCGGGCGCCAGCAGCGGCGGACCTATGACAATGCCTGCAATGCCTGCAGCAGTGCCAATGTGATCGGGTTTACATCGGGGCAATGCTGAGCCGCATGGCAGGCTGACAACTGTGCTATGCTGCCCTGATCCGATCCCGAACCTGTCATGGAGCCTCGCATGTCACCTGCCCATCCCGAACCGGCTGACGCTGCCACCCGCCGGGCAGCCCGGCCCATTGTCTGTTACCGTGTCGAACAGCTGCCACCCTTCGATACCGCGTTTTACACCCGTGTACGCAACCACATGCATAAAGTATCCGAGGTGCAGGTGGCACCGCGTGATGCCGAAACCTTCACCGTCCCTGCCGGCCACCTGTTCCGGATCTGCAGCGTGGAAGGGCCCCAGGTCGGCGACCTGAACCTGTGGAATGCCCATGACCTCAATGAGCGCTTTTTCAGTGGCAAGACACGCCAGCTGCATGCCACCCATATCAGTACCGGCGACCGCCTGTGGAGCAACCTGCCCTGGCTGCGTCCGCTGGCCACCATTACCCGTGATACGCTGGACTGGTACGGCTTTGATGCCGACGGGGCCGGGGTGCATGATGTGATCGGCACCCGCTGCGACCCCTACACCAATCACCGCCTCAACGGCGTGGACTACCATTACTGCTGCCATTCCAACCTCACCCGTGCGCTGGCCCGAAGCCGGGGCCTGTCACTGGCTGAAGCCGAACGCCATGTGCATGATGTGCTGAATGTCTTCATGTGCACCGGTTTCAGCCATGACAGCCACCAGTATTTCATGAAGGCCAGCCCGGTGCGCCCCGGTGATTTTATCGAATTTTTTGCCGAAACCGACCTGCTCGGTGCACTCTCGACCTGTCCGGGGGGTGACTGCGGCAGCAGCCACTCGGATGACCACACCCCCTGCTACCCGCTGCGGGTGGAAATCTACCGCCCCGCCCCGGCCACCCTGCAGGGCTGGCAGCCTGCCATGCCCAGCGGCTACAGCGGTAACCACGGGCTGGGCCGGCACCCGGCATGAGCGAGGCGAACAGCGCTGCCACTGACACCCGGCTGATACTGAGCATCAGCCAGCTGAATGCCGAAGTCGGTGAGCTGTTGAATCATGCCTTCCCGTCCCTGTGGGTGGAGGGCGAGGTTTCCAACCTGAGCCGCCCGGCTTCCGGTCATCAGTATTTCAGCCTCAAGGATGCCTCGGCCCAGGTACGTTGTGCCCTGTTCAAAAACCGCAGCAATGCCGGACGCAGACCCGCGCTGGCCAATGGACAGAAAGTGCTGGCACGCGGGCGGGCCGGCCTGTATGAGCCACGCGGGGATTATCAGTTTATTGTCGAGGAGGTACAGGCCGCCGGGACCGGACGCCTGCAGCTGGCATTTGAAGCCCTGAAACGGCGGCTGGAAGCCGAAGGGCTGTTTGATGCCCGGCACAAAAAGCCCCTGCCTGCCTTTCCCGCCCGTATCGGTGTGATCACCTCACCATCGGGGGCGGCCATCCGCGATATTCTGCAGGTTCTGCGCCGACGCTGCCCGCAGGTGACAGTACTGGTCTATCCCTGTGCGGTACAGGGCGAACGGGCCGCGCCGGAAATCATCCGTGCCCTCACCCAGGCCAACGCCGACCCGCGTTGTGAACTGCTGCTGCTGGCACGTGGGGGCGGGTCACTGGAGGATTTGTGGCCTTTCAATGAGGAAGCCGTGGCACGGGCCATCTTTGCCAGCACCCTGCCGGTGGTGAGCGGGATCGGGCATGAAATCGACTTCACCATCGCTGATTTTGTCGCCGACCTGCGTGCGCCAACCCCGTCGGCTGCAGCAGAACTGGCCAGCCCGGACCGCAGGCAGCTGCTGGAACAGCTGACAGGGTTACAACAGCGCCAGCTTCAGGCCCTGCAACGCCGGATACTGGCCGGGCGCGATGCCCTCAGACGCCTGCAGCAGCGGCTGGACAACCAGCGTCCAGACCGTCGCCTGCAACAACGCCAGCAACGGGTGGATGAACTGGAACTGCGCCTGAAACGGGCCATGCGCCAACGGCTGGATACCGGCCAGCGGCAACTCCTGCACCTGCAACAGGGGCTGCAGCTGCGCTCGCCACTGACACGCATCCGACACCAGACACAACAGCTGCAGCAGACACAGCGTCAGCTCGAACGGCTGTTGCAACAGCTGCTGCAGCAAGGGCATGAACAGCTGCGCCTGCAGGCGGCAAGGCTGCAGGCCCTGAGTCCGCTGGCCACCCTGGAGCGCGGCTACAGCCTGACCTATGACAAGCGCCAGCACCTCATTACCCGCACCCGCCAGATCAAACCGGGACAGCACCTCATCACCCGGCTGCGTGACGGGGAAGTCGAATCCGTGGTGCAGGGCATACAGCAGGGACTGGGTTCATAGCATGGCCGCCGAAAAGGCCGACCTGGAAGACATGGGGGCACACCCCCGTCTGTTGTTTTGGCGCTAGGCCACCTTGCGGCGCTGCAACAGGCCCGCCAGTGACAAAACCGTGGCAATAACCGAGGCCACCCCGGCCAGCATGCTCCAGATCAGCTCGGTACTGCGACGCAGCAGGCGCACGGTACCGATAGCGGTCTTGCCGGTCAGGCGCAGAATGCCGCGGGTCATGTCACCGTAAGTGCCACTGACCTTTTCCAGCCGCCGCAGGTCATCCGCACTTTCCACATAACGCAGCATGTCCACAGTGGCCACCAGCGAGGTGGAGCGGCGGATATTGTTCACACGCTCGGCAGTCTCGCTCAGGGCGCGGGCAGCAGCAGGGTTGTAGGCATTGACGGCCGCACGGCGGATGGCTCCCAGACTACGCTCTCCGCGAGTGGCCAGCATGAACTTATGATAATCAAAGACTTCAGACCCCTGACGCATCAGCAGACGGCGCATGCGCGGAGTGATCCTGCCGCCCCGTGCCGCCATTTTGAGTGCCGAGGAGCCGGATTTGGCTGCTGCAGCACTGCCGGCACTGACCACGGTTGCCGCCGTCAGGGCCACCCCCACACCCGCCAGGGTCACAATGACATTATCGACGGGCTTTTCCTGCTGATACAGATCAAACTGCTCGTACAGATCGCGCACGTCACCCACCACGGTGAAATCGGCGGTCATGGCACCGGCCACCCCGGCGGAACTCTCGCCCTGCCCCTCCACAAACCCGTCGGCAAAATTGCCGACACTGCGCTTGGCGACCTCCCAAGGAGTCTCCATGGCCTCAAGGCGCTCACGGTATTCATCCGGTGATACCCCGTAACCGAAGGTCTGCCCGATCCGCAGATACATGCGCGCCTCATCCGGGTTGTTGGCCGCCATGGCTTCTTCCACTTTGGCACGCAACTCCACATCCCCGACCCGGCGCAGCATCAGGGCCGGGATGTCCTGCATCACCACGTCGTAGCGCCAATAGCTCAGAATAAAAACCAGACTGGTCACCAGGAAGCAGAATGAAATCAAAAACATGATGTACCTGATCATGACTAACGAGTGTAGACGATCCTGGCGTTTTCAGTAAGTTACAAGGCGGAACCGGCGGGAGACGGCATCCCGTCCCTGCGGCACGGGCTTTGGGGAAAATTCCCGGAAATTTTCACCATCATATGGCACATGCACCGGAAATCCCGCCATCAGGGTGAAAAATTTCGTATAACGCCCGTACCAGCCGTTAACTAACCTCCTGCCCCAACCCGGCGCTGGCGCAGGTGGCAGGTGCAATGCGCAGATTTTTTCCGACTAACGGTAAACATTACTTTTTGAACACGCACCGGCTTTGTAATCTGTACCCAGAACAACAAACAACTGAACCCACAATAAAAACAACAGGTTCACGAAGTTTGAGAAGCCGGAAACCCGATAATAACAATAACCGGCGGCCAGGAAGGCCAACAGCAGGAAAACGGGACCAGGCCCAGAATAACAACAACCAAGGCCACAACCCCATAATAATAAAAAACCACAGTAGCAGTTGGTCCCGTTTACCTGACTGCCTTTTCTTCAGACCAACCACCCGGACTTCCTCCACCGGGTGGTTTTTTTATGTGGTGTCGGGCCGGGGAGATACTCAGACTGCCGCCACCACAGCATCCGCACCATCGGTCTCGATCAGGCGGCCATAGGAGCGGGTACGGATACCGCTGCGGATAATGCGGGCAGGATTACCGGCGACTAATGAGTGTGAGGGGACATCATGCGTGACCACCGCCCCGGCAGCTACCACCACCTCATCGCCAATCTTCACATCCGGCATGATGATCGAGCCACAACCAACAAAGCAGCGTGAACCGATTTCAGTCACAATCCGGCTTTGTGCACCATAACGCTCGGTTGCCCAGTCATGGGCCAGGATGGTGGCGTTGAAGGCGACCACCGTATCTTTCCTGATGACCACACCTTTCGGATTGGTCTTGTCGACGTGGGCTTTGAAGGAAATGCGCACACTCGGGTCCAGCCTCATGCCAAACACCTTGCGCAGATAAAAGGTTCTCAGCCAGACCATGGCATGGCGGAACTCGACAAACCACAGGAACATGCGGTTATTTACAAATCGGGGTTTCATAGCAATCAAACGCTCAGGCTGTTTCTGTCGAACGAACAGACTGGACATCCTGCCCTGGCCTGTCCGAAATTCTCATTGCGGCTTACCTCTCCCGAACCACGCCGGGGAAGCAGCCAATCAGGCCACAGGCTAAAAGAACTGTCCGGTCAAAGCAAGTCAGATACTCTGTTGTGCACGGAAAGCCCGCTATCCGGCCAGTCCCGGCAGCAGCAGCGAAATGCCCGGCAGGGTGGCAATCAGGGTCAGGCGCACCAGATCGGCAACCCAGAACGGTGTCACCCCCCTGAAAAGTGTCTCCAGAGTCACATCCGACACCGCCGCCTTGAGCACAAACACATTCAGCCCCACCGGGGGCGTGATCAGGCTGATTTCAGTCACAATCACCACCAGAATCCCGAACCAGATCAGGTCAAACCCTAGTGCCTGCATCACCGGATAAAACACCGGCACCGTCAGCAGTACCATGGGCAGGCTTTCCAGGATCATGCCCAGAAACAGGTAGATCCCGATCACCAGCAGCAATACCGTCATTGGACTGATATCCAGTGCCAGCACCCACTCCCCTAGCCCGTCCGGCAGGCCGGCCAGATTGATGAAGCGGGAGAACAGCAGCGCCCCGATGAGCAGAAAAAACAGCATGGCGGTGGTTTCCGCCGTGCTGACCAGAATGCGGTACAAGCTGTGCCAGCTCAGCTTTCCGAGCAGCACGGCAATCAGCAGGGCACCACAGGCACCCATCCCGGCAGCCCCGGTTGGGGTGAAAAGCCCGGTATAAATCCCGCCCATCACCAAAGTGAACAGCAGCACCACGCCCCACACCCCCCGGAGGGCCTGCAGGCGCTCGAACCAGCTGCAGCGCCCGGCTGCCGGGCCACTGTCCGGATTCAGGCGCACGATCACCCACACCGCAGCCATGTACAGCAACACCCCCAGCACCCCGGGCAGAATCCCCGCCATGAACAGCTTGCCGATATCCGTTCCGGTCATGAGGCCATAAATCACCAGGATCATGCTGGGCGGAATCAGTATGCCAAGCGTGCCGCCGGCGGCAATTGAGCCGGTCGCCAGACTGTCGGCATAGTGATACCGGCGCATCGACGGCATCGCGACTTTGGACATGGTGGCGGACGTGGCCATGGAGCTGCCACAAACGGCGGAAAATAAGCCGCAGGCCAACACGGTCGCCATCGCCAGACCGCCACGCAGGTGCCCGAGAAAGGCATTCGAGGCCCGGTACAGCCGGCTTGAAATACCGGTCTCGGTCATAAAACGACTCATCAGGATAAACAGCGGCACCACCGACAGGCCTTCAATCATCCCGGTTTTCAGTGCCATCTGCGGCACCTGGCTCAAGGCCAGTTCCCAGCCTGCCGGATTGCCGTATACATTGATCTGCACCATGGCAAACCCGACTACGCCGGTCACCCCCATGGCCAGGGCCAGAGGTATCCGCAGAAAAATCAATACCAGCAGGCAGGCAAACCCGATCAGACTGTATTCCACGTGTTCCCCCTCAAGCCTGATAACCGTTGGCGTTGCGTGCCATCAGGCGCTTGCGGCCCGTCACCAGCATCAGCACCAGCAGTCCGGTCGAAAGGGTCGATGTCAGTGCCATCAGGAGTACCAGCCAGAAAAAGGAGGGCTGCAGCTGGTGTCGTGTTGAGCTGTCCTGTCCCTCCGCGCCTGGAAAGGCATACTGCCACAGCAGCCAGCTCAGGGTGGCAAAAGCCAGAATACTGATCAGACTGACGGACTGTTCCTGATAACGCCGCCATCCGGGGGGCAAACGGGTTTCCAACAGATTCACCGCAATATGGCCTGCTCCCGCCGTCACCAGCGGCAGCCCCAGAAAAATCAGGGCGGTCAGCAGAAACCCGATGATTTCAGCACCACCCGGGACCGGCGTGGAAAACAGGCTGCGCCCCAGGGCATCCACCAGAACGACCAGCATCAGGACAGAAAGCACCACGGCGGCCATGCCGCCGAACACACGCCGGAGCCAGCGCCCGATGATCACGGGCAATACCGCTTCTGCCTCGGCAGCAGAGCGGACAGATGACGACTCATCCACAGGCTATTCGCCTTGGACCGGGAGCAACAGGGCTTTATTCATGCATTCCTCCAACAGATCAGGGTGACTTGCACCGTTGCCGGGGATGATACACCGTCACGCCCGGCAATGCGCCCCCAATCCCTGCCGTCAGCGGGTATCTGTCAGTTATCGCTTCGGGTGTACATGCCGAAGCCGAAAGCCCCAGCCCCTTCCCCGAGGCTCAGTGCTCAGGCATGGGCGGTTTTGCTGCGGCAATGAAGCTGGCTGGCAGCAGGATCACAAACAGCAACACCAGTGCCACCGCAATCACCATCAGAATTTCCGCCATGCTGAACAGCTCCGGAATGATCCACGGGGTATAACCACAGGACTCCAGGGGTTTGAACACTGCCGGCCACCAGGTATCCAGTGGCAGAAAAGCCGGAAAAGCCGCATCCAGCAGCGAGCAGCTGCCCTCGACAAAACCCATTTCGGTCCCCAGCGTCTGGTAGGAACGCTCCAGCATGCCCAACGATGCCGCCAGACCCAGCAGATTGGCCAGAATCAGGCCAACAGGATGCAGGCGCAGCCATAACCCCGCCAATCCGGCCAGCATCACCCCCATCACCCAGGCACGCACCTGCACACACAGGACACAGGGATAATAATCCAGTACATACTGGTAGAACAAAGCCCCCAGCTCCATCCCCAGACCAAGCAAAAATAATCCGCTCCAGAACCAGGCAGAACGGTTGATGCGGGCAAGCTTTTGAAACATAAATACACGCCTTTATTGGTTATGGGGTGGCAAATCCATGCCATCTGATTGCATAATCGCAGCCTGTGCGCAGTTTAACGAATTTTAACGCTTTTTGGGCACCACCGGGATTAAATCACGGTAACCCGTACCGGTCAGCTTCTAAAAGCCGGACAGGCATGCTATAGGTAGGTAATCGGGCAGGTCGGTTCCGCTTTATGGCAGCCGGCCTGCCCTGTATGGGTATTGCCATGTTTTTCATGGAGAACATTTGCCTCTCTGACCGCTCAGTCGGCATGTACTGCCTGCCGTACAACAGATACCGCTACAGTCAGGCAGGGCCTGTCAGGGGGCTTTGACAGAAAAATGGAACATAACTTATGACATACCGCTCACTGCCGGCTGCAATCTGCCTGGTTCTGGGTTTGCAGGCCGGGCTGGCGCACGGTGAAACCTTTCTGCAGGTCTACCAGCAGGCCAGAGAATACGATGCCCAGCTCAAGGCACTGGAAACCAACTATCTGGCCATGCTGGAAAACAAGCCACAGGCACTGGCTGCCGAAAAACCCCAGATCAGTATCAGTGGCGGCCTCGGTGCCCGCCAGCAGGTCGACATTCAGGACTCGGACACCACCTCAACCCTCAACGGCACCTATACCCTCGGGGTAACCAAATCCCTTTACAACCGCCAGATCGGTGCCCGCATTGATCAGGTCGATGCCAGCATCACCCAGGCCCAGAACCAGCTGGAGCAACAGCGTGAATCCCTCGCCACCAGGGTATCCACGGCTTATTTCGACTTCCTGCGGGCGCAGGAAACCCAGCGCGTGGCCAACACCGAAACCAAGGCAGTTCAGCAGCAGCTGTTTCAGGTCAGGGCCTTCTTCGATGCCGGCAGATCTGCCATCACCGATGTCCGGGAAGCCGAATCACGCACCAATGCCGCCATTGCCCAGGAAGTCAGTGCCAGGGAAGCGATCAATAATGCCCGCGAAGCCCTGCGTTCCCTGACCGGCAAAAGTTACGAGACCCTGAGCGGGCCGGGCAATAACCTGCCATTGCTCATTCCCACACCCCGAAACATTGATGCCTGGCTGGAGCTGGCACGGAAAAACAACAAGTCCCTGCAGGTTGCCCGCGCCGCCATTGATCTGGCCCAGAAGCAGATTGAGGTGCAGCGCGCCACCCGCAGCCCGGTCGTCAATGCCTATGCCCGCCATACCGGTGCCCTGACCCTGACCGAATACCCGGCAGACCCCATCAATACCGGCCTGAACGTCGGGGTTGAGGCCAGCATGCCACTTTACGAAGGCGGAGCCTATGAGTCCCGCATCCGCCAGGCCCAGCACCAGTTCCGTCAGGCCCAGCAGGATTATGACTATGCCGAACGCCAGATGGAGCAGCAGGTGCGCAGTGCCTATCTGGCCGTCGAATCCAGCATCAGTCAGGTTCAGGCCCAGCAGAAGGCACTGGTTTCCGCAGAAACCGCAGCCCAGGCAACCCAGGTCGGCTTTGAGGTCGGCACCCGTACCGCAGTGGATGTACTCACCGCGCTCCAGGATGTGTTTGCGGCCCGGCGCAACTACACCAGTGCCCGTTATGCCTACCTGCAGGGCATTGTGCAGCTGCATCAGGCGGCAGGCACCTTCACCGATGCCGAAATCACCCGTTTCAGCACTCTGATGCCACAGAATGTCAGTGCCGGCGGTACCCGGAGCGCCAGCAGCAGCGGTGGCACGACCAATGCACGCCAGCAACAGCAGCAGCGTCAGGCTGAACAGCGCCGCCAGCAACAACAGCAGCAACGTCTGGCCGAACAGCGCCGTCAGCAACTGGCTCAACAACGCCAGCAGGCCCTGCAGCGCCAGCAGCAGCACGAAGCCCGGCTGCGGGAACAGAAGCGCCAGCAGCAGGCGGCCCAACAACGCCAGCAGGCCGCCCGTCCGCCCCAGCCACCAGCATCCCGGCCACAGGCTGTCGGCAACGCAGCAACCGGCAATACCGGTGCAGCAGCCAGAGAAACAACCAGTACGGCCAACCAGCCACTCCAGCTGGACCAGCAGTTCGAGTTCCGCCCCGGTGCGCTGTAGGACAACGTAAAAGGTTCGGGAGGTTTCTAACCCAACCTCCCATGCCCTACCATAAAAAAACCACCTTGTTCAGGTGGTTTTATCCTGCGGGCTTCCGAAATCACCAGCCCCGGCTAGGGACTGAAGGAGGAACCGCAGCCACAGGTTGTCGTCGCATTCGGATTGCGGATCACAAACTGGGCCCCTTCCAGGCCCTCGGTGTAGTCAATCTCGGCCCCGACCATGTACTGAAAGCTCATGGGGTCAATCAGCAACCGGACGCCTTCCCGCTCCACCACGGTATCACCCTCTTCCTCGTTTTCATCAAAGGTGAAGCCATACTGGAAGCCGGAGCAACCACCACCGCTCACAAATACCCTCAACTTGAGGGCATTGTTGTCTTCTTCCTCTATCAATGCCTTGACCTTGCGGGCTGCCGCTTCGGTAAAGACCAAGGGATCGGCTGTTTCAACTGTCATCTTGTTTGTATCTCCTGAGATACCCTGATTTCCGGGCGATTATCCCGCCTGCCCGGTACCAGGGTCAATTAACGCTGCAATTCCTGTCTGATTAGGTGTCAGGCATCTGCCGGCGGCGTTGTTTCACGCGGTGCCGGTGCCACCTGATGGGACTCGGCCGGCTTCTGGCGCACCAGCTTGCCGTTCACTTCCGCACCGACCGCCATTTCCAGCAGATTGTAATAGACATCCCCATTGATACGCGCCTTTTCAAACAGCTCCACCTTACCGCTGGCGAAGACATCACCCTCAATGGAGCCGTTGAGCACCATGCTCGGCACCCGTACCTCGCCCTGGATGCGACCCTGCTCATTCAGAATCAGGGTCTCGCCATCACCGCTGGCGGTAATATTGCCCTTGATCACGCCTTCCACATTCAGGACCCCGGAAAACTGCAGATCACCATCGATGGTAGTGCCGGCCCCGATCTGGGTATCAACCCGGGTGCTGCGGCCACGCTGCTCCTGGCCGCTGCTGACTGCAGCAGCAGGCACGGGCGCACTGGCCGGCCTGGCGGCGGTGGCGGGGGCCTTGGAACTTTTTCCGAACATCTGAAAACTCCTAAACGCTGAATAAATTAACGGGACAGCAGTTTGTCCCAGTCATACTTTCGGGTAACTCCGGATTTTCCCTGCTGCGGCATGAGCTCCACCGTCACCGTCTGTGGCAAAAAAGCATCCGGGAGACGCAGATAGCCTTCCAGGCTCTGATAGTATTTGAGTGAAAAATTATCGGTTGCAGTCTGCTCCGCCCCCTCGTCCACCCGCAGCTCCTGCAGTACATAGCTTTTCTGCCGGCCATTCTCCGTCCCTGAAAGCCGGATTTCCACCCGACCTTCCACCAACTCGCTGCCCCGGATATTGGCAAGCACCAGATGATACTGATATTCGCGCTCATGCTCCAGTTTATTGCCCTGGGCATCCAGCTCACGCTGCTTGAGCCCCAGATACTGGATCGCCAGCCCCTGCTCCAGGCTTTCCGGCGACAGAATGTCTTCATACAGCAACAGACGCTGGCGTGCCTCGCTCAGTCCCTGCTCGGCCAGCAGCAGCTGGCGGCGCAGTTCCTCATTGGCGGCATTCTGTATCTGCGCGGAAAGCTCGCTGGATGCCAGCTGCTTTTCCAGCGTTTCCAGTGATCCGGACTGGCGCTCCAGCTGGCGTCCCTGCTCCTCCAGCTTGCCGCGCAGGGAAATGGCCTGCAATCCGTCACGGGCATCAGCCGGTGTCAGGTAGCCACTGAAAAACAGCCACCCTGCCAGCACGACCTCCGCCACAATAAAAGCCAGAAAATACCAGCGGCACCAGCTGCGTTCATAGACCGGGTAATACTGTACCCGG
This sequence comes from Thiolinea sp., assembly GCA_035391465.1. Classification (GTDB taxonomy): domain Bacteria; phylum Pseudomonadota; class Gammaproteobacteria; order Thiotrichales; family Thiotrichaceae; genus Thiolinea. The sequence continues at coordinate 39,775 of DAOPKY010000024.1, read as the reverse complement.
TCCTTCCTGCCCCGCTGCTCAAACCGGTACTCCGGACGCGGACTCATGCGCTACCGTGCCACCCCTTCAGGGCAGCAGGCCCGGATGACGCAGCCCGGTTTCTTCCTGAAAGCCCAGCATGAGGTTCATATTCTGCACCGCCTGTCCGGCAGCACCCTTGACCAGATTGTCGATCACCGACAGCACCACCACGCGCCGGCCATTCTGCGGGCGATGCACCGCCATGCGACACAGATTGGCCCCGCGCACGCTGCGGGTTTCCGGATGGGAACCGGCAGGCAGGATATCAACAAAGCTCTCCTGCGCATAACGCCGCTCATAAATTGCCTGAATATCAGCCAGCTCCATGGCCTGAAATTCCGGTGTCAGGGTGGAATACAGGGTGGCGTGAATACCCCGGATCATGGGCAGCAGGTGCGGAACGAAGACCAGGTCCAGCTTGTCCACCCCGCTGATCTGGCGCAGGTTCTGGGAAATTTCCGGCAAGTGCCGGTGGCCGGGTACGCCATACGCCTTGAAGCTGTCACTGACCTCGCACAACAGCTGTCCCACGCTGGCCTTGCGTCCGGCACCGCTGGCACCGGACTTGGCATCGGCAATCAGGCTGTCCAGCTCCACCAGCCCGCGCTCCAGCAAAGGCAGCAGCCCCAAGGTCACTGCCGTGGGGTAACAGCCCGGATTGGCCACCAGACGTGCCTTACGGATCGCGTCACGGTTCAGTTCCGGCAGACCGTATACCGCCTCGTCAATCAGCGCCGGACAGGCATGCTGCATGCCATACCACTGGCTCCAGACCCCGACATCCCGGATGCGGAAATCGGCAGCCAAGTCAATGACCCGCGTGCCGGCTTTCAGCAGTGCCGGTACGCTCTCCATGGCCACGCCATTGGGTGTGGCAAAAAATACCAGATCCGCCCCGGACAACGTTTGCTCATCCGGCACGGAAAATGTCAGGTCCAGAAACCCGCGCAGGCTGGGGAACATTTCATCCACACGCTGGCCATCATTGGAGCGCGAGGTCACACAACTGACTTCCACTTCCGGGTGCATGACCAGCAAGCGCAACAGCTCCACGCCGGTATAACCGGTGGCTCCCACCACAGCAACCTTTTTCACTGTATTCTTTTAACCCTGATAATACAAAACGCTTGTATAATACGCCTTCCTTTAGTTGAGACAAGTTTTGGACATGAAACTGGATATCAAAGCCTTACTGGTATTAGCCGTGCTGGCCGGTGTACTGGGGTTCTTCCTGTTCTCCCCCGCCGGCTCCCAGAGCGCTCCGGAACTCAAGGCACAGACCATTGACGGCAGACCAATCGATACCGCTGAAATTAAAGGCAAGCCCTATATGGTGGTGTTCTGGGCCACCGACTGTCCGGGCTGCGTCAAGGAAATCCCGCATCTGGTCGAGCTGTATGATGAAATGAATCCCAAAGGGCTGGAAATCATCGGTGTGGCCATGCCCCATGATGAAGTCAGCGCCATCAAAACCATGCGCAGCCAGCGGGACATGCGCTGGGACCTGGTATTTGACGAGACTGGAGCCATCAGCAAGGAATTCGGCGGCGTCAAGGTCACACCCACGTCATTCCTGATCGGACCTGACGGACGTATCGCTTTACAGAAAATGGGCGAGCTTGACATGGCCGACCTCAAAAAACGCATTCTTGGCATGCTGGAAGGCTGATCCGGTGGCTTATCTGTGGATCAAGGCCCTGCATGTTGCCTTCATGGTGACGTGGTTTGCCGGGCTGTTCTACCTGCCGCGCCTGTATGTCTACCATGCCATGCCGGAAAACCGTCCCAGCTTTGCCCTGTTCATGGTCATGGAACGCCGCCTGTTCGGCATCATGACCCTGGGCGCGGGCCTGACCCTGCTGTTCGGGCTGATCCTGCTGTTCATGAACCCGGCCCTGCTGGGCAGGGGCTGGTTTCATGCCAAGCTGACCCTGCTGCTGGGGTTGGGCGTCTATCATTACTGCTGCTACCGGCTCATGGTGGCCTTCCGGGAAGCACGCAATACCCGCTCGCATCGATGGTTCCGGGTCTTTAATGAAGTACCGGCCCTTGCCTTGCTGCTGATTGTGCCACTGGCGATGCTGAAAGCCTTCTGATGGCTCCCGTCATGTCCAAAGATATCTGATGGCGGCTAATGCCGTGCATGCTGACCGGTAAATTGCGAGTGCAGCAAGTAATTTATCCATGGACAATGCCTTGTTAGCTGCTTTCTAGACATGCACAAAGTGCAGTTGCTGAAACGGCTTGCGCAATGCACTGACATCGGCGGCAATCGCCTCAGGCGAACGACGCGCCAGCAGGCTGTCGGCCAGATAGCGCGCCACCTCCGGCATGTGGGTTGCATTCATGCCGGTACGCACCAGCTCCGGTGTGCCCAGACGCAGGCCGTTCATGTCGCCACTGATTTCCGGTAATGGCAGGCCGATACCGCAGCTCAGCAGATTGGCCTGACGCAACTGTCGGGCCATCTGCTGACCGCCACCGAACCGGGCGGCCTCCAGTGCAAACTGGTGGGAGTCGGTCGCCTGTTCCGAGGCCAGCCGGAACAACGGCAGCCCCTCCTGCGCCAGCGCCTGTGCCAGCGCCTTGCTGGTTTTCACCATGGCAGTGGCGTAATCCCTGCCGAAGTCACGCCAGTCCAGCAGGGTGATGGCCAGTGCCGCCGATTTTGCCGCATCGAAATTGGCTGTCAGACCCGGAAAGGCAATGGCATCAATACGTTCCATCAGGCGGGCATTATTGGAGACAATCAGGCCACCGGGTGGCCCTCCCAGGCTTTTGTAGGTGCTCATGGTCATGAGGTCGGCCCCTTGATCCAGCGGGTTTTCCCAGTATTTGCCCGCAATCATGCCACACTGGTGGGCCGCATCGAACAGTACCGCAGCACCGACTTCATCGGCAATCTCACGCACGGCAGCAACCGGATGCGGCAGCAGATTCAAACTGCCGCCGACCGTTATCAGTTTCGGGCGGACTTTATGGGCCTGTCGGCGCAAGCCTTCAATATCCAGGCTGTAATGCGCGCCATCAACCGGGGCATGGTGAATGGCAAGCCCGTACAGCCCGGCAGCACCCTTGCGGTCATGAGTCACATGCCCGCCGATACTGGCAGGCGGCACAATAACAGCATCACCGGGCTTGCAGGTGGCCATAAAGGCATAGAGATTGGCCAGTGCCCCGGAGCCCACCCGGATTTCAGCAAAGTCGGCCGCAAAAATCTCACAGGCCAGTGCCGTCGCCAATAGCTCAATCTGCTCAATGGCTTCCAGACCCATTTCATACTTGTCGCCCGGATGGCCCAGGGACGGGCGTGAACCGATCCCGGCGGCAAGCATGGCTTCGGCGCGTGGATTCATGATATTGGTGGCCGGGTTCAGGTTCAGGCATTCCTGCTCATGAATCTTCCGGTTGCGGCGACCCAGCGCCTCAATGGCATCGATCAGGGCCGGGCTGTCCTGCAACGGATAGCTTGCCAGTGAACGCTTGGCAAACTGGTTGAGGCTCGGGCTGAGCCAGGGCAGAGGGGAAGCTGTCATGATGATCCTCCAGACAGGAATAAAACACAAAATACTTGTCAATGGAGTGAATTTCACCTGTATTCGGGGCCGGGTGCAAACGCATAATATCCGGCCCAAGCCCCGAAAAAATCGGGCCTCAGATATCAATGGCCTCACCGTAATAACCTGAATGACCCGATCATTGAAAAAGCCCGTATGAAATCTGCCCGCTATCCCCTGCTTCCACCCCTTAATACCCTGATCGCTTTCGAGGCGGCAGCCCGCCATGAAGGCTTCAGTCAGGCCGCAGCCGAATTGTATGTCAGCGCCTCAGCCGTGGCGCACCAGATCAAGCAACTGGAAGCCTCGCTGGGTGTTGCGCTGTTCGAGCGTCACAGCCACGGGGTAAGGCTGACCTTGCAAGGGCAGGAATATCTTGGCCATGTTCAGGCGCATCTGCTGGGATTGCAGCGTTGCAGCGCGCAGATACGGGACAGCAGGCGCAAGCCGTTGCGGCTGGCGACCCTGCATTCGGTGGCCCAGCTATGGCTGCAACCCCGGCTCAAGCATTATCAGGCGCGCTACAGTGAGCATGACTTTGAAATCACGGCGGCCTCCGTCCTGGATAGCCCACCGGCAGCAGCCGATGTGGTGATCAACTTCTTTGCCGAACCACCGCCTTCTGGAGTCTGGACTCCGCTCTGGGAAGAAAGGCTGATACCACTTTGCAGCCCTGCGCATAACTTCGTGCCGCAGCGGGCCATCCTGTATCAGGACTCACACTGGAATCAGGACTGGTCAGCCTGGGAACAAAAGGCGATGCCACAAGGCAGCGGATTACGTTTTGCCAGCATCCGGCGCGCCAGCCTGTATGTGCTGGTCCTGCAGGCAACACTGGACGGACTGGGCCTGATGATCGGGCGGGAGTCACTGCTTAGGGACACGATCCGGCGAGGGGAACTGGTGACGCCATCGCCCCTGCTCCCGGTTGCTGTTCCGTATGGCGCCTATTACCTTTACCATGCCCCTTCAGCCAGCGACAACCGGCTGGCGCACCAGTTCTGTGAATGGCTGATAACGGATGCGCAGGCAGCAGACGGCTGAAGCCTCAATACGGCGGACGCTGCGGCGGCTGCAACAGGGCATCGCCAATCAATCCCTCGAAAAACTGCTGGATACGCCCCTGATGCTCACTGGTGAACTGCACCCCCACCCCCCTGGGCAGTCCACGCTGGGCCTTCTCCGGGGTGATCCACACCACCCGTCCCGGCACCTTGGCGCGCTGCTTCTCCGAAACCAGCTCGACATCCACCAGCACCGTCATGTTGAAGTCCAGTTTGTGCGGTGTGGGCACAAACAATCCCCCCCCCTTGATCATGGGCAGGTAGTGGTTATGAATATCATTTTTGTCGTTCAGCCGCAGCGGCAGACCGATTGGATTCATGCGGGATTCCCTCTTTATTATGACTTTGTCAAGGTGATCAGGGTGATCAAACCCCGGTCCGACGGGCCGTGCTGCCCAGCCACAAAGCTAGCATGTTTTCCACAAACAGGCGTGCATTGAGCGGATGGGCGGCAAGCTGCTGCAGTTCCAGCAAGCCGTCATAAAGCCGCCACCATTGCGTGGCCGGTACAGCTTTCAGCACAGCCTGTGCCGCTGGCACTTCGTCCGGCAGCCGGGCGGCCAGCGCTTTGGCCACCAGCATCAGCTGCCAGTTCAGCAGGGTCTCACGCGGGTATTTTTCCCAGTGAACCGATACATCAGCCAGGGCTTCCTGCCCCTGCAGCATGGCCAGTAACTGCTGAAAAAAGCGCTCACGGGCAGCCATCTCCTCCCCGGAATCCAGCGCCAGTGCCCGCAATGGCTGGCCATTGGCCAGTGCCAGCAGCGGGGTGGCGGGATGTTGCAGGGTCTGCTGCGCCAGCCACTGCAGCGCCATGGTCTGTGCCGGAAGGGGCATGCGCAACTGCTGACAGCGGCTGCGGATGGTGGGTAACAGCCGGGAGGGCTGCACACTCTGGAGCAGAATATGGGTTCGGTCTACCGGCTCTTCCAATGTCTTGAGCAGGCTGTTGGCCGCATTGATATTCATGGCATCTGCCACCAGCATGACAGCCACCCTGACGGGGCTGTAGCTGCGGCTCAGTGCCAGAAACCGGCGCAACTCACGCACCTGATCCACACCGATGACCTGCTTTTCCTCAGCCAGCACAACCTGCATGAAATCCGGATGTGCATTGGCTGCCAGTACCTGACAGCTGCGGCAGTGACCACAGGCGTCACCCTGTGCCTGCGGCTTCAGGCACAGCAGGCTGGCGGCAAAACGCAGAGGCAGGGACTCATGGCCGCAACCGCTCACTCCGGCAAACAGCAGTGCATGCGGCAGACGCTCAGTGCGGCGGGCTTCCTGCAGTTGCTGCCAGAGCGGCTGATGCCAGGGATAAACGAGGGTCTCACTCACGGATCAGGTACCGTATCCGGTGTGTCTGCTGCTGCCGGATTCTGCCGGATCAGTGTATCCAGCACCCGGGCAATCCGGGCCTGCACCACCTCCAGCGGGCGGCTGGCATCCAGTACCTGGAACCGTTCCGGCTCCTGTGCCGCCTGTGCCAGATACCCCTGTCGCACCTTTTCAAAAAAATCATCGGCCTCACGTTCGAAGCGATCCTTCCGTGTCAGCTTGGCCTGATTGCGCGCCTGTACCCGTTGCATGCCCGTGGCCCCGTCCAGATCAAACAGCAGCACCCGGTCAGGACGCAGTGTTCCCTGTACCCACTGTTCCAGTGCCCGGATGCGTGCCAGTGGCAGCCCGCGCCCATACCCCTGGTAGGCATAACTGGCATCGGTAAAGCGGTCGCACAGTACCCACTGCCCCTGTATCAGGGCCGGGAGAATTTTCTGCTGCAGGTGTTCATTGCGGGCGGCAAACATCAGCAGCAGCTCCGTATCGGCATGCATCGATGGCAGCTCCGGATTCAGCAGCAGGGTGCGGATGGCCTCGGCCACCACCGTGCCACCCGGTTCGCGGGTACTCAGCACGGCAATGCCACGCTGCTGCAGCCATTCGGTGGCAAACTGCAGATTGGTACTTTTGCCGCCACCCTCGCCACCTTCAAAGGTGATGAACAAGCCCCGTGCCATCAGCGGTCACCCTGATAGCGTGAGCTGTTGCCATTGAGCTGGTACTTGATGACCGCTTTACGGTGCTCCTGATAAGTATCTGAAAAATAATGCCTGCCATCACCAAGACCCGTGGCGACAAAATACAGTGATGAACCGTCAACCGGATGCATGACGGCATCAATGGCAGCCTTGCCCGGCATGGCTATGGGGGTCGGTGGCAGGCCTTTACGGGTATAGGTGTTGTAAGGGGTATCACGCCGCAGGTCGACTTTGCGGATATTGCCGTCATAAGTCTCGCCCATACCATAGATCACGGTGGGGTCGGTCTGCAGCCGCATGCCTTTTTCCAGCCGGTTCAGGAATACACGGGCAATCAGGGGGCGCTCATCCGCAATCCCGGTTTCCTTTTCAACAATGGAGGCCAGAATCAGGGCTTCATAAGGTGTTTTAATATAAGGACTTGGAGTACGCCCTTCCCAGGCTTGCTGAAGATGGTCCTGCATCGCCCCGTAACTGCGCTGCCAGACTTCCAGGTCGGTGGTATTGCGGGGGAAATGGTAGGTATCGGCCAGAAACCAGCCTTCCGGTGACATATCGGCAGGGGCACCGAGCTTCTGCATCAGGCTGGCATAATCTGCATCGTTCAGGGTCTGGACAATGCGGGGAGCGTCCTTCACTACTGCGACATAATCCCGGAAGGTACGCCCGTCGATGAAACTGACGGTATACTGCAGGGTCTTGCCGGAACTCAGGCGGCGCAATACGCTTTCCGGCAGCATGCCCGGACCCAGTTCATATTCGCCGGCCTTGAGCTTGCTGGCCAGACCCAGACGCCGTGCATGCAGCTCCAGCAGCCATTCGGTGCGAAGCAGGCCGGATGAGGGTGGCAGCACCTGCTCTGCAACCAGCTGACGGGCGACCTGACGAATATTGGTTCCCGGTTTGACTTCAAACACCACCGGTGCATCGGCCAGCATAACCGGATGGCTCAGGAAGGACTGGTAACGCTGGTACAGAAAAAAACCACCGCCCAGCAGAACCAGCAAGATCAGCAGAACTGACCACTTTAGTACCGTTTTCATGCCGCCCCGGTATGATGATACCAAACGATCGGCCACCCGCATGCAGCAGATGGCCGGTCGTTATCAGATTTTCTTGAACACCAGCGTGCCGTTGGTACCACCGAAGCCGAATGAATTGCTCATGGCAATGGTGATGGCAGCATCACGTGCCACATTCGGCACATAATCCAGATCACATTCCGGATCCTGGTTGTCGATATTGATGGTCGGTGGCAGCACCTGATCACGGATCGCCAGTACGCTGAAAACCGCTTCAATGCCACCGGCAGCCCCGAGCAGGTGCCCGGTCATGGATTTGGTGGAGCTGATGGCTACCTTGTAGGCATGCTCACCCAGAGCCAGCTTGGCAGCTTCGGTTTCGGCCTTGTCACCTGCAGGCGTGGAAGTGCCGTGGGCATTGATGTAATCCACCTGCTCCGGGTTCAGGCCGGCATCATGCAGGGCATTGCGCATGCAGCGTGCTGCCCCTTCACCACCGAGCGAGGGGGAGGTCATGTGATAGGCATCACTGCTCATGCCATATCCCACCAGTTCGCAATAGATGCGTGCCCCGCGGGCTTTGGCGAACTCGTATTCTTCCAGCACCAACACCCCGGCACCATCGCCCAGCACAAAGCCGTCCCGGTCCCGGTCCCAGGGACGACTGGCACGCTCCGGGTCATCATTGCGGGTCGACAGGGCGCGGGCAGCAGCGAAACCGCCGATACCCAACGGGGTGGAGCCCATTTCCGCCCCGCCGGCGAGCATGACATCGGCATCGCCATAAACGATCATGCGCGCCGCATCACCAATGCTGTGGGTTGCCGTGGCACAGGCCGAGACAATGGAGAGATTGGGTCCCCGGAGTCCGAACAGGATGGACAGGTTTCCGGCCACCATATTGATAATGCTGGCCGGGACAAAGAAGGGGGAAATTTTGCGCGGCCCGTTTTCGAGGAAAGCCCGGTTGTTACGCTCGATGGTCTCCAGTCCGCCAATACCGGACCCCATCAGCACGCCGATACGGTCGGCATTCGCTTCCGTGACTTCCAGGCCCGCATCACGCATCGCCTCCACACCGGCCCCGATACCGTAATGGATGAAGGCATCCATTTTTTTCTGGTCCTTGGGCTTGATGTAGTCGTCAGCATTGAAATCCTTGACATTACCGGCGATGCGCACACTGAAGGCACTGGCATCGAACAGCTCCGGGCTGATCGGATTGATGCCACTGCGCCCCGCCTTGATGTTGGTCCAGGCCATTTCGAGTTTTGAGCCGACCGGGGAAACGATTCCCAGCCCGGTCACTACCACACGTCTTTTGGACAATGCTATTCCCTTCTTCACTGATTGGAGAACTTCGGACTGCAACCCGCACAGATTGCAGACCCGGTGTTTCGTATAAAGTGAAACTCAGCCCTGCTGGTGCTGCTTGATGTAATCAATCGCAAGCTGGACCGTCGTGATTTTTTCGGCTTCCTCGTCCGGAATCTCGGTACCGAACTCTTCTTCCAAAGCCATTACCAGTTCTACCGTGTCCAGTGAATCCGCGCCCAGATCGTCAATAAAGGAAGCCTCGTTCGTGACCTCCGACTCTTCAACTCCCAGTTGCTCAACTACGATCGCTTTGACACGACTTTCAATATCACTCATGATCTCACGTTCCTCATTAATAACAAAATCCCAAACTCCGGTCCGTATTGTATTGAAAAGCGCTAACGCATGCCAGCAACCTGAAACCTCAAACCGGGCCGACAGGGGCCTTTTCCGGCGCGCACAACCCCAGCGGGCTGGGTCCGGCTTCAGCCCATGTACATTCCGCCGTTGACATGCAGGGTTTCACCGGTCACATAGGCACCCCATGCCGAGGCCAGAAAAACAACCGCACCGGCAATCTCTTCCGGCTGTCCAAGCCGTCCCAGCGGAATGCCCTGCAACAGATTTTCACGCTGGGCTTCGGGCAGTTCCCGGGTCATGTCGGTATCAATAAAGCCGGGGGCCACCACGTTCACGGTAATACCACGCGACCCCAGTTCACGGGCCAGCGAGCGGGAAAAACCGGTCAGCCCGGCCTTGGCCGCAGCGTAGTTGGCCTGTCCGGGATTGCCGCTGGAGCCGACGACCGAACTGATGGAGATAATCCGGCCTTTGCGCGCTTTCATCATGCCACGCAGGCAGGCTTTGCTCATGCGGTAGGCTGAACTCAGATTGGTGTTGATAATACTGTCCCAGTCCTCATCCTTCATGCGCATCAGCAGGTTGTCGCGGGTGATGCCGGCATTATTGACCAGCACCGTAACGGCACCGAACTGTTCAGTCACAGACTGCATCAGGGCTTCAACCGAAGCACTGCTGGCCACATCCAGCACCTTGCCGTTTCCCTTGACCCCCGCTTCCTGTAAATAGCGGCTGATGGCTTCAGCACCGCCCTCACTGGTCGCGGTACCCACCACGGTAGCTCCCTGCTGCCCCAGTGCCAGTGCAATCGCCTTTCCGATCCCCCGGCTTGCACCCGTCACCAGTGCCAGCTCGCCATCCAGCCTCAATCCGTCATTCATGCCTTGCTCCCCGTCAGTACCAGTGCCTTGTCCAGTGTTTCCGCATCCCAGATGGCCACTGAGCCCAGTGCCCGGTCAATACGCCGGTTCAAACCGGTCAGTACCTTGCCCGGTCCGAATTCAACCATCAGGGTAGCCTGATAATCCCTGGCCAGATTGCGGATGGTATCCACCCAGCATACCGGACGGTATAACTGCTGTTCCAGTGCCGGACGCAGGGCGGCTGCATCAGCTGCCGGTCGGGCATCGATATTATGCAGAACGGGGATAGTCGGGCTCTGGAGTTCAATTTTGCCCAGCTCCCGGCTCAGGGCTTGTGCAGCGTCCTGCATCAGGGCACAGTGTGAGGGCACACTGACAGGCAGTTTCACCGCCTTTTTGGCTCCCCGTGCCGTGGCAGCCGCAATGGCACGCTCAACCGCAGCGGTATTTCCGGCAATCACCACCTGTCCCGGCGAGTTGAAGTTAACGGCCTCGACCACCTCACCTTCGGCAGCCTGTGCACAGGCCTCAATCAGGGCCGCATCATCCAGCCCCAGAATGGCAGCCATGGCCCCCTGACCTTCCGGTACCGCCTGCTGCATCAGACGGGCCCGCCCGGCCACCAGCCGGATGCCATCTGCAAACCCGAGGCTGCCGGCAGCAACCAGTGCCGAATACTCCCCCAAACTGTGCCCGGCCATGGCAACGGGCAGCTGCCCGCCCTGTTGCTGCCAGACCCGCCAGCAGGCAATACCGGCAGCCAGCATGACCGGCTGGGTATTTTCGGTCCGGTTCAGCGCGGTAATATCGGATTCATCCTGCACCATGCGCCACAAGTCCCGCCCCAGAACATCGGATGCTTCCGTAAAGGTTTCACCAACAACCGGAAAAGTGCTGGCCAGCTCTGCCAGCATCCCGGCAGACTGGGACCCCTGGCCGGGGAAAAGTGCTGCAAACGCCATGTGCAAACTCCCAAAAAACCTTGAAAAGGTGGCCACGATGCCACAAAGCGGGACTATCCTAATGGAAACCTGCCTTCAAAGCACGCAATTCGGCAAAAAGAACTTGTCATATTGCCCAAGCAGGGGATAATACGCGCGATTATTGGGTAGACTACAGGAATTATGGCTAGAGAAGATTATATTGAAATGGAGGGTACCGTTATAGACACCCTTCCCAATACGACATTCCGGGTGAAGCTGGATAATGACCATGTTGTTACCGCTCATATCTCTGGACGCATGCGCAAGAACTACATTCGTATTCTCACCGGCGATCGTGTCACTGTACAGCTGACCCCTTACGATCTCACCAAGGGCCGTATCAGCTACCGCAGCAAATAAAAAAACCGGGAGGGAAATTGCTTCCCCTGCCCGGTTTTCAGGTAGGTTATCGTCCGGCCTGTCAGGCTGGAACCGCTTCCAGTCCCTCACAATCCAGCACCAGCTTGCCATCCTCTGCGGTCACAGAGACGGTTCCCCCCTGGGACAGCTCACCGAACAGCAGGGCTTCCGCCAGCGGTTTCTTGATGTGCTCCTGAATCACGCGTTCCATCGGGCGTGCCCCCATCAGGCGATCATATCCTTTGTCAGCGATCCAGGCCCTGGCCTTTTCATCCACCCGGACGGTTACATTGCGGGCACCGAGCTGGGCTTCCAGCTTGATGATGAACTTGTCCACCACCGAAGCAATGACATCCTGTGACAGGGCATTGAACTGGATAATGCCATCCAGACGGTTGCGGAACTCGGGCGTAAAGGTACGCTGAATGGCATCCATGGCATCGGCGGTATGATCCTGCACGGTGAAGCCCAGTGACTTGCGGGAAATGTTTTCTGCTCCGGCATTGCTGGTCATGACCAGAATGACATTGCGGAAATCCACCTTGCGGCCATTGGTATCAGTCAACGTGCCGTGATCCATGATCTGCAGCAGCAGGTTGAATACATCCGGATGCGCCTTTTCAATCTCGTCCAGCAACAGTACGCAATGCGGCTGTTTGTTGACACCGTCGGTCAGCAGGCCGCCTTCGTCAAAGCCGACATAGCCCGGCGGGGCACCGATCAGGCGTGATACCGTATGACGCTCCATGTACTCGGACATGTCAAAGCGCAGCAGGGGAATACCCAGCCGGTCAGCCAGCTGTTTGGTTACTTCGGTCTTGCCTACTCCGGTCGGTCCCGCGAACAGGAAGGAGCCGATCGGACGCACTTCCTCACGCAGCCCGGAGCGTGCCATTTTGATGGCGGAGGTCAATTGCCCGATGGCGGTATCCTGACCGAAAATCACCAGTTTCAGGTCCCGCTCCAGCGTGCGCAGAATATCCATGTCGGATTTGGAAACGGTCTTGGGAGGAATGCGGGCTATTTTGGCGACAATTTCCTCAATGTCATTGACCGAGATGGTTTTCTTGCGATTGGCAACCGGTTTCAGACGCCGGTTGGCACCCGCTTCGTCAATCACGTCGATGGCCTTGTCCGGCAGGTGCCGGTCGGTGATATAGCGTTGGGCCAGCTCTGCAGCCGCCTGCAGGGCGGCTGTCGTGTACTTGACATCATGATGCTCTTCAAACCGGGTCTTGAGTCCCTTTAGGATTTCAAAGGTCTCCTCCACGGTCGGCTCATTGACATCGATTTTCTGGAACCGGCGCGCCAGGGCCCGATCCTTTTCGAAAACGCTGTGGTATTCCTGAAAGGTGGTGGAGCCGATGCATTTGAGCTCACCGGATGACAGGGCCGGCTTGATCAGGTTGGAGGCATCCATGGTCCCGCCCGATGTGGCACCGGCACCGATAATGGTATGTATCTCGTCAATAAACAGGATCGCGTGCTTTTCCTGACGGATTTGTGTGATAACGGCCTTGAGGCGCTTCTCGAAATCCCCGCGGTATTTGGTACCGGCCAGCAATGCACCCATGTCCAGTGAGTAGATAACGGCATCCGCCAGTACTTCCGGGACTTCCCTGTCGACAATGCGCTTGGCCAGACCTTCGGCAATCGCGGTCTTGCCCACCCCGGCTTCACCCACCAGCAGCGGATTGTTCTTGCGGCGCCGGCACAGCACCTGCACCGTGCGCTCGATCTCAAGGTCCCGCCCGATCAGGGGATCAATCTTGCCATCAAGCGCCATCAGGTTCAGATTGGTGGCGAACTGATCCAGCGGCTTTTTCTGGGACTCGGCACTTTCACCATCCTGGGATTCCATACCGCCTCCTTCAGCGCCCTGATCACGCGCACCGTCTTCACCCCGCAGGTCCGGCATGTGCTCATCCTTGCGGATACCATGTGATACAAAATTCACGATATCCAGACGGGCTACATCACGCTGGGACAGGAAATAGACGGCGTGGGAATCCGGCTCACCGAAAATGGCCACCAGAATGGCATCCCCGGTCACCTCCCCCTTGCGTGAGGACTGGGCACTGTAGACGGCACGATGGATGACGCGCTGAAAGCCCAGTGTCGGCTGGACATCACGGTGCTCATCGTCCGGAATCAGTGGGGTGTTTTCATCAATAAACCGTTCCAGCTCCTGGCGCAATGCGGCAATATCGACATTGCAGGCGCGCAGGGCTTCCGCTGCACTGGCATTATCCAGCATGGCGAGCAGCAGATGCTCGACCGTCACGAATTCGTGCTGCCGTTGCCGGGCATAGCGAAACAGTGAGTTGATGGAGTCTTCTACTTCTGAACTTAACATAATTTCAACCTTACGCTTCTTCCATCGTGCATAGCAGTGGGTGCTGGTTTTCCCTGGCATGGCGGTTGACCTGTGCGACCTTGGTCTCCGCAATGTCACGGGTATAGACTCCACACACACCTTTGCCCTTGGTATGAACCAGCAACATGACCCGGGTTGCTGTTTCATGATCCAGTCTGAAAAATATCTGTAATACGTCGATTACAAAATCCATGGGCGTGAAGTCATCGTTTAAAAGTATAACCTTAAAACGTGCAGGCTCCTTCACCTCTGGACGGGCATCCTCTACCGCTACGCCAGAATCATAAGCCCCTGAATCACGTTGTTCCTGATCTGACATTTAAATCTGTCCTACTCACAATATAGTTCAGTCATGCATCAAAAGTTCAGCAAAATCGGCCTTGTTACCGTATTATCCCCCCAATCAGGAGCGCTATAACTCATTATGGGGGCGGTGCAGCACAAATCAACGTGGCAACAGGCCATACCGGAACAGAAGAACCGATATGGCCGGGGCGGGAAGACCGGCAAGGTCACAGATCATGACCCGAAGGCAATTTACATGTGTTCAATAATGTTGTCTCCAAACCCGGAGCAACTGATCTCTTCCGCCGTATCAATCAGGGCGGCGAAATCGAAGGTTACCCGTCCGGAGGCAATCGCCCCTTCAACACCCCTGATCACCAGATCGGCTGCTTCCACCCAGCCCATATGCCGCAGCATCATTTCCGCAGACAGGATGAGGGAGCTGGGATTGACCCGGTCCTGCCCGGCAAAGGTCGGCGCGGTACCATGAGTCGCCTCGAACATGGCCACGGTATCAGACAGGTTGGCACCGGGTGCAATGCCGATACCGCCAACCTGGGCAGCCAGCGCATCGGAAATGTAATCCCCGTTCAGGTTCAGGGTGGCCACCACGGAATACTGCTCAGGCCGTAACAGAATCTGCTGCAGGAAATTGTCGGCAATCACGTCATTGATCACAATTTCCCGTCCGGTATTCGGGTTTTTGAATGCACACCAGGGGCCGCCATTTTTTTCCACCGCCCCAAATTCCGACTTGGCCAGCGCATACCCCCAGCTCTTGAAGCCACCCTCGGTGAATTTCATGATATTGCCCTTGTGGACCAGGGTCATGGAGGGCAGGTCATTATCGATTGCATACTGGATGGCCTTGCGCACCAGCCGCTCGGTACCTTCGGCAGAAACCGGCTTGACACCGATGCCGGAGGTATCCGGAAAACGGATTTTGGTAACACCCATTTCCCGGACCAGAAAATCAATGACTTTTTTGGCCTCCGGTGACTCGGCAGCCCACTCGATCCCGGCGTAGATGTCTTCGGAGTTTTCCCGGAAGATAACCATATCGGTTTTTTCCGGCTCCCGCACCGGACTCGGTGTACCCTCAAAGTAGCGTACCGGGCGCAGGCACACATACAGGTCCAGGTCCTGACGCAGCTTCACGTTCAGGGAACGGATGCCCCCACCGACCGGCGTGGTCAGTGGCCCTTTGATGGAAACGACAAACTCCTTGATGGCCTGTACCGACTCATCCGGCAGCCAGACATCCTCACCGTACACCTGATTGGCCTTTTCGCCGGCGTAGACCTCCATCCACTGAATCTGGCGCTTGCCGCCGTAAGCCCTGTTCACGGCGGTATCGATGACCTTGTGCATGACCGGGGTGATGTCGATACCGATCCCGTCCCCTTCGATGTAGGGAATGATGGGCTGGTCAGGAACATCCAGGGAAAAATCTGCCCGGCAGGTAATCTTCTCCCCTTTGGCCGGCACCTTGATGTGTTGATACATGTTCTCCGTTTCTCCTTGATTTTTGGTGGTCCCCAAGCGCGTCCGGCAATTATAAAGCATTCCGCCCCCGATGTGATGTCCCTAGACAAGGAATTGGTTATTCGATCAGGTTTGGGAGTAAAATGCCGCGTTTGTCACGACAGGGAAACAGAAAAGGCCATGGTCTGGAAGCCGAGGGTGGTTGTCGCCAGTGTGATTGAAGAGCAGGGACGTTTCCTGATGGTGGAGGAGCAGGTAAATGGTCAGCGGGTGCTGAACCAGCCAGCCGGCCATCTGGAGTATGGCGAAAGCCTGATTGAGGCAGTACGGCGCGAGACCCGTGAGGAAACCGGGCTGGTGTTTGAGCCGGAGGCACTGCTGGGTGTGATGCAGCTGGATAACCCTGATCCGGACCGGGTTTATCTGCGGTTTGTCTTCAGTGGCAGCCATCAGCATCCGGCACGCCCCCCCACGCTGGACCCCGATATTCTGGCCCTGCACTGGCTGAGGCCCGGGGAAATCCGCCGGCACCCGCAGCTGACCCCGCGCTCGGCACTGGTGCTGGCCTCCATCCGCCTGTACCAGGACGGTGTACGCCATCCACTTGAACTGCTGCACCGGGTATCCTGACATGTCGACTGCAAAACAACGTGTCATGGTCGGCCTGTCCGGTGGCGTGGACTCCTCCGTGGCGGCGCTGCTGCTGCTGGAACAGGGTTATGAGGTCGAGGGCCTGTTCATGAAGAACTGGGAGGAAGACGATACGGCGGACTACTGCTCGGCCAGTGAGGATCTGGCGGATGCGCAGTCGGTGGCTGACCAGCTCGGTATCCGGCTGCACAGCGTCAACTTCGCTACCGAATACTGGGACCGGGTATTCAGTTATTTTTTGGCCGAATACCGGGCCGGACGCACGCCCAACCCGGACATCCTCTGCAACCGGGAAATCAAGTTCAGGGCTTTTCTGGACTTTGCCCTGACACTCGGGGCCGACCGGATCGCCACCGGACATTATGCCCGCACCCGGCATGAGGCTGACGGCAGCGTGAGCCTGCTCAAGGGGCTGGATGCCAACAAGGACCAGACCTATTTTCTCTACACCCTGCAACAGGCACAGCTGAAACACAGCCTGTTCCCGATCGGCCACCTGCCCAAGCACCAGGTGCGCGCCCTGGCAGAACGGGCCGGTTTCCGCACCGCCCGCAAAAAGGACAGCACCGGTATCTGCTTTATCGGTGAGCGCAAGTTCCGTGATTTCCTGCAGCGCTTCCTGCCGGCCCGGCCCGGCGAAATCATCGACCCCTCGGGCAATGTCATCGGCCAGCATCAGGGACTGATGTACTACACGCTGGGACAACGGCAGGGGTTGGGTATCGGCGGGCGCCGGGATGCCGGTGAGGCACCCTGGTTTGTGATTGACAAACAGCTGGCACACAACCGCCTGGTGGTGGCGCAGGGAAACCAGAACACCTGGCTGTTGAAAGCCTTCCTGCAGGCCGAACAACTGCACTGGGTGGCGGGCACCGCACCACCCTCCCCGTTTGCCTGCACGGCCAAAATCCGCCATCGCCAGCCTGACCAGCACTGCAGCGTCACCCTGACCCGACAGGGCAGGCAGGCCAGTGTCTGCTTTGCAGAGCCACAACGGGCCATTACACCGGGGCAGTCGATCGTGTTTTATGACGGTGACAACTGCCTGGGTGGTGGCGTGATCGAGTGCATGGACCGGGCCTGTCCCTGACCCTCACCGGTCCGGATTCATGCCGGCAAAGGCCGGACAGACTTGACAACAGCCACTTCGGCCCTTGAAATGTCGGGCACACAGCCCTGAGGTCAGGCTTGGCCTGCCCGTAAACCCGACTGAAAAACTGAAAGAAGCCCTGGAGCGCTTGTGGAATCAAATACTCAAAACCGGACTCTGGCCCTGGCCGCCCTGTTTCAGTGTGTTGAAGGTGTCAATCAGCTGGCCTCACAGGGCCGGGTTGAACCGGAACTGCTGGAAAGCTGTGTCAGCAGCGTCCTGCAGGATGCCGATACGCTGGCCGGGCTTTACGGGGGTGTTGATGCATTGCGCACTGGCCTCCAGACCCTGCTTGATCAGCTGGGCGGGAGCACCCTGACACCGGATGGCCGCCCCAAGAACATGGAAACCACCCGTTACAGCATCAACCTGCTGTATCTGGAAAACAAACTGCACCAGCACCCGGACGCCTTTTCGCGCCTGATGAGCGGTATCGGCTCAGCCCAGGAGCAACTGGAATTCTTTGAGCCGACCCACCCCAACATGCTGGCCCGACTGGCCGAGCTTTATACCGATACCATCAGCAAGATCGGCCCGCGCATTATCATCAAGGGAGAGCAGAGCCATCTTTCCAACCCCGATATTGCCGCCCGCATCCGGGTACTGCTGCTGGCCGGTATTCGTGCCGCACTGCTGTGGCGTCAGGCCGGTGGCAACCGCTGGCGGCTGTTCTTCTCGCGTGGCGCGATGCAGGATGAGGCGCGTCGTCTGCTGGCCTGACGTGCTGCACTATTTCCCTGATTTTGTCGGGGCGCTTGAATTCACCCCGAGGCGGACGCATAGTAGCAGCACTATCCAATTTGAATCTTGAATGAGGAATATCCATGGACGTGCTGGAACGCATCGATCAGGCAGTCAAATCCAATCCGGTGGTGATTTTCATGAAGGGCACCCCGAACATGCCCCAGTGTGGCTTTTCCAGCCGTGCCGCACAGGCCCTGATGGGCTGTGGCGAGGAGTTTGCCTATGTCAACGTGCTGATGGACCCGGAAATTTTCCAGAACCTGCCACGTTATGCCGACTGGCCCACCTTTCCGCAAATTTACATTGATGGCGAGCTGATCGGTGGCTGCGACATCACACTGGAAATGTATGAAAACGGTGAGCTGCAGAAAGCCGTCAAGGGTGCCGTGGACAAGGCCGGTCCCCGAAGCAGCGATGCGGATAGCGATCAGGCGTCCGCCTGAAGCGGCCACACCCGCCAACCTCCTTCCCTTTCCATCACTCAGGTCGCCTGCCCGTTCAGGCTGGCGACTTGGCGTGACGGTCTCCCCAAAGCGCATCAGCCCCGGTGCGTACCTGCTGTCTCAGGGCGACTCCAGCAGCCGCAGGGAATCATCCAGCTCAGCCTGTTTGCGCAGCAGCCGGCGGGTTCCCGGTGGCACAAAGCGGACCAGCAAGGCCCCGGCCAGCCCCAGTGCCAGTGTCAGGGCCAGCAGCAGGCTGACCAGTCCGTTACCACCCAGCCAGCTGCCCATGCCGGCCAGATCAGCAATATAGCGGGTCGCAAAAAACAGGGCACTGGACAACAGCAGGATGGCAGCACCGTGCAGCAGTGCCGCACCGGTCTTGTTGACCCAGACCCAGCGCCGGTGCCGGCGTTCGGAGTGACTCTCATAGTGACGGGAACGGGCATTCACCTCCTGCACGATCAGCTTGCGCGAATCCTCCAGCATCAGACCGGCGATCTGCTGCTCACGTTGCGCCAGGGTGACATAAGGCAAATGGGACATGACACGCAGGTGCTTTTCCATGGTGCGCCGGAACAGGGCGTGCGGATCAATCCGGTCCGGCAGTATCATGCCGGCAAGGCGGTGTTTCTGCCAGCTGGTGTGCACGTGGTGACGGATGCGGGTCACACGGGCCTGACGCAGGTCCTGCAGCATCTGGCGGATTTCGTCATGCCGGGTGAAATCACGCTCTACCTGGGCCTGCATGTAGTACAGCGGGGCTTTTGAGACAATGCCGGCCAGCCGCCGGGTGGCTGATGCCAGCTCGCCGCCCATGGCCATGTAGCGCGCGCACTCATAACGGTGCTCCAACTCCGGCTGTTCCTGACCGTGCAAGACCTGCAGGGCCGTTTCCGTGGCCTTGCCGAAGTGCTGCTGGCAGTAGCAGGCATCACCCAGATGGCGCAGCGCAAAACGGGCAAAGAGCAGGTTATCCTCCAGACGGGCGTAACGGGCTGCCTGCTCCAGATGAAACTCGGCCAGTGGCAGGTTGTCCAGCAGATTCAGGTAAACCCAGCCCAGTTCGAAATGAGCCCGGTAGTCGCGGTGGTTGACCTGCAGCACATCCTTGAGCATGTGTTCGGCACTCAGGACATGGTGAAAAAAGTACTGGTGGGTACCGGCATCCAGCGCGTCCGCCAGCTTGCGGCTCGCCAGCCCCGCTTCCACTCCGGCACGATAGGTGGCAAAACTTTCCCGGCTGCCGGCCAGCATCTGTCGGCGCAGCTGCTCCAGCTCCTGAACCAGTCGGCTGCCTTGCAGCAGCAGTTGCCCGGCCATGCTGTCGATCTGCGGACGCAGGCTGTAAATGACTTCATCACTGCCGCCGACGGCATGCAGGTTGGTCCGCAGGCCGGCTTCCAGCAGCAGGTGCACGCTGCCCCTGCGCATGGATTTCAGGGGTATCAGGTACTCCAGATTGAGACGGTGAAAAACCTGTTGCTTGCGTCTGGGGAAAAAGATCGACCTGACCTGATTCCCCGCCAGTCCTTCTGACATGATAATCATCCAAGGTTGTGACACTCAAACCATGGATTATAGACGTTTTTTCAACCGGCTGGCAAAACCGGCCTGGCCTGCCCGGCCAGCAGATGCAGGTGAATATGGTAAATGACCTGCCCGCCACCCTTGAGGCAGTTCATCTGTACCTGATAGCCGATATCACCATAGCCGGCGTCTGCAGCAACCTGCTTGGCCACCAGAAACAGGTGCCCGACCAGCCCGGCATCCGCCTCGGTGAGGTCATTGATGGTGGCAATGTGCTTGCGCGGCACGATCAGGACGTGCAGCGGTGCCTTGGGATTGATGTCCTTGAAGGCAATGACCTGCTCATCCTCGTAAACCATGGTGGATGGCACTTCGCCATCCCGGATGCGGCAGAACAGGCAGTCGCCGGTTTCATGACTCATCAGTATTTCCTCCTTCCTTCAAAAGCATGGGACAGGGTACCGCTGTCCACGTATTCCAGCTCGCTGCCCACCGGCACCCCATGGGCGATACGGCTGCTGCCGATACCGGCACGGGCCGCCATTTCGCTGATGTAGTGGGCTGTGACCTCCCCCTCCACCGTCGGATTGGTGGCCAGAATCAGTTCCCGGATGCCACCCTGCTGCAGGCGCTGCTCCAGAAGGTCCAGCCCGATATCCTCCGGCCCGATGCCATCCAGCGGCGACAGCCGTCCACCGAGCACAAAATAGTATCCCCGGTAAGCGGTAGCCTGCTCGATGGCGACCACATCAGAAGGGTGCTCCACCACACACAGCAACGCCGGCTCCCGTCCCGGATCAGCACAGATGCGACACAACGGTTGCTCGGTCAGGGTGCGACACTGCTGGCAATGACGGATTTTCTGCATGGCATCCTGCAGCACGGCAGCCAGGTGGACCCCGCCCTGGCGATCATGCTCCAGCAGGTGAAAGGCCATGCGCTGGGCCGTGCGCGCGCCGACACCCGGCAGGCAGCGCAGGGCATCAACCAGATTGCGCAACAGCGAGGATTCGCCGATATTCACGGGTGAGTGACTCAGAACGGCAGCTTGAACCCGGTTGGAAGCTGCATGCCGGAAGTCACCGATGACATGCGTTCACGCGTGGTCACTTCCAGACGCTGGACCGCGTCATTGAAAGCTGCCGCCACCAGATCCTCAACCATGTCACGGTCATCTTCCAGGATGGACGGATCAATCGAGACCCGACGGCATTCATGCCGGCCATTGATAACCACCGTTACCAATCCGCCACCGGACTGACCACTGACTTCCAGCGCAGCAATTTCCTGTTGCGCGCGCTGCAGGTCTTCCTGCATTTTCTGCGCCTGCTTCATCATGTTGCCCAACCCGCCTTTCATCATCATCGCACCTCATTGTTATAGAAATAACTGTTCAAAATAAAGAAATTGTCAATCTGACGTTGGTTCACCGACAGTCTAGCGCAAAAGTCCCGGCAGCAGGAAAAACCCCTGCTAGCCCGAAGTATGGGGCCGGATTGAACCCGGCACAATACTGGCTCCCAGGGTTTCCTGCAGCTGCCGGACAAATGCATCGGCCTGAATGGCGGCTTCGGCCTGCTGCTGGCGCTCATGCTGCAGGCGCAGGCGGCGCTGCTCCGGTGTCTCCTCCGTCAGGTCCGCCGGCTCCAGGTCCAGCCTGAGCGCCTGCCCGAAATGCTGCTCCAGTGCAGCTTGCAGCTGTGCCAGGGCATTGGCCGACTGCAGGTTTTCCCCGCTGCGGTCCAGCCACAACCGTATCGTATCATCCGTGCGCTGTTTCAGCAGGCAATGCTCGGCCAGCTGCAGGGCCATCCCCCCCAACCCGAGTAACGGCAGCAGGGTATGCCAGTCATTGTCCGACGGCTGTGATCCGGGCCGGGGTACAGGTGCTGCCTGCTGCCGGGGCGATTGCGACAGTGACGGCGGTACTGGTACTTCCGGGACTGCCACGGTGGGTGCTGCCGGTGATACTGCTGCAGCCGGAGCCGGTTGATGTGACTCGGGTGCCGCTACAGCCGGCGGTGTCACCGGAGCGGTGGGTGCTGCCGGTTTCTCCGGCGCTTTCGGCAATACCGGGACGAGCGCAGCCCCTGTAGCTGCGGTGGCTGTGGCAGCCGGGGCCGGCCTGGACGGAAGTGGTGGCCGGTCAGTGTCGGCATCCGTAATAACAGTGACTGAAGGCGATGGTAGTGATGGTGCCGGAACGGAGACGGGTGCGGGTAACGGCGATTGCGGCTCCCGAATCTGATCCGGGGGTGCTGTGTCGGGTGATACCGATCCCGGCGTGACCGGAGCTGCTTCGATGTCAGTGTGTACCGCCGGCAGCGGAGTCAGTGTTTTTTTTTTCGACAGTGAGACCGGGTCCGGTGGCTGGACCTGAAATGCCAGCAAGCGCAGCATCAGCACTTCAAAGCCGCTGCGCGGATCGGGATGCAGGGCAAAATCACGCCGGCCATGCAGGGCCAGCTGGTAATAAAGCTGCAGTTCAGCCGGGTCGATGGCTTCCGCCAGCTGTTGCAGTTCCTGTTCGCCTTCATCAGCCGCCAGGACCTGCAACAGCATAATCCGGTGCAGCAGGGCAATCAGCGACTCCACCGCCACGGAAAAGTCGGCAGCCAGTTCGGCCATCTGCCCGATTACCGCCAGCAACCGGTGCGCATCATGGGCCAGCAGTGCCTGCAGCAGCGCAGTCAGATAACCTTCGGGCAGCATGCCCAGCATGTCCTGAACCGCCGCATCCGTAACCCTGCCGCCGCCCATGATAATGGCCTGATCCGTCAGGCTCAGGGCGTCGCGCATGGAGCCATCCGCCGCCCGCCCGATAACGCGCAGCGCACCCTCCTCATACCCGATCGATTCTGCTGCCAGAATATGGGCCAGATGGGCCGTGATCATGTCCACCGGCATGCTCTTGAGATTGAACTGCAGGCAGCGGGACAGAATGGTTACCGGGAGTTTCTGCGGATCGGTGGTGGCAAACAGGAACTTGACATGCGGTGGCGGCTCTTCCAGGGTCTTCAGCAGGGCATTGAAACTGTGCCCGGAAAGCATGTGCACTTCATCAATCAGGTAAATCTTGTAGCGTCCACGGGTGGGTGCATACTGGACATTATCCAGCAGGTCGCGGGTATCCTCGACCTTGGTACGCGAAGCAGCATCTACCTCGATCAGGTCAAGGTGCCGGCCCTCGGTAATTTCGGTACAGCTGCGGCACACACCGCAAGGTTCCGGAGTGACACCGGTCTCGCAGTTGAGGCAACGGGCAAAAATGCGGGCAATGGTGGTTTTTCCAACGCCACGGGTGCCGGTGAAGAGATAGGCGTGATGCAGGCGGTTTTCCTGCAGGGCGGTCAGCAAGGCGCGCAGGACATGTTGCTGGCCAACCATTTCCCCGAAATTCTGTGGCCGCCATTTTCTTGCCAGAACCTGATAAGCCATAAAACCCGGTACTATCCTTCACGCAATTGGGCGGCGGCCTGTACCAGCAACATCCCGGCACACGAATCTGCCGCTACCGCTGCTTCCTTCCGGACCTGACGGGGTTCACCACATATCATTGCGGGAGCACCGGCACAGACCACCATTGAAACCGAAGACCGGCATTATGGACAAAACCGGTCGGCCCTACAAGCAGGAAATGGCTGCCGGCATCCGGTTCACTGGTATCCCAGCAGATTCAGCACCAGAATCAGCACGGCAATGAACAGCAGGCTCATGATACCGCCGGCCCGCATGAAATCCGGCACCCGGTAGCCGGCCGGCCCCATGATCAGGGCATTGACCTGATGGGTCGGCAGGATGAAGGAGTTGGAGGTCGACAGGGCCACAATCAGCGCAAACAGGGAGGGATTGGCCTCAAGGCCGATGGCGATATTGACCGCCAGCGGAACCAGCAGCACCGTTGCACCAACATTGGACATCACCAGGGTGAAAGCCGTCGCCAGCAGGGCGAGGGCCGCCTCAATGCCCCAGAGCGGGAAATGCCCCACAACCGCCAGCACACCATCGGCAATCCAGCGTGCCGTACCGGTATGCTGGACGGCATAGCCCAGCGGAATCAGACTGGCCAGCAGAAACACGGTTTTCCAGGAAACCGCTTCATAAGCTTCCTCCATGCTCAGCACCCCGGACAACACCATGCCGATGGCACCGGCCAGCAAGGCAATGGAAAGCCGGACATCGGTAAACAGGACCAGAGCAAGGGCAAATGTGAAAAAGCCCAGCGCCCAGTAAAGCTTGTGGGTACGGACCTCTTCCTGACGCGGGTACTCCGTAGTGACAATCAGGAAGTCCCGGTTCGGCTCCAGCCGCTCCAGCGCCTGCCAGGTCGTGTATACCAGAATCAGGTCGCCGGCCTGGAACGGAATGGCACGAATTTCACTGACATCCTCATCCTCGGCGTAAAGTACCTTCCCGTTGCGCAGGATACCCATCAGGGAAATGCCGTAGCGCTTGCGCATCCAGACATCAATGGCTGACTTGCCCACCAGTGAAGAGCGGGCCGGAATCACGATTTCGGCGATACCCGACTGTTTGTCGGACAGCAGGTCGCCGAATACCGGCATGCCCTTGTGGCTGTGCAGCCGGGCCTGCTCGATGAAGTCGCTTTCACGGCTGGGCAGGCCCACAATACCCAGCACCTGCCCTTCCCGGAACTCCAGGTCCCGGTCGAGTGAATCCACCCCGGCACGAATCTGGGTACCGTCCTTCATGGCGATCACGCGGATATTGTCACGTGTCTCCACCTCCAGCAGCTTGCGTCCCAGCAGCGGGCTGTCGCGGGCCACTTCCACTTCACGCAGATCAAACTCGATGCCATAGGTGCGCTTGAGGTATTGCAGCGTGTTTTCCCGGCGATCCAGGCGTTCGGGCACCGCCGGCAGCACGTATTTTCCGGCCAGCACGAAATACAGGATGCCGGTTGCCAGCAGGCACAGGCCGACCGGTGTCACCGAAAACAGTGCCCAGGCATGCATCTGATGTTCCGCCGGCAGGCTCTTGTTGGTGGTCAGGATCAGGTCATTGAGCAGAATCAGCGGGCTGGAGCCGATCATGGTCACGGTACCGCCCAGAATGGCACAGAAGCCCATCGGCATCAGCAGGTGTGACATGGCGATGCCGGTGCGGCTGGAAATACGGCTCACCACCGGCAGGAACAGCGCTGCAGCACCGACGTTCTGCATGAAGGAGGAGATGAAGCCGACTGTCCCGGAAATAATCGGGATAATGCTTTTCTCGCTGCGACCGCCAATGCTCAGGATGAAGGTGGCCACCCTGGACATCAGCCCGGTTTTGTCCAGCCCGGCCCCGATGATCATGACCGCAATGATGGAGAGGACGGCATTACTGGAAAACCCGGCAAACAGGTGCTGCGGATCGGTCAGCTCGGTGCCGGACTCCAGTCCCATCAGGGGAGCAAACAGGGTGGTGAGTCCCAGCAGCACCATCACGGTAATCGCAGCCACATCCACCCCGACCACCTCGAAGGCAAACAGGTAGATGGTCAGGAGCAGAAAGGCCATGGCCCAGGCCATGCCGATGGACGGTACAATCGTGGCGAAATACAGGGCAAGCAGTATGAAAACAGCCCCGGCAATTCCCTTTTTCACCGTAGAACGCGACAATGATGGCATGGTATCCTCCCCCTTTTCTGAATGGCTCACTGCATTGACTGAATACCTCAGCTGAAGCGGGTAGATACTGCCACAGTTTCACAGGTCGATTTTATTCCCATTAATAGATAATGCCTGCTCAAAAAACAGCTGCCGGCACCATCAGACCCCGGCATCCCTGGCTGGCGGCAATCCTGAGCCTGGGGTTTCCCGGTCTGGGCCAGCTTTATAATGGTGCACCCAATCGGGCCGCCTGGGTATTCATGGGCTGCATATTGCCGGTTTTGCCCGGATTTGCCCTGGCCCTGGAAGTTTTTCCGGCCCCGACCAACCTGCAGGTTTACCTACTGTTTCTGCTGCTGGCCGCGCTGGTATGGCTGTATGGCATTATCGAGGCCTGGCGTGATGCCGGACGCAAACAGCATTTCATTCCATACAGCTGGCAGGGAACCGGTATTTACCTGCTGGCCGTCCTGCTGCTGGGTGAAGTGGTGCTTCCAGCCTGGTCGACCCACATTCGCCAGCATCAGTTCGAACTCATGCGCATTCCCTCGGCCAGCATGGAACCGCAACTGGTGGCGGGTGACATTATTGCGGTGGACAAAAGCTACAACTGTCCCGGCTGCGGAGAGACAGTCGGGTATGGTGATATTGTGATCTTCGCCTATCCGAATGATCCCGGCATGAATTACATCAAGCGCATCATCGGCCTGCCCGGCGACCGGGTACGCATGCGCTCCGGACGCCTTTACCTCAATGGAAACGCCCTGACCCGCCGGCAGCAAAGCCAGGGCGGGCTGCAAACCGTCATGGAGCAGCAGGGTGAAAAAAGCTGGGTGGCAATCTGGAAGCCGGACGGGAACCATCCGGTGGATTTCGACCTGACCGTACCGCCCGGACAGGCCTTTGTCATGGGTGACAATCGCGGTTTCAGCAGGGACTCACGCGCTTTCGGCCCGATCAGCCTGGGCACGATTCGGGGCCGGGCGGCGGAGATCATCCTGTCCTACAACCGTCGGCTCGGTGGCCTGCAGATACAGCGCAGCGGATTGGCACTGCCCTGAAACTCCCCGCCCGCACGGTTTGTACAGGCGGAGAAGTTTCCTGCTGATTGCCGAGCCAAAGGCTCAGTCCATGGGGACAACGACATTGCTGCTGTTGGTACGAACGTGGAAACTGCGCTCGCGCACGACCGTTTTGTCATCTGTCTTCAGGGTCGCAACCACACGGTAGCTGCCTGCGGGAACCTGTACCTGGGTACTGTGGTTTCTGGCACTGGTTACCTCATGCTTGTTGTCCAGCCGGTAAACCTTCCAGGTTACACTTTCCATGGCCGGACTGTTTTCAAGCGTCGCAATCAGATTCACCCTGAGGTTTTCAGCGGCAAATAACGGATTGACCGCCAGAACGCCCAGCAACAACCAGGGAGTCATCAGCCATTTCCGGTTTTTTTTGCGCGTCAACATAATAGCCTCCTTGCAAAATGCTTGTTGATTGGCATACGGAATCCAGACCCGGTGAGCAAAGACCCACCAAACCTGAACACCCTTAATATTAGCTGAATATAAAAATACCGCTAAGTAATTTTTTACGGTTTCCTGTAAAACTCTTTACAATTAACCTGCCATTTTACCTGATGAATTGCTTAAAAAACATACTTAATAAAAATAGGGCAAACACAACCGAAATGATTCCAAATCGGCAGAAGTTGTTCAAAATAAAGGCAAACTTTCCGAATGGCGATTGGGCAGGGTGCGACCGGATTTGTTCCCGAACGGGTACTGATTCAGGCTGGAGAAAACCAGTCTTTTTTATTGAGGCAAGAAAAAAACTATTAGCAGGCTGTCAAAGACAGGGACACAACGACTTGTACCGCCATTTCAGGCCGGCTTTCGGGAACCTGTACGCACATGATTACCTGGAGGGCCGGCTCCATTTCTCATTCTTTATCACCTGCTTACATTTTGTTTGCACACTCGCGCACGATAATTCGAGCCCATAACGATCAACAACCATCAGGACGGCACATGTACACAGCAAGCACCGGAAAACTTCTGCCAGCGCTCGGCATCAGTCTCATGCTGGGTGCCTGTACCGGCCTTTCCGGTCCGGACACTCAGACCCCCGCCGTCCCGCAGGACAACCCCTCCCTGCAGAACCCGCGCATCAGCCCGGCAGCACAGCGTCAGCCGGTACGGGCCGGCTGGTGGCAGCAGTTCGGTGATGCCACCCTGACCGGGCTGGTGGATCAGGCACTCAAGGCCCATCCGGACATCAGCAGTGCCCGTGCCAGCCTGCAGGCGGCCCGCGCCCAGGGCGTGATTGCCGATGCCGGACTGCTCCCGAGCCTTTCCGGCAGTGGCTCAGCCCGACGCAGCAGCGGCAGCAACAGTTTCAGTGCCGGTATGGATGCCAGCTGGGAGCTGGATTTCTTCGGGGCCAACCGGCTTGCCTCCCGATCTGCAGCCCTGGATGTCGGTAGTGCCGAGGCCGGACTGGAAGACGCCAAAGCCTCACTGGCTGCCGAAGTGGCGCGCAATTATGTCAACCTGCGCCTGAGTCAGGCCCGACTTGCCAATGCGCATCAGAACCTTGAATCACGCCAGCAAAGCCGGCAGCTGGTGGACATGCGCTATCAGGCCGGTCTGGTCAGCCAGCTGGATGTTGAACAGGCCCGCCTGTCGGTGAACCAGATACAGGCCCAGATTCCGGCGCTGGATGCAGGCATCACCCAGTCCCGGCAGGCCCTGGCCACACTCACGGTCCAGCCCGTGGCCTCACTGGCACCACGCCTGCAGCAGAGCCGTGGCATTCCGGCACCGCGCCGGACACTCGCGGAGCAGGTTCCGGCTGATGCCCTGCGCCAGCGCCCGGACCTGCGTGCCGCCGGCTACCGGCTTCAGTCTGCAGCCCTGCGGGTCCAGGAAGCCAAAGCCAATCAGTATCCGTCCTTCCGCCTCGGTGGTGCCCTGAACCTCAGCAGCGCGAAACTGAGTGATCTTGTCGACACCGGCAATCTGGCACGCTCACTGCTGGCCTCCATCAGTGCACCGCTGTTTGACGGTGGCCAGCTCAAACAGCAGGTACTGATCCGTGATGCCAGCTACCAGCAGGCACTGGCCGGCTACCAGAAAGCCCTGCTGCAGGCGGTACAGGATGTGGCTGACAGCTTTGCCAGTCTGGAATCCCTGCGCCGCCAGCGTCCGCTGCTGGTGGAAAACCTGAAGCTGGCCCGGAGCACCGAGCGCCTGATCCAGCTCAATTATCAGGCCGGGCGTGACAATTACCAGAGCGTGCTGGATGCCCAGCGCAGCGTCACCAGCGCCCAGGAAAGCCTGCTGGCGGCACAGGCGGATGAAAGCCTGGCCATGATCAGCCTGTACCGGGCCGTGGGTGGGGCATGGTAGCCACAACAACAAACACAAGGGGAACCGAAATGACAAATCCGCAGGTCAATACCGACATCAACATGGACCTGGTGCTGAACACCGGGACCACTCCCCGCAGGCGGCACCGGGGCTGGCTGCTGGCGCTTCTGGTCGCCGGTGTGGCCGCCGGGGGCGGCTACTGGTACTACAGCCAGCAACAGCAGCTGGGCACAACCCCGGTTTACAATACCGAAACCGCAGGCACGGGCAACCTGAGCATCAGCATTACCGCCACCGGCAACCTCAAGCCGCGCAACGAGGTTGACATCGGAACCGAGCTGTCCGGCACCATGCAGGAAGTGCTGGTCGAGGCCAATGAAGAAGTAACGAAAGGCCAGAAACTGGCCAGCCTGAATACCGACCAGCTGCAGGATACCATTACCAAGGCCCGTGCCACCCTGATCAGTGCCAGGGCACGCGTTACCCAGGCCGAGGCCCAGATCGTGCAGGCCGGTGCCAGAACCCGTCAGGCCCGGGCCAGCCTGGAACAGGCCGGAGCCAATGTACGGCAGGCCGATGCCAATGCCAGTCAGGCCGTCAACAGCGTGCGCCAGGCGGAGCTTGATATCCGCCAGCGCAACGAGGGCGTGCAGCAGGCCAGCAATACGGCCGGACAGGGCAACGCCGGCCTGCAGCAGGCCAATGCCGGTTACCAGCAGGCGCTGGCCGGGCAGAAACAGGCCGAAGCCAACCTGCAGAAAGCCTATGCCGCTTTCCATCAGGCTGATGCGGCACTCAAGCAGGCTCAGCTCAACCCGCAGCAAAGCAATGCCAACCTGCAGCAGGCCATGGCCCAGTACGAACAGGCCAAAGCCTCGACCCTGGAAACCCGTACCCAGCTCAACCGCCTGCAGGAGCTGCAGAAAGCCTCCGGCGGCAAACTCCCGGCCAAACAGGAGCTGGACAGTGCCGTGGCCAGCTGGAAGCGTGCCGTGGCCGCAGAATCCGCCGCCCAGGCCAATGTACAGAATGCCCGCACCAGCGGCAGTTCCGGGCGCATGGGAATTGATGCTGCCAAGGCCAATGTGGATTCGGCCCGCGCCGGCGTCGAGGCTGCCCGGGCCAGCCTGGAATCGGCCAGGGCCAGCGTGACCTCGGCCCGCGCCGCCGTGGATTCCGCCAGGGCCAATGTCGGTACCGGCAAGTCCAAACTGGTGGGTGCCAAAACCGATGTCGAGGCTGCCCGCATTGCCCTGGAAACCGCCAAAAGCAGTGCCGCCGCTGCCAGAGCCAATGCCGAGTCCACCCGCAAGGGAGTGGATTCCGCCACAGCCAGTCTGGAATCGGCCAAAGCGGAGGAAATCACCGCCCAGGCCACACTGGATTCCGCCAAAGCCAGTGTCATGGAAGCGGAAGCCGGCCTGCGTTCGGCAGAAAGCAATCTGGGCAAGGCCATTATTCTATCCCCGATTGATGGCGTGGTGCTGAGCCGGGCCGTGGAGCCGGGCCAGACCGTGGCCGCCTCGCTGTCGGCTCCGACCCTGTTCACGCTGGCAGAGGATCTGTCGCACATGGAGCTGGAAGTGAATGTGGATGAAGCGGATGTCGGGCGGGTGCATGAAAGGCAGCAGGCCCGTTTCACCGTCGATGCCTGGCCGGGACGAGCCTATCCGGCCACCATCACCCGTGTGGCACTGGGATCGACCCTGACCGACAATGTGGTGTCCTATCAGACCCTGCTGGAGGTCGTGAATCAGGACCTGACCCTGCGCCCCGGCATGACCGCCACGGCCACCATCACCACCGATCAGCGTGAGCAGGTGCTGCTGGTACCCAATGCAGCCCTGCGTTTTACACCACCCCGACCGGATGGCGCAGCACCCGGTGGCAGCAATGCACCCGGAGGTGCCGGTCCGGGTGCCCGGGCACCGGAAGAATCCGGCGGCCTGCTGTCAAAACTGATGCCGCGTCCCCCGCGCATGGGTGGCAGCCGCAACCGCAACCCGGAGGGTGCCGGTGGTCGTGCGCGCGGAGCCGCCGGTGATCAGCAGCCCGGCCGGGTCTGGGTACTGGAAAACGGTGCTCCCAAGCCTGTCCGGGTTGAAACCGGCCTGAGTGACGGGCGGCATACCGAAATCACCGGCGGCGACCTCACCGAAGGCATGGCGGTCATCACCGGCATGGAAGGAGGCAGGCCATGACTGCCCTGATTGAATTTCACCAGATCACCAAAAGCTATGGTCAGGGCCAGGCCCGTTTCCAGGCCCTGCGCGGGGTTGACCTGTGCATTGAGGCCGGGGATTTTGTCGCAGTCATGGGACCCAGCGGTTCGGGTAAATCCACCAGCATGAACATTATCGGCTGCCTGGATGTCCCCAGTAGCGGCGAATACCTGTTTCACGGCACCCATGTGGAGCGGCTGGACCGTAACCAGCGCGCCCTGTTGCGCCGTCATTATCTGGGCTTTGTGTTTCAGGGCTTCAACCTGCTGTCGCGCACCACCGCCCAGGAAAATGTCGAGCTGCCCCTGCTGTATCGCGGGGAGAGTGCCAGCCGGCGTGCCACCGCAGCCAGGGAGGCACTGCAGCAGGTCGGACTGGGCGGCTGGGAGCATCATACCTCTGCCGAACTGTCCGGTGGTCAGCAGCAGCGTGTGGCCATTGCCCGCGCCATTGCCACCCGCCCGGCCCTGTTGCTGGCGGATGAACCGACCGGCAACCTCGACTCCCGGCGCAGCCATGAAATCATGGAGCTGCTGGCCAGCCTCAACCGGGATCAGGGCATTACCGTGCTGATGGTGACACACGAGCCCGATATGGCCGAATACGCCAGACGCGTGATTCATTTCCTTGATGGTCAGGTAGAGCGGGATGAGCGCCTGCGGGAGCTGGCAGCATGATGCTCTGGAACAGCCTGCTGCTGGCACTGCGTGAAATCCGCCGCAATCTGCTGCGCTCCTTTCTCACCATCCTCGGCATCGTGATCGGGGTCGGAGCCGTCATCACCATGGTCACACTCGGCAACGGAGCCACCCAGGCCATCAAGGACCAGGTATCCTCCCTGGGCAGCAACCTGCTGCAGGTGCGTCCGGGACAGCGCATGTTTGGCCGGGGCAGCGGGGGAGCACCCCAGTTCACCCTTGAGGATGTCAGGGCCATCCGCCAGCAGATCAGCGGGCTGGCTGCCGTGGCCCCCCAGGTCAGCCGTAACGCCACCGTGGTGGCGGGTGCCAACAACTGGTCCACCACCGTGGTCGGCAGCAATCTGGATTACTTCGTATCCGGTAACTGGGAACTGGCTGACGGTCGCCTGTTCACCCCGGAAGAGGAAAATGCCGGGCAGACCGTTTGTGTGCTGGGGGCCACCATTCAGAGGGAGCTCTACGGCAGCAGCTCACCGCTGGGTGAAAACCTGCGGGTGAAGAATTTCAGCTGTCAGGTGATCGGGGTGCTGAAAGCCAAAGGCCAGTCAGGCATGGGCCGGGATCAGGACGACAGCGTGATCATGCCGCTGCGGACGGTACAGCGACGCCTGATGGGCAACCGGGATATTGCCAACATCCAGATTTCGGTCGCCAGTGAAGACAACATCAACCAGGTTCAGGAGCAGCTGAGCACCCTGCTGCGTGAGCGCCGCCGGCTGGGGCCAGGGGCGGATGACAACTTCAATGTACTGGACACGCGCCAGATTGCCGATGCCCTGTCCGGTACCACCCAGGTGCTGACCATGCTGCTGGGAGCCGTGGCCTCGGTCAGCCTGCTGGTCGGCGGCATCGGCATCATGAACATCATGCTGGTATCGGTTACGGAGCGCACGCGTGAAATCGGCATCCGGCTGGCCATCGGTGCCCTGGAGCGTGAGGTGCTGCTGCAGTTTCTGATTGAAGCCGTGATGCTGGCTGCACTGGGTGGCCTGATCGGGATTATTCTGGCCACCGGCGCTTCGGTGCTGCTGGCCAAACTGATGCAGGTGCCGTTCACCTTCAACCCGACCATCAACCTGCTGTCATTTGTATTCTCGGCAGGCATCGGCATTCTGT
The DNA here is from genome assembly GCA_035391465.1 of Thiolinea sp. Classification (GTDB taxonomy): domain Bacteria; phylum Pseudomonadota; class Gammaproteobacteria; order Thiotrichales; family Thiotrichaceae; genus Thiolinea. The sequence goes on along the minus strand of DAOPKY010000024.1, from coordinate 6,505 downwards.
TCGGCTACATGCCGGCCAAACGGGCTGCCCGGCTGGACCCGATTGAAGCCTTGCGGCACGAGTAAACATCAGGCAGCCCAGCCGGGCTGCAGGCCGAAGCACCGGAAATCCTTCGGCTACTCCGGTGCTGCCACCCCCTGATACTTCGGCATCAGCACGCTGTAATGCACCTGATACCCCGTGGGCACATAGACTACCACCGGTACGCGGCTGTTATAACGCAGGTCCTGTGCGCCGCCTGCCGGTACAAAAGCCTGCCTTGAGCTGTCGGGCGGGCAGGCCATGCGGGTGGAAACCACCTGCCCGGAACTGCTCAGGGTGTAATAATCGAAACCCCAGCCCTGCGCGGTTTGCTGCTGCCAGCGTCCGTCCAGGTGCTGCTGGTTGCAATCGACCGTCATCGACTTGCCGGCCCGAAAGCGCAATACTGCTGCATCCTCATCCGCAAGCTTCGGCAGATGTATGCTCAGGCGGGTATAACCCGAAGGCGCTGCCGGATACGGTTTCATACCGTATTGGTAGGACTCGGGATTGCCTCTGGTCGGGCTGGCAGCCTGCGCCAGCCCCATGATCAGACAACTGCCACCCAGCCATGCCAGTACAGTGGTTTTGCTCAGTTTCATCATCATGAACGGATTTCCTGCTTGAAAATAAATCGAATACGACAACAGCAAACGCTACCCGTTCCTTCCCAAACCGGGATGTGCTGCTCTCCTGCCCGTTTTTCCATTCCAGCCGTTGGTCAGGATGATCCAGGGCCATCAGTCACTCCGGTGGTGACATAACAGCTCAGCAGCTGCCCGGCAGCCGGGTCCAGGTACATTTCCTGCAACCGCAGCGAGCCAGCCTGCCCTGCTGCCAGCCCGTCACCCAGGGTACGGAAGTGCTGCCCCCCCACCAGCTGCTGCACCTGAGTCAGGTACAGACGCTCCAGTTGGCCATCCTGCAGCATGGTTCCGAGCATCAAAGGCCCTGACAGCAGATAAAGGCTGCGATAGCCCAGCGCCTCCAGTGCATCCACCAGCACCCGACCCGGTACCAGCGCACTGTCACTGACCTGCTGCACGGCAAAACCCCGTGCTTGCCACTGTGCCAGGCGGGCCGGGTCTGCCGGTGTACCGCTGAACAGGTGCACCGGCTGCCTGTGGGCCGCCAGGCTGTCCGGCAGATTGAAATCCAGGCTGCGGCTGGCAATGGCAACGGCAGGCTGGTCCGGCAGACCCTGCTGCCTGCGCCACGCAAGCAGGTCCGGTGCCTGCACCTGCAACAGGTTGCCAATCAGACCGGCCTGCAGCTCACGCAGGTAGCCGGCATGGGTAATGAGGCAATCCGCCTGGGCATGCAGCTCCTGCAGCAACCGCCAGTCATGTGCATTCCGGATCGCCTTCGGTGTCGCCATCAGTCCCCCCTCCTCGACGGCAATACGCCCGTCCAGGCTCATGAGAAAACTGCCATAGACCCGTGCTCGGGGGCATTCCGGCTGATAAAGCTGGTGATTGAGATACAGGTTCTGCAAGGGTACGGACGCCTCATACCGGGGGTAAAGACGGGTGACAACGGCCAAAATCATTCCTCCGGCACACAAGCAGTCCAGCTAGTGTACACTAGCCCTTCCCTATCACGGAGGAAATCCCGGAACCCATGACTGCCACCGAACACCTCCTGTTCCTGACCGGCAAGCTGGCGCATGACAGCCTGGTGCGCGAGCTGGAGCAGCTGCCTGCTCCCGGCTTTACCTGGCAGGTGCATGATCTTGGCCTGAAGGTTGCCGCCCTGATGACCGTCTCCATGATTCGCCGCCGCCTGACCGGTACTTTCGGGGCAGACCGCATTATCCTGCCGGGCCTGTGCAGCGGCGATATTCAGGCCCTGAGCCGGGAGCTGGGCATTCCGGTTGAGCGGGGGCCGAAAGACCTCAAGGATCTGGCCGAGTTCTTCGGCGGCAAGGCCCGCACCGCCGATCTGAGCCGTTACCGGGTACGTATCTTTGCCGAAATCGTCGATGCTCCGTTTCTGGATACCGCACAGCTGCTGGCATGCGCTGCCCGCTACCGGGATGACGGGGCGGATGTGATTGATCTGGGCTGCCTGCCCGAGCAGCCGTTTGATCATCTGGAAGACAGCATCCATGCCCTCCAGGCGGCCGGTTTTCAGGTCAGCGTGGACTCCCTCAGCGAGGATGACCTGCTGCGCGCCGGCAGGGCCGGAGCCGATTACCTGCTGAGTCTGAAGGAAAGCACGCTCGGGATCGCGGATCAGGTCGCCAGCACACCGGTACTGATTCCGGAACAGCCCGGCGACATGGACTCCCTGTATCGTGCCATTGAAGCCATGCAGGCTCGCGGGCGCAACTTTCTGGCCGACCCGATCCTGGACCCGATCCATTTCGGCTTTACCGACGCCATTGTGCGTTACCACGCGCTGCGCCAGCGTTATCCGGACATTCCCGTGCTGTGCGGAACCGGTAATGTGACCGAGCTGACCGATGCGGATACCACCGGCATGACCGCCCTGCTGATGGGCATTGTTTCCGAACTGGATATTGATGCCATTCTTACCACTGCGGTCAGCCCACATGCCCGCACTGCCGTGCGTGAGGCGGATCTGGCCCGGCGCATGATGTTTGCAGCCCGGCAGGATGGCAATCTGCCCAGGCGCTATGGCGGTGGCCTGATGGCGCACCGTGAACGCAAGCCGTTTGTGCACGATACCGGAGCGATTGCCGCCATGGCTGCCGCCGTGCGCGACCCTAATTTCCGCATTCAGGTGAACCAGGACGGCATCCATCTCTACAACCGCGATGGCCGCCATTGTGCCACTGACCCGTTTGAGCTGTATCCATGCCTGGGTGAACCGGACAGCGGGCACGCCTTTTATCTGGGTGTGGAGCTGGGGCGGGCGCAGATTGCCTGGCAGCTGGGCAAGCGTTACCTGCAGGATAATGAGCTGGACTGGGGTGTGGTCACAGACCCGCCAGAGGCAGCGGATAATGCCGCCGAGTACCGTGCCGTGGCAACCACTTCCAAAAAATACAACCAGTCCTCATGATTTTTGAAACCATCGTCATCACCCGCAATACCGACGGCAGCGCCCGCATTGTGCCTCTGGGGGTGCGGCATGAGCAGGAGTGGCGGATACTGGCCCCATTCCACCCGTCCGGCACCCTGGACAACCTGCGCCGGAGTGGCCGTGCTGTGGTCAATTACACCACGGATGTGCGCGTGTTTGCCGGTTGCCTGACCGGACGCCATGACTGGCCGCTGCACAAGGCCGAGAGCATGGATGGTTTTGTGCTGCCACAGACCCTGGCCCACAGCGAGCTGGAAGTGGTTCGGGTGGAGGAGGACCCTGTACGCCCGGTGTTTTACTGCCGCGAAGTGCTGCACCGTACTCATGCGCCCTTCCCCGGTTTCAACCGTGCCCAGGCGGCAGTACTGGAGGCGGCGATACTGGTCAGCCGCCTGGACCGGCTGGCCCCGGAGAAAATCCGCAGCGAAATGGCCTACCTGCAGATTGCCATCGACAGGACCGCAGGACCGCAGGAGCATGAAGCCTGGGGTTGGCTGGTCGAGAAAGTGGCAGCCTGGCAGGCAGCACAGACCGACTCTGACCGGCGTTAGCGAGCGGCCATTCACCGGCTGCCCTGCCAGCAGCTGTTATAACACCTGATCTGCCGGGTTTGCCGCTGCCCACAAAAAACTTGACTTTTCCGTAAAGCTGGTATTAGTCTTTCGGCACGATTCATCTTTTCAGATACTCAAAACACAGGGAGACCTTACGACATGCTCAATCCAAGTCACTCACTCACAGGATTCATAAACACCTGAGGTCTCCCGCTCTTGCCGGGGGACTGGAATAAACAGTCATCCGGCAAAGCGTGCACAAGTACTGCATGTCAGAAAACCCGGATGACACCCGTCTCCGGGTTTTTTTATGCCCGGAACAAGACTGAGAACAGGGTAATCATTTTATGCCTATTCAATTTATGCTCAACAAAGGCAAGGTTCCGGTAAAAATCTACACTGATGATGTGGACAGCCGCTCCCTGACACAACTGGGAAACCTGTCACAACTGCCCTTCATCCACAGCCACATTGCCGCCATGCCCGATGTGCACGCCGGTATCGGTGCAACGGTAGGGTCGGTGATTCCCACCCGTGGTGCCATTATTCCGGCAGCAGTAGGGGTGGATATCGGCTGCGGGATGAATGCCGTGCGCCTGTCACTCAAGGCCGGCGACCTTCCCGATAACCTGCTGCAGATTCGCAGTGCGATTGAAAAGCGCGTGCCGGTCGGATTCAACCAGCACGGCACACCATCAACACAGGGAGCAACCCTGAACAATATCGGCAAGCACCTGGATGTCATTACCGACAAGCACCCTGCTCTGGTGAAAATGATGAAAAATTTTCATCGCACCTGGGGTCGGCAACTCGGTACGCTGGGTGGTGGCAATCATTTTATCGAACTGTGCATCGATGAGAGCAATGATATCTGGGTGATGCTGCATTCCGGCAGCCGGGGTATCGGCAATGTAATCGGACGTTATTTCATTGAAAAAGCCAAAAAGGAAGTTGGTCGTGAACTCGGGCAACTGCCGGATAAGGACCTGGCTTATTTCACCGAGGGTACGCAGCATTTCGATGATTACGTACAGGCGGTTGGCTGGGCGCAGGATTACGCCATGATCAACCGCCGTGAAATGATGCGGCTGGTGCTGGATGCGCTGCAGGTCAGCAAGTATCTGCCGGCCTTCACCACCACCCGTGAAGCGATCAACTGCCACCACAATTACGTGCAGAAGGAAGCACATTTCGGTGCAGACGTGTACATCACCCGCAAGGGTGCGATCAGCGCACAGGCCGGCGAACTCGGCATCATTCCCGGCAGCATGGGAGCGAAATCCTACATCGTGCGCGGCCTGGGTAACGCCCAGTCGTTCTGCTCCTGCTCCCACGGTGCGGGGCGACGCATGAGCCGTACCGAAGCCAGGCGGCGCTTCAATACCCGTGATCTGGAAACCCAGACTGCCGGGGTGGAATGCCGCAAGGACAAGGGGGTGGTGGATGAGATTCCGGGTGCGTACAAGGATATTGATACCGTCATGCAGAACCAGAGCGACCTGGTTGAGGTTGTCCATACCTTGAAACAGGTCATTTGTGTGAAGGGGTGAGTCATGGAAAAAACACAGCTTGAACTGATCCATGAGTGCATGGAAGGCCCGCGCCGGGTGTACCACTATGCACCGGACAGCTATGCCATCCAGCTGCTTGGGGATTATATCGGCACCGGCATGCGTGTGGCGGTGCTGCGCCGCTCACCCTATGCGCGCTTGCTTGACAAGCCGATCGTGCGTGACGCGCTGGCACTGGCAGGCAAGGGGGAGCTGGAACCCTGGCATCTGGAGCTGGCGCGGGGTGAATACACTGTGCGCCAGCCGTTGCACTTTGTGCTGACGCTGGGTGAGTGGGGGACGGAAGATCAGGAGGATCGTGCCTGGCATCAGCTGACACGCACCGGCTACCATCTGGTGCTGCAGCTGAATTTCGCCAGTGACCATATCCGCTCCCTGCGCCAGCTGGTGCACCCGGAAAACATTGCACCCTTTTCCTGCCATCTCCACCCGGTAAGGCAGGAGGGGGACCATGAAACGCTGGCCTGGGCCCGGATTGACCTTGATTTTACCAGTAATGAGGCACTGATCGAGGAAGTCCAGTCTGACTGGGTACGTGAAGTCCGTGAACCGTTCTATGACGAAATCTATGGTAAGGACATGATGCGTACCTACCGTCAGGCACTGCAGCCTTATGCACGGGTCTGGGCCGAAGCGGTCCTGGCGGCGGCGCTGTATTTCATCCGTCACGAGCTGGGTATCGAAACGGTGTTCTACAACAGCTTCGAGACCGGCAACAAGCTCAAGGGGCTGGCGCACGAAACTGATCTGCCGCCCCGCTCGCTGTATATCGAACTGCCAAAGAAGTTCTGCTTTGCGCCAACACGGCGGGCACCAACGTTTCTGCAACCGGTACGCTTCGTGCATTACCTGCAGCGCAGCGGTCAGGGTTTATGGTTCAAACTGCCGACACAAGGAGCCGGTCATGGCAAAAAAGCAGCGGCATAGCCGCACCAATCCGGTCGCCCGCGCACTGGTCCGGTGCAAGGGCGGCGTCCACGAAAAAAGCAATTCGGCCAAACGACAGGCCGAAAAACGCCAGTGGCGCAGGCTGCTGGATCAGGCGAGGGCCGGTTCCGGCCCCGCTGACCAACAGCAGGCGGCATAGTCAGGCTGTTTTTCCCTCTATCACAAGCCACAGCAACGGCAACAAATCACTGCCGCCACTTTTATTGTGCCTCCCGTGCTTGCCTTGCGTGCTGATGTGATCACCACACGCAGCTCCTCCAAGTGGTTTGATGAAGCTATCATAATGAACAGTTTTTCATGTTTCGTACCCCTAGTACATCGCCCCGTAAACCTGTCGGATAACTCACACCTGTAGAGGCTTGC
>DAOPKY010000023.1:0-57568 GCA_035391465.1 Thiolinea sp. | reverse complement strand
CTAGTTCCAGCGGATTTATAATAAATATGCGGTACCGGAGGCCGTCGTTCCCCGGCTAATCCCGGCCAGGCCCTCCCGATCCCCCCATCAACGCGCATGATTTTCGCCCGGCTAAAACCACCTCTCAAGCGTCCTGCGCCTGCCTGAAACCTGCCGTTGTTCCCCCCCGTGCTTCAACACCCGTCAAATCGCTGATCACCCGTGACATTGCTAACCGGAATCCTGCCAGACAGGGGTTGTTGATGGATCGGTGCGCCAGATGATGGCGGTGTACAGGGACTGTCGCCTCCCGGTCGATGATATGCACCAAGGGCTTGTCGAACGTCTGTTGTTACAGCATTGCCCATACAGTGGGTCACTTCATCCAGAGGCGGTGGTCTGGTTCACAGCCGTTTGAGCAGTTCCATATCCGGATAACCATCCGCTGGCAGCCCCAGCTGCTTTTGCACGGCCTGGGCTGCGGTGCGGGTTTCTTCACCAATAATCCCGTCGATCTTGGTTACACGCTGGCCACGGGCACGCAGGCGGCTCTGGACCTGCCGGACCTGATCCATGCTCAACGGTTTCACCACGCCATTACCCCGGCTCATGGGGCCGGCTCCCGCCAGCCGGGTGGCAAAGTAGGCGGCGGTCATGGAATAGACCGAAGATTCGTTCCATTTCAGGTAGACATCAAAATTGGGATAAGCCAGAAAGGCCGGCCCCTTGCGCCCCATAGGCAGCATCAGTGCTGCAGCGCCGGAACCCTGGAGTGCGCCGCCATTGGCACTTCTGACGCCCTGTTGTGCCCACTGGGCAAGCGGCAGTTTGCGGCTGCCCGAGAGCGACCAGTCCATCTCGGCCGGAACCCGCACTTCCTGCAGCCAGGGCTGACCGGCCCGCCAGCCTTCCTGACGCAGCATATTGGCGGCAGAAGCCAGCGCATCGGCGCTGGAGCGGATCAGGTCACGCCGGCCATTGCCGTCAAAATCCACGGCATACTTGTCATAGCTGCTGGGCAGGAACTGCAGCTGGCCCAGTTCCCCGGCCCAGGCCCCTTTCATGGTATCCAGCCGCTGGTCACCGCGCTGGATCAGGCGCAGGGCCGCAATGACCTCGGGCCGGAACAGCTCCGGACGGCGGCAATCCCAAGCCAGCGTGGCGACCGAACGCAGGGTGGAGTCTGAGCCGGTATTGGCACCGAAATCGCTTTCCAGCCCCCAGAAGGCGGCCAGTACCGGACCGGGTACGCCGTACTGCTGTTCAATGCGCCGGAACAGGCTGGCCTGTTTCCTGAGCTGGCTGCTGCCGGTCTTGAGCCGGTAATCCGCCACCTTTTTACCGGCAAAGGTCAGGAAGTCCTGGGCAAATACTTTCTGGGAGCGGTCGCGCTTGAGCACGCTGTTATCCGGTGTGATGCTGTGCATGGCTTTGTCATAGACTGGTGCCTGAATCCCGGCGGCCAGTGCCTGGGGCCGGAAGCTGTCCACCCAGTGGTTGAAATCCATGCTGTTGCGGCATTCTGCCAGTGCCAGGGGGCTGGCCAGAACCGAGGTGGCCAGGACCGTTATTGTCAGTAATCGCATAAACCTTTCCGTGAAAATGATGAAATGAATTGTTCAATGTCATGTTGTCAGCCACTGAATGCATACGGACCCCATGGCGGCATCCCGTGCCACGGTCCTGTATAATGGCCGCAACCACAACGGACCAGGAAACCAGCATGAGCGCAGCAAGCGTGTTCCAGCTCAAAACCACCTACCAGCCTGCCGGAGACCAGCCAACGGCAATCCGTTCGCTGGTCGACGGACTGGAACAGGGACTCCTACACCAGACACTACTGGGCGTGACTGGTTCCGGAAAAACCTTCACCATGGCCAATATTATTCAGCAGACCCAGCGCCCGGCCATTATTCTGGCCCATAACAAGACGCTGGCCGCACAGCTTTACGGGGAGATGCAGGCTTTTTTCCCGGATAATGCGGTGGAGTATTTTGTGTCCTATTACGATTATTACCAGCCGGAAGCCTATGTGCCGTCGCGGGATATCTATATCGAAAAGGATGCCTCCATCAATGACCACATTGAGCAGATGCGCCTGCTGGCATCGCGGAATCTGTTTGAGCGCCCCGATGTCATTATTGTTGCCACGGTCTCCTCGATTTACGGCCTGGGTGATCCGGAATCCTATCTCAAGATGCGCCTGATTCTGGCACGCGGGGACCGGACGGATGAGCGTACCATCCTGCGGCGGCTGGCCGAGATGCAGTATGCCCGCAATGACCTTGATCTGCAGCGCGGGACTTTCCGGGTGCGGGGTGAGGTGATTGACGTGCATCCGGCCGAGTCGGACAAGGAAGCAATCCGGATCGAGATGTTTGATGGCGAGATTGAGCAGCTGAGCTACTTTGATCCTCTGACCGGTGCCCTGCTGCGCCGGGTGCCGAGCCTCACGGTCTATCCCAAGACCCACTACGTCACCCCGCGCGAGGTGCTGCTGGGGGCGGTGGAGCATATCCGTGACGAACTGCGCGGCCAGCTGGCACGCCTGCGTGAAGGGGGCAAACTGGTGGAGGCCCAGCGCCTGGAACAGCGCACCCTGTATGATATTGAAATGATCATGGAGACCGGTTACTGCTCCGGGATCGAGAATTACTCACGCTACCTGTCCGGCCGTGCACCTGGCGAGCCGCCACCGTGCCTGTTTGATTACCTGCCGCGCAATGCCATTGTGTTTGTTGATGAATCGCATGTAACCCTCCCGCAGTTTGGCGGCATGTACAAGGGTGATTATTCCCGCAAGAGCACCCTGGTGGCGTACGGATTCCGCCTGCCATCAGCGGTGGATAACCGGCCCCTGCGCTTTGACGAGTTTGAGCATCTGATTCCCCAGGCCATTCATGTTTCCGCCACGCCCGGTACTTATGAGCTGGAGCATGCCGACAATATTGCCGAGCAGGTGGTGCGTCCCACCGGGTTGGTGGACCCGGAAGTGGAGGTCAGGCCGGTACTGTCCCAGGTGGATGACGTGATGTCGGAAATCACCGAACGGGCCGCCCGCAACGAACGTGTGCTGGTCACGACCCTGACCAAGCGTATGGCCGAAGACCTGACCGATTACCTGATGGAGCATGATATCCGGGTGCGTTATCTGCATTCGGACATTGATACCGTCGAGCGGGTCGAGATTATCCGCGACCTGCGCCGCGGGGAATTTGACGTACTGGTGGGTATCAACCTGCTGCGTGAGGGGCTGGATATTCCCGAGGTCTCGCTGGTGGCAATTCTGGATGCCGACAAGGAGGGTTTCCTGCGCTCGGAGCGCTCGCTGATCCAGACCATCGGGCGCGCAGCACGCAATGTCGGGGGCAAGGCCATTCTGTATGCCGATACCGTGACCGATTCCATGCGCCGCGCCATCCGCGAGACCGAACGCCGCCGTGCCAAACAGATGGCGTATAACGAAGTACATGGCATCACCCCGAAAACGATTCAGAAGCGCATTGCCGACGTGATGGAGGGGGCCTACGCCAATGCAAAACGCGGCAGCAAGAGTCGGAAGCGTGAAGCAGAGTCGGCATCGGCACTGGCAGAGGCGGCGGCTCAGTACACGGGGCTGACTCCGGATCAGGCCGTGAAACAGATTCGCAGGCTGGAGGAGAGCATGCTGGCACATGCCCGTGATCTGGAGTTCGAAAAAGCAGCCGGGGTACGGGATCAGATTGCTGCGATCCGGGCCAAAGTCTTCGGGCTGGCCTGAGGGTCGGGGAACCGGGCTGGCCTTGCCGCTCATGGATTGCGATAATAACGCCCTGCTAAACGAAAAGGAGTACACATGCATTCACGTAAGATCGGAGACCTTGACGTTTCGGCGATCGGTCTGGGCTGTATGAGCATGTCCATGGGTTATGGACCGGCGGATGATGCGATTTCGGAACGTCTGCTGCCGGCGGCACTGGATGCCGGTTACCGTTTTCTGGATACCGCCACCATGTATGGCGGTGGTCATAATGAAAGCCTGATCGGTCGGGTGCTGAAAGAACGTCGGAACGATTTTGTGCTGGCCAGCAAGTGCGGACTGAGCAAGGATGCCGCTGGCAAACCGCTGGTTGACGGGCGTCCGGAATCCCTGCGCCGCCAGTGCGAAGCCAGTCTGGAGCGCTTGCAGACCGAGGTGATTGATCTTTACTACCTGCACCGGCTGGACAGCAAGGTGCCGGTGGAGGAGAGCGTCGGGGCGCTGGGCGAGCTGGTGCAGGAAGGCAAAATCCGTTATATCGGCCTGTCTGAAGTATCGAGCCAGACCCTGCGCCGGGCACATGCGGCCTATCCGGTGGCTGCGGTACAGTCTGAATACTCGCTCTGGAGCCGTACACCGGAGTTCGGCATGCTGGAGACCTGTACCGAGCTGGGGGTGGTGTTTGTGCCGTTTTCCCCGCTGGGACGCCAGTTCCTGACCGGCAAGGCGCAGGACATCACCCACCTGAGCACGGGTGACATCCGTACCGGTAATGCCCGTCCGCGCTTTGAGCCGGAGAATTTTGCGCATAATGTAAAGCTGCTGAAGCCTTACGGACAGATTGCCGAGCGGGTGGGCTGCAGCATGGCCCAGCTGGCACTGGCCTGGCTGCTGGCGCAGACAGACAGCCGGGGGCAGCAAACCCTGGTACCGATTCCGGGTACCAAACACCTGGATTTCATGCAGGAAAATGCCGGGGCCGGGGATATTGCCCTGGATGCAGAGACGGTGCAGGCGCTGAATGCCCTGATCAACGAGCAGACCGTGCGGGGCACACGCTATTACGAGGCGCTGATGCAGGCCACAGACTCGGAGCGGGATCGTCCGGCAGCCTGAAACGGGTGTCGACCGGTGCTGCAACCGCCGGGCCCTGCGTCGGGATGATCCCTGCAAGTTTGATCTAAATCAGCCGGTACGGGCATCGTTTTATCTATACTTATCACAAAATTGTCATCTTTGAAGGAGGTCCGCAACATGGACAAGAAAGCCGGCAAGGCCAAAAAAACAGCCAAGGTCGTGGGAATGGAAAAGCGCTCGCAGGAAGTCAGTCAGGATGAGGCTGTTGAAGCATTTTCCGTGCTCAAGGCGGTATCGGCGGCAACCGATGCCCAGGCCACAGCAGCAGAAAGCATTCTGGAGGCACAGCAGATAGCATCGGTCGATACTGCCGCTGTGGTGAAAACCCTGGATTCGATCCTGTCCGGGGCGGCACCGGATGATGCCAAGGCCCTGAGACAGGCACTGGCGCGCTGGCAGCGTGGGGAGGGCGGCGAACGCTCCCATCCGGATGACGAGCTGGTGGAGGACTGGCGCTCTTCGGTTTATCCCTACAAGAACCGCATGACGCGCAAGAACTATGAAAAACAGAAGTTTCACCTGCAGGTGGAGCTGCTGAAGCTGCAGGCTTGGGTGCGCGAGACCGGGGCGCGGGTGGTGATCCTGTTTGAAGGGCGGGATGCTGCCGGGAAGGGGGGAACCATCAAGCGTTTCATGGAGCATATCAATCCCCGTGGTGCACGCGTGGTGGCGCTGGAAAAACCGACCGAAACCGAACGCGGGCAATGGTATTTTCAGCGTTATATCCGCCACCTGCCAACCTCCGGCGAGATTGTGCTGTTTGACCGTTCCTGGTACAACCGGGCCGGTGTCGAGCGGGTGATGGGCTTCTGTTCCGACCGTGAATATGACGAGTTCATGCGCGAAACCCCGGAGTTCGAGCGTCATCTGGCCCGCAGCGGCATCCACCTGTTCAAGCTCTGGTTCTCGGTCAGCCGCACCGAGCAGCGCCGCCGTTTTGAGGAGCGCAAGCTGCACCCGCTCAAGCAGTGGAAGCTGAGTCCGATTGACCTGGCATCACTGGACAAGTGGGAGGAGTATACGGCAGCCAAGGAAGCGATGTTCTTCCATACCGATACCGCCGAAGCTCCGTGGATCATCGTCAAGTCCGACTGCAAGAAGCGCGCACGCCTGAATGCCATGCGGCACGTACTGCATCATCTGCCCTACGGTGGCAAGGATATCAAAAACCTGCAGGCGGTTGATCCGCTGATTGTCGGGCGGGCCAACCTGTTCATTGACGGATTGGCGGATGACCGCTGAACAGAAAGCCGGTTTTCCGGCCTGATCTGCCGCTCGCAGACTGCCCGAACCTCCCGTTTCAGGCTCTGGCCATGACGGGAGGGGGCAACGGGTTCCGTGCCTGTCAGTGTTTTTCCCCGATCAGTTCGATCGCATAGCCGTCCGGGTCTTCCAGAAACGCGATAATGGTAGTGCCGGCATTCATGGGACCGGCCTCGCGGATGATTTTGCCACCGGCAGCCCGCATTTTGTCGCAGGCGGCGTAGACATCCGGTACTTCCAGGGCAATATGGCCGTAGCCTGTCCCCGGCTCATATTGGTCCACCCCCCAGTTGTAGGTCAGTTCCAGTACAGCCTGTTCGGATTCATTCCCGTAGCCCAGGAAGGCAAGGGTGAATTCACCGCCGGGATAGTCCTTGCGCCGTAGCAGCTGCATGCCCAGCACCCCGGTATAGAAACGGATGGAGCGCTCCAGGTCACCGACCCGCAGCATGGTGTGAAGAATGCGCATAAGATTACTCCCTTGCTGTTGTTGAATGCGCATGATAGCGGATTCCGGCTTCTTCCTCTCATCAATCCGGCCCTTGAAAGATTTTTCGTGTTAAAGTGCCGGGCTTTCCCCAGCTGTCCATCCTCTCATGTTTTTTGCCATTATCAATATTGTCGCGCCGGTGTTTCTGGTGATTGCTGCCGGGTTTGTGGCGGTGCGCTCGGGCGTGTTTGCCGATGCCATGATCGACGGGGTCATGCGCTTTGCGGTCCTGTTTGCCGTGCCGTGCCTGCTGTTTCGGGCTGTCAGCACCTTGTCGCTTGGGGAGGCTTTTGACTGGCGGCTGGTACTGGCGTTCTACAGCGGGGCTTTGATCAGCTTCACCCTGGCCAGTGTGGTGGCATACCGTTACTTCGGGCGCAAGCCGGGGGAGGCGGTGGCGGTCGGGTTTGTGGCCCTGTTTTCCAATCTGCTGCTGCTGGGGTTGCCGATCTCGGAGCGGGCCTGGGGCCGGGATGAGCTGGCCCCGGTTTATGCCATTGTGTCCCTGCATGCGCCGTTCTGTTATCTGGTCGGAATCAGCGTAATGGAATGGCTGCGTTCAGACGGACGCTCGGGGCTGGAAACGGTCAGGGTGGTCGGTACCGCCATGTTCCGCAACAGCCTGATGATCGGTATCGGGCTGGGATTTCTGGTCAATTTCAGCGGATTGGTCCTGCCACAGGCGCTGGAAGCGGGGGTTGATCTGCTGGCACAGGCGGCGCTGCCGGCAGCCCTGTTTGCTCTGGGCGGGGTGCTGACCCGCTATCGCCTCAAGCAGACCCTGAACGAAGTGTCCATGGTGACGCTGATATCGCTGTTTGTGCATCCGCTGCTGGTTTATCTGGTCTGTCTGCTGCTCGGGGTGGAGCAGCAGCAGTTGCGCAAAGTGGTGCTGATGGCTGCCATGGCCCCGGGCCTGAACAGTTACCTGTTTGCCGTGTTGTACCAGCGTGGCCAGGAAACTGCGGCGAGTACCGTGCTGCTGGCGACGGTCTTGTCGACCGGGACGGTGAGCCTGTGGCTGTGGTGGCTGATGCGGGTGTGAAGGAAACCCGCCTTCCCCAAACGGATGCAGGGGGGCAGGCGGGCTTTTGAAGTGTGCCTGGAAAAGTGGAAAATGACTCAAAAATAGTCCGAAGGGCCGGCTCCCTTGTTTTTTATCGCACTTTCCATCGCTTTTCTGGCACAGTTTTCCACGAAGGCAGCAGCCTTACGGGCAGCGATATTTTTGCCTTCATTGGCCATGGTGATGGCCTGATCCAGTATCTTGCCGTTATCCATGTTGGCCCCTTCCCACATACCGTCAGAAGGCTGGGCCCAGAACCACTCCAGCCCGGCTTCAGCCGCCTGCCTGTTGGCTTCCTGAGCAGATTCAATGATCGCCTTGACACCGGCATTCACGTCATCCTTGAGTACCGGCTTCTCATCAGCTGCCTGAACCAGTGCTGCACTGAACAGCAACAAACCGGCACACAATGCTGAAAATCTCATGGGTTTCCTCTCCTGATTGAAAATGATAAGTCCGACCGTGGTTCACCACTGTCTGCACCAGCAGGAATACCGGGTTTGGCACCAGAACAGAAAGCCCCCATCGGAAACGCCCTGCCGTAAGGGGTGACAGGGGACGTTTTTTCAGGCACTTTGCTGTCTTTCCTGCAGCCGAACCGGATCTGGTGAATGCAACACGATTATTGATGCGCCGATTCAGTGATAGCAGTTTACCACCAGCAGGTCAAACCCTATAATCAGGTGCCTCTTGAACAGACCCGGATTTGATATCATGCGCATACTTCAGGAAGCACTCACGTTTGATGATGTCCTGCTGGTTCCCGCCCACTCCACTGTCCTGCCGGCTGAAACCGATCTGCGTACCCGCCTGACCCGCGACATCACCCTCAATGTGCCGCTGGCGTCGGCGGCCATGGATACCGTGACCGAATCACGGCTGGCCATTGCCATGGCGCAGGAAGGGGGTATCGGCATCATTCACAAGAACATGTCCATCGAGCGTCAGGCCGGGGAGGTGCGCATTGTCAAAAAGCACGAAAGCGGCATTATCAAAAACCCGATCAGCGTCACCCCCGAAACCACGATTGCCGAGGTGCTGGAGCTGACCCGTGCCAACCGCATTTCCGGAGTACCGGTGGTCAGTGGCGAAGACCTGATCGGCATTGTCACCGGGCGCGATCTGCGCTTTGAAACCCGCTTTGACCAGCCGGTCAGTACCATCATGACCCCCAGGGAGCGTCTGGTCACGGTCCAGGAAGGCGCAAGCAAGACAGAGATTCAGCAGTTGCTGCACAAGTACCGTATTGAAAAGGTGCTGGTGGTGAATGATGACTTCCAGCTCCGTGGCCTGATCACGGTCAAGGATATCCAGAAATCCACCGATCACCCCAATGCCTGCAAGGATGAGCTGGAGCGCCTACGGGTCGGTGCCGCCGTCGGCGTGGGCACCGGGACCAGTGAGCGGGTGACGGCGCTGGCGGAAGCCGGGGTGGATGTGATTGTGGTTGATACGGCGCATGGCCATTCCCAGGGGGTGCTGGAGCGGGTACGCTGGGTCAAGGAGCGCTTTCCGCACATCCAGGTTATCGGCGGCAATATCGCCACGGCAGAAGCTGCGCTGGCTTTGGTGGAACATGGTGCGGATGCGGTCAAGGTCGGGATTGGCCCGGGTTCGATCTGTACCACCCGGATTGTGGCCGGGGTGGGCGTGCCGCAGGTCACGGCGGTCATGAATGTGGTCAAGGCGCTGGAGGGAACCGGGGTGCCGGTGATTGCCGATGGCGGTATCCGTTTTTCCGGTGATGTAGCCAAGGCACTGGCTGCCGGGGCCAGTCTGGTCATGCTCGGCAGCCTGTTGGCCGGGACCGAGGAGGCACCGGGCGAGGTCGAGCTGTATCAGGGCCGTTCCTACAAGTCCTATCGCGGCATGGGTTCTCTGGGAGCCATGGCCAAGGGGTCCAGCGATCGTTATTTCCAGGATTCCAGCAATGCCGTGGACAAGCTGGTGCCTGAAGGGATTGAAGGCCGGGTACCGTTCAAGGGGCCGGTGGCTCCCGTGATTCATCAGCTGATGGGCGGGGTACGGGCCAGCATGGGCTATGTGGGCTGCCGTGATCTGGAGGAAATGCGCACCCAGTCCCGTTTCGTGCGCATCACCGGGGCGGGGATGAAAGAGTCCCACGTTCATGATGTGATGATTACCAAGGAAGCACCGAATTACCGGGTCTGAGTACCCGGCTGAATATTTCCGGGAATCTGCCGGCTGGCTGACCAATTTTTTTTGAGGTTTTTATGCGTCAGGACATTCATTCCGACCGTATCCTGATTCTGGATTTCGGGGCCCAGTATACCCAACTGATTGCGCGTCGGGTGCGGGAGCTTGGGGTTTACTGCGAAATCTGGCCCTGGGATGTGACAGAGGACGACGTTGCCGGCTTCGGGGCCAGCGGCATTATCCTGTCCGGCGGGCCGGAGTCGGTGACGGCCGGTGCCGCTCCGGTAGCTCCGGATAAGGTATTCACGCTCGGTGTGCCGGTGCTGGGTATTTGTTATGGCATGCAGACCATGGCGGCCCAGCTCGGTGGCAAGGTGGAAACCAGCCCACAGCGTGAGTTTGGTTATGCACAGGTACGCGCCCGCGGGCATACCCGGCTGCTGAGCGATATTCAGGATCATGTCACGCCTGAAGGTTTTGGCCTGCTGGATGTGTGGATGTCGCATGGGGACAAAGTGACGGCGCTGCCGGCGGGTTTCCGGCTCATGTGCAGCTCCGATAATGCGCCGATTGCCGGGATGGCGGATGAAGAGCGGCATTTTTATGCCGTGCAGTTTCATCCGGAAGTCACCCACACACGCCAGGGCCAGCGCATTCTGGAGCGCTTTGTGCACGGGATCTGCGGTTGTGGAAACCTCTGGAGCACTGCCAATATCATCGAGGACAGCATTGAGCGGGTGCGGGCACAGGTCGGACAGGACGAGGTGATTTTGGGGCTGTCCGGCGGGGTGGACTCCTCGGTGGTGGCTGCCCTGCTGCACAAGGCCATTGGTGATCAGCTCACCTGTGTCTTTGTGGATACCGGCCTGCTGCGTCATCAGGAAGGGGATCAGGTCATGGCCACCTTCGCCGAGCACATGGGAGTGCGGGTGATCCGGGTCAATGCCGAGCAGCGTTTTCTGGCCGCACTTCAGGGGGAAGCCGACCCGGAAGCCAAGCGCAAGATTATCGGTCGCCTGTTTGTGGAGCTGTTTGATGAGGAAGCCGGCAGGCTTGGCAAGGCCCGCTGGCTGGCACAGGGCACGATCTACCCGGATGTGATCGAATCAGCCGGCAGCAAGACCGGCAAGGCGCATGTGATCAAGTCGCATCACAATGTCGGCGGTCTGCCCGAGAACATGAAGCTCAAGCTGGTGGAGCCGCTGCGCGAGCTTTTCAAGGATGAAGTACGGGTCATGGGCGTGGCGCTTGGGCTGCCACCGGAAATGGTCTACCGCCACCCTTTCCCCGGCCCGGGTCTCGGGGTGCGCATTCTGGGCGAGGTAAAAAAGGAATATGCCGATCTGCTGCGCCTGGCGGATCATATCTATATTGAGGAACTGCGGCGTCACGGCCTGTATGACAGAACTTCGCAGGCATTTGCGGTCTTCCTGCCGGTCAAGTCGGTCGGTGTGGTGGGGGATGGACGCAGTTATGATTATGTGATTGCCCTGCGGGCAGTGGAAACCATCGACTTCATGACGGCGCACTGGGCACACCTGCCGTATGAGTTTCTTGATTTGGTCTCACGGCGCATTATCAATGAAATCCGGGGAATCTCGCGGGTGGTGTACGATATTTCCGGCAAGCCGCCGGCGACGATTGAGTGGGAGTAAGGAAACGGCCTTATGAACACACAGTGTACACCATCTGCCACCCTTTCTGCCCCTGAATCGCCGTTGGGTGCAAGCCCAACTTGACGGTGGTTTCATCCGTTCCGATGGCGGTGCTTTGCTGCTGCGGGAACGGGAACAGCGCACCGGCATCCTTTCGCGGGTGGCGGGCTGCTTCACGGACTACCGTCATCCGGAGTTGATTGAACACCCGGTGGAAGCGCTGATCAAACAACGGATTGGCGGGATGGCGTTGGGTTACGAAGACCTGAACGACCCTGACCGGTTGCGGCATGATCCGCTGCTGGCGGTGTTGTGCGACAAGGCCGACCCCGGTGGACAAGACCGCCTGTGCGAACCGGACCGGGGCAAGTGACCGGGTGCATGGCAATCAGGAAGGGCGTTTCTTCCACGGTTACTACGGGGACTACTGCTACCTGCCGTTGTACATTTTCTGCGGGGATGAACTGTTGTGCGCCCGTTTGCGCACGGCTGATCAGGACGCCACCGCTGATTATACCATATATGACCTGTGATCAGTGGGTGCCTGCTGCGATGTGCCGCTTGATGCCTAACACTGTTGATAAGCAAAGTTTAAACAGAGGCAGGGCTATTTTTTCGGGACGAAATACTGTGGCTCGTTACCGGCTTTCCACTTGATATTGCAGCCCAGCGAGGGTTTCTGGGTTTCCGGTGGGGTCTGGCCTGCCAGCAGCCGGTCCATGGCCTGACGCAGGTCGGCCCCGTTGACCGGCTCCGGGTTGCCGGGGCGGGCGGCATCCATCTGACCGCGATAAAACAGGTGGTGCCGGGCATCAAACAGGAAGAAGTCCGGGGTACAGGCGGCCTGATAGGCGATGGCTGCGGCCTGGGACGCATCGTACAGGTAGGGAAAGGTGTAGCCATGTTGTGCGACTTCCCGTGCCATCTTTTCCGGGCTGTCATCCGGGTAATGCTCGACATCATTGGCATTGATGGCCACGACGGCGACCCCTTTAGCCTGATACTCCGCTGCCATGCGCTGCATTTCTGCACGCACGTGGATCACAAACGGGCAGTGGTTGCAGATGAACATGACCAGCAGGGGGCTGCCGCTGAAGTCGGTGCTGGAAACGGTCTTGCCACTGGCCGGCTCCGGCAGGCTGAAAGCAGGTGCCGGGGTACCCAGCTCCAGCATGGTGGATGGGGTTCTTGCCATGATTTTCTCCTTGATAATGCGTCCGAAGTGGTAATCACCCTGCCGGATCAGTTGCCGGATTATACGATCAATACCGCATATTCCCCAATGGATGGGGCCGGTTTTTTCCATTTGCACCCGGTGCCTGAAAAAACAGTTATGCAGTAATCTGCTGAAACCCCGGTGTATTGCCCTTATACTGCCTGTACGCGTTACGATCATCGGGTTTGAGGAGCATTTCATGACGAGGGCGAATTATCAGGCATTGGGTGACGGCATTTTCTGTATTGATACCGAGCTCTACCGCCACAGCATGGCAGCCTGTTATCTGGTGGCTGAAGGGGATGCACTGGCCTTTGTGGATACCGGCCCCGCCCGGGCGGGGCCACTGCTGCTGGATGTCCTGGAACAGCTGGGCTACAGCCCGGCACAGGTACGCTACATTATCCCGACTCATGTGCATCTGGATCATGGGGGCGGGGCGGGAGCCCTGCTGCAGCACTGTCCCGATGCCACCCTCATTACCCATCCCAAAGGGCTGCCGCACCTGATTGAACCGGCGCGGCTGCAGGCCGGTGCCGAGGCGGTGTATGGCGTGGAAAGCTATGACCGGCATTTCGGTGCCCTGGTTCCGGTGCCGGCGGCCCGTGCGCTGGCGGCAGCGGACGAACTGGTTATCGATCTGGCAGGTCGTCGTCTGCAGTATGTGCATACTCCCGGTCATGCCAATCACCATGGTTGTGTATTTGATGAGCGTACCCGCAGCTGTTTCACCGGGGATGCCTTCGGCATCGCCTACCCCGAGTTTCAGGGGGAGTACGGCCCCTGGGTCTTTGCTACCACCACGCCGGTAGCTTTTGATCCGGCTGCCTGGGCGACCAGCCTGGATCGCCTGATGGCGCTGGAGCCGGCAGCCATGCTGTTGACCCATTACGGACGGGTGGATGACCTGGAGCATCTGGAACCGCAGTTGCGCACCAGTCTGGAGGCGATGACGGCCATTGCCCTGAGCGAGGAAGGCAGTCCCCAGGCGGGGCGCTTTGAACGCATTCGTACCAAAGTGGCTGCCAATCTGTTTGCCGGTGCGCAGCAGCACGCGCCCCGCCTGTCCGCAGCACGGATCAACACCCTGCTGGACGGAGACTATGACCTTAATGCCCAGGGGCTGGAGGTGTGGCTGCAGCGTCGGGCCAGAGCAGCAAGGCAGGGCGGCGGGAACGGCCACTGACATGGTCTTGCCACTGGAAGGGCTGAGCCTGCTGGCGGCGGTTGCGGCGGTCGTGATTGTGGGCATTTCCAAAGGAGGATTCGGCGGCAATCTGGGGCTGCTGGGCGTGCCGCTCATGGCACTGGTCATGTCACCGGTCAAGGCCGCTGCCATTATGCTGCCGATCCTGTGCTTCATGGACCTGATGGCACTCCGGGCCTGGTGGGGGCGCTGGGATCTGCTGCATGTGCGGCGCATGTTGCCGGCGGCCATGCTCGGCATCCTGGTCGGGGCACTGGGTTTCCGGCATTTTAATGCCGATCACGTCAAGCTCATTATTGGTGTGCTGGCGATCGGCTTTGCCCTTAACCACTGGTTCAAACCGGCCCGGCGCTGGCAGCAGGGCAAGCCGGGCCGGGTGGCCGGGATGTTCTGGGGCGGGGTGACAGGCTTTACCAGTTTCGTGTCCCATTCCGGGGGACCGCCGGCCAATATCTACCTGCTGCCACAGGGACTGGACAAAGCCGTGTTCCAGTCCACCATGGTGCTGGTTTTTATTGTGGTCAACTATGTCAAACTGGTGCCTTATACCCTGCTGGGGCAGTTCAATACCGAAAACCTCCGGATTTCGCTGTTGCTGCTGCCGGTCGCAGCGCTCGGAATATGGCTGGGTGTCTGGTTGCACCGCCGGGTACCGGAAAAGCTGTTTTTCCAGCTGGCCTATGTGCTGCTGTTCCTGACCGGGGTGAAGCTGATGCGTGATGGTGGCGCAGCCCTGTTCGGGTGAGCGGGAGAATCAAAACTGAATACTGATTATGCAATGATCATGTGCCATCCAATAAGACGTGACCTGAGAGGAGAAAATCGATGAAACTGGGAAGTTGTCTGTATCAGGACCAGCCCTATGTCTGTGTGGCTGAGGCCGATGCACTGGTGCTGCCGGCACGGGTGCCCGAGTTTGACCGGCCCGGCTGGCGAGACCTGCTGGTGCTGATTGATGAGGCACCGGACCTGGCCGCCGAGGCCCGGCGCTTCAGTGATGCGATGCGTGTCAACCCTGCCGAAGTCACGCTGCTGGCACCGATTCCGCGCCCGCGCCGGAATGTCATGTGCCTGGGACTCAATTACCTGGAGCATGCGCAGGAAACCGCCAGCCGGGTCGGGCGTGCCGGGAAAGCACCGGATTATCCGATCGTGTTCACCAAGGCCGTCAGCAGCGTGACCGGGCCGGAGAGCGTGATTCCCTGGGATGAGGCGACCTGCTCCCAACTGGATTGGGAGGCGGAGCTGGGTGTGGTGCTGGGCCGGGGTGGACGCCATATCGGGCGTGATGCCGCACCGGCTCATGTGTTTGGTTATACCGTGATCAATGACCTCAGCGCCCGTGACCTGCAGTTCAACCACAAGCAGTATTTTCTCGGCAAGAGTCTGGATGGCGGCTGCCCGATGGGGCCGTTCATTGTCACCGTTGATGAAATCAGTGACCCGCAGAATCTTGCCATCAGCTGCCGGGTCAATGGCATTGCCAAGCAGGATTCCAATACCCGGCACATGATTTTTGATATCGGTGCCATCATTGAATGGCTGTCTCGGGGCATGACACTGGAGCCGGGGGATATTATTGCCACCGGGACCCCGAGCGGAGTGGGTTTTGCCCGTGATCCGGCAGAATTCCTGCGCCCTGGTGATGTGGTTGAGTGTGAGGTGGCCCAGGTCGGGATACTGCGTAACCGGATCGGCAGCCCGGCCTGAGTCAGTTGTCCTGCAGGTCAGGCAAACGGAAGGCGATTATGTGTTTTGTGTTGTTGTCCTGGCGTCAGCAGGCGGATTACCCCCTGATTCTGGCGGCCAATCGTGATGAATTTCTGGCCCGCCCGGCCCTGGCGCTGCAGGCGTGGGAGGATGCACCCGGCGTGGTGGGCGGGCGTGATCTGGAGTCCGGTGGCAGCTGGCTGGCATTGAACCGTGACACGGGCCGTTTTGTGCTGGTGACCAATGTGCGTCAGGGGAAACCCCGGCCTGCGCCCCGTTCACGCGGGCTGCTGATTCGTGATCTGGTCAATTCCAGCCAGTCTCTGGCCGCAGACCGGCAGATGGTGGAGCGAACCCGGAGCGACTATGCCGGTTTCAACCTGCTGCTGGGGCAGCTGTCCGGGACCGGGTCGCTTTATTATTTTTCCAATGCCTCCGATACCGGCTGGCAGCCGCTGGAACCCGGTATTCATGGTCTCAGCAATGCAGCACTGGATACGCCCTGGCCCAAGGTGGTGCAGGGTCGCCGGCAGCTGCAGGCCCTGCTGGAGCAGACGGGGGCGGGTGAGCCGGAGGCGGAAGGCCTGTTTGCCCTGCTGGGTGATGCTGCACGTGCACCGGATGCCGCACTGCCTGATACCGGTATCGGCATGGAGCGGGAGCGGATCCTTTCATCGGCTTTTATTCCGGTGACGACGTTCGGGGACCAGGCCTATGGTACCCGTTGTTCCACGGTGCTGGTATGGCGGAAAGACGGGTATCTGCGACTGCAGGAGCGCAGTTTTGTGCCCGGTATCGCGCCGGATACCGTGCGGCTGACACTGGACCTGCCCTGAGCCGATCCTGAAGTTTAATGAACAGGTAATCCACCTGTGGTTTACTTCAGGTTGACAGAGCGCGTATAAAGCAGCACTTTCATCGCTCCGGGACTGATAAAGCGTGAGTCGTTTTGATGACCTGTTCTGGCTGGTCGAGGTCGTGGAAGCCGGAACCCTGAGTGCTGCGGCACAGAAAAATCACGTCACCAGTGCGGCAGTCAGCAAGCGCATCCGCCTGCTGGAGCAGCGTCTGGGGGTGGCTCTGCTGGTGCGGAATACCCGTCATCTGCGTATGACTGAAGCCGGTGAGCTGTATTACCGGCGTGGCAAGCGCCTGCTGGAAGCCTTCAATGAGCTGGAAGACAATGTGTCTTCCACCCGTGAGTATATCAGTGGTGCTATCCGCATCAACGCACCCCTGTCGTTTGGTATGCGCCAGCTGGTCACGCCGGTACAGGCGTTCATGCACCGTTACCCGGCAGTGAGTATTTTTCTGGACCTGGATGATCGCCTGATTGATATTGCCCACAGTGATTATGATCTGGTCATCCGTATCGGCCAGCTGCAGGATTCCTCCATTGTGGCCCGACGCATCAGTTCGGCACCGATTGTCTGCTGTGCCTCACCCCGCTACCTGCAGCAGCAGGGTGTACCGCAGCATCCGCGGGACCTGAAGCAGCATGCCTGCCTGATCTATAAACAGCAGCCCCTGAGCTGGACTTTTCAGCAGGCCGGTCAGCCGGTTGTGGTGCCGGTCCAGGGACGGCTGCAGGCCAATAACGGGGATTTCCTGTGCACAATGGCCGAGCAGCACCAGGGCATTGTCCTGCTGCCGTTCTTTATTGTAAGCGAGGCGCTGGCTGCCGGCCGGTTGCAGCCGGTGCTGGCGGATTTTCAGCCGGAAAGCCTGAATGTTTATGCCCTGTATCCGAACCGCCAGTTTCTGCCGGCCAAGGTCAGGCTGCTGATCGAGTTCCTGACCCTGTCATGCGAACTGGTGGACGGGATGCCTGACTCCCCGTCCGCCATGGACGGGCAGGGAGCCGGTACAGTTTAAAGGCTGCCCAGTACCGGGCTTCGGAACAGTAACGGGCCGATATAACGGGCACCTGCCTGGGTCAGATGCGTGCCGTCAAAACTGAGCAGCCTCAGTTTGTCGGTGAATAACGGGCAGCTGGTGGCCGGGCGACAGATCAGCTGTTGCTGGTTGACAAAGCTGTGGGCCGGTACCTGATTGCGCAGGATGGTATTGACAGCCAGCTGTTCCGGGGCTACGGCATTGCGCAGGCCGTGCAGGCGGCTTTCCGGCATGCGCAGGTAGGCATGGATATTGATGCGCCCGAAGTATTTGCGCCCCAGTACCACCAGCTTCTGGCCGGGTTGCAGTTTCAGGTTGCGAATGGTGGTACCCAGACGTCGGGCCGACCAGGGTTTCCAGTCGGCAGCCAGTACCACCAGCTTGGCCTGACTGACCTGTGTTCGGGCCTGTTCCAGGCTGTCGGAACCGGCACAGAAGGCCGTATCGCGTGGCTGAATGAAGCTGCGCGGATTTTCCGGGCCGAGGTACGGTTGACAGCGGGCCGGAATATGGCGGGTGCGTATCTGGTAATGGGGCAGCAGGCCGTTTTCAATCACGCTGTTGAGGAAGTCCTGTGCGTGGCCGTCGCCGATAATGAGGGCCTTGCTGCGTTTGTCGCCCGGATTGAAGGGTTTTTTGGCCAGACGGAGAAAGTGGCTGCGGACATAGTTGTCGCTGAAGTTCGGGTCGGCTGCCAGCAGCAGGTCGCTGCGGAAATCGGCATGCGCCACGGTACCGGAAAGCCATAGCATGGAGGCCAGGCCGATAATTGATAGCTGTTTCATGATAGCCCTTTTTCATGATTTAGTTATGTATAGACTGAGGATGCAGGTCAAACCTCAGGTAAAACCTGCAGCAGGTGTGACCCGGCGGCCGGTATGAGGTTCCCGCCGGCAGCGGGGCTTGAATGGGGGATTGCTGCCTGCCGGCAGGTGTGCTAGGCGTGATCAGTCGGGTGTGGCGTGGATGAAACGGCCGGGGAAACCGTCGTACAGGATGCAGGCCAGGCCCAGCAGCAGGAACAGCAGGGTGAAGGCTGTCGCCAGCAGCAGGAAGCGGTGGTGATCAGCAGGCACTCCCTGTCCTTGCCGGAAGGGTTTTTCCACCAGATACCAGCTGAAATAGGACAATTGCAGCACGATGAATATCAGCAGCAGCATCAGCCATTCGCCGGGGGTTTCCAGGCTGATGATGCGGACAAAGGCAAAAACCGGCTGGTGCCAGAGGTAGGCGCTGCAGGCGGTCAGCCCGAGCCCCGCCAGCGGCGTCAGGGCCAGCAGCCTGCCGGTCAGGTTGTCCGGTCCTGCAAACAGCAGGACCAGCACGGTACCCAGTACCGGTGGCACGGCATAGAGTCCGGGAAAGGGCAGGGTCTGGTCCAGCAGGGAAATGGAGGCCAGAATCAGCACCAGTCCCAGCAGGGCCAGCCCCTGACGCAGGGATTTTCCGGGGTGGCAGCGGGCATGGTATTGCCAGTGTGCGGCCAGCACACCGGCCAGCAGTTCCCACAGGCGGCTGCCGGCCAGATAATAGTTGCCGCTCAGGTCCCGACGCCAGAGCCATTCCGACCAGCCCAGACTGCTGAAAAACAGGAGTAGCAGGACAGCATGGCGGATGTTGGGGCGGTGGCGCATCAGCACGGGGAGCAGGATCGGCAGCAGCAGGA
Organism: Thiolinea sp.; assembly: GCA_035391465.1. Classification (GTDB taxonomy): domain Bacteria; phylum Pseudomonadota; class Gammaproteobacteria; order Thiotrichales; family Thiotrichaceae; genus Thiolinea. The sequence continues at coordinate 38,387 of DAOPKY010000023.1, read as the reverse complement.
AAAACTGGGCTCCGACTGCCAGACTCCAGGTATGCAGCAGGGGCATCATTCCGGCGGCTTCGGAAAAATAGTCGGTTTCAAGCCAGAACTGGATATTCGCCCCCAGCAGGGGAATGGTGATCAGGCTGCGCCCGAAGGCAGCCAGCTCATGGGGCAGGAGCCAGAACCAGGCCATGGGCAGGCAGAGCAGCATAACCAGAAACAGTGCAGGCAGTACGCGGCGCAGACGGCGCTCATAAAAAGTGGCCAGCGAAAAACAGCCGCTGGCCCGCTGCTCCAGAATCAGGAGCGTGGCCAGATAGCCACTGATCGCAAACAGCATGTCAATACCGGCAAACCCACCGGCAAAACCTGTAATATCCGCATCAAACAGCAGAATGGGTAAAGTGACGACTGCCCGCAGCCCGTCAAGTTCTTTTCTGTACTGCACGCAGGATCTCCATTCGTCAGCTTCCCTGGAATTTTCCTTGCAGTTGGGGAAGTGCTTCCCTCCTTGTGCGGCCCGGAATGACCCTGCCCAAGATAGCATTGACGTATCGAGACCCGAAAAGGTTCATGGACTGTTGCCGGTTTTCAGGCCGGATGATGCCTGTCGACATGGATGACATGGGGTGGGTTGAGGGCATCGGTATGCCCGTCAGTCTGCAAAGGTTTTGGTCTAAAAGTTTTTAATTGATCAAACACAAGGTAAAGTATCGCTTTCCGTGCAATAACTCGCACTTTCATCCGTGGTTTGAAACCGGTTCCAGCATGAGCACTGTACAGATTATCCAGCCTCGTCACATGATTCAGCCCCGCTCCATCCGGGGGCGCTTCCGCAACCTGAAGACCGGTATCATGGTACTGGCCTACTTCGTCTACTTTCTGCTGCCCTGGCTGCGCTGGGAGCGGGGGAACGGTGTGGATCAGGCGATACTGTTCGACATCAACCAGCGCCGTTACTACCTGTTTGATCTGGTCATGTACCCGCAGGATGTATTCTGGCTGACGGCTTTCCTGTTTCTGGCGGCTGTGCTGCTGTTTTTTATCACCACCCTGCTGGGGCGGGTGTTCTGCGGTTATTTCTGTTTCCAGACCCTGTGGACTGATGCTTTCCGCTGGATTGAACGGCTGGTTCAGGGGGATCAGGTAGCCCGCATTCGCCTTGGCAAGGCCCCCTGGGGCGGAGAAAAGGTACTCAAGCTCGGACTGACTCACATTCTGTGGCTGCTGCTGGCGTTCTGGACCGGGCTGACCTTTACCCTTTACTGGGCTGATGCCCCCACGCTGGTGCATGACTTTTTCACCGGGCAGGCCAATACGGCAGCCTATGTCACCACCTTCCTGCTGATGGCGACTACCTATCTGGCCGCCGCCTGGATCCGCGAGTTTGTCTGTCTGCACATCTGTCCCTATTCCCGTTTCCAGAGTGTCATGTTTGACCGTGATACCCTGGTGGTGGCGTATGACTACAACCGGGGAGAGGGCGGGAATGGCCGGGCCAAGGTCGGCAAAGGGCTGCGCGACCGGGCCGTGCGCAAGGAACAGGGCCATGGTGACTGCATTGACTGCGGGCTGTGTGTGCAGGTTTGTCCAACCGGCATCGACATTCGTAACGGCCTGCAGATCAACTGCATCCACTGCGCCCTGTGCATTGATGCCTGTGACAGCATTATGGACAAGCAGGGCTGGGAGCGCGGCCTGATCCGCTATTCTTCGGAAAACGAGCTGGGTGGTGGCAAGACCCGGTTTTTCAAGCTGCGTACCGTGGGTTACGGCGTTGCCACCCTGCTGGCTGCGCTTTATCTGCTCTGGAGCCTCGGCCATACCGTGTTGCTGGAGGCGAATGCCCAGCAGGTGCGCAACCCGCTGTTTGTCACGCTGTCGGATGGCCATATCCAGAACAGCTATGAAGTCAAGATCAACAACAAGACCCTGACTGCCGGGCGTTACCGCCTGAGCCTGCAGGGGCTTGATCAGGCCGTACTGGACCTCGGGCATCTGGATGGCAGCGATCTGGCGGTTGAACCGGATTCCAGCCTGCGATTGTTGGTCCGGGTGAAAATGAATGCCGCCGTTGCCGCCGGGAATCATGATTTCCATTTCCTGCTGGAACCGCTGGCTGGTGAAACCCGTGAGCCGGTGCTGATTCCGGCCCAGTTCATTGGCCCCTGAGGACTATCTGGTTATGCAAAATGTCGGTTTGTTGTGGTCGCTGGGGGGCGGGGTTGGTGCCAGCCTGCTGCTGTTCTTTGTGCTCTACCGGGGGGTGCGGCTTGGCAGTCGCCTGGCGAGTCTGCTGACGGCACTGGCTGCACTCGGGATTTATATTCCGCTGGCATTGCTGTTCTGGCCCGGTATTGATGTGTTTGCCATCCATTTTGCCTTTCTGGCCATGACGGCCTACGGCCTTGGCATCATCACCAGTCGTGATCCGGAGCGGCAGCTCGCCCATTCGGCGGGTACAGAAGCCGGGCAGGCCGCAGCAGCACCGCGCCGCCGGCTGCACTGGGCTCCGGCGACGATTGTCGGATTCTTTCTGGTACTGGCTGTTGTTGATTCCATTATCATCACCTTGGCTAGCCAGGGGGCCAGCAGCGACTTTATGGCCCGTTTCCTGCCCGAGCCGCGCAGTGGCCGGGTGCCGAGTTCGGCATTTCCGGGAGCCGTGCCCCACAACTTTCATGAAAAATATGCCCAGTTCAACCAGCACCTGCTGCAGCTGGAGGCCCAGCGCGAACGGGGCTGGCAGGTCCGGGGCAGCTGGGAACGGGAGCCGCTGGCCGGGCAGGAAGCCGTGCTGCAGCTGCAGGTGGCGGATGCTGACGGTCAGGTGATTCGTGATGCCGAGGTGGCGGCCCGTTTTCTGCGTCCCTCCGATCAGCGTCAGGATCAGTCCATGGCACTGGCCGAGCAGCAGCCGGGACTGTATCAGGGCCGGGTGACCCTGGATGCCCCCGGCAACTGGACCGTGGTCATTACCGTTATGCGTGGGCAGGAAACTCACGAGATCAAGGCTGGAACCCGTATCGGTATCGGCGGCTGAGTCATGGCCGGCGTGAATGAGGAGCACGGGGAGGCCGTACCCGGAGCAGCAGCCTGTTTTCATTGCGGCCTGCCGGTGCCCGCCGGCAGCCATTACACCGTCACGATCGACGGGCAGGCGCAGACCCTGTGCTGTGTCGGTTGTCAGGCCGTGGCCCAGGCCATCGTGGATAATGACCTGCTGGACTTCTACCGGCTGCGTACCCGTGACAGCCAGCGTGCTGCAGCGCTGGTGCCCGAGGAGTTGAAGCAGCTCAGGGTTTATGATTCCGGGCTGATGCAGCGCAGTTTTGTACGCCATCATGATCAGGATGTGCGTGAAGCCGCCCTGATTCTGGAGGGCATCGTGTGTGCCGCCTGCGTGTGGCTCAATGAGCACCATGTGCAGCAGCTGCCCGGCGTACTGGCGTTCCGGGTCAATTACAGCACCCACCGCGCCACACTCCAGTGGGATAACCGCCGTATTCAGCTCAGTGAGGTGCTGGCCGCCATCGCTGCCATCGGTTATCGGGCGCATCCTTTTGATCCGGGGCGTATGGAAAGCCTGCAGCAGCGGGAGAAATCAGCGGCCCTGCGCCGTATTGCCGTGGCGGGGCTGGGCATGATGCAGGTCATGATGATGGCGGCGGCACTTTATATCGGTGCAGCTTCCGACATGGAGGCCGGAATGCGCCAGTTTCTGCGCTGGGTCAGCCTGATCATGGTCACGCCGGTGGTGTTTTATGCCGACTGGCCGTTTTTTCAGGGGGCCTGGCGTGATCTGCGCCGTTTACGCCCCGGTATGGATGTACCGGTGGCACTGGCCCTGGGCGGGGCCTATCTGGCCAGTGTCTGGGCCACTGTCAGCGGCAGTGGCGAGGTTTATTTCGATTCGGTCAGCATGTTCAGTTTCTTTCTGCTCAGCGGACGCTATCTGGAAATGCAGGCGCGCCACAAGGCCGGTCAGGTAGCCGAGGCGCTGGTCAAGCTGCTGCCGGCCAGTGCCAGCCGTATCCGGGGCGGGCAGCAGGAAGTCGTGGCCGTGGCCGAGCTGGAGCCGGGTGATCAGGTGCTGGTCAAACCGGGGGAGACCGTACCGGCAGACGGCACGGTGCTGGAAGGGGTAAGTCATGTCAATGAGGCGCTGCTGACCGGGGAAAGCCTGCCACGCCTGAAACAGCCCGGTGATGCGGTTGTGGGGGGAACCCTGAATATGGACAGCCCGCTGCGCCTGCGGCTGGAGCGGGTGGGGGCGGATACCGTACTGGCCGGTATCACGCGCCTGCTGGATCGTGCCCAGGCTGAAAAACCCGCCCTGGCCCGTCTGGCAGACAGGGTGGCGTCCTGGTTTGTCCTTTTTATCCTGTTGCTGGCGGCGGCGGTGTATGGCTGGTGGCATTTCCATGATCCGGAGCAGGCGTTCTGGATCACCCTGTCGGTACTGGTGGTCACCTGTCCCTGTGCCCTGTCGCTGGCGACGCCGGCGGCGATCACCGTGGCGACCGGACGCCTGACGGCTCTGGGAGTGCTGACAACACGCGGTCATGCGCTGGAAACCCTGGCACGGGCGGATCAGCTGGTGTTTGACAAGACCGGCACCCTGACCCGGGGGGAGCTGGTGGTCACGGCGATCAAGGTGGCGGAGGGGCAGGATGCGCTGCAGCTGCGCAATCTGGCTGCCGGGCTGGAGCAGGCTTCCGAGCATCCGCTGGCGCGTGCCTTGCTGGCTTTCGGGCCGGAGCCCGTGAAGCTGAGTGCTCTGGTATCACAACCGGGGCAGGGGGTCGAGGGGGAATATCAGGGGCAAGCGCTGCGTCTGGGAACACGGGATTTTGTTGCAGCACTGGCGGGTGCAGGGATGGATGTGTCGGCTGCCGAGTCGGCGGTACCGGGGGCTACTGCTGTTTTTCTGGGGAGCCGGCAGCAGTGGCTGGCGACATTCTATCTGCAGGACCGGGCCAGAGAGGAGGCCGGGGCCGTGGTTCGGGAGCTGCAGCAGCTGGGCGTGGGTGTGCACCTGCTGAGCGGGGATAATGAAGCGGCTGTGGTGCAGTTGGCTCAAGCCCTCGATATCCCGTCATTCCATGCGCGCCAGTTGCCGGATACCAAGCTGGCGTTTGTGCGTACCCTGCAGGAGCAGGGGGCGGTGGTGGCCATGGTCGGCGATGGGGTGAATGATGCACCGGTACTGGCTCAGGCTCAGGTCTCGCTGGCCATGGGGCAGGGGGCCCAGCTGGCCCAGGCCAGTGCCGACATGATTCTGCTGTCGGAGAACCTGAGTCTGCTGCCGACCGCCATCCGGCTGGCGCGGCGCATGCAGGGGGTGATCCGCCAGAACCTGTTCTGGGCGCTGGGTTATAATCTGTTGGCGATTCCGCTGGCCGCCAGTGGCATGCTGCCGCCCTGGATGGCGGCTCTTGGCATGTCGGCCAGCTCCCTGCTGGTGGTGGCCAATGCCCTGCGTCTGCGGAATGGCTGAATGGCACAGGCCGGTTTTACCTGATTTCGCATGAGGTTTGAGTCGAGATGGAAGCACTGTTCATGTTGATACCGATTGCCATCGGCGTCATGATTGTTGTGGTAATAGCATTTGTTTATACGGTCCGGAGTGGCCAGTACGATGATCTGGAGGGGCCGGCCTGGCGCATCCTGATGGATGATGATGACCCGCTGGTCCCGCATAAACGCCCGAAACCGGGTAAATCCCCCGGTGAATGATGCCGGTTCCCCGTTTTCACCCGTTGGTCCTGAAAAGCCGGGAGACAGGGGCATATTCTCCTTATGTTTTGCCTGAATTGTCCTATTCTATGAGTGAACCGGGCGATGGATAATAATAGATTTTTTTTGGTCTAGTATTTTTTATCGACGAATTAAGCGTTAATATCAGGTAATGGATGACCGGAAGGTTTGTCCGGGTTCATAGTGAGGATGACACTTCATCTTGACCCCGGACATTGAGTGTCAATACAAGGAGAATAGTTACACATGTCAGACAGAAGATTGCAGGTCTTCCACGCAGTAGCCCGCTTGCTGAGTTTTACCAAGGCTGCCGAGGTCCTCCACATGACCCAGCCCGCCGTAACATTCCAGATCCGTCAGCTTGAAGACCAGTTTGATACCCGGCTTTTTGACCGCACGCACAATCGGGTGTCGCTGACCGAGGCCGGACAGATTGTCTTTGAGTATGCTGAAAAGATTTTTGAACTGTATGGTGAAATGGAGAATGCCATTCGGGAAATGACCGACGACATCAGCGGTTCCCTCACCATCGGCGCCAGCACCACGATTTCCGAGTACATGCTGCCGGCCTTGCTGGGTGATTTCAAGAGCAAGAATGTGGATGTGCGTCTGCGCTTGCGGGTTTCCAATACCGAAGGCATTGTTTCCATGGTGGAAAACAATGTTATCGACCTGGGGGTGGTTGAAGGACCCGTTACCAACAAAAACCTGCTGGTCGAGGTCTGCCGTTCCGATGAACTGGTGGCGATTGTGCCACCGGGGCATGAACTGGCGGCACTGGAAAAAGTCTCGACCCGTGAGCTGATGAAATACCCCTTCATCTGTCGTGAAGAAGGTTCGGGCACCCGTGAAGTGACGATTGATTACATGCAGAACCAGGGAGTGGACAAACATGCCCTGAATGGCTGTCTGGAGCTGGGCAGTCCGGAGGCGGTGAAGGGAGCTGTGGAGGCGGGTATGGGGCTGGCCATCGTGTCGAGTGCCAGTATTACCAAAGAGCTGAAACTCGGTTCGCTGGTGTCGATTCCACTGGAGCCGGCCCTGTCACGTGATTTCTCTTTTGTGCGTCAGCGTCAGAAGTTCAAGGTGCCGGCCATGGAAGAACTGCTTGAATTTGCACGCAATTACTGCAAGAGGGCTGTTGCCGCCGCTGATGAGTAACCACAACGGGCCAATCAGGGTTTTGCTTCGGCTTCCAACATCGGTAGAATTATCCCCATTTTCGGGGAAGCACCATGTTGCCAGTTTCAAACCATTCTGTTCCGGCTGACGAGAAGCGGCTGCGTCGCCTGTTTCGTCAGATGCCGGAGCAGGATCGTGCGACACTGCTGCGTTTTGCCGAGTTTCTGGCAGCCAGCCCGGTTGCTCCGCTGGTGGATGCCGGCCTGACGCAACCGCTGGATATTCCCCGTCCCCCTCAGGAAAGTGTGGTCAAGGCCATCCGGCGTCTGAGTACCACTTATCCCATGCTGGAAAAGGAGCGGCTGTTGCACCAGACCTCCGGCCTGATGTCGGAGCATGTCATCAAGGGGCGTGCCGCTGCAGAGATTATCGATGAACTGGAAGCACTGTTTGCCGGTCAGTACCAGCAGCTCAAGGTAGAACTTGAAAAAGACCAATAACCATCCGGTGGAGTTGCCCGTTTCATGATCAAGTTGCTGAACGACTGGTACAGGCAGCATTTTTCCAATCCCCAGGTTGCCCTGCTGGCGCTGCTGCTGCTGCTGGGCTTGGCCATTGTGGTGTTTGCGGGCAATATTCTGGCTCCCCTGCTGGCAGCGGTGGTGATCGCCTACCTGCTGGACGGGGGGGTGGATTTTCTGCGCTCGTTCCGAATTCCGCGTTTTATTGCCGTGCTGTGCGTATTCAGCCTGTTTCTGCTGCTGTTGCTGCTGATTCTGCTGGTGCTGGCTCCCCTGCTGCTGAAGCAGACCACCCAGTTTGTGCTGGAGATTCCGGGCATGCTGTCAGCCGGGCAGAACCTGCTGATGCTGTTGCCGGAGCTTTATCCCAATATTATTTCTGAAGCCGTGGTGCTGGAAATTCTGGCCGCCATTCGTGCCCAGGCCACCCTGGTATCCCAGCAGGTACTGACTTTTTCGCTGTCTTCGGTTTTTGACCTGATTGCCTTCATGGTGTATCTGGTGGTGGTTCCCCTGCTGGTGTTTTTCTTCCTCAAGGACAAGGGGTTGATCATGGGCTGGTTCGGCAGCTTCATGCCGCGTGACAACCGGCTGGTGAGCGAGGTCTGGCAGGAGGTCAACAGCAAGATTGCCAGCTATGTCCGTGGCAAGTTTCTGGAAATCCTGATTGCCTGGGTAGTGACTTTCATCTCCTTCCTGTGGATGGACCTGGAATATTCGGTGCTGCTGTCGTTTCTGGTCGGGATTTCGGTACTGATTCCTTATGTCGGGGCGGCGGTGGTTACCTTGCCGATTGCCATCGTGGCCTATTTTCAATGGGGATACGATTCCAATTTTATCTGGGTGCTGATTGTGTATGGCGTGATCCAGTTCCTGGATGGCAATCTGCTGGTGCCCCTGCTGTTTTCCGGCATGGTGAACCTGCATCCGGCGGCCATTATCACTGCGGTACTGGTGTTCGGAGCCATCTGGGGAGTGTGGGGAGTGTTTTTCGCCATCCCGCTGGCAACACTGATTCACGCGGTCATCAATGCCTGGCCACGCGCAGTACAGTCACACGAAAATATCCAGGTATCATAAGCAGGGTTCTGACTGACAATTCTGATTTTTTTCAAGGAGGTGCGCATGGCTGCAGCCAACCTGCTGGCTTTGCTGGATGATATAGCAACATTGCTGGATGATGTATCTGTCATGACCAAGGTGGCAGTCAAGAAAACGGCCGGTGTTCTGGGAGATGATCTGGCGGTGAATGCCGAGCAGGTGTCCGGCGTGAATGCCGACCGGGAGTTGCCGGTGGTCTGGGCTGTGGCCAAGGGTTCCTTTGTCAACAAGCTGATTCTGGTCCCGGCGGCATTGGCCATCAGTGCCTTTCTGCCCTGGCTGATTACCCCGCTGTTGATGCTGGGAGGGATATACCTGTGTTTTGAGGGCTTTGAGAAAATCGCCCACTGGCTGTTCCACCGCCCACAGGCGGAGGATCAGCACGACCACGACGAGCGGGTCAGGGCCATCAAGGACCCGAGTGTTGATATCGTGGCGTTCGAGCGCGACAAGATCAGGGGGGCGATTCGTACCGACTTTATCCTGTCGGCTGAAATCATCGTGATTGCACTGGGTACGGTGCAGGGGCAGTCATTTGCCATGCAGGCGCTGGTGGTGAGCCTGATTGCGGTACTGATGACGATAGGGGTTTATGGCTTTGTAGCCGGTATTGTCAAGCTGGATGATGCCGGTCTGTACCTGTCCCGTGACCGGGGTGACTCGGGCTGGGCCGGCTTCAAACGCACGCTGGGGCGCGGGTTGCTGTGGTTTGCTCCCTTGCTGATGAAGCTGCTGGGCATTGTCGGGACGCTGGCCATGTTTCTGGTGGGGGGCGGCATTCTGGCGCACGGTATCCCTGCACTGGGTGAACTTCTGCATCCGCACCATTCCGGTACCCTGCCTGCTCTGCAGTCCTTCATCAATGCCATACTGCCGACGCTGGCCAATATGCTGATCGGGCTGATTGCCGGCGGGCTGGCCTATATCGGCATGGAGCTGTTTGCCCTGGCACGCGGCAAGGCCCATTGAGGCTTTATGCATGCACATGCCGCGATTCTGGTACATAACGGAGATAACACGGTACTTTGGACGCGGGTTATTTGCCTGTAGGGAGTGGCCTGCAAGATAATGGTGTTTTGAGTACAGGACAAGCATTGTATGAGAATAACCGTTATCAGTGGCAGCCATCGCAAGGTTTCGCAGAGTGAAAAAGTAGCGCGTTTTACGGAAGCCCGCCTGCAGGCGATGGGGCTGGAAACAGACCTGTTTTCCCTGGCGGGTAATCCGTTGCCATTCTGGGATGAGGGCATCTGGGCCGGCGAGGAGCGCTGGAAGGTACTGCTTGAGCCCCTGTCGGCCCGGCTCAAGGCCAGCGACGGCTTTGTCATTGTGGTGCCGGAGTGGCATGGCCAGATCCCGTCCGGCCTCAAGAATTTCATGCTGTTATGGGGGAGCGGTGAGCTGGCGCATAAGCCCGCATTAATCATTGCCGTGTCATCATCCATAGGTGGTACTTATCCGGTTTCTGAATTGCGCATGAATAGCTATAAAAACAACCGCATCTGTTACATGCCCGAGCACCTGATCATTCGTAATGTCGAGTCCGTGCTCAATGACGGCCCCGCCGAGACCGAGGCTGATCTCCTGTATCGGGAGCGGCTGGACTGGAATCTGGAACTGCTCAAGGCTTATGCCGCTGCATTTGTCCAGATCCGGGAGAGTGCCCCGATTTTCAACAAACAATTTCCATTCGGGATGTAGTGAATCAATAATGATAAGGCTGGCAACAAAAACGCCCCAGAAAGTGCTTAACCGTATCGGCAGGCTGGATTATTTCCATGATGACCGCCATGCCGTGCGCCGTAATGAAATCCGCTGGCTGGTTGAGGAATACCGGGAAATTCCGGTTCATGGCCTGCCAGCGGCATTTGAAGGGTTCACCATCGTCCAGCTGACGGACATGCACCTGCGTCCGTTTACCCAGCTGGAGCACATTGAGCGTGCCGTGATCCGCGCCAATGCGCTGCAGCCGGACCTGGTGGTGCTGACCGGGGATTATGTCTGGCACGATGAGCAGGACATTCTGGATCTGGTGCCGGCGTTGGCCAGACTTGACGCCCGGTACGGCATTTTCGCCGTGCTGGGCAATCATGACATCAAGACCGATGAAGTCCTGATCACCGAGACCTTCGAGCGTTTCGGTATCCGGGTACTGCGCAATCAGGGGCTGGACCTGCAGGCCGGTCATCACCGCCTGCATCTGGCCGGCATTGATGATGGCTGGCTGGGCCAGCCTGATATTACCGCCACGCTGGACCGGTTGCGCGGCGATATTCCGGTGATCCTGCTGGCACATGAGCCGGATATGATCGACTGGTATGCCCGGGATACCCGAATCTCCCTGCAGCTTTCCGGCCATACCCATGGCGGCCAGATACAGGTTTCTCCCGGCAAGCCGTTCATACGCCCCCATCTGGGTAAAAAGTATGTGCAGGGCCTGTACCGGGTTAACCAGAGCTGGGTCTACACCAGCCGGGGGCTGGGTTCCACCGGTTTGCCGATACGCCGTAACTGTGCGCCCGAAATCACCTGGCTGCGCCTCGTTGATCCGTCAGAATCGGCTTTTCGTCTGATCGCCTAGCATTCAGGTCGGGAAATTTGTATGCTGAGTCTTCAGGCATAAATAACAACCGACTGGTAAACAACTATCTGCCTGGGTTCGGAGTGCTGGTGTTTGTTTGCCAGCCATCGTGCTTACTTCTCAAGGTAGGGGCCGCCGGGATTGATCCCTCCCCTGTTATAATTACAAAAACAAAGAGCGATACGCGTGAACACGTCAGATCAAAACAACGTTTCCTCTCCCCCCGACTTGTCCGGTCTGAAAGTACTGATCGTTGATGACAGCAAAACCATTCTGCGTACGGCGGAGGCTTTGCTGTCGGAGTATGACTGCTGGGTTACAACGGCATCCGATGGTTTTGAGGCCCTGCCGATCATTGCTGCTTTCAAGCCGGACGTGGTGTTTATCGACATCATGATGCCCCGGCTGGATGGCTACCAGACCTGTGCGCTGATCAAGGCCAACCGCAATTACCGGGATATTCCCGTCATCATGCTTTCCAGCAAGGACGGCCTGTTTGATCTGGCCCGTGGCCGCCTTGCCGGCTCGGACAAGTACCTGACCAAACCGTTTACCCGTCAGGATCTGCTGTCAGCGATTCAGGCTCATGTCCTGGAACACCGTCAATCCGAAGACCAGGCCGGTGAAGCCCTGGCCACCGGTGCATCACAGGGGTAAGCCGTTGTGGCAAAACATGTGCTGATAATTGATGACTCACTGACGGAGACACGGGTACTCAAAGCCGTGCTTGAGCGTCACGGGTACAAGGTCAGTACCGCCTGCAATGGCCAGGAAGGTATTGAGGTGGCCCAGTCCTATCAGCCCGACCTGATCCTCATGGATGTGGTCATGCCGCTGCTGAACGGGTTTCAGGCCACGCGCCAGTTGAGCCGCAACGAACAGACCCGTGACATTCCGATCATCGTTTGCAGCTCCAAATCCGCCCAGACCGACCGCCTTTGGGCCATGCGTCAGGGGGCCAGGGAATATCTGGTCAAACCGGTCAAGGTCCGGCAGTTGCTGGAGGTGGTGGAAAAGCATATCAACGGAAACGCCTGGCATGAGCAGCCCCTATGAATTGCTGGCAGGGCTGGCCCTGTTGCGCGAAAAGCGCAGGCAGCTGGACCGTTCGGAGCAGAACGGGCTGGCAGCGCGTTCCGTACTGGTGGTAACGGTGGCAGGACGGACCTGTGCCATTTCGCAGGATGTGATTGAGGAAATTCTGGCCCAAGATAATCTGGCTGCGGTCAAGGAGGTCGAGCCATGGATTCTGGGCATTGGTTATTTCCGGGGGAAATTACTGAATGTAGTGGATGCGGCCATGCTGTTTTTCGGCCAGGAAAAAGATATTCTGTCTTACCAGACTGCCCGGATTCTGGTGGTGCAGGGAGAGAAAGAATGGTTTGGCCTGATGGTGGAAGAGCTGCTGGGCATCCGGCATGTTTGGTCAGACCGGGTGGACAAGTCGGCCTCAAAGACCGGGGGTGATGACTGGCTCGGATTTTCGGATCAGAAAATAGCGATTGAAGGGCAGGTACTGCCGGTATTGCAGCTGAAAAAGCTGGTACGGATGCTGGAGCGGCATGGAAAGCCGGTAATGGATGAGACGAGCTGAATTGAAGTCTGAAAACGCAATAGTAAAAACCATAAATGTTTGTTTGATGATTTTTTCATGACCATGACCATGACCCAGGAATTTTTAAACCGTCCGCTGAGTGGCAAGATGATCTGGCTGCCCATGAGCCTGCTGCTGCTTGGAGTAGTGGCCGTCTTTGTGCTGCTGGGATGGGGAACTGCCTGGTTTGGGGGTGAGCAGTTGCGCATGGCTGCTTTCTGGGTCAGCTTTCTGGTCCTGATCAACGCCCTGTGGGTGGTCTACCTGTTTTTTCGCTTTGCCCAGCAGCAGCGTATCTGGCACGAAGAAGAGCAGAAGCAGGAGGAATCCATCCTGCACCTGCTGGATGAAATGAGCACGCTGGCGGAAGGGGACCTGACCATCCGTACCACCGTATCCGAGAATATTACCGGTGCGATTGCTGACTCCGTGAACTATGCCGTGGATGCCCTGCGTGAGCTGGTGATCAAGATTGACGATACTTCCAGCCGCCTGACGCGTTATTCCCAGGTGGCTGATGCCCGCATATCCCAGCTGTCCGAGGCCAGCGTGCGTCAGTCAGACGAGATTTCGGTGGCTTCCTCCGCCATTGCGGCCATGATGCAGTCGATTCAGCGGGTATCGCGCAATGCCACTACCTCAACCGAAGTGGCACGCAAGTCGCTGGAGATTTCGCATGCGGGAGCCTGTACCGTGCGCAGCGCCATCAGTGACATGCTGGCCGTGCGCGAAAAGATTCAGGCCACATCCAAGCGTATCAAGCGTTTGGGCGAGAGTTCGCAGGAAGTGGGTGATATTGTGCGCCTGATGAATGATATTTCCGAGCAGACCAATATCTTGGCCCTGAATGCCTCGATTCAGACCTCCGGCAGCAGTAATGGACGCAGTTTCGAGCGTGTGACCGATGAGGTACAGCAGCTGGCCCAGCGTTCGTCCGAGGCCAGTCGCAAGATCGACGTACTGGTGCGGGCGATTCAGAACGATACCCAGGAGGCCATTGCTTCCATGGAGCAGACGATCGCCGGGGTGGTGGCCAGTTCACGCAATGCCGAATCTGCCGGAAAGGCACTGGATGAGGTGGAAGAGGTTTCCACCAGTCTGGCACGCCTGATCGCCAATATTTCCGATGCATCCGTGAAGCAGGCTGCGGTTGCCAATCGGGTGACGCGTGCCATGCAGTCGATACAGGAAGTGACCATGCAGACCGAACAGTACGGCAAGGAGACCCATAATCTGGTCTCCAGCCTGAATGAGACTTCAGCCGAGTTGCGCCGTTCCATTGCGGACTTTACGATTGCCAGGATTGATAATGATTTCTGATTTGAAAATAACAAATACAATAATGAAGACCTCTCTGTCCATGGGGATGCTGGCGGGGTGTCCGGGCCTGGGTGCGGCCGGGCTCCTGCGGTTGTTTGAGGTTGGGAGATAACATCATGATTTCTGACAAGTCTAACCTCTCCAGCCGTGTCGGTTGGGTGCTGGAGGAAACCGAGAAGTTGCTGGAAGGTGCCCGGCAGTCGTTTGCCGCCTATTCCGGTAACAGCAGTGATTCCGATGCACTGGCCAATGCCCAGGAGAAGGCCAGGGGGACACTGGGGGTGCTGGATCTGCTGGATGCGGATGGTGCCTACATGCTCAACCGTGAGGTCGTATTACTCATGGATGCACTGCGCCAGGACAAGGTGGATGACTGGGAAGCCGCCTGTCAGGCCTGTGCGGACGGCCTGACCCAGCTCAGTGATTACCTGCGTCATCTGTCGGAAGGGTATGCCGATCTCCCGGTGATCCTGCTGCCGGTACTGAACAACCTGCGAGCCACCCGTGGTGCCGAACTGCTCTCGGAGCATCTGGTCTTCCTGCCGGATGAAGGAGCCATCACCAATCGCCAGATCGGTACCGACCGTTATGTGGCACTGGATGAAGACAAGCGTCAGGAAGCCCTGAAACGCCTGCGCCATTTCATGCAGGCCAGCCTGCTGGGCTGGTTCAGGAATGAACAGCCCGAGGTTCATCTGCGCTCGGCCCGTAAAGTGACGGCTAATATGCTGGTCATGAACCGGATCATGCGCCTGCGCTCACTGTGGTGGGTGACTGCTGCCCTGCTGCAGGCCCTGGAGCAGGGCAGTCTTGAACACAGTGCTGCTGTCAAGGTGCTGCTGGGGCGCATGGAGCGTGAAATCCGCCGTTTCCGCGAGATGGGCGAGGAAGCCTACAACCAGGCGGTACCGGATGAGCTGCTGAAAAACCTGCTGTACTACGTGGGGCTGGCAGATTCGTCCGAAGGCACACTGGGGGCAGTCAAGGCGGCTTACCATCTGGACATGTACCTGCCCAAGGGCGAGACCCTCACGGAACTGCGCCAGTATTACACCATGCCCGGACGTGAGTTGTGGCAGGCCATTTCCGGCTCCATGCTGGATGAGCTCAGCCTGCTGATGTCGCAGGTTGAGAGTCTGCCGGGGCATCCGAATGCGGTTCAGATACTCAGGGAGGTCGCCGGCAAAACGGCCAGCATGGCCCAGACCCTCGGCATGCTGGGCCTGGGGCTGGCTTCCAGCCTGACGGATGATCTGGCCCGAAGTCAGGCTGCGCTGGCTGATGCCGGTGATGTGCCGGACCTGCCCATGCTGCAGCGCAACAGCGAGCATTACCTGAAACTGGAAACCCTGCTCAGGGAGTATGGTGAAACCGGCTATGACCGCAGCGAGGAAATTTTCCTGTCCGATGCCGGCAGTCTGGAAAATTCGATGGCGACCCGTGAGGTGGTGCGCTCCATGCTGGCGGATGTCAGGAAGCTGCAGACCGAGCTGACTGCCTTCCATAAGGACAGTACCGGGTTCACTCATCTGGATGAGGCCAGCAAGCTGCTGCGCCGCCTGCATGGCACTCTGGACGTGCTCGACTGTGCAGAGCTGGAACCGCTCACGGCCGGAAGCCGGATGTTTGTCCAGGATGACCTGCTGTCCCGGCACCGCGTCCCCGAAGATCGGGAAATGAGCTGTCTGGCGGATATTCTCACCCTGCTGGAAGCCTCATTATCCTGCATGCTCCAGAGTCAGGATCACCTGCCGCTGATGGAGATGGCGTATGACAAGCTGCGGGAGCTGGATGGTCATACCAAACTGGAACTGCTGGCTGGCATTGACATGGCAGCTCTGACGGAACTGATTGAAAATAAAAAAAAAGCGCGTCAGCAGATTCAGACCGGCCTGCTGCATCGGGTGAGGAGTCCGTTGTTGAAGGCTGGTTGAGTGATTTTGATTCACGCCTGCAGCAGCTCGACAGCCATGTGGCGGATGCTGATGCGCTGAGCCTGGATATTGATGCCGGGGTTGATACGGATCTGATGGCCGGCTCCACTGCCGAGGAGCTGGCTTCCCTGAATGATGGACTGGCGTTTGCGGTACTGGCGGTTGAGGAGGAACTGCCCGATACGATGGCTGTCGGGACCGGGGCCGATGAGCCAATGCCCGGTTTTGAGCTGCTTTCCGGGCTGCCTGAAATCGGGTCGCCCGGTGCGGATGAGACCGATACGCCTGCCGCTGCCGACTTTGATACCGATTTTCTCAGTGCCCTTCCGGAACCGGTTGCGGATACGCCGGATACCGGCCTGCCTGAGGCGGATAGCGGTGTGTCGGGCCGGGTGGAAGACTGGCTCAGCCCGGTGCCGGCGGCAGCGGTGGCAGATGAGCATGCAGAACCCCCCCTGACTGACTGGCTGGTCACGGAAACACCGGGTGTGGCTGCAGCGCCTGCCAGGGTGGCGGATATGGCAGCACAACACCGGCCAACTGCGCCAGCTGTCTCCGGTGCAACACCGGCAGCCCCGATGGCACCTCCTGCGCCTCCTGCTTCCCCCCCGACTTCACTGGATACGGATACTGCACCCACGGAGGCGCTGGAGGCGGAGACACCCGGTCCGGAGCGTCTGCGTGCCAATCTGGGGGAGGAAATTTACGATATTTTCGTGGAGGAAATCACCGAAATCAGCACCAGCCTGCAGGAGTGGGTACCACAGTGGACACAGCAGCGAGACAACCGGTCCCTGCTGACCGACATCCGCCGGGCCTGGCACACCTGCAAGGGCAGCGGACGCATGGCCGGGGCTCTGGCGCTGGGGGATTATGCCTGGGCACACGAGAACCTGCTCAATCGGGTGCTGGAAGGTGGCATTTCTGCCAATGACGGGGTTACCACGCTGCTGGGCCGGGCGGTGCGCTACCTGCAACGCCGGCTGGACTATTTTCTTGCGGCAGAGACGGCTGATGCCGGGGTAAAGCAGCAGATTGAGCGGGTGGAGGCTTTCATGGCGGCACCGGAGCAACCGCTGGCCGCCGAAAGTACCGGAGCCGCCGTGGCCCCCGTATCGTCCGGATCGGCACAGCCACCTGCCGTTTCCGGCGCTGCTGCACAGGAAAAGCCTGAAGCAGAACCCAGAGTGGTGGTTGGCAGGCCGGTACCTGCCAGCCAGTTCCGGACCCTGCCGCTGCCTGCACCGGTTCCCGTGCTGCAGGCCGGTGCCGGGGATGAGGAACTGGAGGAAAGCCGCATCATTCGGGAGCTGTTCCGGGAGGAGCTGCCCGAGCAGTTGCGCTCGATTGACCGGAACATGCAGTTGCTGACCGCTGACCTGAGCGATGATGAAGTGCGCCGCTCGCTGGAGCGTGACCTGCACACCCTGAAGGGCAGTGCGCGCATGGCCCAGTGGCTGGATCTCGGGAATGAGTCGCATCAGGCCGAAGACCTGCTGGTCCAGCTGGGACGCCCGCAGGGCCGGGGTGACGTGACGGTGCTGGAGCGTCTGCAGACACATGTCGACCGGGTCAGTCAGCTGGCCGAGCATTACCTGCAGGGCGGGAGCAGCGCATCGGCGGATAAAGCCGCTGACCGGATGGATGACGCCGAGGCCGGGGTTGATGGCGTGGAGGATGATCGCCTGCAGGTTCACGCCGGAGCGGAAACCCATGGCAGCCTGCTGGAACGGCTGCTGGCCGAGCAGATGGACAGCCTGCCGCCCCTGTCGATACTGTCCGGACACGCTGATGAAGATCATGCCGGTGCGGCACTGGCCGAGCCTGACAGTCTGGCGGCACTGGCTGCCCAGGAGCAGATTCGCCTGCCTGCCGCGATGCTGGACCGGGTGATCGAGGCTTCCAACTCGCTGAACATGTACCACAACAACATGACGGAGCGCCTGCAGGTCATGACCGAGGATGTGGGTGAATTCGGGCGCACGGTTGCACGCCTGCGTCAGCTGCTGCGGGCCCTGGAGCTGGAAACCGAGGCCCAGATTCATGCCGGCTATCGGGCTGAGCGCCAGAAAGCGCAGGACAGCAGTTTTGATGCACTGGAAATGGACCAGTATTCGGAAATCCAGCGTTTGTCCCGTGCCCTGGCCGAGAGCTTGAATGATCTGGTTAATATTGAAGGGGATCTGGGGCAGCAGTTACGGGTCGGTGTGCAGGCCAACAAGGAAAGCCACCAGATCAGCCGTAACCTGCATCAGGACCTGATGGATACCCGTCTGGTGGAAGTGGCACTGATTGTGCCGCGACTGCGCCGGATTGTGCGCCAGTCTGCCACGGAGCTTGACAAGCAGCTGGAGCTGGCAATCGAAGGCGAAACCCTGAAGCTTGACCGGCACCTGCTGCAGCGCATGACCGCACCGATCGAGCATTTGCTGCGCAACTCGGTGGCACACGGTATCGAGTTGCCGCAGGTGCGCAGCGGTGCCGGGAAGCAGCCTGCCGGAACCATCCGCCTGCGCGTGTTCCGGGCTGAAACCGAGGTGGTGTTCGAGATCAGTGATGATGGTCGTGGCCTGGACCCTGAGCAGTTACGGGCCAAGGCGCTGGAGCTGGGCCTGATCGGAGCGGATGAAAAGCCCGGCAGGCAGGAGACCCTGCGCCTGATTCTGCATTCCGGTTTCAGTACCAGCGGCAGCGTGAATCAGCTGTCCGGCAGGGGCGTGGGCATGGATGTGGTGAATGCCGAGGTCAAGGCGCTGGGCGGGGCACTGCAGATCGATTCGGTCAAGGGGCAGGGTGCGGCATTCACCATCCGCCTGCCGTTCACCATGACCGCCAATCCGGTCCTGTTCGTCTCGCTGCAGCAGCAGACCTATGCCCTGCCGCTCGGGATCGTGCAGGGGCTGGAGCGTCTGGATGCCGCAAAAATCCGTGAGCATCTGGGACGGCGTGACAATCCGGTCCTGCGCAGCAATGAAAACTGGCCGCTGTATGATCTGGGGCAGGCGCTGGGGCATGAACAACCCCTGGCGCTGGCCGATGACCGGGTTTATCCGGTGGTGTTCTCACGCATCGGCGAGCATAACATCGCCTGGCTGGTCGAGGCGATCGGCGGGCGTCGGGATGTGCTGCTGCATTCACTGGGGGCCCTGTTCCGGTCCTGCCGCTTTTATTCTGCAGCCACCATCAGTTCGGATGGACAGGTGGTGCTGCTGCCGGAAATGCAGGAGCTGGTACGGCGCGTCCAGTCCGGCAGGATGCCCGGACTTTCCAGAGCACAAAGCCGCTCGGTGCAGGTCCGGCGTCGGCATGAGCAGCCGCATATTCTGGTGGTGGATGATTCCATCACGGTGCGCAAGGTGACGGAGAAATTCCTGATTTCCGAACGCTTCAAGGTGGAGTCGGCCAAGGACGGGCTGGAAGCGCTGGAAAAGCTCAATCATTTTGAGCCTGACCTGCTGCTGCTGGATATCGAGATGCCGCGCATGGACGGTTTTGAAGTGCTGAGTGCGGTGCGCCGTGAAGAACGCTGGAAAACGCTGCCGGTCATCATGATCAGTTCACGCACGGCGGAGAAACACCAGGAACATGCGCGCCAGCTGGGTGCCAGTGATTTCCTGGGCAAACCCTATCAGAACCCGGTGCTGCTGGCTCATATCCAGCGTCACCTGCGTCAACGTCAAACGGCAGATGCCACATGAAAAATACCAAAGAACGTCCCCAGATCAAATGTGCGGTATTCCGCCTGCAGCATGGCAGCCTGATCCTGCCACGCAACCTGATGGCCGAGCTGGTGACGGTGGAGCAGCTGGAGTCATCCGGGCTGCCCGGCATTCTGGGCTGGCTGGGCTGGCGGGAGCGTCAGGTTCCGGTTGTTTCGCTGGAGTCCCTGTGCATGCTGGGCGACGGCGTGCTGCAGACCAGCAGTAACTGCCTGATCCTGCATGCCGTGTCCGGTGCGGATGAACTGCCGTTTCTGGCTCTGCAGGTACAGGGCGGGCTGCAGACCGTCGAGATTGGCGAGGACAGCCTGCGTGATGATTACAGCGGTAACACCCAGCGTTGTCCCTATGTTGCCCGACAGGTACGCATCGCCCAGCTGGTCTGCTTTATTCCTGATCTGCCTGCCATTGAAGCCTCGGTGGCCGAGGTTTTGCAGTCCCTGTCGGCCTGAGCTGTTTTTACCCGGACTGACCTGGTATTGGCTTAATTCTTGCCAGGTCGGGCGGTTTTAACTTGTTTGCGTATTGCACAATGGGCAGAATGTCGGCCTTGTCTGTCAGCAGGGAGGCTTTATGGCCGGTAGCGGCAATACGGGGTTGAAACGCCTGGTCAAGGCGATGCAGTATTCCGGGCAGGGATTCCGGGCTGCTTATCAGCACGAGGAAGCCTTTCGGCAGGAAAGCTGGGTTTTGCTGCTTGCGGTACCGCTGGCGTTGTGGCTGGGGCAGGGAAGTGTTGAAAAGGTGCTCATGATCGGGAGTGTCCTGCTGGTTATGGTGGTGGAATTGCTGAACTCGGCGATCGAGGCTGTGGTCGACCGTACCGGCCCTGAACGTCATCTGCTTTCGGGGCGTGCCAAGGATATGGGGTCGGCTGCCGTTTCCCTTGCCATTGCCAATGCTGTTATGATCTGGATATTCCTGCTTGTTTGACTTTGGTCAATGCAGAAAACTAAGTTTCTGCTTATTGGAATATCACTGTTTTCTTAAATACTCGCTTGCGTTATCATTTTCACGAATTCAAGTCTGCACTGTTCTGAGGATTGCAAATGGCTCACGTTGCGGCTGCTCCGCTGGAGCAATACAACTACGATATTGTAAAGAAATTTACGATAGTGTCGATTATCTGGGGCGTACTGGCCATGTTGACGGGTGTTTACATCGCATCCGAACTTGCCTGGCCATTCCTGAATTTTGATATTGCCCAAATCACGTTTGGCCGTCTGCGCCCGGTCCATACCAGTGGGGTTATCTTCGGCTTCGGGGGGAATGCCCTGTTCGCCACGTCCTATTATGTGGTGCAGCGTACCTGTCAGGTACGGCTGGCCGGCGGCAGGTTCTGGCCGGAGTTTACCTTCTGGGGCTGGAATATTGCCCTGCTGGTGGCCGGTATCGGCTATATGTTCGGGATTACCCAGGGGCGTGAATATGCCGAGCCGGAATGGTATGTGGATATTGCCATTGCGGTGGTATGGGTGATTTATTTCCTGATTTTCCTGGTGACGCTGGTGCGCCGCAACCAGCCCCACATCTATGTGGCCAACTGGTTCTTCATGGCCTTTATCCTGGCCACTGCCCTGCTGCACATCTTCAACAATCTGGCGGTTCCCGTCAGTTTCACCGGAGCCCAGTCCTATTCCCTGTTCTCCGGGGTTCAGGATGCCATGACCCAGTGGTGGTACGGTCATAATGCCGTTGGGTTCTTCCTGACCGCTGCCTTTCTGGGGATGATGTATTACTTCGTGCCCAAGCAGGCCGGACGCCCGATCTATTCCTATCGCCTGTCCATCGTGCACTTCTGGGCCCTGAGCTTCATGTACATGTGGGTCGGTACCCATCACCTGCACTGGACGGCCATTCCGGACTGGACTTCATCACTGGCTGCCGTGTTCTCCATTCTGCTGCTGATGCCGTCCTGGGGCGGGATGATCAACGGCATCATGACCCTGTCCGGTGCCTGGGACAAGCTGCGTACCGATCCGATCATGATGTTCATGATCACGGCCCTGTCCTTCTACGGCATGTCCACCTTTGAAGGCCCGATGATGTCGCTCAAGAGCGTCAATGCCCTGTCGCACTATACCGACTGGACGGTCGGGCATGTGCATTCCGGTGCACTGGGCTGGGTGGCGATGATTTCCATCGGCTCGTTCTATCACCTGATTCCGAAGCTCTGGCATACCCGGCTTTACAGTGAACGGCTGGTGTTCGTGCACTTCTTCCTGGCAACCCTGGGCATCATCCTCTACATCACCGCCATGTGGATTGCCGGGATCGGTCAGGGTCTGATGTTGCGGGCCTTTGATGAGTACGGCAATCTGGCCTACACCTTCATTGAAACCGTGACCTTCATGCACATTCCGTATGTGACCCGTGCTGTGGGTGGCCTGTTCTTCCTCAGTGGCATGTTCATCATGGCCTGGAATGTCTGGATGACCATTCGCCGGGCGCATCAGGAGCAGGCCGCTGCTGCAGAGGCTCCTGTTGCTGACGCTGATGTTGCCCGGACGGCCTGAGGGAGAGGAATATTATGTTCAAGCACGAAAGTATTGAAACCAGTTCGGCCCTGCTGGTGATTCTGACCCTGGTGGCCATCAGCATTGGCGGTCTGGTCGAAATTGTACCCCTGCATTACATCGATGATACGGTGGAGCAGGTGAATGATCCCGAGACCGGTCTGGAAATGGTGCGCCCCTATACCCCGCTGGAATTGCGCGGACGTGACATCTATCTCCGGGAAGGCTGCTATACCTGCCATTCCCAGATGATCCGTCCGTTCCGGGATGAGGACCTGCGCTACGGCCATTACTCGCTGGCAGCGGAGTCCAGATACGATCACCCGTTCCAGTGGGGTTCCAAGCGTACCGGGCCTGATCTGGCCCGCGTGGGTGGCAAGTACTCGAACGAGTGGCATGTGGCGCATCTGATGGCACCACGTTCGGTGGTGCCGGAATCGATCATGCCCAACTACCCCTGGCTGCAGCAGCAGCCGCTCAAATACGCCGATATTCAGGAGCGCATGCTGGCCCTGAAACGGGTTGGCGTGCCGTATTCCATGAGCCAGCTGGAATATGAGGGCGGAACGGCGGAAGATGGAAGCGCCGTGACGGGGAACCTGAAAACCTTCGGCCCCGATGTGGCTCCCCTGCTTGACATCAATCAGGCCGAAGCCAACCTGATTGCCCAGGCCGAAAGGGGTAATTATGATGGTGATCCCGCCCGCCTGACCGAAATGGATGCCCTGGTGGCTTACCTGCAGATGCTGGGTACCCTGGTGGACTTCAAGAAGTTTGATGAAGACCATTTCATCCAGGCACGCTGAAGCGGAGACATGAGCATGGACATGTTGGTACAGGGCTGGTTGTGGGTGACGGACATGGGGAACAGCAAGGTGCTGGCCCTGCTGATCTTCTTCTTCACCTTCATCGGCATTCTGCTGTACGTGTACGCCAGCCGTGAGCGCAGTGAGCGGCTGGAGTCCTATCGTTATGTCCCGTTTCTGGACGAGGAAGAACAGCCGCCGTCCGGCAGCAGTGACAGCACCACTGCCGGACGGCAAGAGCAACAAGCAGGAAAATGAGTTATGGCAAAACCCGTAAAAGATCCGCTGACTGGCGCAGAAACCACCGGACACGTGTGGGATGATGATCTGCAGGAGTTCAACAATCCGCTGCCGCGCTGGTGGTTGTGGACTTTCTATGCCACCTTCGTGTTTGCATTCGTCTACTGGATCATCTATCCGTCTTGGCCATTCTTTGGCTCTTATACCAGGGGCGTCGGCAATTCCATCAGCTACAAGACGGATGCCGGCGAGGAGAAAACCACACACTGGAATACCCGTGCCCTGCTGGCCAGCGAGCTGCAGACCGGGCCTACCGCCATGCGCCAGCAGGAGTATCTGGCCAAGGTTGCTGCCGCTCCGTATGAGCAGATTGTGGAAAACAGTGACATGAGCGCGTTTGTGCGTTCCTATGGCAGGGGTATTTTCGGGGACTACTGCGCGGCTTGTCATCAGGCCGGTGGTCAGGGGGTTCCGGGCCTGTTTCCCAATCTGGTGGATGATGACTGGCTGTGGGGCAGCGCACCCGAGCAGATTGAATACACCATTGTGCACGGGCGTAACGGCTTCATGCCGGCATTCCGGGAAACCTTCAATGACCAGCAGCTGGATCAGGTGGCCAATTATGTCCTGAGCCTGTCCGGGCTGGCGGCAGATCCGGCTCAGGCTTCCCAGGGCGAGCTGATCTTCAACGGGGAAACCGGAGGCTGCTATTACTGCCATACCAAGGATGCCACCGGCATGTACTCCCAGGGGGCTGCCAACCTGACCGATAAAATCTGGACGGTGGCGGGTGTATCACCGCGCCAGTCGGAGGAAAAGAACCTGACGGCGATCAAGACCGTGATTTCCAACGGGATTCAGCGGCAGATGCCGGCATGGTCATCACGCCTGAATCCGACTGAAATCAAGGTGCTGGTTGCCTACCTGAAGCAGATATCCGGGGCGGAATAAGCGGGCAGGAAGGTTTCGATGCAGGAATGAATACCGGGGTCAAGTTGCTCCCGGTTTTCATGCGAGTCCATCAAACAGGCCACCCGGACTCCAGACAAGCCCGGATGGCCGGTACCACCCAAGGAGAATCAATATCAGGCTTCAGTGTATGCCTTCGGGTGAGGGTTCTTAAGTAACGTTAACCGTAAAACTGTAGTAACAGCTTGAAAAATAAGTGTTACATTGTATCAGGCTGTTTCAGCTTTCCACAAACGCCCGCTCAATAACATAGTCACCGGCGATACCGCGCCTGGGACTGGCCTCAAAACCCATGCTGTCCAGCCGTTCACGGGTATCGGCCAGCATGGTCGGGCTGCCGCACAGCATCAGGCGATCGGTTTGCGGGTTCAGGGGCGGCAGGCCCAGGTCCCGGCACAGCTGGCCACTGCGGATCAGGTCGGTGATCCGGCCCTGATTCGGATAATCTTCGCGTGTGACACTGGGATAATAACTGAGCTGGTTCCGAATCGTCTCGCCCAGGTATTCGTGCCGGGGCAATTCATGGCGCAGCCAGTCTTCATAGGCGAGGTCACTGCGGAAACGCACCCCGTGAAACAGGATCACCCGCTCAAAGCGCTCGTAGATTTCCGGGTCCTGCACAATGCTCAGGAACGGGGCCAGCCCGGTGCCGGTGCCGAGCAGGAACAGGTGCCTGCCGGGCCTGAGGTCATCCGCGACCAGTGTGCCGGTCGGCTTGCGGCTGATCAGGATACGGTTGCCGGCCTGCAGGTTCTGCAAGCGGGAGGTGAGCTGGCCGTCGGGTACCTTGATGCTGAAAAACTCCAGAAACGTTTCATGATTGGGGCTGGCGATACTGTAGGCCCGCATGACGGGACGCTCGTCACCCTCCAGCCCGATCATGATGAACTCACCATTGCGGAAACGCAGGCTGTCGGCACGGGTGGTGCGGAAGCTGAACAGATGCGGGTTCCAGTGTCGGACACTGAGGACTTCGGCGGTGTCAAAAGCTGGCATGGATACTCGATACTCCGGTCTGATGCATTCAATGGGCATGAATATGGGGGGCTGTGGCGGATTTGGCAAATAAGCCTGATTTTTCTGGTGCTCAAGCCGGCGGGTCGGCCTGCTGTGTGCTGGAGTTGTTGATCCGGAACCAGCCGGTCACGCTGTAGCGCGGTTTGTGAACCGGCAGCACCTCATGCGGAAACACCTCGCTGAGAAAGACCACCAGCGTACCCGCCAGCGGCTGGACACGGACCAGTTCGGTGCCCGTGGCGGGCAGGGCCAGACCGGGCAGCCGGGCAGCCTGCTCCGGTCGGGGTGCATGAACCACCAGCTCGCCGCCATCCCCGTCCTGCCAGTCCGGATTCAGGTACAGCACGGTTGAGAGCCTGCGGTTGCTGTTGCCCCGGAAGGCATCGATATGGGTCTGATAACGCGCACCCTGCGGATACCAGGCAAAATGGCATTCATAATCAAACAGGCCCAGAAACAGGGCACGGTTCAGGCCCAGACGCAGCGCCTCCATCCACACGAAATAATCACCGGTACCCGGATCATTGTCATCCAGCCAGTGAATCCGGTCACTGCGCACCCGTTTTACCCGGCGATAATCCTGCTCGCGCCCGATACCGGCCAGATGGAATGCCGCATCATCCAGCACCCGTATCCGGGCCTGCAAAGCCCTGATCAGGGACAGGGGCAGGGCATCGCACAGCACAAGGTAGCCCTGTTGATACAGTGCATCGGCAAGACGCTTTAACAGGTTCTCATCCGGCAGGGATTGTTTCGGCATTCGGATACTCGTACAGGCAGCTGCGCAGTTATAAGGCAAAACGGTCCCATTAACCAGCAGAATTTCCGGATTCTCCCGGGGCACTGATAAAACCGATAAATCCTCATTTCCGGTTCTGTGCAAATATTGCCGGGTTGGCCTATCCTTACCCGATGCGGCGGTATTCCGCTTTCAGCAAGCCCCTGCCTGCTACTATCCCGTTTGGGGGAAAGGCTGATAAATCGGCTGCTTTTTACCGGGCTTCCCTGTATAAATAAGCAAATAAGCGTATACTGATGTTTCATCAGTTGGCTTACCGGCAATAAAAACCAATTTTCTCAAGAATCCATGAATTCGCTAATCCATTTTTTCTTCCCGTTTGTGGACTGGTTTCGGCTGATTAACCGCAATACCCTCAAGGCCGATCTGCTGGCCGGTTTGACCGGTGCCGTCATCGTGTTGCCCCAGGGTGTGGCTTTCGCCACCATTGCCGGTCTGCCCCCCGAATACGGTCTTTATACCGCCATGGTAACGCCGGTGGTGGCTGCCCTGTTCGGTTCCTCCCTGCACCTGATTTCCGGGCCGACCACGGCGATTTCCATTGTGGTGTTCTCCGCCCTGAGCAATCATGCCGAACCCGGCTCGCCACAATATATCCAGCTGGCCCTGACCATGACCTTTCTGGCCGGCGTATATCAGCTCGGTTTTGCGCTGGCACGCATGGGGGTGCTGGTTAACTTTGTATCCCATACGGTGGTGGTGGGGTTCACTGCCGGTGCCGCCATCCTGATTGCCACCAGTCAGATCAAGTATGTACTCGGGATTGATGTTCCGCGGGGCGATTCCTTTCTGCATACCTGGCTGACCATCCTGAACGAATTGCCGAATGCCAACCTGTTTGTGCTTGCCGTTGCCATGATCACACTGGCTACGGCTTTTATCCTCAAGAAACTCCTGCCACGGATTCCCAACATGCTGCTGGGGCTGATTGTCGGGGGGTCGGTATCGCTGCTGTTGGGCGGTGAGGAGCGCGGCATTATTTACGTGGGCGAGATTCCGGCCCACCTGCCGCCGCTGTCACAGCCCGACTTTTCCCTGAGCACGATCCGCATGCTGGCACCGCAGGCTTTTGCCGTTGCCCTGCTGGGGCTGATCGAGGCGGTATCCATCAGCCGGGCCATTGCGGCCAAATCCCATCAGCGTATTGACGGCAATCAGGAGTTTTTCGGCCAGGGACTCTCCAATGTGGTGGGCAGCTTTTTCTCCAGCTATGCCGGTTCCGGTTCCTTTACCCGTTCCGGGGTCAACTACACCTCCGGAGCCAGAACCCCGATGTCGGCCATTTTCGCTGCCGTGCTGCTGGCCCTGATCATTCTGCTGGTGGCTCCGCTGACTGCCTACCTGCCGATTGCCGCCATGGGCGGGATCATTCTGCTGGTAGCCTGGAACCTGATTAATTTTTCCAATATCAAAAAAGTGCTGGAGACCAGCAAGGCCGAAACCAGCATTCTGCTGACCACCTTTTTCGCCACCCTGTTCTTTGATCTGGAGTTTGCGATTTATTTCGGGGTACTGCTGTCTCTGGTCCTGTTTCTGGCCCGGACATCGATCCCGGATGTGGTCAGCCTGGCCCCGGATCGTGATCCGGATTCCGGCAAGCGTTCACTGGTGCGTGAATCTGAAGCGGCGCACCTGCAGGAATGCCCGCAGTTCAAGATTATCCGCATCGACATGTCGATTTATTTCGGCTCCTCCAATCATATTCAGTCACAGCTGAACCATATCAGTGAAAAGCAGCGAATCCGGCACATCCTGATTGTGGGAACCGGTGTCAATTTCATTGACCTGACCGGGGCGGAAATGCTGGAGCAGGAGTCTGACCGCCTGCGGGAAAAGGGCGGCGGCCTTTACTTTGCCGAACTCAAACCCAGGGTCAACGAGTTTATCCACAAGGTACACTTTGACGAGCATGTCGGACTGCAGTACTTCTTTGAAGAAAAGAAGGAGGCCATCCACAAGATCACCACGGTGGCCCTGGATCACCAGCGCTGCCAGCGCTGCGAGTACCGGATATTTGATGAGTGCCAGCTGCCGCCATTATCGGGTGGTAAAATTCCGGAATCGGTTTGATTCGCCGGTAATTTGCCGGCTTATAGATACCCCCATAAAAAAATTTTGTCATTTCTGTCAGGATGGTACCGGTTTCAGGTGCCCTGAATTTGTGCATGGCTGACTGACCCCATCGCTTCGGCAGCCAGCCGTAATTCGCCGGCCTGAAAAAACTTTTCTGCCATGTATTTCAATATTTTTTCATGAAAATGATTTTACCGGGGTATTCCGGTATTTTTGTGCCCGGGTGGTGATCCGCACTTTTTCTGCCCGGTCCGCACTATGGGAAGGCAGGACCGGAATGGGCAGGGCGGCCTGTACCGTGGCCGGATGAATATACGGAAAAACCGGTATGCTGCCACTTATCTGAATGATATTAAAATAATTCCCCGGAACAGGGGGAGCGCCGGGCAGTGTATGGTTTTCTGTCAAGTCTTGACTTGACCAGCTGTATCGCCTCTTTGTAGACTGGGTTGGCCTTTGAGGTAGCTTAGCCTCACCTCTGTTGCTGCAGGGGGCGTTTCCGTCCGTCTATTTTACTGGGAGAGTCAAGAATGAAACTCAAAAAAGTTCTGTTGGGGTTGGCTGCCGTTGCGTTCACCGCTTCTGCGCAAGCGGCAACAACGCTGGAGACAGTCAAGGAGAAGGGGTATCTTCAATGCGGTGTGAGTCAGGGGTTGCCGGGTTTTTCCAATCCGGACGACAAGGGAAACTGGACCGGACTGGATGTGGATTACTGCCGTGCGCTGGCTGCGGCCATTTTCGGTGATGCTGAAAAAGTCCGTTTCACCCCCCTGTCTGCCAAGGAGCGTTTTACTGCGCTGTCCTCCGGTGAGATTGACGTGCTGTCACGCAACACCACCTGGAGCATGACCCGCGATACCCAGCTGGGCCTGAATTTCGTCGGTGTGACCTATTACGACGGTCAGGGCATGATGGTTCCCAATTCACTGGGAGCCAAGTCCGCCAAGGAACTGGACGGGGCCAAAATCTGTGTCAATACCGGCACAACCACCGAACTCAACATCACCGACTATTTCAAAACCCATAACATGAGTTTTGAGCTGGTGGCCTTCGAGAAGTCGGACGAGGTGATTGCGGCCTACGGTGCAGGACGTTGTGACGTGTACACCACCGACCGTTCCGGAGTGGCTGCCGAGCGCCTGAAACTGGCCAATCCGGATGATCACATGGTATTGCCGGAAATCATTTCCAAGGAGCCGCTGGGACCGCTCGTGCGTCAGGGTGATGACCAGTGGTTCAATATCGGGCGCTGGACCTATTTTGCACTGCTGAATGCCGAGGAGTTCGGTATTACTTCCGCCAATGTGGATGAAATGGCCAATTCGGAAAACCCGGAAATCAAGCGCTTTCTGGGCAAGGACGACAGCAAGTTCGGTGAAGGTATCGGCCTGGGGGATGACTGGGCGTACAACATCGTGAAACTGGTCGGCAACTACGGTGAAATCTATGACCGTAATGTCGGACCCGAGACGCCCCTGAAACTGGAGCGCGGCGTCAACGCACTCTGGACCGAGGGCGGACTCCAGTATGCACCACCGGTCAGGTAATGTCCTGACCTCCTGCTGCCGGTACGGGATGGACTGTCCGGCAGCTGCTCTCCCGCTTGTGCCTCTTCACAGAAAACCGGTGCTCCGCCATGAAAGAAGATACGGCCAGACAACCATCCATTATCAATAAATTTCTGTATAACAGTACTTGGCGGGGCTGGCTGTTCCAGGCACTGGTACTGCTGGGTCTGCTGGGGTTTTTCAGCTGGATTGTCTATAACACGGTCAGCAATCTGCAGCGGCTGGACAAAAAGTCCGGCTTTGATTTTTTAACCCAGCGCGCCGGCTTTGAAATCCTGGATTCACC
Source organism: Thiolinea sp. (assembly GCA_035391465.1). Lineage (GTDB taxonomy): Bacteria > Pseudomonadota > Gammaproteobacteria > Thiotrichales > Thiotrichaceae > Thiolinea. Next base: position 8,479 of record DAOPKY010000023.1, on the reverse strand, counting down.
GGGTGTGCGCCTGATGGATTATGCACCGGGTGTATCCACCTACCTGGATGTGTTCTGGGTCGGTGCCATCAACACCATTACTGTGGCGATACTGGGTATTATTGCTGCGACCCTGCTGGGCTTTCTGGTCGGGGTCATGCGTTTGTCGAAGAACCGGATTTTCAGCACGGTAGCCACGGTCTATGTGGAGATATTCCGCAATATCCCCCTGCTGCTGCAGTTGTTCTTCTGGTACTTCTTCGCCCTGCGTGCCGTGCCCGAGCTGCGTGAACGCTGGTCCCTGTTCGGGGGACTGGGCGGGATCAACAAGTCCGGCCTGTACCTGCCGGCCCCCCTGTTTGAACAGGGATTCGGCTATGTGGCCCTGGCGTTTGTGCTGGGACTGGCGGGGTGCTGGCTGTATGCCCGTTTTGCCACGGCCAGGCAGTTTGCCACCGGACGCAGGCCGCCGACCGTCCCGGTTTATCTGCTGTTGCTGATCGGCATTCCCCTGATCGTGTTCTGGGTTCAGGGCGCGCCCCTGAGCTGGGAGCTGCCGGTATTCAGGGAGGACGGACCGATTCTGCGACGTGGTTATCAGGCCGATGCCGGGATGGTGCTGAAACCGGAGTTCATCGGTTTGTGGCTGGCCCTGTCGCTGTATACCGCTTCCTTTATTGCTGAAATCGTGCGTGCCGGCATTCTGGCCGTCCCGCATGGACAAACGGAAGCCAGTCAGGCACTGGGCCTGAGCAGCAACATGGCTCAACGACTGGTGATCATTCCGCAGGCCCTGCGCGTGATTGTGCCGCCCCTGACTTCACAGTTTCTCAACCTGACCAAGAACTCCTCACTGGCAGTCGCCATTGCCTATCCCGACATTGTGTCGGTTTTCGCCGGTACCGCCCTGAACCAGATTGGCCAGGAAATCGAGATGATTTTCATGATGATGATGCTGTACCTGATTCTGAGCCTGCTGACTTCGCTGTTCATGAACTGGTTCAACGCCCGTATTCGTCTGGTCGAGAGGTAACAAGGCATGGCAAACGTTTCCTATCTACGTACCGAAGACGCCCCGATTCTGCCACCGCCGGTATCCGATACCGGGATCAGCGGCTGGTTGCGCAGGCATGTGCTGTCCACCATGAACGACTTCAGCAGCCTGGGGGCGGGTACGCGCTCCGTGCTGATGGCGGTGCTGACACTGCTGCTGCTGTACTACGGCCTCAGCGCTTTATGGGGCATTATTGATTTTGCCTTTGTCAAGGCGGTGTGGAGCGACCCTGAGGGACTCAAGCGCGGTGTCTGTACCACGACGGCACAGGGCGGGGTGGCCACGGGCGAAGTCGGGGCCTGCTGGCCCTATGTCGAGGCCAAGCTCAAACTGTTTATCTACGGGCGTTATCCGGAAAGCGAGCTGTGGCGGCCCAATCTGGTCTTTGCCCTGCTGGCTGCCGGTCTGGGCTGGATCATTGTCGACAAGGCACCGGCACGGCGTTTTATGGGCCTGGTGATGCTGTCGGTGTTTCCACTGGTGGCCCTGATTCTGCTGACAGGCGCGCATGTCGACCTGAGCCGGACCGGCATGATCGCCATGGCCGTGACCGGTGTGGTGCTGATGCTGGCCGGGCATCTGGGGCTGCGTGGCGGTCTGGGTGAAATACTGCTGGCCTTCGGGGGCGGGGTGCGCCTGATCGGGGCGCTGTTCCTGATCATTGCGATCGTGATGTTTGTCATGTCGCTTGATTACGGGCTGGAGAAAGTACCGACCGACTTCTGGGGTGGTCTGCTGGTGACGCTGGTGGTGGCCCTGACCGGGATTGTCGCCTCCCTGCCGCTGGGTATCGTACTGGCACTGGGACGCCGTTCCAGCCTGCCGCTGTTTCGTATACTGTCCATTACCTTCATCGAATTCTGGCGTGGCGTGCCGCTGATCAGCGTGCTGTTCATGTCTTCGGTGATGCTGCCGCTGTTTCTGCCCGAGGGCACGGACTTTGACAAGCTGCTGCGTGCCCTGATCGGGGTGGCGCTGTTTTCTTCCGCCTACATGGCCGAAAACATTCGGGGTGGGCTGCAGGCGATCCCCTCCGGTCAGTATGAGGGGGCAGCGGCACTGGGGCTGTCCTACAACCAGAGCATGCGCATGATCATTCTGCCGCAGGCACTGAAAATCGTGATTCCGGGGATCGTCAATACCTTCATCAGCCTGTTCAAGGACACCACCCTGGTATTGATTATCGGCCTGTTTGACCTGCTGGGGATGGTTCAGTCGACTTTTACCGACCCGTCCTGGGCCACGCCGGTGACTTCTGCCACCGGTTATCTGGTTTGTGCCGTTACGTTCTGGGTGTTCTGTTTCAGCATGTCACGTTATTCCGTGCATCTGGAGCGGAAACTGCACACCGGACACCAGCGCTAGACACGAGGAATGGATAAATGAGTGAAATGAACGTCAGTGACGAGGCCATCATCCGCATCCGCAACATGCAGAAGTGGTACGGTCAGTTCCATGTGCTGCGTGACATCAACCTGGAAGTGTTCAAGGGGGAGCGCATTGTGGTTTGCGGGCCGTCCGGGTCCGGTAAATCCACCATGATCCGCTGTATCAACCGGCTGGAGGAGCATCAGCAGGGGATGATCGAGGTTGATGGCATTGAGCTGACCGATGACCTCAAGAATATCGATACCATCCGCCGTGAAATCGGTATGGTATTCCAGCATTTCAACCTGTTTCCACACCTGACCGTGCTGGAAAACTGTACCCTGGCCCCGATCTGGGTGCGCAAAATGGCCAAAAAGGATGCTGAGGAAATTGCCATGAATTACCTGAGCCGGGTGAAAATCCCGAATCAGGCCGGCAAGTATCCGGGCCAGCTCTCCGGTGGCCAGCAGCAGCGCGTGGCGATTGCGCGCGCCCTGTGCATGTCACCCAAGGTGATGCTGTTTGACGAACCGACCTCGGCACTGGACCCCGAGATGATCAAGGAAGTGCTGGATGTCATGATTGAACTGGCGCAGGAGGGCATGACCATGATCTGTGTGACCCACGAAATGGGGTTTGCACGCGAGGTTGCCAATCGCGTGATCTTCATGGATGCCGGGCAGATCATTGAGGAAAATGATCCGGAGTCCTTCTTCAACAACCCGCAGAGTGAACGTACCCAGTTGTTCCTGAGCCAGATTCTGGGGCACTGACGTTTTCTTTTTGTCTTCATCATGAGTACCTGGTTTATTTCTGATCTGCATCTGGACCCGGCGCGTCCGGCCGGTACCCGGTTGTTGCTGGAATTTCTTGAACATATCCGGGGCCGGGCTGACGGGCTTTATCTGCTGGGTGATGTGTTCGAGTTCTGGATTGGCGATGATGTGCTGGACAGCCCGGCGGGGCAGGGCGTATTGCCGGTGGTCGAGGCACTGGAACGCCTGAGCGCTTCCGGTGTGCCGCTGTATTTCCAGCATGGCAACCGCGACTTTCTGATTGGCGCGGCTTTTGCCGCCCGTGCCGGCTGCACCCTGCTGCCGCAGGAACAGGTGATCAGCCTGTATGAGCGCCCGGTGCTGCTGATGCATGGCGACCAGCTGTGTACCGATGACCAGGCCTATCAGCAGGCCCGGCGACAGTTTCGTGATCCCGAATGGCAGCGGCAGGCCTTGGCCATGAGCATTCCGCAACGGCTGGAAACTGCCCGCCGGCTGCGTCTGCAGAGTCATGAACACAATAAGGCCAAGACCGAGGCCATTATGGACGTGAATCAGCAGGCGGTGGAACAGGCCATGCGTACCCATGCGGTGGAATGCCTGATTCATGGACACACCCACCGTCCCGGCATTCATGCTTTCAGCCTTGATGGACGGGACGTGCAGCGCATTGTGCTCGGGGACTGGCATGAAGGCGGCAGCTTCCTGCGCATGGCACCGGGGCAGCAGCAGCTGGATACCCGCTTTGCCTGATGCCTGTCGAGGCTTGGGTTGACGGGCCTGAAACAGCGATGCAGCAGTGTGCTCAGGCGGGTGGGTGCGGGGCGAGCACCCCGAAATCCGGGGTTTCCTGATCCAGTTGCCTGACAATCCGGCTGATCAGTTTCCGTACCGTGCGCATTTCCGGATGTTCATCCGTGCCGGCCCGGAACCACAGGGCAATATCCCGGCGCGGTCCCTGTTCACCGACAACCGTGATGAGCTGCTCCGGGTGGATGTCGCCGGTCATCAGGGCCAGCCGGGCCGGCATGCGTACCAGCATGGCACTGGTGCGCAACAGGTGAATCACGCTGCGGATGCCGCCGGTAAAGTTGATGCGTGCCGCTTTCGGCGTGGGCTGCCTGCCCTGTTCATCCAGAAAACCGGCACTGGCACCGGCGATCATCCAGTCCATCTGCGCCAGCTCCTCGGCCCTGACCGGCGTCTTGCGGCCCGGCAGAGGCGAGCGCCGACCGGCAAAGACGCCGGAGCGGTCCTGAAACAGGATATGCCGCTCCAGCATGCCTTGGGCTACACTGAGGTGTGCCGGGGCAAGCAGGAAATCCAGTTGCCCCTCCTGCAGTAGGGCAATCTGTGCTGCAGCCGACCCGGTGCGCAGGTGAAAGACATGCTGCCTGTCTGCCAACAAGCCTGCCGTCATTGCGGTAACGGTGGCGAACTCCCATAACGGATCAATGCCGATGGTGAACTCGCTCTGGTAGCCGCTGTGCCATTGCCGGATGATTTCTTCACTGTGTTGCGCATCTGCCAGAATGTGCTCGCCGATTTGTGCCAGTCGCGCACCGATCTCGGTCGGTGTCACCCCGTAGCGGGAGCGTTTCAGGACCGGTGCACCGACCCGTGCTTCCAGAACCTGAATACTGCGTGTCAGGGTTGGCTGGCTGATGTAAAGCTGTTCTGATGCACTGCTCAGGGAGCCTTGGCGCACGATGATGGCCAGCTGTTTCAACAGATTCGGGTTCATCTATTCAGATTCTTTCAGTCTGGAGGCAAAAACCTATTTTTACAAATAACTGGTTTTGTTTAAAGTAGGTGGCTACTGCAACAGAAAGGAGGATGATCATGCAATTTCACCTTGATGGTTTTAATGCCGGCGACCCGCGCATCAGCGATCCACTGGACCGCGTTGTTCCCCCCCCGCTCAAGCGCCCGCTGCCGGCGCAGGTGGATGTCCTGATTGTCGGCTGCGGACCGGCGGGACTGAATCTGGCAGCCCAGCTGGCCCAGTTTGGCGGGATTTCCACCTGTATCGTGGAACAGAAGGATGACCGCCTGCTGGTGGGACAGGCTGACGGGATTGCCTGCCGCACCATGGAAATGTTTCAGGCTTACGGCTTTGCCGATCAGGTGGCCCAGGAGGCTTATCAGGTGGTGGAAACCGGGTTCTGGCGTCCCGATGATGCAACCCCGTCTCATATCACCCGCAGTGGCCGGATTCAGGATGTGGAAGATGACCTGTCGGAGCAGCCGCATGTGATTATCAATCAGGCGCGAGTGCACGATCATTTTCTGACCGTTATGCGTCAGGGGCCGGGCAGGGTCGAACCGTTTTACTCACGCAAGCTGCTGAGTCTGGAAGTGGATCATGAGGCGGATGATTACCCGGTGACGCTGACGTTTGAGCGTGTGGTGAACTATTCCCGGAACATGAGTGAAACCGAAACCGTCCGGGCGCGTTATGTGGTCGGTTGTGATGGTGCCCGCAGTACCGTGCGTCGCCAGATTGGGCGTGAGCTGGTGGGGGATTCCATCAATCAGGTTTGGGGGGTGATGGATGTGCTGGCCGTCACCGACTTTCCGGATATTCGCCTGAAAGTGGCGATTTATTCCAATAATGAAGGCAACATGATGATTATCCCGCGTGAAGGGGGCTACATGGTGCGCCTTTACATCGAGCTGGACAGGCTCAGGGACAATCAGCGCATTGACCATGACAGCATGACGGCTGACTACCTGATTGCAGCTGCCAACCGCATTATGCAGCCTTATACCGTCGAGGTGAAGGAAGTCGCTTGGTGGAGTGTGTACGAGATCGGCCAGCGCCTGACCACCGCGTTTGATGATGCGGAAGCGGGACGTTTGCCGCGCGTTTTTCTGGCCGGTGATGCCTGTCATACCCATAGCCCCAAGGCGGGGCAGGGCCTGAATACCTCCGTGAACGATACTTGGAACCTGGGCTGGAAACTGGCGCATGTGCTGACCGGGCGGGCTGCACCCAAACTGCTGCGTTCCTACTCGGCCGAGCGTCAGGATGTGGCGAAGAAGCTGATTGATTTCGATCGGGATTTCTCGAAAATGTTCAGTGCCAAGCCACGTTCGGCAGATAATCCCGATGGGGTCGATCCGGCAGCGTTCCAGAAAACCTTCATGCAGTTCGGGCGTTTCACCGCCGGGGTTGCCACGCACTATAACCCTTCCACACTGGTGGGGCAGGGACAGCACCAGCAACTGGCCAGCGGAGAGACACTGGGCATGCGTTTTCATTCCGCACCGGTCATCCGGCTGGCCGATGCCAAACCCATGCAGCTGGGGCACTGTGTCACGGCGGACGGGCGCTGGCACGTGTTTGCCTTTGCCGGCAGCGAGCCGGCCATGGCGGCGGGTTGTCGGGTCCGGGCTTTGTGCGATTTCCTGCAGGATGATGAAAACTCACCCCTGCGCCGTCATACACCGGCAGGCGCGGATATCGATGCCGTGATCGATGTACGTGCCATTTTCCAGCAGAATCACCAGCAGGTTGCCGTGAATGGCATGCATCCGCTGCTGCAGCCGCGCAAGGGTCGGTACGGCCTGAAGGATTATGAAAAGGTGTTCTGCGTCGACAGCCACAAGGACAGGGACATTTATGCCCTGCGCGGCATTGATCGGGATCAGGGCTGCATTATCATTGTGCGCCCGGATCAGTATGTTGCGGATGTCTTGCCGCTGGATGATCATGCGCGCCTGACGCAGTTTTTCGCCGGGGTGTTACTCGGCGTTTAGGCAGGCACCGGGGACAGGGTATAATCCCGGCCTTTAGTCATCGTTCTGAGGTCATACATGAAACCCTGGTCCCCGGATTCCTGGCGCAGCAAGCCCATTGTTCAGGTTCCTGAATACCCGGATCAGGCTGCACTGGCTGCTGTCAGTGCCAGCCTGTCCCGCTTTCCGCCGCTGGTGTTTGCCGGGGAAATCGCCACCTTGCAGTCAGCCCTGACCGGGGTGGGCAGCGGGGAGCGCTTTTTGCTGCAGGGCGGGGATTGTGCCGAAAGTTTTGTTGATTTTCAGGCCGGTTCGATCCGGAATACCTTTCGGGTGCTGCTGCAGATGGCCATTGTGCTGACTTTTTCCAGCCGTCGCCCGGTGGTCAAGGTCGGGCGTATTGCCGGGCAGTTTGCCAAACCGCGCAGTGCTGCCACTGAAACCCGTTCGGGTGTTACCCTGCCCAGCTATCGCGGTGATATTATCAACGGGCTGGATTTTGATGCCACCAGCCGGATGCCCGATCCACAGCGCATGATCCGGGCCTATCACCAGTCCACCTCGACCCTGAATCTGCTGCGTGCCTTTGCCGGGGGCGGGTTTGCCGACCTGCAGAAGGTCCACCGCTGGAATCTCGGCTTTGTGTCGCAGTCGGAACAGCATGAGCGCTACGAGCACATGGCACGCCAGATTGATCAGGCACTGGCCTTTATGCGTGCCTGTGGGGTGACCCCGGAAAATACCGCCAATCTGCGCGAGACCACGCTGTACACCTCGCATGAGGCCCTGTTGCTGCCATATGAGGAAGCCCTGACCCGTCAGGAGGGTCAGGATCGGCTATGGTATGACTGTTCGGCACACATGCTGTGGCTGGGCGACCGTACCCGGCAGCCGGATCATGCCCATGTGGAATTTCTGCGCGGCATTCGCAATCCGCTGGGTATCAAAGTCGGGCCGGGGGCAAAGCATGACGAGATACGGATGTTGCTGGATACCCTGAATCCGGCCAATGAGCCGGGTCGCATTACCCTGATCACGCGTTTCGGCGCGGGGCAGATTGCTGAGCGCTTGCCGGCGCTGATCCGCAGGGTGCAGGCATCCGGGCATCGGGTGATCTGGAGCTCCGATCCCATGCACGGTAATACCGTGAACAGTGAGTCCGGTTACAAGACCCGCAATTTCGACCATGTACTGGCGGAGTTGCGTGATTTCTTCCTGATCCACAAAGCCGAGGGCAGTATTGCCGGGGGGGTGCATCTGGAAATGACCGGTGAGGATGTGACGGAATGCGTGGGGGGGGCCTATCAGGTCACGGATGCCGGACTGGCGATGCGCTACCAGTCCCGGTGTGATCCGCGCCTGAATGCAGACCAGGCGCTTGAGCTGGCGTTTCTGATTGCAGAAACACTCAATGACATGCCGCTGGTGTCCTCTGCGGAATCAACCGGGTGAGTCGTGAACCCTACACTATTTCGTCATCAACCTGTGCTCCAGGGCCGGGCTGATCAGGGCCGCCTCATATGAATATCTGCTAATATTGTGCTCCTTCCTCCCCCTTTGG
>DAOPKY010000022.1:0-59183 GCA_035391465.1 Thiolinea sp. | reverse complement strand
GTCTTGTACAAGGCTTTTCTTAATTTTAACAATAGCTTGTTGTTTTCATTGTTCCTGCGTACACACCGTTGTACATAGTATTCCTTTTCAAGATCAATCCGTTAGGATGATCTTGGAACAGACTTTTTATCTTGCACTCCTACACAAGAACCAGGCCAGCCGAAAAACCGACCAAGCACGATACTTTCCAACTACCTGGAAAATGCAGCAGAGCTGCAAAATGTTTTGCAAAACCACTGCATTACCTGTTGTTCTTTTGGAAGTGGATTTAAACCAAACTCTACCGTTCAGATTGCAGTTTCCATTGCAGGATTGCTGGCTCTGTAAGGGCTTACCGAGTATTTGTTTTTGCCCTGCTAAAGCAAATATAACTGCATCTTTATTCTATATTGGATATAATGGTATCCATGAATTAATAATAGGATTCGCCCTTATGAAAACACAACAACACCCGCATACTTACCGGATTTGTATCTGGCCTAATGGTGATTGGTGCCTTGCTGATGATCGGGAACAGTTTGAATATTCCCGCCCGGCGAATTACAGCACCCATACCGTGATTCTGGTGGTATTGCCGGGGGATAGCCCGCTCAAACTGTTGCAGGATTACGTGGATGCTGAAAGGAAACAGGCCGCATGAGTCATGGCAGTTCATTCCAGGATCGTTACCACATCCAGTTCAAGGGACGCCGTACAACCCTCACACTGGATAAAATACTATCCCAGTTGATTGCGGCGTCGTTTGGGGTAATGCCCGACCACAAGGATTACCACCCCACGGTGCAGCAATGGCTACAGGCCACGCTTACCGACAAGCTGGGGCATAACGTGCCAGGTGGAAACAGCATCAGCCAGTATGCGCGGTTGTACGCGATCGAGTTCATCGCCCGGCGGGAACTGGTTGAGCGGGTTGTGGATTGGCGCTTGCAAGAAACTCCCTGAACCCGTCAAGGGTGGAACCGGAAGCCGCAGCGGAGCGCAGGGAGCGAAGCGACTGAGCACCGAACGGGTGAGGATTCCAGGCGTAGCCCTTGCCCTTGTTGGTACGGCTTGCCCTGCGACCAACGGGAGCACAGGAAACACCGCGCACGGTGGATATAAAAATATCCTGTCAGGCAAGGGTGCAAACGGAGTGCCGCACCCTCTGCCCATCCGGCGAGGATTGCTTGTTCTTCTGCCCGTTTTTCGTGTTAGTTGGGCGCTTAATCTGGGCACTTATCCATAGCGAAAGTGACACTTCCTTTATGTTTCTTATGTTTCTTCTTGTTTCTAGGGCTTATTTCACTTTTAAAATCAATAACATACACGACTAAAAGGAACGTTTTGTTAGTGAAAAGGAACATTTTTCCCTGCACTATGTGAATAAGAAAATGTGTTTTTATTTTTTACATATAGTGTAAATTAAAAATATATAAACAACCTTTCTTTATACACCAAAGATTTTCATTGTCTTTCTTAATAGACTAGACTAGTGTAGATGCCTAACCTATAGGGAGATTATGCTCATTACTCACTCAACAGAACACACTACGGTTTGGACAATAGCAGAGGCAAAAGCCAAACTGTCCGAGTTGCTACGTCTTGCCAGTGAGAGACCCCAATACATTGGTACGAAAAAGCCTTACGTCATCGTTTCAGCCGAGCAATGGGAAAGGGTCAGTACCCCCACCCAACCATTTGGGCAATGGCTCATCCAGAACATGGCGGGAACAGGGGAGCTGGAATTGCCCGACAGAAAGGAGCCTGACCGAGACATTCCTTTCCAATAAACAGCCCCGCCACTCACCATGACGCAAGTATTGCTGGACACCAACATTATTTCAGAGCTTGGGAAACCTCAGCCGCACCCGAATGTTGTTGATTTCCTCTCGGGGTTGCCCATTGCATGGCTTTCAACCATTACCCTGCACGAATTGGTGTATGGTCTTGTCCTGTTACCCGAGGGTAAGAGACGCAACCACATCGAAAGCATCCTTTCAGAGCTGGTAGCACGTTATGATGATTACATCATCACTATCGGTCAGCAGGAAGCACGGCAGGCTGCTTTATTACGGGCTGTTGCCAAAGAGCAGGGGAGAACCCTGCACCTCGCCGATTCGCTGATGGCTGGCACGGCAAAGACCCACAACCTCACCCTTGCCACAAGAAATACAAAAGATTTTGAAGGCTTGAGGATGGATGTTTTCAACCCTTTTCTATCTTCGTCATGGCCGTTATCGCGTATTTAAGGGTTTCCAGCAGCAAACAGGATGTGAACAGCCAGCGGCTGGCGGTACTGGACTTTGCCCACCGTGAGGGCATCATCATTGATGAGTTCATACAGGTGGAGATATCCACCCGTAAGAGCGCACAAAAGAAAGAACTGGATGGCATCCTATCCAGGCTACAGGCAGGGGATCGCCTGCTGGTCAGTGAGCTTTCCCGCATAGGCCGCACCATTGCCAATATCATCATGACCCTGGACACACTGATAAAGCAGGGTATCCACTTTACTGCCATCAGAGAGAATATCTGCATCACAGGCACACAGGATATGCAAAGCAAGATGCTGGTAACGATGTTTGGTCTGCTGGCCGAGCTGGAACGCGACCTCATCAGCCAGCGCACCAAGGAAGGACTGAAAAATGCCCGTGCCAAAGGTAAGACCATCGGCAGACCCAAAGGCTCCCAAGGCAAAAGCAAGCTGGATGGCAGGGAAAGGGAAATAGCAGGCTACCTGGACAAGGGAGTTACCCGCGCCAATATCGCCCGTATCCTGGGCGTATCCAGGCCAACGCTAAACAACTTTATATTATCGCGGAAGCTGGTGGCAGGCACATTGCTGAAGCAAAGGTAATACTTCCAGCGCTCCACTGGCTTGCCCAGCGTTTTGGGTTGGTCACCGCTGACACAACTCATCCCGACGCCAGCAAGCTCAGGTTCTGCGCTGCAGATTTCCACTTATCCACAACCCCGACATTTTTATATATTTTTTAAATTCTTTTTAGCCTGCCAGAACCCTTGTCACAGCTTGCTTTCGGGCTGTATTTCATACCCCGGATACTGCCATTTCATACCCTGAATACTGTATTTCATACCTTATTTAATTATAAGGTTTGAAATAGACTGTAGATTACCTTATCCTGCCGGTAACCCACGCAAGGAATACCACCATGCTTCACCCCAAAGTCACCGTCAGCAATGACCTGATCCGCGCTGTACAACGTTTGTCCCTGAATGAAAAACGCCTGCTGATGCTGGCAGTGTCCAGCCTGGATGAAAATGCAGGCATCGGCCAACTGGTTACGGTCAGCGCGGCTGCTTACAGCCAGATGTATGGTATCCCCACTAACAATGCTTACCGCACTCTCAAAGAGGCTGAGAGCAAGCTCTGGGATCGGGAGCTGTTCATGCTGCGAGTGGACGGCGGTGTCACTATCCGTTGGATCATTTCCTATCGCTATAATCCGGGTAAAGGCTCGGTCTCGCTCAAGTTTCACCCGGACCTCGACAAGCACCTGATCAATCTGAAAGAACGCTTTACCCGCTATCTGTTGAGCCGGGCGGCTGACTTCAACTATCTGTATTCCTGGCGACTCTTTGAACTGGTGATCCAGTTTCGCAAAACCGGCGTACTGCGGTTGTCGGTCGAGGAGTTCAAGGCCATTATGGAAGTTCCTTCTGCCTATGACCGGGATTTCGGACTGGTGCGCCGCAAGGTAATTGATCTGGCCGTGCAGGAAATCCGTGCCAAGGACGGGTTGGACCTTCACTACGAAACCACCAAGACCGGGCGAAAAATAACCGGGCTGACATTTACCTTTCCCCCGGAACATCAGAACGGTGTGTCACCATCTATCGGGCCGTCAGGTGGCAGAACCTGGCGTGTGATTGATGAAGCGCTGATTAAACAGGAGGCAAAGCCGGGGGAAACCTGGGAGCAGGCCAGGAAACGGCTGCAGGGTAGTGCCTGAACAGAGTGGTTTGCAAACTGCATTTCATACCCTGAATACTGTTATCTCACCTGCAGATTCCGGCAACCGCTGATCACAAGATAGCCGTTGCCTTGATCTGGGCAAACACCGGGAGACCCGGCTGCAGCCCAAGCACATCCGCCGATTTGCGGGTAACATGGGCCAGTAGCCGCGTCCCGCCCAGACTGAGCTGCACAATGGTCTGTCCTTCTTCACCCGCTACCGTGCGGGTAATGGTGGCCGGCAGTACATTGAGGATGCTGGTCTGCTGTGGCTGCTGCAGGGTCAGACTCACATCCCGGGCATAGATGCGCAGGCGCAGCACGGTACCGGTATCAATAGCCTCACGCAGTGGCAGAAGCATGCGGCCACCATTAAAGCAGGCTTCAGTGAGCCCGTAGGCGGTTTCATGCCCGCAGACCGTAACACTCAGCACCGTGGATGCCTGCCGGCTCTGGGCCACGGGCAGATCCAGACGGGTCAGGGTTTCCTGCAGGTCGCCGGATGCCACCACCCGGCCCTGTTCCAACATCACCAGATGATCCCCCAGACGGGTGACCTCCTGGGGTGAATGGGTCACATACAGCATCGGAATTTCCAGCTCCTGATGCAGGCGGGCCAGAAACGGCAGAATCTCCTGGCGGCGCGGCAGGTCCAGTGCAGCCAGCGGCTCATCCATCAGCAGCAGCTGCGGGCTGACCGCCAGTGCACGGGCAATGGCGACCCGTTGTTTTTCCCCTCCGGACAGGTGCTGTGGCATGCGTTCCAGCAGATGTTCGATTCCCAACAGCTCCAGGGCCTGCTCCAGGGCAATACGCCGCTCACGGGCCGGAATGCGCTTCTGACCGAATTCCAGATTGCCACGCACGCTCAGGTGCTCAAACAGGCTGGGTTCCTGAAACACATAGCCGACCGGGCGCTGATACGGCGGCAGAAAATACCGGCGTTCGCTGTCCTGCCACACAGTTTCCCGCACCTGAAGCAACCCTTGTGATGCCCGCTCCAGTCCGGCAATGCAACGCAGCAGGGTGGTCTTGCCGCAGCCGGAAGGGCCGAACAGAACGGTCACACCCCGGGCAGGCAGCTGCAGGTCGGTTTCCAGTGTAAAATCCGGGAAAGACAGCTGAAACCGGGCCAGGATAGGGTCCTGATGATCTGTTTTCATCTCAGCGCCGACTCCTGGCATGGGGGGCAAAGCCGTAAAGCACCAGCAGCACCACAAAGGAGAATACCAGCATCCCGGCAGCCAGCCAGTGCGCCCGCAGGTATTCGCCGGCTTCAACATGATTGAGTATCTGCATGGAGATAACCTGGGTCCGGCCCGGGATATTGCCTCCCACCATCAGTACAACGCCGAATTCACCCAGGGTATGCGCAAACCCCAGAATGGTCGCGGTCAGGAAACCGGGGCGTGCCAGTGGCAGCACGACACTGAAAAAAGTGTCCAGCCGTCTGGCACGCAGCGTGGCGGCCACTTCCAGCGGGCGGGTACCGATGGCCTCGAAAGCGTTTTGCAACGGCTGCACGACAAAGGGCAGCGAATACAGCACCGAGGCTACCACCAGCCCGCTGAAGGTGAAAGGCAGGGTTCCCAGACCGATGGCACGGGTGAACTGTCCAACCGGACCATGCGGCCCCATCAGCACCAGCAGGTAGAACCCGAGCACTGCCGGTGGCAGGACCAGCGGTAATGCCACCAGGGCATTGATGACCGACTTCCCGCGCCAGTGGCTGTGTGTCAGCCACCAGGCCAGTGGCGTACCCAGCAGCAGCAGAATGAGTGTTGTCAGTCCTGCCAGCTTCAGGGTCAGCAGGACTGCAACAAGATCAGCATCCGTGGGCATTCAGGGCGTTGTTTCAGCCGCCGGTTCCGGTGTGGATACGGCATAACCGAAGGATTCGATCACCCGGTGGGCGGCATCCGATTGCAGGTATTCCAGCAGTGCCCTGGCTGCACTGTTATTTTCACCGGTCTTGAGCAGGATGGCATCCTGACGAATGGGTTCGTACAGCTCCATGGGCACCATCCAGCTGGAACCCTCGCTGATTTCACCGTCCTTGATGACTTGTGACAGGGCAACAAAGCCGAGTTCGGCATTACCGCTGGAGACAAAAGCATGCGTCTGGGCGATGCTGTCCCCCTGGACAATCTTTGGCTGCAGGGTTTCCAGCACCCCCAGCCCGCTCATGGTCTCTATTGCTGCCTTGCCATACGGGGCGGTGTCCGGATTGGCAATGGCGATATGGCGGAAATCACCACGCTTCAGCACCTCGCCCTGATCATCGACCACGCCTTGCTGCGCGGACCACAGCACCAGACTGCCAATGGCATAGGTGAAGCGGGAATCGGCCACTGCCAGCGCTGCTGCCTCAACCGCCTCGGGCCGTTTCTGATCAGCAGACAGAAACACCTCGAAAGGTGCACCGTTCTTGATCTGTTCCAGCAGTTTGCCACTGGAGCCGAAAGAGGCGATCACCTTGTTACCGCTGGCTTTTTCAAAATCGGCGGCAATGGTTTCCATTGGTTTGGTGAAATTGGCTGCAACGGCAACGTGAACATCTTCCGCCTGCGCAGCAGCACTGCCCAGCAGTAACAGCGCCAGACCGGTACGGGCGCAGGATTTCAGCAGTCGGGTGGCGGGGTTTTCTGAAAGAAATTCCATTTCGTTATTCCTCTTTGAATATAACGCAAGATAAAAAAAAGCTATAACCGCAGCGATGCCGAGCGCTGGGTCAAAAAATCATCAAAATCACGCCTGACTTCCTGAAACAGGCTCACGGCACGCTCCCCGGTTTCCGTCAGACTGGCACCCCCGCCACCCCGGCCACCGGTAGCACTGCTGACCAGCGGGGCAGGGCTGTGGCTGTTCATGGCGTTGACCTGCTCCCAGGCCTGCCGATAGGACATTTTCATCGAGCGGGCGGCAGCACTGATGGAACCGTGCTCACGAATGCGTTCCAGCAGTGTGACACGGCCCTGACCCAGGAACATGCCCTGGGGACTTTCAATCCAGAAACGCCCGCTCAGGTGATAGGTGCGGGGTGAAGTGCTATTCATACTACGTTATATATCACCAGTCATAACGCCAGAACAAGCCCCAGGGCGGATTAATCCCATTCCGGTGCCCAGCGTGCCACCGCCTGCGTAACAATCCGGTAGCCGGTCGACATCAGGGCATCAATACTGGCCAGATCCGGTGTCGACAGGGTGAAATCCGTGATCTCGAAGTTGGCACGGATATTGGCCGGTTTGGTAGACATGGTATTGATCGCCACACCTTTCTGCAGAATCCAGTGCAGCGCAATCTGGGCCGGGGTGCGACCATAATCGTCTGCCAGCGCCGTAAACAGCGGGTGTTTGAAGATTTCACCGCGCGCCACGGAGCAATAGGAACTCAACGGAATGCCGGTACGGGCTGAGGCCGCCAGCAGTCGGCGCTGATCCAGCAACGGATGGAATTCAACCTGGTTGCAGGCCAGCGGTTCATCACCCAGCAGTACCCGCGCCCGTTCCATCATGGCCACGGTGTAGTTGCTGACGCCGATATGCCGGGTCAGGCCCCGCTGGCGCGCTTCAGCCAGCAGGTGCAGTGCCGGTTCAATGTCTCCTCCCATCGGTGGCCAGTGCAGCAGCAGCACATCAATCACATCGCGCTGCAGGTCCTTCAGGCTCTGTTCCACCGAGGGCATGAACTGCTCGGATGTGAAGTGATCAGGATGTACCTTGGTAGTAATGCATAACGACTCATCGGCAATCCCCAGCGTTTTGAGTGCACGGCCAACATCTGCCTCATTCCCGTACATCTGGGCCGTATCGATGGCACGGTAGCCGATGTCGACCGCCTGGTGCAGGGCAGTGGTGAGTGCTTCACCCTTGAGCGGATAGGTGCCAAAGCCGCGTTCCCAAGTATTGCGAAAGTAGATTGAGGTCATGCCGGTTTCCTTCCAGAGCGTCATAAACCTGCATCATAGCGTTTTTTTCAGTCGCTGCCGGCTGGTGTCATGGCTTTCCGGCCCGTTCTTTTTGTGCCTGTAGTTTTTCAAAGCTCAGGGCCGCACGCCAGTTGCTCATGAACAGATCCTTGAAGTTTTTCACCTCTTCCCGGTTCTTGCTGATCCGGCTTTTGCTGTGCTCACGCACATAGACAAATTCGTCATCGATGATCAGAAAGTCGGTCGGGTCCATGATGTTGTCAGACTGAACCCAGTCGGAACAATGGATAAAGCGGACCTCGCACCGGATGCCTTCCAGGGCATGATATTGCTTTTGCAGTACAGCAAAACGGTTGATCCAGTCAGATTCCAGCACAATGATACGCCGTGAACGGACGCCGGTGTTGATGCACTCTTTTTCGGCCTCAAAATAGCGGTCATTACCAAGGGTGACATCATCCTTCAGGCGGATGGCGAAAATGCGCTTTCTGGCACTTTTCAGCATGCCGACCCGATCGATGTCATGGGTTCTGCGATCATGGGACTCCGCCTCACCCTTCCCGAGACTCTCAATTTCGTTGAAATGGTATTGCATTCGCTTGCTGATATACTCATCTGCGAAATTTTCTATCAGCGGAGGGATTTCACGGATACCCAGATCGTGAGTAATGTCTCCCAGCGAACCCCGTTGCCAGTGCAGGTGAGTGATGCAGGGAAGCGTCTCTGTCCGCAATACCCCCGGATAACTGCCGATTTCACCCAAGACAATACCCAGAAACCGGGGTTCGTCCACTTCCAGTCTGGCAACAATGTCGCAGTTGCCATAAGTGGCTGATGCTTCCCTAACTGCTGAAAACTTTTTCATCCACTTCAGTACTGTCAGTACATGCCGGCTTTGTACATTGATCATTACATAGTAGATGTGGTTCTGGCGTTCTGCCGGTCTGTCAAGATCACCGGTTCGGAAGCCGAGAAAAGCTTCATACTTGCGGGCCTGTTTATCGGAGATCGGGCGGGGATTACTGGTACCCAGGTGTTTGTTCAGGTTTCCCGGTGTCGTTCGCAGTTTTTCTGCCAGCAGCCGGGTTTCACCGTTACAGTGTTCATCACGATAACGTAATAAATTGATTCTACGATATTTTTTCATATTGCCACGTTCTGGCATGACAGCACTCCCCAAGCGGGGCAATATTTTGGCCTAATTTTGGACAAAATGAGCATAAATTTAACATCTCCTGTTTTCATTAACAAGCCAAATGCCGGAATCGGACAATTTATCAGTGATTTCTGTCTTTTTTCAGAGCCATCTGTCTTTTTTAATCCAGAACAGTAAAGGTTACATAAATTCTCCTGTTTGCCGGGTCATTCATTATTTATCAAAATGGATACCGATCCAGTCCAAACCATTCAATACGGCATGATGCTTGCCCGACCCCGGTTTCGGCCATCAGCCTAAAGAGTGTTATCCGGTATGAATTCGTCAACCAGTCTGCATGTGAGGAGGATTCACCATGATCAGAATCAGAACCCGTAATGGAGGCATTTACGAAGGTGCAAACAGCCAGTTCCGTGAATTTGAGGATTTTATCGAATACCGCAGCGGCCTTTTCAAGGTTGTAAAGATCGAGAGACACAATATTGCTTCCACCCAAAAGGACAGTGTGGCTGGTAAACTCGTCATTTTTACCGTGATTGTGTTTGCGATGACTTTTTTCATTGTCAGCCAGACCCACAGCTTCGTGTAATGCTGCAAGTGCTGCCCGAATACCTGTTCGGGCAGAGACTTATCCCCGAATTGCCATCCATTCCCATCACCCGCTGCCTTTGCTGTATCCTTCGGGAAAGAGCCGGCTCCAAAGCCGAAACTGCCTGAGAAACACATCACTTCCCGAGGAAACCATTCATGACAACCCGTTTGCCTGTCAGGTCGGCCAGCCTGCTGATACTCGCCGGACTGCTCCTGAGTGCCTGTAATGACAATGACGGCAAGCTGCCCCGGCTGTCTGCCGCCACCACTTCCACCCGCATCGCCAGCTGTGCATCCCTGGCCGGTTTCGTTTTTGCCAGAACCGCAATCACCTCGTCCACGACCGTGGCTGCCGGGGCGGAAACCCTGGCGGGACAACCGATTGCCGAACACTGCCTGATTACCGGCAAAATGCATGAACGCATCAGCCCGGTTGATGGCAAAACCTATGCCATCGGCTTTGAAATGCGCCTGCCGACTGTCTGGAACGGGCGCTACTTTTATCAGGCCAATGGCGGTATTGACGGCGAGGTTAAGGCGGCACTGGGACTGACCTCCGGTGGTGGTCCGCTCACCAGTGCCCTGTCTCAGGGCTTTGCGGTACTGAGCTCGGATGCCGGCCACTCACCCGCGATTCCGACCTTCGGACTCGACCCGCAGGCACGTCTGGATTATGGCTATCAGGCCGTGGCCAAACTGACCCCCATGGCCAGGACACTGATTCTGGAGGCCTACAACCGGCGTCCGGACCGTTCCTATTTCGGCGGTTGCTCCAACGGCGGACGTCACGCCCTGGTGGCAGCCTCACGCTATGCGAGTGACTACGACGGTTTCCTGATCGGTGCACCCGGTTACAACCTGCCCAAAGCAGCAGTGGCCAGTATCGGCGGAGCACAGCTTTATGCCGCCATTCCCGGTACCGATCCGGCGGATCTGGCCACCGCCGTGACGGCAACTGAACGCACAACCCTTGCCAATGCCATTCTGGCGCAATGTGATGCGCTTGACGGGCTGGCAGATGGCATGGTGCAGGATCGGGAAGCCTGTCAGGCAGCTTTTGATCTTCAGGTGGATATACCCACCTGCAGCATGGGGCGGGATGGCAGTTGCCTGACAACAGATCAGAAAAGCGCCCTCGGCAATATTTTCTCCGGTATCCGGACCAGTTCCGGCCAGCGGGTCTACAGTGCTTTTCCCTGGGATGCCGGTATTAATGCGTCCGGGGTCATGTTCTGGGAATATTTCGCACCCCTGAACCTGGATTCCGGGGCTGTAGCGATGATATTCAAGACCCCGCCGCTTGTACCAAGCGGTAACAATATTGCCAATTTTGACGGCCCGGCTTTCGTCTATCAGGCCAGTATCGACAGCCTGAACAGCGAAATCTATACCAGCAATGCACTTTACACCGAGTCCGGTATGGGGTTCATGACCCCGCCTGATCCGACCCGTCTTGATACCCTGAAAAACCGGGGTGCCAAAATCATTGCCTATCACGGGGTATCGGATGCCATTTTCTCCTTCAATGACACCAAAGCCTGGTATGAGGGGCTGGACAGTTATCACGGTGGTGATGCCGAAGCCTTTGCCAGACTTTACCCGGTACCGGGCATGGGGCACTGCTCGGGTGGACCGGCGACGGACCAGTTTGATCTGCTGACCCCGCTGGTGGCCTGGGTTGAGCAGGGTGAAGCGCCGGAGCGGATCATTGCCGCTGCACGCGGCAGCGGCAATGCGGGTGGTGTGAATACCGAGCTGCCTTCCGGCTGGTCGGCGACCCGTAACCGGCCCCTGTGCCCGTACCCGCAGGTGGCCCGTTACCAAGGCAGCGGCAGCCCGGAGCGGGCCGCCAATTTCAGCTGTGAGCAGTAAGGCGAACGAAATGGCACAAAGCATGTCAACGATGTCCGACTGGATCGAACAGGGCCGGATTCATTATCATGAGCAATGTATCGAGGGATTGGAGCAGGCACCGGAAGCCCTGATCGGATTGCTGAAAAGCAGAAATTTCGGCAAGGTGGTGATCCGGATTGGAGCGGATCATTGAGCAGCCTGAACAAACCGGCAGGCAGCAGCGTTCACCGGCAGATCAGGGCCGTGCGCACCGACACGGAACTGGCAGCCATCCGGCAGCTGTTCCGGGAGTATCAGGCCTTCCTGAATGTGGACCTGTGCTTTCAGGACTTCGAGAATGAACTGGCCACCCTGCCGGGCAAATATGCCCCGCCCGGTGGTGAGCTGCTGGCGGCCATGGATGGAGATCGCATGCTGGGCTGTATCGCCCTGCGGCCACTGGAAGGTGAGGTGTGTGAAATGAAGCGCCTGTATGTCCGTCCGGAAGCCCGTGGCAGCGGACTGGGGCGGGAACTGGCCCTTGTCATCATTCAGACAGCGCGTGAACAGGGCTATGCACGCATGCGTCTGGATACACTCGAACTGCTGCATGAAGCCATGCAACTGTATGAACAATTGGGGTTCCGGCGTATCAGTCCCTATTACAACAACCCGCTTTCCGGAGTAGCGTTCCTGGAACTTGTGCTGACAGACAGCTAACCTGTCAGCAGACAATGCCCGCAGCGGGTGCAGACATTCAGGCTCCCAGTCCCTCCACCAGGGTACTCAGGGCTGCCGATACCGGGTCATTGCCAACTTTTTCAGGCAGCAGCAGGCCGTCAATGGCCAGCAAAGCCAAGCCGTGAACCTCGGCCCAGCAGGCTAGTGCCTGACTCTGCAGCGGGCGTTTCCCGTTGAACACGCCTTCCCTGCGTCCCTGCTCCAGCAGTGCCAGTACCACGGTAAAGGTATTCTGTGCCCGCTGGCTCAGATGCACATCTTCCCGGTTACCGGCATCCGCACTGAACATCAACCGGTACAGGGCCGGATTGGCATCGGCAAAGGCCACATAAGCCATGGCGGCTGCCAGCAGTTGCTGCTGCACCGGGTTTTCCGGCTGCCTGCTGGCTGACAGGGCATCTCCCAGTGCATCGAATCCCACCAGGGCCAATTCGGTCAGCAGGGCGGTTTTATCGCTGAAATGCCGGTACGGTGCTGCATGACTGACACCGGTCCGGCGCGCCACTTCCCGCAGATTGAACTGCCAGCTGCCCTGCTCCTGCAGCAGTTCCAGTGCCGTATTGATCAGCGCCTGGAACAGGTTGCCATGGTGATAAGGACGGCAGGAATCTTTGCTCATACAGTTTGCCTTGCAGTCAGCGGGGGTCAGGCATCATAGCACAAGTTTTCCATGGCAACATTTTTAAAACCCGACATCAGCCCGAACCCGTCATGCGCTTCAATCCAGCCGGGTAATGGCATTGTCCGGGCCGGCAGTCGGGGAGAAGGTGGAAACGAAGGCCTCCAGCTGGTCCCCGTCACGGGTGACAATCAGTGTGGTCGTCTGGGTGTTATCACCGGTGCCATACATCGCAGTCATGAATTTTCCGCCGTCTTCCAGCAGGGTGGCGGTGCGTGCGACCGGTTTGTCCTGGTCATACCGGGCATCGGGTCCGGGCCGGGCTGTGACAACTACCTGGTGATTGGCTTCATCCAGGGTATAAAACGCACTGACCTGACGGTCAGTGAACCAGAGGTGTTCTGTTGTGGTCATCGGTTCGGCCATCACCGGGGCAGCCAGGCTGCTAACCAGCAGGGAAGCGGCAAAAGTCGTGGCAAGTGTATTTTTCATGATCATCTTATCCTGATTGAATGGTTAATGTATTTTTTGTCAACATGAGGCTAGTTTACACCCAATGTTTTTATTGTCAACATTGTTTTCATAAAAAACATTGTTGATTTTATCAGCGTTTCAGGTCGTACCGGGCAAGCAGCGAAATGCCGTAAATATCACCTGATTCGGAATCATTCAGGTCACGGGCTGGACAGGCTGCTGCTCCGGACGCTAGAATCTGCCCCGTCATTGGGGAGTAGCCTCCTTCAACAGCAAGGGTCTGTATCAACACACTTGGCCGTTCGGTCATGGTACAGACGACTCCGGTTTGGCAAGACCTTTGACCACAACACCTTCGGTAAAGCCGGGAGGGTGGTGTGGTCATCGGAAAATGCCCGGCTTTGGAGTCTTTATGGAAGCTTTTCTCGTTTCAACCGGCATCGTTGCCCTCGCCGAAATCGGTGATAAAACCCAGCTGCTCTCGCTGGTATTGGCCGCGAAATTCCGCAAGCCGGTACCGATCATCCTCGGTATTCTGGTGGCCACCCTGCTGAATCATGCCGGTGCCGGTATTGTGGGCACCTGGATCACCAGCGTGCTGGGAGAAGATGCCCTGCGCTGGATACTGGGGCTGGGCTTTCTGGCCATGGCGGTCTGGATCATGATTCCGGACAAGCTGGATGAGAAAGACACCCAAATTGATGCCACCCGGAACAGTGTTTTCATGGCAACACTGATCGCCTTTTTCGTGGCGGAAATGGGCGACAAGACCCAGGTGGCCACCGTCGCATTGGCGGCGGAATATGCCTCACTCGTCTGGGTGGTACTGGGAACCACACTGGGCATGATGATAGCCAACGTTCCGGCGGTGCTGGTGGGTGACAGGATGGCGCATAAACTGCCACTGAAACTGGTACATGGCGTTGCTGCCGTGATTTTTGTCCTGCTGGGGCTGGCTGCCCTGTTCGGGTTTTGAATTGCCTCCATCGGCAGCAGGACCTACCATCATGAAAAAACAGGTGACTCACAACAAGGAGTATCACGATGGCAACAGGCACCGTCCCTGATTCATCCTGCCCGACCAGCAGGGAAATCCACCATCTGCATGACTTCGGCCAGGGCCGGAAGCATCAGGCCGAGCAGCGGACCCTGCTGGTGACTTTGCTGACCATCGTCACCATGATTGTCGAGGTCATTGGTGGGGTCATCACCGGCTCCATGGCGCTGCTGGCAGACGGTATTCACATGGGCGGCCATGCCCTGGCCCTGGGGCTGGCGTTCATGGCGTATTATCTGGCACGGCGTTATGCCGGCGACCGGCGTCTGACACTGGGCAGCGGCAAGATCAATGATCTGGCCGCCTATACCAGTGCCCTGCTACTGGGCCTGAGCAGCGTGTGGCTGGTGGTGGAGTCGGTTTCACGCCTGCTGTCCCTGCAACCGCTGATGCCGAAGGAGGCCATGACCGTTGCCGTGATCGGCCTGCTGGTTAACCTGCTGTCGGCCTGGCTGCTGGCCGGGACGCATGGGCACTCACACTCCCATGGGCATGCACATGATCATTCTCATGGACACGACCACACCCATCAGGGGCACACGCATTCCCACCCGCACCATCACCATGACCAGCATGAGCCGGAACATCCGCGGGATCACAATCTGCAGGCAGCCCTGATGCATGTGATTGCCGATGCAGTGACCTCCGTGGCTGCCATTGTCGGGCTGGCTGCTGCCTGGCTGTGGGGCTGGAACTGGCTCGACCCGCTGATCGCACTGGTGGCATCAGGTGTGATTCTGCGCTGGGCCTGGCAGCTGCTGCGCCAGACCGGTGCCATCCTGCTGGATACGGAAGGACCACAAGCATTACGCCAGCAGGTTCGCCAGCGTCTGGAAAGTGTGGCCGGTACCCAGGTGAAAGACCTGCACCTGTGGTCGGTCGGACAGGGGGCCTGGACACTGACAGCCTCGGTTGTGGCGCACCGCCCATTGTCTCCGGATGATTACAAGGGACAACTGGACGACCTGCACAGCCTGTACCATCCGATCGTGGAGGTTTACTACTGCCGGGTTTGCGGAACACCGTCCTGAGTTCAGGGACCGGTGTCTGCCAGGGTATGGGTAATGACCAGAATGATTAAAAATAAATCAATTTATGGCAATACGCTGTTTTAAAACGGTTTTTACCCCAAGCTTGCTGAGTTATGAACGCCTTTGTCCACAACTTCTGTGGATAAATCTCATGCGGTTTTTGGCTTTAATACGCCGCGATTGACCTGATCACGCTCAATGGACTCAAACAATGCCCTGAAATTGCCTTCCCCGAAGCCTTCGTCCTGTTTGCGCTGGATAAACTCGAAGAACACCGGCCCCAGCAGGGTTTCCGAGAAAATCTGCAACAGCAGGCGCGGTTCGCCATCCGTTGTTGAACCATCCAGCAGGATGCCCCGTACCTGCAAGGCGTCCACCGGCTCGCCATGCCCCGGCAGACGCTCATCCAGCATCTGGTAATAGGTGGCCGGCGGCGGTGTCATAAACGGCATGCCATTGGCTTTCAGGCGGTCCCAGCAGCCGATCAGGTCATCACAGGCCAGGGCAATGTGCTGGATGCCCTCCCCGTTGAAAGCCATCAGGAATTCCTCGATCTGTCCTGAACCGCCAGCCCCTTCTTCATTCAGGGGAATGCGGATTTTGCCATCCGGGGCGGTCATGGCTTTGGAGGTCAGACCGGTATACTCGCCCTTGATGTCGAAATAGCGGATTTCGCGGAAGTTGAACAGCTTCTCATAATAATCGGCCCAGTAGGCCATTCGGCCCCGGTACACATTGTGGGTCAGGTGGTCCAGGGTATGAAAACCGCAGCCTGCCGGATAACGTTCCACCCCGTCCAGGTATTCAAAATCAATATCATAGATTGTCGAACCTTCCTGATAGCGGTCAATCAGGTAAATCGGGGCATTGCCGATACCCTTGATGGCCGGCAGGCGCAGTTCCATCGGACCCGGCGGAATATCAACCGGCTGGGCCCCCAGTTCCAATGCTTTTTTGTAGGCAAAATGCGAATCACGCACCCGGAAGGCCATGCCGCAGGCTGAGGGACCATGCTCCTCGGCAAAATACCGGGCCAGGCTGTGCGGTTCACGGTTGATGATGAAATTAATGCTGCCCTGACGGTACAGGTCCACATCCTTGGAACGGTGGGTGGCGACCTTGCTGAAGCCCATCATCTCAAAAACAGGTTCCAGCACCCCCGGACGGGGTGAGGCAAACTCGATGAATTCAAAGCCGTCCAGCCCCAAAGGGTTGATGGTGGAACGGGTTTCCTGTGATGGATGCGGCATGTGGACCTCCTCATTGACGGGTAACTGGCCGGTTGGTACCAGCCTCATAAGCATAAGGCATTCGCCGGCGCGGGTTTATGCTTATTCAGCCGCATAAAGACCAAGTTCTGCAGGAATCATGCAATAATACGGATAATCAAAACAGATTCATGCAGAAGGTGCCATGACCCTGGATCGTTATGACTGGCTTATCCTTAAAGCCCTGATGCAGGACGGACGTGCCAGCTGGGCCGGGTTGGCAGAGCAGCTGCACCTGTCAGCCTCCAGCATACAGCGCCGTACCCAAGCCCTGCAGCAGGCCGGTATCATCCGCCATTTCACGGTGGCATTGGACAACCATGCCCTGGGTCATACCGTGCGTGCCTTTGTGCAGGTCCGGATCAACCGGCACGATGCCAGAGCGGCACAGCAGTTTCACGAAGCAGTGATCAGCTATGCCGAGGTGGAAGCCTGTCACAAAATTTCCGGAAACACGGATTTCATGCTCAATATTACTGCTCCCGACCTGCCCCGCTTTGCCCGGTTCCTGGAAAACCGGATTCTGTACCTGCCGGGGGTGGTGGATGCCAGCTCCTCTATTGTGCTGGAAACCGTCAAGGAGAACGGACAGGCGATTCAGAACCCATGCTGATGCCCTGACACGGCGGACGGCAATCCCCCTTGACGGCCCCCGGTTATTCCAGCGTTGCCACAATATCCTGAGCAATGCTCAGACAGTTCTGAATCGCCTCGCTGTCCCACAGTGATTCACGGTACCAGAAATACAGGTTGCGGGTGGCCACATGCTGATTCAGGGGCAGTTCCACCAGTGGGTAAGTGCTCTGCAGCAATGCCAGTGGTGTTTTGGGCAGGACAGCCAGATGCCGCCCCTGCATCAGTACCGACAGCAGGATTATGGCATCACTCATGGTGGCAAACTGGGTACGCACCCGCCGGATATGATTACGATCCAGCAGTTCCTGTTCCATGTTTTCAAAAGGCGAGGTTGACCCGATCACCATCCATTCACACTGGTCCAGTGCTTTGGGTTCCAGAGTCTGAATCCCGGCCAATGAGTGACCCGGGCCACAGAACACCCCCAGGCGGTCCTCGGCCAGCAGGCAACGCCCGAATCCGGAGGGTATCTGGGGGTGGATCGCAGGAGCCAGCACAATGTCATAATCCCCGTCGATCATCTGTTCCATCAGGTGCTGGGGCCGCCCGCACACCACGGTCAGGGCAATATCGGGATGCTCGCGGGACAGGCGCTCACACAAGGGGGGCATGAGTGCCATACCGATCAGGGGACCGACCCCCAGCTGCAGCTGATTATGAAAACCAAGCTTGTAACGCGAAGCACTTTCACGGGCGGACTGCATCTGGCGTGCAATGGCGCGACCATCCCGGGCCAGTGTTTCTCCCAGCGGGGTACTGCACACGCCGAAGCGGCTGCGGGTAAAAAGCCGGCCTCCGGCCTGCATTTCCAGGGTGTGCATATTGCGGGTCAGCGTTGGCTGGGTCAGCAGCAGGTGTTCGGCAGCCGCACTGATGGAACCTTTCTCCAGAATCACCGCAAGCTGAAGCAAATGTTTAGGGTTCATACAAAAATGTCTGGTTAGCCAACCAAATTAGCATTTTACTTTTGGCGTGTAACCCGCTCCAATAGTATAAGGCGACAATGTCACGGTCATGTCTGGGAGGCCATGGCCGGAAATTACTATCTGGAGGAGACCTTATGCCGTTCGCATGCCTGAAGAACCTTATCCTGATTGCCGGTCTGATGCTACTGGCATTGCCGGTCTGGGCCGCCAAGGTGTCCATGGAAACCGCCACCTCGAACAGCGTGCTTGGCCTGTTGCCGCAAACCATGGCTCCTTACTGGAGCCGGGCCGGTGTTGACGTCGAGCTGGCTACCGGCCAGACCCTGACCAAATCCCTGTTGAAAATCGGCCAGGACAATCTGGATTCTGCCGTGATACCGCCCCTGGCCTATATGGGCCTGAGCACCGGCAAGGGAGCCTATACCCGGCTGGGCGCAGAAAAAGGGGCCGAGATGGCCGAACACGTCAGGGCCCTGTTCGGGTTTTCCTCCAGCTTTTACCACCCGATCGTCTGGGCCGACAGCGGTATTGAGAACTGGGCCGACCTCAAGGGCCGGAAGATTTATATCGGTCCACCGGCCGGTGCTGCCAATGCCCAGATCACGGCCCTGCTCAAAACGGCTGCCGGATTTGAGGATGGCAAGGATTACGAAGGTATCAAGGCACCGTGGGGGGTGGCTATCCAGGGCTTCCGGGATGGTCAGTATGATATGGTTTTCTCGCCGCAGCCACTGGGTTCACAGGCCCTGACCGAGCTGTCCCTGTCGCGTGACATCCGCATTCTGTCGCTGCCGGCTGATACCGAGCCACCCGCCAGTCTGGGCCTGATCACCAGTACCATTCCGCCTGACACCTACAGCGGCCAGGTGAACAAAAATGAAACCGTCACGGTCTGGGTCACGGTCATGATGCTGGCAGTCAACCGGGATATGGCCGAAGACACCGCTTATACCCTGACCAAAACTTATTTCGACAACCTCGATGCGGCCCGCAAGGCCAACGACCTTCTGAAAACCGTCAGTGCCGACCAGCGCTTTGATGGCGTGGTGGCTCCCCTACATGCCGGTGCCGTGCGCTATTACCGGGAACAGGCTATCGATATCCCGGCAGCACTGCTGACTGAATAGCTGCCTTGTATCTGCCTGTGAATCACTACCCTGAGGAGCAATTATGCCCTGCACGTTTTTGAAGAACTTTGTCCTGATACCCGTCCTGATGCTGCTGGCATTACCGGTCTGGGCCGCCAAGGTGTCCATGGAAACCGCGACCCCGAACAGCGTGGTCGGGCTGTTGCCACAAACCATGGCCCCCTACTGGAACAAGGCCGGAATTGATGTCGAGCTGGCTACCGGCCAGACCCTGACCAAATCCCTGCTCAAGATTGGTCAGGGCAGTCTGGATTCGGCGGTGGTACCGCCTCCCGCCTATGCAGGGTTGCTTGAGGGCAGCGGTGCCTACAGCAGACTGGGGGCAGAAAAAGGGACGGAGATAGCCCGGAATGTCAGGGCGCTGTTCGGGTTTTCCGCCAGCATCTATCACCCGATCGTCTGGGCTGACAGCGGCATTGATGACTGGTCAGGCATCCAGGGTAAAAAGGTCTATATCGGCCCCCCGGCCGGTACGGCCAATGCCCAGATCAAGGCCCTGATCAAAGCGGCATCCGGGCTGGAGGAAGGCCGGGACTACGAAGGCATCAAGGCACCGTGGGGGGTGGCCATTCAGGGTTTCCGGGATGGTCAGTATGACCTGGTTATTGCTCCACAGGCCCTGGGTTCACAGGTGCTGACCGAGTTGTCCCTGTCGCGTGACATCCGCATTCTGTCGCTGCCGGCTGATGCCGAATCACCGCCGGATCTGGGCATGATCACCAGCACCATTCCGCCTGATACCTACAGCGGCCAGGTCAATAAAAATGAAACCGTCACAGTCTGGGTCACGGTCATGATGCTGGCGGTCAACAAGGATATGGCTGAAGACACGGCCCATACCCTGACCAAGACCTACTTCGACAGCCTGGATGCGGTGCACAAGGCCAATGACCTGTTGAAAACGGTCAGTGCCGACCAGCGTTTTGACGGCCTTCTGACGCCTTTGCATCCTGGCGCCGTGCGGTACTATCAGGAGCAGAATATTGAGATTCCTGCTGCACTGCTGGCTGAGTAGGTGTTCGGGTCGGTGATTTTCCAGCCGGGCACGGGTTATGGAAATAGCCGCATCAAACGTGGTCATGAAATGGCTAAAACCTGAAACAGGTCCGTTTCTTTCATACAAAAATGTCTGTTTGGGCATCCAAATTGGCATTTTACTTTTGGTCATAAAATCGATCAAATAGGCGGTCAGGCTATCCTGGCCGCCGGGTCTGCCGGAGAGGGCAGCGCCCATTCTGCACATTGGAGGAGAAAGTTATGCACGTTAAGTTTGTGAAATCCCTGTTATTGACGACCATTTTGAGCCTGTGCGCCCTGCCGGCATGGGCAGAAAAGGTTTCGATGGAAACCGGCGGTACCAACAGCGTGGTCGGCCTGCTGCCCCAGACCATGGCACCATACTGGTCCAAGGGGGGTGTTGATGTTGAACTGGCCATGGACCAGACCCTGACCAAGTCGTTGCTGAAGATCGGGCAGGGCAATCTGGACTCAGCCGTCATGCCGCCACCGGCCTATCTGGACCTGCGCGGAGGCAAGGGTGCCTACAGCAAGCTGGGCGAAGAAAAAGGCAAGGCCCTGACCGATAATGTCCGTTCCCTGTTCGGTTTTTCCGCCAGTATCTATCACCCCATCGTCTGGGCCGATGGCAACATTAAAAACTGGGAAGACATCAAGGACAAGCAGGTCTATATCGGCCCGCCAGCCGGTTCGGCAAACCTGCAGATCACCAGCCTGATCAAGGAGGCTTCCGGTTATGAGGCCGGCAAGGATTATGAAGGTATCAAGGCTCCCTGGGGTGTGGCACTGCAGGGCTTCCGTGACGGCCAATATGACATGGTTGTCACCCCGCAACCGCAGGGTTCACAGGCCCTGACGGAACTGTCCCTCTCGCGTGACATCCGCATCCTGTCACTGAAGGGTGAAGTCGAGCCGCCCGAGGGCACCGGCATGGTCAAGGCCCTGATTCCCAAAGACACCTATTCCGGACAGGTCAACAAGGACGAGGATGTTCATACCTGGGAGACGGTGATGATGCTGGTGGTGCGGAAGGATTTACCGGAAGAGGCTGCCTACAACATGACCAAAATCTATTTCGACAGTCTGGATGAAGCCAAAAAAGGCAATGCGCTGCTCAAGGGTGTGAATGCCGGGCAGCGTTTCGGGGCGGTGGTCACACCCCTGCATCCCGGTGCCGTGCGTTACTACAAAGAGCAGAATATCGAGATTCCTGCCAATCTGCTGGCTGAGTAAGCACCATGAGTGATACGGATTCCACGCCGCCTGTCCGTCAGTGGCGGGCACTGGCCACCAGTGTTCTGGCACTGGTGGTGACACTCTACGGTCTGGCCAATGTCATGCCCGCGATTGGTGACTTCCGGATCGGCCCCTTTCCCATGGTATTTTTCCGGGCCAGTTTCTTTGCCCTGTGTGTGCTGGTCGTTGCATTGGGCCTGAAACGCACGGGCAAGCCCTGGTTCGACGGCCTGATGGAACTGCTGGCCCTGGCTGCCACGGCCATGCTGATGTGGGCCTGTGTCAAATACTACTATGTGGGCATCGAGATCGATGAGGCCATGTTCCTGTTCGGTCCTTATGAGCGCTGGATTGCGCTGGGGGCTGCGGCGGCATCACTGTTTTTCTGCTGGCGCTACTGGGGCTTTCCGGTTGCCATTCTCGGTGTTATCGGCATCCTCTACATGATCACCGGCCCCTACTGGCCCGGCCCGCTGCAGACCAAGATGGGGGACATCAACGAGCTGCTGGCACAGAACCTGTGGTTCAGCCTTGATACCGGCATTATCGGTTCCACCTTCTCGATCGTGATCACCACCGTATTCCCGTTCATTATCCTGGGTGCGGTACTGGAAGGCGTCGGCGCTGGCGAGTCCATGATCCGCATCGCTTTCTCACTGATGAAAAAGACGGCAGGAGGGCCGGCTCATGCCGCCGTCATGGCCTCCGGCCTGTTCGGCACCGTTTCAGGCAGTGCCGTAGCCAATGTGGTGGGTACCGGCGTTGTGACCATACCCATGATCAAGAAACGGGGTTTCTCGCCCAACTTTGCCGGTGCGGTGGAAGCCGCAGCCTCCACGGGGGGGCAGATCATGCCGCCGATCATGGGCGCGGCTGCACTGGTCATGGCCGATTATGTCGGTGTCAGTTATCTCACTGTCATTCTTGCCGTTCTGGTACCGTCAGTTGCCTACTACCTGAGCCTGTTCCTGATGATCATGTTTGAGTCGCGCCGTCTGGGCATTCGTGCGGATGCCTCTTCTGCGGCGGTGGCTCCACCCACACTGCAGGATTACCTGAACCTGGTTCTGGTTTTCGGCCCGCTGCTGCTGATCGTAGTACTGCTGGTCATGGGCTTCTCGGCCTCGGGCTCCTCCATTGCCGCTATCGCCCTGCTGTTTCCGCTGAGCTTCATCAACCCGGCCATCCGTTCACAGCCGCTCAAGCTGATAACGGCCCTGCGTAACGGGGGGGAGACTTTTGCCCAGCTGCTGATGGCCATTGCCGCCGTCGGGATCGTGATTTCCACCCTGTCGGCTACGGGTGTACCGGTCAAGTTCGGGGTGCTGATGAGCAATGTCATGGGGCACTCACTGTTGCTGGCCCTGATTGTGGTTGCCGGTGGCTGTATCCTGCTGGGTATGGGCATGCCCACCCTGCCCGCCTATGTCACGGTAGCCGCCATTGCCCTGCCTTCCATGCAGTCACTGGGACTGGAGCCACTCACTGCGCACATGTTCGTGTTCCTGATTGCGGTCGCTTCAACGATAACGCCACCGGTGGCAATAGCCGCCTATGCGGCGGCGGCGATTTCCGGCGGTTCCCCGATCGGAACCGGGGTGACGGCTTCCCGCATCGGTGTGATGATTTTCTTCATTCCGTTTGCCTTTGCCTACAACCCGCTGTTGCTGACAGTGGATCAGGCCGGCGTTCCCTTTGCCTGGCTCCCCTGGCTCTGGGTGGTTCTGAAACTGATCTTCAGCATGTACCTGCTGGGCAGTGCCCTGAGTCGCTGTGATGTGCATCGGCTGGTTTCCTGGGAAATCGGACTGCGCATCCTGGCTGCCGTCATGCTGTTTGCACCGATGCTCTGGGTCGACCTGCTCGGTCTGGCACTGGGAATTGTGCTGCTGTTCGTGCATCACCGGCAAAAACCATCGACCCCACTGACAGCCAATGCAGAACAGGCCCTCTAGGCACGCCACTGGATGGTTTTTCCATCTTGATGCCTTCCCCCACACGTGGGGAAGGCAATGGCACAATCAGGCAATTCATCAAGGAAATTTCAATGACCAACTTCATTTTCATCGTTGCGGATGATCTCGGCTATGCCGATCTGGGCTGTTATGGTGGCCGGGTTCCGGTATCACCGGTACTGGACCGGCTGGCGGCCAACGGCCTGAAGTACGTCAACGGGTACTCCAACTCCCCGGTCTGCTCACCGACCCGCTTTGCCCTGATGACCGGGCGTTACCAGTATTGGGTACGCGGAGCCAGTGAGGAACCCATGGCCGGCAATGCCCGGGGCAATCCCGAGCTTGGCCTGCATCCCGAGCTGCCCACCCTGCCCTCACTGCTTAAGGATGCGGGTTATCATACGGCCCTGATCGGCAAGTGGCATCTGGGCTACCGTCCGCATTTCGGCCCGGAAAAAAGTGGCTACATGCACCACTTCGGCCCGATGTCCGGCGGGGTGGGCTATTACTCACACACCGGACGCGACCAGAAGCAGGACCTTGAGCTGGATGGCGAACCGTATGAAGAAGACGGCTATCTCACCGACATGATTTCCCGGCGCGGGGCGCAGTATGTACGCGACCGTGCTGCCGACGGCCAGCCTTTTCTGCTCAGCCTGCACTACACCGCCCCGCACTGGCCCTGGGAAACCCGAGCCCAGGGCAAGGTGGATCCGGAAGTGGTGAAGAATATCACCCATCTGGATGGCGGCAATGTGGAAACCTACCAGACCATGATCCGGGAGATGGATGAGGGAATCGGCTGGATCGTGGATGCACTGACGGAAAACGGCCTGCTGGATGACACCCTGATCATTTTCACCAGTGACAATGGTGGCGAGCGCTTTTCGGACAACTGGCCGCTGGTGGGTGGCAAGATGGACCTGACGGAGGGTGGCATCCGGGTTCCCTACATCGTGCACTGGCCCAAAGGTATCCAGGCACCGGGGGCCAGCTGTGAGCAGCACTGCCTGACCATGGACTGGACCGCCACCATTCTCGATATCGCCGGAGCAAAACTGCCCGAAGGCCATAGCCTGGACGGGGTATCCATGCGCCCGACCTTCGCTGATCCGGCCCGCCCTTTTGAACGCCCGATGTACTGGCGCATGAAATACCGTGACCAGCGTGCACTGCGGCTTTGGGACTGGAAATACCTCAAGGTTGATGAGCATGAATACCTGTTCAATGTCGTGAACGATGCCCGCGAACGGGCCAATCAGGCCAGGCGTGAGCCGGAGCGGCTGGCCGCAATGCGTGAACGGTACCTGCAATGGGCGGCACAGGTACCCCCCGTTCCTGAAGAGGCCAGGGTCAGCCTGGTCTACACACTGGCAGACATGCCACAACGTTAATTTTCAACAGCCATACAATGAATTGGAGGAGCAAAGCGATGAAGAGACATTTCATCCTGTCCAGCTTGCTGGCCACTACGGGCGTCATGGGTCAGGCGATTGCCGAAGAACAGTCCAGCCCGGATATTTACGGCAAGCTGCGGGTACAGCAGGAAAGCCTGAACGGTGACAAAGATGACGGTTTCCGGGTCGGTCAGGCCATGCTGGGTGTCAAGGGAGCACTGACCTACGACAACTTCAAAGCACTCTACACACTGGAAGCCGAGTTTTCCGATCTCGCCAACCCGAACAACGGTTCGGATGACAATGAAGCCCGTATCCGTACTGCACGCATTGTGGTGCCTACTGCCAATGCCGGTACCTTTGTCCTGGGCCGGACAGCCAGCGGAGTTCGGACGGATGTTTACGGCCACCTGGACCTGTTTGAAAACACGGAAGTTTACAACCCGGTCAGTGGCGGCTATACCCAGAGCAGCGGCCTGACCAACCAGCCGCTGTATGCCCCCGGTGTTTTTGCCTGGCGGAGCCCCACGTTTGCCAACTTCTATATTTCGCCCTCCATACTGTCCACCAACGATTCCAACGGCAAATCCGTTGACGCCAAATCCGTCCGGGTCGTCTACAAACAGGGCCCTTTCAAGGCCGCAGCCAGTATTGTGGATTTCGACAAGACCGTTGCCGGTGACTACGCCCGCAAGGCAGTCGGTGTCAGCTATATCGTCGATAACTGGCAAATCGGTGCCACTCACGAAACCAACCCGGACCACCCCTCCGGGGATTTCACCGTCAATGCAGTGGCCGGCAGATACAACATAACTCCGAAAACGGCAGTAAATCTGGGTTATTTCGACAAGGACCATGACAATAATGCCCTCGACAACACGGCCGTGATCGGCAATGTGACCTATACCCTGGGCGGCAATCCGGACAAGGGCACCGGAGCCCGGCTGTTTCTTGAGCATGAGGAACACGACCTGGATCCTTATGACAAGACAACCCTGGGCCTGTCCCTGGGCTTCTAAAGCATAATAAAACCATAATCTGTCATTTCCCATGACACCAAAGCCTTGAAAGAAGCCCGGACGGGCTTCTTTTTTTATGCTTCTGCCGTGCTGATGTCGTACCCCCTGCCCTGCATATCAGCCTGCAACCACCTGAAACACCGTACCGGTACGGTGTTTCAGGTGGCAATGCGCAAGGGACCATACTGCCGCTGTACTTTCACTCCCCATACCGTAGAATTTTCACATGTGAAACCGTACCGGCCCCGTTTGCGGCATAAGACAGCATTCCTGCAAAACCACCGGAACCTGGACAAAACGGCTAAGGAGAACAATCATGCTGACACTGCCCGGTAACCGGATTATCCCTGCAGAGCAGCTCACTTTTCAGGCCATCCGTGCTCAGGGGTCGGGAGGACAGAACGTCAACAAGGTGGCAACAGCCATTCATCTGCGCTTTGACATTCGGGCTTCATCCCTGCCGGAATCCTGGAAGGTACGCTTGCTGGCCTGGCCGGATCAACGTATCTCCACGGCGGGGATAATCATCATCAAGGCCCAAACGCACAACAGTCAGGAGAAAAACCGGACAGAAGCCCTGGAACGCCTGCGCCAACTGATCCTGCAAGCGACAGCCACCCGGAAGTTCCGCCGGGCAACCCGCCCAACGCCGGGTTCACGGAAACGACGCCTGGAAAGCAAGAAAAAGCGCAGCCAGACCAAAACAGAACGCCGCCGGGTGGATTTCTAGCGTAATACCACTTGCAGGGCAGATTCTATGCCTCGGTGCCAGGATCCGGACGCACCCGATTGACCTGCTTGCGTCCTTCCAGCTGCGCCAGAATGGCTTTTTTGGTCTCCCGAATCCCTTTGTAGAGATCACTGCCTTCCTCTTCTGCACGGACATCCTGATGCCTGGGCAGCCGCAATTCCATGCTGACCTTCTGGGTCGGTATGCCGGTACTTTGTACCGGATTGATGATCTGAAAGTGCACAATCAGTTTGGTGGCACCGGGGGCATGCAGAAATATCTTCTCTGAACGCTCACGAACATACTGCTCAATGGCTTCGCTTCTTTCCAGGTCACCCCATTCGATATGCACAAGACTCATCACCACACTCCCTTTTTCATTGCCTTTTTAACATGAGTTTTCATGATAGAAGGCCGGACAAAACCGAAACAAGATCACCCAGTCCCGAACAGGAGAAAGGCAAAATAAAATACCCGACAAACTTCCCGCCACCGCACTACCTGAGACCCATCCACCCAGATATGTCGCCAGCGTGCCGGCTCTGGTAGATATTTTCCAGGTCAGCAACACCCGATACGCAGCACACAAACGGGGGCTTTCCCTACCGCATGAACCGCCAGAAGCAGAAAAATCGTGTAGCAATCAGGGTATCAATGCAGAAAAACAGCGATTTTCACATGTGAAAACAGTGCATGAAATTCCCTTACCGGCACTGCACACAAACGGGGTCC
Source organism: Thiolinea sp. (assembly GCA_035391465.1). GTDB lineage: Bacteria > Pseudomonadota > Gammaproteobacteria > Thiotrichales > Thiotrichaceae > Thiolinea. The sequence continues at coordinate 31,731 of DAOPKY010000022.1, read as the reverse complement.
TTTCCTACCAACCCCCTCGTTTTGGCAACCGGCCTATGTTAGCAAACCCTGTTTTTTCAGTGCATTACGAACATACTTGTCACGCCGCTTTTTATAGTCAGGGATGCGGCCGAGAATTTCATGCCCGATGAACGGGCTCTCCAGCCCCAGACGTGCCAGTTCTTCACGCAAAAACAGGTCGTCCTGTCGGGCTTCCTTCAGCTCCTGCAACAGTTGCTCCCCGGCCTCTGGAGACAGCGCATCCAGGAAGTCCCTGCGTGCCTGCTTTTCATATTCACGCATCAGTTCCTCACGTCTGGCTTTTAACTGACGCTCCTGTATCGCCTGCTGCTGCCTTTGTTGCGCAGCCGCTTCAGCAACCTGCTGAACCACCTTTTCACTCTTGAAGTCATTGCGGATGGCTGTGGCCAGAAACCCGGCAATACTGCTGTTAATGCCGTTGCCGAGCCGTTTTTCCTCCACCAGCGCCAGCTTTTCACGGATGTATTCAAAACCGTGCTCCTGAATCCAGAGCTTGGCCTGCACATCCGTGATGCCATATTCAACCAGCTGCCGGAACTCCACACTGTCGGCAATGGAACCGAGCACGGCAGGGGAAACAATGACACCGGCTGCCGCTTCCCTGAGCCTGACCAGAAAGCCCAGATGACTGACCCGGCGATTGGTACGCTTGACCTTGAGCCTGACCTCGATGTTCGAGACGCTGTTCACTTCCCTGAGCGCAGGCATCAGCACCTTTTGGGAGAAACGCCGGTATTCGTCATAGGTTTTGGCGGTTGCACCCAATAGCTTGCGCCACTCATCAACCGTCAGTAAACCGGTGGAGCCGGTATTGCTGTAACGCACGCAATTTTCCCACAAGGCCAGCCCGTAGGCGGTCCGGAACAGACGTTGCTGGGCAATGTTGATACGCTGGTAGATTTCGGGGTTGTAAAGCAGTTCCGCCAGAATCGGGGAAAAACCGTAATACAGCACGCCATCCTCAACCTTACCCCAGGACAGCAGGGAAGAGATGGAAAAATTCCTGTTCCACTGCCCGGCTTCCACCGCTTTTCCTCCCACATCCCAGGTCACCGCCGTGGTGGAAAGTTTTTCCAGGGACTCCCGCAGCCGCACATAATTACGGCTGTTATAGCCCATGGCTTCAGACAGTACCCCCAAGTGAATGGTGTGTTGCTGACGTGTCAGCAAACTGTCGTAGGCGTTCAGCAGCAGAATGTTCCACATCTTGCGCGGCACCAGTCCGATTTCATTGGAGATGCGGATGGCGGCAACATGCTTTTTGACATCTCTGGCGAGTTCGGTTGCGATCACAGTCCCTGTCCTTCTGGTCGGGACCGCAGTATACGACATCACTCATAAAATGACACCCTGATAATTAATAAAGGTGTCATTTCATTTAAATCAATTACTTGAATGCTTTTACGAAGTCAGCACACAAACGGTGTCATTTGTCACACAGATGGTGTCATTTCATCACACAAACGGTGTCATTTCATCACACAGATGGTGTCATTTCATCACACAAACGGTGTCCTAACCGCGTGTAAAGCAATGAATATAAAAGGAAAAAAAAAGCTAAACATTCTTAAACTATATTTAAACATATTACAACAAGGGCCTGTTGTTGTTGTTGTGTTTATTTTTTATTCAGATCAGGAGTGCCCTGAAAAACCTGTGAAAAAAGCCTTGTGCAATACCATCAGGGCTGGTATCTATAGCGGTAAATGTACTGAACGCAGTGCATGTCAAGGGAGTCCCATGACGACAATCATCAGCTTTGCCAACCAGAAGGGCGGAGTCGGCAAAAGCACGCTGTGTATCCAGATGGCCTTTTTTCTGCATGACAAAAAGCAGCGTGTGCTGGTGATCGACATGGATGGTCAGGGCAATACCTCATCCCGTCTGGCCAGAGAAAAGGGCAGTGAGGCTGATCCGGTTTACCAGGGAACCAAAACCAGCGAGCTGTTTCAGTCCGGGCTGGACAATATCCGGGTCATGCACTGCAGCTATGGCATGGACCTGATTCACACGCCAAAAAATGATCCGGAACTGTTCGAAATGGAAGCCATACCGCTGGATCAGGTCGTCAATCCACGCCAAAACCTCACTCCCCTGCTTGCTGATTACGATTATGTGCTGCTGGACTGCCCTCCCTCTCTTGGACGCAAGCTGGTGGCTGCACTGACCATGTCAACCCATGTAGTCTGCCCGGTGCAGCTGTCTGGATTCGCCGTGGACGGGGTCGAAGGTCTGTTGAATACCATTATTTCGGTCAAAAATACCCTGAATCCCGGACTCAGCATCCCCGGCATTGTCATCAACAACATGAACAACCGTTCCATCACGCACAAAAAGGCCATGCAGCAGCTGTATCAGGAGATACCGGAACTCATGTTCCGCAATGTCATCAGCTCGCGTGCCCCCCTGGACAATGCCACCAATCTGGGCATTCCGGTGTGGAAACTGCGTTCCGGCGCTGCCGGAGATGCCGCCAGGGAGGTCCGGGCCGTGTTGCGGGAAATTCTGGAGCGGGCAAACTGACATGGCACTCAGCAACCTGAAAAATCTGGCCAGCCTGGCCCAGGCCGCCCGCAATCCACCGGGTGCCGTGGTCATGAAACTGCCACTGGAGACGGTAAAACCCAAACCCGATCAGGTACGCAAGGCGTTTGAGGATATCCACGGACTGGCGGATTCCCTGCTGCAGGACGGGCAGATTCAGCCCATTATCGTTTCTCCGCCCGGTCCTGACGGCCTGTACGAGATTCAGAAAGGTGAACGACGCTGGCATGCCTGCCGGGAGGCCGGTCTGGCGACCATCGATGCCATCGTGCATGATGCTGCGGCCAGTGCGCTGGAGGCCACTGCCGGAGAGCTGGTGGAGAACATTCAGCGCGATGACCTCAAACCGTTGGAGATTGCCGCCGCCCTGCAACGGTTTGTCGAGGCGGGCTGGAAACAGAAAGATATCGCCCGACGCATTGGCAAAACCGTGCCGTTTGTATCCTCCCACCTGAGCCTGCTCAGGTTGCCACCGGTAATTGCGGGTCTGTATGAGCAGGGCATTACGCGCGATACCGAAACCCTCAACAACCTGCGCCAGCTGCATGAACTGGACAGTGCTGCCTGTCTGGAACTGTGCAATGAAGCGGTGGCTGGCGGCAGTGGCATGAGCCGGCTGCAAAGCCGTACCGCCCTCAATGCCCGAAAAAAACCGGCTGGAACAGCTTCCCCCGGAATACCCGCGCAGCAGGCCGCCAACAAGCCGGACCCGGCTGCGCCATCTGCATGGCGCATGGTCAAACCCTCACAGGTCCGGCTTGGCGTCAGGGTAAATCTGGATGGTGAATCACAGCCCGGGCTGCTCCTGACGGACCGGGTTGATCCGGACGGTGCCCATGTCTGGGTCCGGCTTGATGATCAGGTACTGCGGGTACCGGTTGCACAGGTTCGGCTGGAAAAAATGTCCACCCGATGAAATCCGGATGAACCTGAAAAAGCCGGACAGTCCGGGACCGGTTTTCCGGTAAAAAAAGGATGCCAGCCGGAAGCTGACACCCTTGCCAAGGAAGCGATGGAATCAGGAGTGATTACCGGGCTGCAGGAGCAACCTGGGGAGCAGGCATGAACTGTGGTGCAAACTGCGGGTAGTAGCCATAGCCGTTGCCGGCCGTATTGGTATAACCGTAGCTGTTGCCGTAACCGTTGCCCCAGCCATTACCCTGTCCGCTCAGGTAGCTGTTGGCATTGCCCTTACCGGCACCGTACCAGTCGCCGTTCATGTCGGATTTGCCCTTGCCCTTGAAAGTAATCTGGAATTCGACTTCACCGTCAGCATTGCCCTTGCCGCGACCCCAGCCGTTCACATCGCCCTGGCCGGTACCGTAACCCTGACCATAGCCGTTGGTGTAGGCAGTACCGGTACCATATCCGTTGCCGTTGGCTGCACCGTTGTCCATTCCGGGAAAGAACTCGGCGGAAGCTGCACCGGAAAGGGCAATCAGGGCAGAAAAAACAATGGCTTGAACTTTCATGATAAATCTCCTGGCAATCTGTTGAAGTGGTCAGCACTTAATATTAGAAAATAATAATATTATAAAAATCTAATGTAAAGTTTTTTTTCAGTTTTTTCATCTGAAACATCCGGAAGCCCGATAACCTCAGTTGTCCCCCGGTTGTTCGTGAAACCGGCTACCCGATTCGCTACAATCGAAAGCCGTTTTTCATAAAAAGCAAAAACAGCAGTCGCAACGGCCGATTGCTGCTACCACTGAAGCACAGGAGAAGCCGGCAATGGCCAGCACACTTGAACAACTCAGGGCAATGACTACCGTCGTTGCAGATACCGGCGATGTGGAGGCCATTCGCGCCCTGAAACCGGTTGACTGCACCACCAACCCCAGCATTCTGCTGAAAGCCTTGCAAAGCCCGGCTTTTGAGGCACTGGTCCATACCGAAATCGATCGGGGTCGGCGTCAGGGACATTCCGCCCAAGTCATTGCCGATGCCCTGACCCTCGGGGTGGGGACCGAGCTGGCGGGCCTGGTTCCGGGGCGGGTCTCAACCGAGGTGGATGCCTGCCTGTCGTTTGATACGGAAGCCTCGGTCAACAAGGCGCGGGCCCTGATTGGCGGCTACGAAGAACGTGGCATCGGGCGTGAACGGATTCTGATCAAGCTGGCATCGACCTGGGAAGGCATCCGTGCAGCCCGGATACTGGAAGGCGAGGGGATCAACTGCAACCTGACCCTGCTGTTCAGTCAGGCCCAGGCCATTGCCTGCGCCGATGCCGGGGTGTTCCTGATCTCGCCTTTTGTCGGACGCATCACCGACTGGCATGCCAGACAGGAAGGCCGGACGTTCGAGCCGGAAGATGACCCCGGCGTCCGGTCGGTGCGGCGCATCTACGCCTATTACAAAGCCAATGGCATTAAAACCATCGTCATGGGGGCTTCATTCCGCCATACCGGCCAGATCAAGGCCCTGGCCGGTTGTGACCGGCTCACGATTGCACCGGCCCTGCTGAACGAACTGGAAGCCGACAGCACCGCACTGCCACGGCGTCTGTCTCCCCGGCAGGCCGGTGCTGAAGGCCCGGTGCGCATGACGGAGCAGGACTTCCGCTGGGCCATGAATGCAGATGCCATGGCAACCGAGAAGCTGGCCGAAGGCATTCGCAATTTTGATGCTGACCACCGGAAGCTGCTGACCATGATCACCAGCCTGTTGAACCCGTAATGCCCGTCCCCACGCAAACCAACCCGGCCCGCAGTCCGGTCCTGTATCTGCCGCACGGTGGCGGTCCCCGTCCGCTGATGGACGATCCGGATCATGCCAATCTGACCCGGTTTCTCGGGACTGTCGCGCCACGTCTGGGAACACCGGCAGCGATTCTGGTGATCAGTGCCCACTGGGAAGCATCGGTAGCTACCCTGACGGCCAACCCGCAGCCGCCCCTGTATTTCGATTATTACGGTTTTCCGCCGGAGACCTACACGTACCGTTACCCGGCACCCGGTGATCCGGACCTGGCACAGGCGATTGCTCACCGGCTGGGCCAGCATGATATTCCGGCCCGGTTGGACCCGCAGCGCGGCTATGATCACGGCCTGTTTGTGCCATTGCTGCTGATGTATCCACAGGCCCGGATTCCCTGCCTGCAGCTGTCCCTGCTGGAAGGGCTGGACCCGGCGCGCCACATGGCCCTGGGACAGGCCATTGCCGACCTGCGGAAGCAGAATGTGCTGATTGTGGGTTCGGGCCTGTCCTTTCACAACATGCAGGCCCTACGCAGCGATGATCCTGACTCAAAGCAGCGTGCCATCCGCTTCGACGACTGGCTGGTGGAAACCTGCTGTGCCGAGGGGCTGGATACCGCTACCCGAACCCGGCGTCTGCTGGACTGGGCACAGGCACCACAGGCCCGCTTCTGTCACCCGCGTGAGGAGCACCTGCTGCCGCTGCATGTCTGTTTCGGTGCCGCCGGTGCAGACAGTCAGGCCGAACTGGTGTTCAATGACACGGTGATCGGCAAGCGCGTTTCCGGCTTCCTGTGGCATTGAGCCGGGTTTGATGACTCAGGTCTGCAGGTAGAACAGGCCCGACACCATCAGCCACATGATCAGCACATAACCGATATTCCAGCGCAGCACATCCAGGGCGGCTACATTGAACTGGCTGCGCATAATGGTGTTGAGTCCGGAATACGGGCTGGCCACCACGCCCAGGGCCCAGATGCACAGGTACAGGGTGGCCAGCAGGCTGGGATCTGCAGGCAGTGGTGCCAGAAAAGGACCGATCACTCCCACACTGACCACCGGATGCACCCCCAGCAGTGACAGCAGAATCGCACCGGCCAGCAGACCGCTGAGCAGTACCCAGTCAACACTGGAAAAAGGCTGCAAACCGGTGAAACTGGCAAACAGGGCTTCCACCCCGACCGACAGCAGCCCGGCTCCCATGAACAGGCCCAGCTCACGCGCCATGCGTGTCGAGCTGCTGCGAATGTGCCCCTGCAACAAGGGGGCTGCCGTACGCGGCCGGGTCGCAAACAGGAGCACGCTCACCAGAAGCAGTGACAGGGTACTGACCAACAGCAGAATGGGCAGCTGCGGCAGGAAATAGTGGGTGACTGCCACACTGCCGGCCAACAGCAGCGGAATCCACAGACTGCTGAACTGCATGGGATAGCCCTGAAAATCCGCCAGCCGCTTCAAGCCCCGACCGCCCATACCGATCAGGGTGACCAGCATGCCAATGGCGGTCAGCAGCAGGCCGGTGCTGATCAGGTCATACGGCCGGGCACCGGGGGCATAATTCAGTGCAACCGCCATGGCGGCAAAGAAGGGCGACCAGAATGCTGCCATGGAGAACGATCGCCCGATCAGGGTGACAGCCTGTCGCCCCAATGCATCACGGGCCTTCAGGCGCTCAGACACCAGAATCAGGATGGATACATTGATCACGGCACCCAGTACATGCACCCCAAGCAGGGTTTTAATGAAAGCCAGGCGTCCGGTGGGCAGTGGCCGGTCAATCGCACCGGCAGAGGCGGCAACCAGTTTCAGGAAGCCGACACAGTACAGCATCACCATCAGGCCATTGTTCTGCAACAGCAGCTTTTCCGGCACGATCGGACTGCCACGCCAGCTTCCCAGCAGCAGAAACAGCACACCAGCTCCCCCGAGCCAGAAAAACTGGCTGAACTGGCCCGGTCGGGACAGTAATAACAACAGCAGGGCAATCCAGCCACACAGGCCACTGAGCCAGAGCGGAATCAGCGGGACAAGGGTGGCAAAGATGTGCAGGGTGGCCATAGCCAGCAATAACAGACTGGCCACACCGGAAAACAGGGATTGGGATGGCATGAAAAATCCGGCAGCTTGGTTTGATGGTCAGGCGGGTTCCGATACCCGTTCAGGCGGCACAGAAACAGGCCGGAATTATGCCGACTCAACCGGCAAAAGTCCCGTGTTAATCATTGCCGCGACTGTTGCGGATGACACGGCCTGTCAGCGCCGCAGCCACTCCCAGGTCATGATGCCGGCAAAGGTCATCAGCAGCGAACCCAGCACATGCACGCTGATGGCCAGCAGGGCACTGCCGGGGCGGCCCCCCTGCAGCAGGCTGGTGACTTCGGCAGAGAAGGTGGAAAAGGTGGTCAGACTGCCGCAGAAACCGGTAATGAGCAACAAGCGCCATTCCTGTGGCAACTGCACGGTATGGGAGAAAAACGCCAGGGCCAGCCCGATGAGGTATCCTCCGAGCAGATTGGCCAGCAGGGTTCCCGGTGGCAACAGGGGAAACAGGTTGTTGAGCCGCAGGCTTAGCTGCCAGCGTAACAGGGCACCGCCTGCTGCGCCGATACTGATCGCCAGAACAGGTTTCCACATAATGGGGGTCTCCCAAACTGATGGCCAAAAGGGCTGCAGTATAGCGTCACCGGTCCCGATGACCAGCCAGCCGAGGCCTTGCCATCGCCCGGGGCTGGCTATATCGTGGTATGGGAAAACAGGAGAGCAGGTATGTCAGTCAGAAAGTACAGTGATGCAAATGATGTGATCCGGGTCAGTTTTGACGGTAGCCGATGCGCACACGCCGGTTATTGTTTCCGCGAGTTGCGCGAGGTGTTTGACAGCGACCGGGACCCTCCGATCAATCTTGCGGGCGCTGCCACCGAAGCAGTCATTCGCACGGTTGAACGTTGCCCGTCCGGTGCCCTGGTTTATGAGCGCCTGGATGGCGGGGTGGACGAAGTACCGAATGCACACGCCACCGTGACCCTGATTCCCAATGGCCCTCTGGCTGTCCGGGGTGAGCTGGAACTGGATTCGGCCACCTGCACCCGCCTGACCCTGTGCCGTTGCGGGCAGAGTGCCCGGAAGCCTTTCTGTGACGGCAGTCACAAAACGCACCCGTTCGATGACCATAATACGATGGCTCCCGAGGCGGTCAGTGATGACCCGCCGGCGGGGTCGGTGAAATTTTCACCGGCCACTAACGGTCCACTGCTGTTTAACGGTCCCCTCACTGTCCGGCTGCACAACGGCGATACGCTCTGTGTCCGGGAAAAAGGTGGCTTCTGCCGCTGTGGAGCCAGCAAAAACAAGCCTTTCTGCGACGGTACACACCGAAGCATCAACTTCAGTGCACCCTGATTCCGGCCATAACGCGCTGACCGCCGCAGCCCGCCTGCTCGGGGGCTCCTGCCAGCACTGGCCCGACCGCTTGTGCACCGGGCAGTAGCTGCTGCAGGTCAATATTGCAGACCTGCTCCTCATCGGACCAGGGCAAGCTGAACTGGCCCAGGGGACGGTGAAGCTGCTCATCAGTGACGGTGCCGAGCCAGAGGGTCTTTACTTCGCCTTCAGGCATTGCGACCGGTTGCGGGTACAGGCGCAGCAGATAGCGGCCCTGTGGGTGGACCCTGATCAGGGTGAGCTGTTGGGCGTGACCGGCCTGCAGTTTCGGTATGGCTGGCAGGGCCGGTGCAGCCGTATCCCCCCTGACAAAACCATCCAGACCCGCCAGTGACCATTCCGGAGCCGGTGTCCAGTCGGGCAGGGCGGTCTGCAGACTGGCCGGACTTCCCTGCCACTGCAGCAGGAAAGGCTCCTCCCTGGCCCCGTGCAGATCCTGACGATAGGCTGGCAGGGCAGCCCATCCGCCCTGCTGCCAGGGCTGTTCCAGCACCAGAGGCGGGGCCGGGTGACGCTGGTATTTCTGGCGGGCGCTGTCCCAGCTGCTGTGAATGTGCCAGCCGGTCAGTACCGGAAAACTCAGGGCCGCCACCGACAGGATACGGGTACTCAGGATGGCGGAAACCGGCTCGTGTTGAAAAACCAGTGCGAAAACAAGACTCAGCAGGGTACTGAAAAACAGGCTGCCGAGTACGTCCGAAGGCCAGTGTGCCCCCAGATAGATGCGTGACAGTGAAATCAGGCCCGTCAGCAGCACCAGCAATAGTACGGTCGGTCTGTACCAGCGTCCCGGCAGCCCTTTCAGGGCAAACCAGATCAGCAGACCGGCCAGCAGGGTGCTGAATCCGGTATGGCCGCTGGGAAAGGAATAGGTGTCCATGCCACTGGAAAGGTCCGGGGTCGGGCGCGGTACCTGCATCATGCCCTTGAGGCCGAAAATGAATACACCGGCCACCAGAAAGGCTGCGAGCACACCGGTCAGCAGGGCATGCTGGCGCTGGTACAGCAGTACGCCCAGTACCGCCACCACCACCCCGGTGATTACGAAGGTGTCACCGGAAAGGGTGGCCGCCAGCATGGGAATGTCTGACCACTCGGTGCGCAGGCCCTGCAGTCCCTGGCTCAGTGCCGGATCAAGCCCGCCCAGCCCGGTCTGCAGCAGCACATTGGCCAGCACCATGAGCAGCCCGCCCAGCGCCAGTGCCAGCAGCAGGTACATGGCGGTTTCCTGGCGGAAATTGGCGTATTCGGCCAGCACAATGCGCCCCGACAACCCATGAACACGCTCCGGTTTACGCTCCACCCAGGCCACCAGAACCGCATGCCAGCGCGGCAGGTAATAAAGCCCCAGACGAATGACACGGTTGACCAGCCAGATCAGCAGCAGCCCCAGTATCAGGGTCAGGGCAAAGGTGAGTGCCAGACGACGGCTGATCCCGGCCAAAACCGCCACCACCCAGCCTGCAGACAGGCCCGGCAGCAGATGGGTGGCCGCCCAGGCCAGTGCCGAAAGCACATTCAGCAGCGTAAAACGCCACGGATTCATGCCCATCATCCCGGCAATACCGGGTACCACGGCTTTGATGCCCGGAATAAAACGCCCGATCACCACACTTTTACCACCATGGCGGCTGAAATAATCCTGCCCGAGCCGCAGCAGGTCACGGTAGCGGGAAAATGGCCACAACCCGTACAGGCGTTCACGGTAATGGTGCCCGACCCAGTAGGACAGCGCATCCCCCAGTATGGCTCCTGCTGCCGTGGCCAGAAAAACCGGCCAGAAGGGCAGCTTGCCCATCCCGACCAGCCCGCCCAGTCCTACCAGTATCAGGGTACTGGGCACAAACAGGCCCACCACCAGCAGCGCCTCAGCGGCACTGACCAACAGGGCAAGCCCCAGGGTCAACCACAGGTGCCGGGCGGAAAAATCAAGGAAATGTTGCAGGTATTCGTGCATGGCGCTGTCTTGTGACTCAGGGTAGAAAGTCGGTAAAGATAGCGCACTTCAGCACGGGTGAAAGGGGGAGCAGGTTTTCCACTGCCGGGACGATGTATCGGGGGCTGAATGTACTGCCGTTTGTTTTCCGGGAATAATCCCTAATCCCGATGTGTTGGAAAGATTTCTGCAGTTGTTTGAACGGCATGCGCCTGCCGAGCCACCTGCGCCGACACCAGCCGGACTGGTGAGATCAGGCTGGTGTGGTTTTATCCATCTCCTTATACACAAGTCTTGGTGCATATATAAATCAATAGGTTATGAGGGATTGGTTTTTTTTGGCAATTCTGTTCAAAGCCTTGAAGATCAGTCGGTTACACAAAGCGACTAAAAATAAACTTTGAAACTAAGTCTTTGATTTTTATGATCCTGAATATTTGTGTATAAGGAGATGGGTTTTATCTGGCCAAAGAAGGTTTATTGTAGTCAATTCTGATAATTAACAGGTCTGCCATTGCAGATGAAAAATGACCCTGTTTTTCATGTCAAGCGTATCCACAGCCATATAACTGTTCCAGGTATCGGCATGAATCCTGCTGTTGATACGGAAAGTCACATCTTTACCACAAGGTGACCACGTCAAGGAACTGTGGATCATTTTGTCTTTTTTCAGGTAATCAACCCCGCCCGGTGAACTGAAATTGCTGGTTTTCCAGGGAGTGGTGCCAATGCTGCTCATCGGGAAAAAGTAGCGGCGCTTGAGACGGGTTTTTCCTTCGGCATACCCCTGCCAGTCGGCGGTCAGGAGGGAAACCTGATAACCCTGAGGAACATGCATCGGAATCGCAAAATTACAGGAAGCCGTTTTTGGACGCCCGCTTGCCGCATTCTGCCCGGTATCGTAGGTACCGAATAAAATGCTCAAGGTGTCAGTACCGACGCCTGCAGGTGGTGGAATGCTGCCTGCCGGACAGCCGGTTCCTGCAAAGCTTATCGGTGCCTTAAAATAAACCGGAGCGGCCTGAGCGCTGGCCATCATCGATAAAGCCAGTACCGTCGTCATTAATGTCGTCTTTAACAGTGTCATTGCCCTTCTCCCTTTGTTGCAAGTTCATGATTATGAAAGTCATCAGAAATCGGCCTCCATAGAATTAATGATAAAAAAATATTCAAAATATCAGTACCGCTTAAACGGGGGAGATTTTTCAGGTTTCCCTGTTTTTACTCCCCTGAACAGGGGAGACATAAATGGGCTGTTGCATCCTTTCGGTAACAGCAGTCGACTCCGTGGCAGGCCCCTCACGTTGCCCCATTCACGTTATTGGGCATACAATGAAAGCCGGAGGAGACCGGCGTCGGCCTGCGAAAAAACAGAAAAACCGGGTGATAATCACCGCTGATGCCAATACGACTGCTTCCGGCACCACACCCGATTTGCTGTCGCTGTCTATCCATAAGGAGGAGTTATGTTGAGCCCATCCTGTAAAAAAGCACTGCCCACCTTGCTGGCTGCCGGTGCGCTGGCACTGGGAGTTGGTCTGGCTGCCCCGTTGTCTGCCGATGAAACCTGCATGTCGCCCTACATGGCCAAAATCACCGGTCAGGAAGACTACGTCTATGTCTGGACGCTTGGTGTTGAAGGGCTGGGCGATGGCCAGGACAAGCTGGTCACGATCGATGTCAATCCGGCCTCACCCGATTACGGCAAGGTCATTCACACCCTGTCCGTAGGCGGGCGCAATGAGGCCCACCATTCCGGCCTGACCGATGACCGCAAGTACCTGTGGGCCGGTGGACTGGATACCAACAAGATATTCATCTTTGATGTTTCCACCGACCCCGCCAAACCAGGCCTGACAAAGGTGATCACCGATTTCGTGGCCGCCAGCGACGGGGTGGTGGGACCGCATACCACCTATGCACTGCCCGGACGCATGATGGTGACCGGGCTGTCCAACAACAAGGACCACGGTGGCCGCACCGGACTGGTGGAATACACCAACGAGGGCGAATACCTGGCCACTTACTGGATGCCGACTGACGAGAATCTGGAAGGTGCGGAAAAGAGCGGCAAATTTGCCGATGGTTACGGTTATGACCTGCGCGTGCTGCCACGCCTGAATGCCATGTTCACCTCCTCTTTTACCGGCTGGTCCAACTACATGATGGACTTCGGCAAGATGTTGCAGGACGAGGAAGCCATGAAGCGCTTCGGTAATACCGTGGTGATCTGGGACCTGCACGGACGCAAGGCAAAAAAAGTGCTGGATGTGCCCGGTGCGCCGCTGGAAGTCCGTTGTGCCTGGGGACCGCACAATGACTGGTGTGTCACGACGACTGCGCTGACCTCGAAAATCTGGCTGATTCATCTCGATGGGGATAAGGGCTGGCAGGCCAGTGAAGTGGCTGATATCGGTGATCCATCCAAAATACCGCTGCCGGTGGATATTTCCCTGACCGCTGACGACAAGGGGCTGTGGGTCAACAGCTTCATGGATGGCATGACCCGGTATTTCGACATGACCGACCCGTTCCATCCCAAGATGGTCTATGAAAAGCAGATCGGCAAGCAGGTCAATATGGCCTCGCAAAGCTGGGATGGCAAGCGCGTGTACTACACCTCCTCGCTGCTGGGCAACTGGGACAAAAAGGGCGAGGACGATGATCAGTATTTCAAGGCTTACGATTGGAACGGCACGGAACTGGTGGAGAAGTTTGCCATTGATTTCAACGCCGAAAAGCTCGGACGGGCCCACCAGATGCGTTTCGGGGCACGTTCCCTGTATGCACGCCAGTCACCGGCCGGTGAAACCGCCGCAACCCCGGTGGAAAACCGGCTGGTTGGCCTGACACGGGAACAATGAGACCGCTTCTTCACTTCCCGTTTCACCGGCGGCTTGGAGCACGGTGGCTGTGGATGGTGCTGACACTGGCAATACCGGGGCTGGCGGCAGAGACTGCCCCGGCCCCCGGTTATGGCGAGCTTGGCTATGCCCTGCCGGCAGTGGGCAGCTATCAACTGCCGCCATTGGGGCTGGCCGGGGACGGGCAGGTGCTGGACGAGCAGGGCAGGGTACGGCAGCTGCATGCGCTGATGAAGGGTGGCAAATATACCCTGCTCAGCTTTATCTACAGCCACTGCCAGGATGTGAACGGCTGCCCGCTGGCCGGTTATGTGTTTTACCGCCTCAAGGCCCTGATGCAGGAACAGCCGGGGCTGGCACAGGATTTGCGCCTTCTGAGCCTGAGTTTTGACCCTGAGCGTGACACGCCGGCGGTGATGCACCTGTATGGCGAGAATTACCGCTATGCCGGTCCGGCAGGGGAATGGCGCTTTCTCACCACCGCCTCGGCAGCTGAACTTGAACCGCTGCTGACAGCCTACCGGCAGGATATCCAGCGTGAACTCAGCGTCAATGGTGAGGCCAATGGTGATTATGCCCATATCCTGCGGGTGTTCCTGATTGATCCGCAGCTGCAGATTCGCAATATCTACAGCGTCAGCTTTCTGCATGCAGACCTGATTCTCAATGACCTGCAGACCCTGTTGCAGCAGAAGCAGCCACCGGCAGACGAACCGGCCCGAATGCTGGCACAGATCGCACCGGAGCACCCCACCGGTGATACAGTCGGCGAAACGGAAACCCGGACCCCGGAAACCGAAACGGTGCTGTCCCGCCCCGGCGATGGGCGCACCGGTTACGGGCAGAATTACCGCAGCGACTCACTGGCCCTGACAGGGCGTCAGCAACAGGGCAGGCCGGCTGATCTGCTGGCACTGGCCCGAAAGCCGCCGCTGGGGTTACCGGCGCTGCCTGCCGGGGTTCTGGCGTCGCTGAACCCGGACAGGATTGCACTGGGACGCAAGCTGTTCTTTGATCGCCGCCTGTCCCTGAACGACACGCTGTCCTGTGCCATGTGCCACGTGCCGGAACAGGGATTCACCAACAATGAAATACAAACGGCGGTGGGACTGGAGGGACGCAGTGTCCGGCGCAATACCCCGACCCTGTATAACGTCGCTTATCTGGAACGCCTGTTTCATGACGGACGCGAGTTCCGGCTGGAGGAACAGATATGGTCACCGCTGCTGGCCTGGAATGAAATGGCCAATCCTGCCATCGGTCAGGTGCTGGAAAAAATCCGCCAGCTGCCCGACTATGCCGGCTATTTTGAACAGGCATATCAGGCCCCGCTCAGCATGGTATTGCTGGGTAATGCACTGGCGGCCTACCAGCGCACCCTACTGTCTGCCGACTCCCCGTTTGACCGCTGGCATTACGGTGGCATGGCCGACGCCATGGACCCTAAAGCCATTGAGGGTTTCCGGCTTTTCACCGGCAAGGCAGCCTGTGTCACCTGCCATCAGGTCGGGAAATCTGCAGCCCTGTTTACCGATCAGCAACTGCACAATACCGGTATCGGCTACCGCGAATCCATGGGCATCCGCCCGCCAAAACAGCGTGTCACCCTGGCCCCCGGTGTCACGGTCGAGGTGGACCGCCAGCTGATTGATCAGGTCAGCGCCCCGGCCCCCAGAGACCTCGGGCTGTACGAGATCACCCAGAATCCGGCTGACCGCTGGAAATACCGCACGCCCGGCCTGCGCAATGTGGTCCTGACCGCCCCTTACATGCACAACGGCAGCCTGGCCTCCCTGAATGATGTGGTGCGTTTTTACAATGAAGGCGGGATTCCCAATCCCGAACTCAGCCCGCTGATCCGGCCTCTGGGACTGTCGGAGGCAGAAATTGACAGTCTGGTGGCGTTTCTGGCGTCCCTGACCGGCAGCAATGTGGATCAGCTGGTGGCGGATGCCTTTGCTGCACCGGTGGGCGACCTGAAGCCGGATGATCCCAACTGGGCCAACCGGCAGTCATCGGCATTGCCGGGAGAGAACCGATGAAAACCGGCGGCCATGGCTGGCTGGCCTTTATCCTGTTGGCTGGTGTGCTGCTGTTGTCGGTGGTTCGGGCTGATGTGACAGGGCAGGCAGTGACTGCACCGGCGCGTGACGCCACGGCAGCCACCCATGCCGGAATCGGGGGAGATTTCACCCTCACCGACCATCTGGGGCGGCGTTTTGAACTTGGTCAGCAGCGTGGCAAAGTGGTGGTAATGTTTTTCGGTTTCACCCATTGCCCGGTGGTATGCCCGGATACGCTGGGCAAGATGGCCTACGTGCTGCGGGAACTGGAGCAGCGTGCCGATCAGGTGACCACATTGTTTGTGACGGTTGATCCCGAGCGTGATACCGGGGAGAAACTGGCGCAATACCTGCCGTTTTTCAGCCCTCGGCTGCTGGGCCTGACCGGAACGGTGGCGGACATTGCACGGGTGGCTGAACAATACCGGGTGCGTTTCAGCCGCCATCCGATTTCCGCCACCGCTGACAACTACACCATGGACCATACTGCCGACATCTATGTGCTCAACCGGGACGGTCAGCTGGACAGCATCATTCCCTACGGCCTGCCGGCAGCGCATGTGCTCAGGGTGGTGGAGCAGGTGCTGGCCAAAGGCAATGGCGGTGCTGCCCCCGTGCTGCCGTTAACTGTTGCAGAACCGGACGCTGAAGCAAAACCAGTGGCTGTGCTCACCGACCTGCAGGGCAGGCCGCAACGGCTGGAGCAATGGCGTGGCAAACCGCTGCTGATCAATGTCTGGGCCACCTGGTGTCCGTCCTGTCGCCGGGAATTGCCGGCCCTGAACCGGGCCTGGCAGCAGCTGGGCGAAGCGGTTCCGATGCTGGCGCTCAATGTGGGGGAGAAGGGTACGGCGGTCAGCGCTTTCCTTGAGGATTATCCCATTGCGTTTCCGGTCTGGCTGGATGAGGCGGGGACCAGCCTGAAACAATGGGGAATCCGGGGCATGCCGACCACGCTGCTGCTGGATGCGGATGGACAGG
The DNA here is from genome assembly GCA_035391465.1 of Thiolinea sp. Lineage (GTDB taxonomy): Bacteria > Pseudomonadota > Gammaproteobacteria > Thiotrichales > Thiotrichaceae > Thiolinea. The sequence continues at coordinate 15,185 of DAOPKY010000022.1, read as the reverse complement.
AAATCTGGCGGCTGGCGGGGGAGCGGGCCTGGGATGAGGCAGAAATGCTGGAGAAAATCCGCAGGGCCACCGAAAACCGCTACTGAATCAGGCCCTGGAATGACCCTTCACAAGGCATCGATACCGATTTTGAATTTGCAATTCTCCTGTATGCCCTGATAATGCCGGACAACCCCCCTCAGGAGAATGATTTTATCATGCAAGCATTTACCAATCAGGGCCAACGCGTCATCAGGGAGCTGAGTGAACGTTACGGCCTTTCCAGTGACGCTGTCATGCATCTGTTTCAGGCCGTGATCCAGGGCAATGGTACCATGGCCCAGTTCAACCATCCCGAATTCGGTGGCTCCGGCCAGTGGATGCAGGGTGGCATGATCATGGTGGGCGACATGTTCAACAACGGCCTGAAAGCCACGGTTGGCAATCTGTGTGGCGAGATAAGCAATCTGCTCGCCAATCAGGGCCAGTCCGCCTTTCTGGTACCCAGCCCGGCATTTGCCGGCGGCAATTCGTTTTCCGGGGCATGGTGGCCGCCAGAACTGGGTTCTCCGGCATCTTCCGGTGCCCAGAACGGTATCCGTTATGCCTGGTTTCCTGCCAGCCGGCGACTGGCCATCGACAGTAACGGCCACCTGACCCTGTACGATACCCTGGATCATCAGATCGGCGGTGTCTCACAGCAGCAGGGCGGCAATACCTCGCTGACCTTCAGCAGCCAGTACGGCATGGTCAGCCTTGAGAGCTTACCCTTGGTTTCTGTGGATGGTGTGGCCCCCGTCAGGGAGACACCCCCTGCGCCGGTTTCGTCCGGTGCCGGTTATGCCAATGAGCCTGTCACGAATACTTCGAACCCGAATACTGCCGATGTGCTGTCCATGATTGAGCGGTTGGCCGGTTTGCGCCAGAGCGGCGTGCTCAGTGAAGAAGAGTTTGCGGCCAAAAAGGCGGAACTGCTGCAGCGCCTGTGAGGCAGTAACAAAAGCAATAATTTACTTCCGGGCCACTCGCCCTGTCACGCCTGCAAGGGCTGTGGCCGGTGTGGCTGTACATTGAAAAATTATTCTGACCAGCGGTTAATGTTTATGCAAGGTTAGCTTTTGTAATCTGTATCCGTGACAGGGATAACACGAAAACACGGCAACAAACCATAATAACAAGCCGTACAGAAGAAAAAGCAGGTGAAAATAACAATAATAAGCCTGCCGCAGGATGCGGATAAAAATAGCACAATAATAACAATAGCATAGGCCGTTTCAGCAGTTTCTCGTTGGTCGACCGGTAAAGTCATCCAGGTTTTCTCCTCCGCCTGGGTGGCTTTCTTTATATTATCACTTCATATTATTTTAAGCCCCGGTTTTAATCACTGAGGGAAGCTTGTTATGATCAAGAATTATTCTGACCATGCGGCCAATGAACGTACATTTCTGGCCTGGGTTCGTACCGTTATCGCGGTGGTTGGTTTCGGGCTGGGTGCCGCAAGACTGGGTAATGCAGCGGTACATCCCTGGTCGGAATTTCTGCTGCTGGGCAGCGGTGGTCTGGTGGTGCTGATTGCCTATGTGCGCATGCTGTTTCTGCGGCGGCGCATCGCCGGGAAAGCTGCACTGGATGATGCAGCCGTTCCGGTGGATACCCTGATGATCCTGCTGATTGTGGCCCTGTTTGCCCTGCTGGGAACCTTTGGCTGGCACACCCTATAACAGCCATTCAATCGGCAGCACGGACAGCAGGAAGACCGTGGTACGCTGCAGCAGTGTGGTTCCGGGTTCGGTATTGTGGCGCAGTACCTGCTGCCCGTGCCGCTCCAGCCAGTACAGCCGGTCATTTTCGTCCAGCAGCACTTCGTAGGCAGCCTGCGGGATGTTTGTTACAAAACGCTGTTCCATGTGCCGGGCCAGCTGTGGACTTTCAATGATAAAACCCATTTCCGTATTCAGCCGGGCAGAGCGTGGATCGAAATTGAAGGAACCGATAAAGACCCGTTCACCATCAATGGCAAAGGTTTTTGCATGCAGGCTGCTGGCACTGGAAATCCGGCCCTTTTCATCCTGGTTGGCGATATTGCGCATCTCATACAGGGTGACACCGCCATGCAGCAGGCTTTTACGCCATTTGGCATAACCGGCATGTACCGCACTGACATCCGTGCTGCTGAGCGAATTGGTCAGGATGTACACCTTGATGCCATGCCGTGCCAGCTGGATGAAAGCCTCGGCTCCGTTCCGGGTCGGGACAAAATAGGGTGAGACCAGTCTGACATCCCGCATCGGGGTGCCGATGACATTTTCCAGCTGCACCGCCATCAGCTGTTCTGCCCGGGCTTTGCCCTGCGCCTTGACGGGGTCGTCAATGACCAGCGTGGTGGCGGCCCATGACAGCGGCAGACGGCCTGCCAGCAATCGGGCCACCGTATCGCTTCGCCTGGCGGCCTGAAGAAACGGATCAGCCTTTTTTTCATCGACCAGCTGTGCCATCTGCTCCAGCCATTGTGCAACAAACTGCAGGTTGGTGCCGGGTATGATTCGTTCCACCGGATAGGCAGAAGCACTGGCCCAATAGTCATCAAACGCAGCCGAGACCTCACTGACCACCGGGCCGATGGCCAGCACATCCATATCGGCGAAAACTTCCTGATTGGTCACACCGAAATATTCATCGCCGATATTGCGTCCGCCAATCAGGGTGGCGGCATTGTCGGCAGTGAATGATTTGTTGTGCATGCGCCGGTTGAGGCGGGTGAAATCCGTCAGGTAGTTGATCCATTTGGGATGGCGCAGGACAAACGGATTAAACAGGCGCACTTCAATACCGGGATGCCGGTTGATGGCCATCAAAATATCATCCAGACCGGATATCCCGTTGTCATCCAGCAGCAGACGAATCCGGACACCACGCTCTGCCGCCTGAAACAGTTCATTCAGCAGCAGAAAGCCACTGATATCAGCGCGCCAGATGTAATACTGGATGTCCAGTGAGCGCTGCGCTGCCTGTGTCAGCCGGGCACGCACGGCAAAGGCACTGCGGGGATCGGGTAGGGGATAAATACCACTGGCACCGGTGGCGGCGTGCTGCAGGGCCTGTTTTTTGACGGCTTGTCCCAGACGGGTCTGGTTCACCAGGGCCTGATCCAGAGAACGGGAGACGGAACGCCCTTCCAGTGATGGCAGAAAACTGCTGCAACCGGAAAGCATCATGCTGATCCATGCCATCAGACACGGCATCATCAAACGATTCCCCAGTCTTTCCCGTGATGCCTTCATGCTGAAAGTCGTATCCTGATCCGGCATTGTCGGGGCCGGTACCGTACCAACGGGCCAACCAAAATAATCGCCGGTTAATGAAAGTGATGCTGCTTGTCCGAATGGTAGCATGCCGGGTGAGTCTGACCCATGTCCTGCCCGGGCATGGAGCTGCCCTGATTTCAGCCACTGCGGGCTGTGCAGCGACAGGTCTTGCTGAAAATGGGGTTCCTATGTGTCATGGCTCCCCAGCTACGAAAACGACCCACTCGAATTAACCGGTTTCACTCCGCTTTAGCCAACCGCTGCCTTACCTGTTCCGACGTCTCCCCTGGCCTTACTTCCCGCCGGATCAGCAAAGCGAAAATTGAACGGCAGGCAACAGATATAACACCCCCTCACTTTGACAATAAAACGTCCACCGGCACCCCTGCCAGCTCCGCCAGCCGTTGCAGGTGTGCCTGTTCCGCCTGCTGCTCGCGCCGGGTGCCGGCTTCCTGGTGTCGGGCCTTGTCCTGCACTGCCTTGATCTGTGTCAGCTCCCACGCCGCGCCCATGTCTTCCCTGATGGCCTGATTCAGGAAAGCCGGGAAGTCCTTTACCAGTCCAGCTTCCTGTTTGGCTTTGACGTAGCTGATATTGCGCTCGATGCGCTTCACACCGTAGCGGGTTTTGTACTTGCGGGCCGTTTCCACGGCAAAACCCAGATTGGTCAGCAGTTCGACCACCGGGTGTTTCGTAGGTGGTTTCTCAATCGGCAGCTGGAGTATGTCTGTGGTTTCACGGACTTTGACCACAAACGTCAGACGCGTGATCTTGCGTCCGGTTTTTCCATAGTGAACCTTCTCAATTTCTATGTCCGTATGAGAGCAGATTTCTTTAACTGCCGGCGTAATAACCCGTACCTTGAAATGCCCAAACTGGCGGTACTCGTTTTCGTTGATGCCCAGCAAAACACGTAGATCCACATATGCGAACTCTTTGGAAAAACCACCGCCCGGATACTTGAAAACCTCCATCTTCAGCAACTCATACAAACGGATGCTGTACTGATTCCGGAACTGCACCACATGCTTCAGGCTGTACTGGGTAAAGCTGCCCTGAAGCTGCAGCAGGTAGGGTTTGAGTGCACTGTGAAACTCCATCTCCACCTCACCGGAACCCCGTTTGTACTTGACATAAGACAGCCAGGAAACGGTTTCACTAACAGCCGGGTCGTCACTCAACTGCACAGTACGGCTGAGCAGGGAGTCCGCTGCATTCTGCACTTCCTCGTAAATGGCAGCACCATAGCTGCCTTCCAGCTGCCACAGGTTGGCCAGATCGGTGATATTGATCCTGTAGCGTTTGAAGTCTTCATCCTGACGGGAAATTTTCGTCAGCAGGGTCAACACCAGACGTTGTTCCCAGATGCTCAGGCGGTAACGGGCCTCAATGAGCTCGTTGCTTTTTTTGACAACTTTCAGGGAAGTGACATTCGCGTGTTTTGCTTTCATGGATGGATGTTAACCTACAAAATATCACATTACAAAGCTTATGTGATAATTGGTGTCGGCCCACAAGGTTTTTGTGATAGTTAACGAGGTTTTTGTGATTTCTCACAAGGTTTTCGTGATAGTTAACGAGGTTTTTGTGATTTCTCACAAGGTTTTTGTGATAGTTAAGTCTGTAAGCCATTAATAATAAAGACAAAAAACCCTACCTAAATATTAAATATATTAAAGATATAAACACATAAAGGGAGGTGAGCTACCGGAACGATGGGTAGACTGGCCAAAAACAGGTCGTTGTGTGCTTTTTTCAGTCAAAGCAAGAGAAGACCAACAATCACAAAAACCTTGTGATTATCCACAGCCGGGAAAGTCGATAAAGGGATCGGGCCAGTGGCCTGCAGCACCGATAGCACATCATCAGGGGGGTTTAGAAACCGTCTCAGGCTGCACAGGCTCTCCTGTAAGCGCTTTTCTCGGGTCAGGAGGTGAGGAGGTAAGGCTAACAGGATCCAGCAACTTACAGGGGCTGCTGATTGGCCTGAATAACATGCCAGCCAGTACTGGGAATGCCATGCCTGAAAATTAAACAATTATGAAGTCTATTGGCCGTTCTGAGCTGTCATTCCGCACAGGGTAATGGGTCATAAAAGATTGCCCGGCAACGCTTTCAGGGCGCTGACAGGAAAATGGATGCCCCCGCCAACTCACCGAGTGGCGATTGTGGCAAACCGTTGCAGAGAATCTGAAGGCGGGGATACAGTCCTGCTGTCCTGGACAGACCCGGTTTGTGAAAGATTGCCCTAAGAGTCTGGCGGAGCGTCCGCGAAAGCGAAGCTTGCAAGCCTTGCCAGCAGCGGTGATCGGTTGGCTGGAAACCTGCCGGAGGCTTAAAGTCAGTCATGTGTAATCAATGGGTTGCAGGCTTAAGTTGGCGCATATGGGTATCAGTTCACCCGGCTGTCTTCTGGCTGACACTACCAGGTAACTACGCCGTTGTGGTGCAGTCCCAGCGTGTCCCGACCCTACTTATCCACACCCTCACCCATTATCTATTAATCTAATATCTATTAGGACCCGCCAGGATCCGCGTCACAGCGTCGTTTCAGCCGCTAACTTAGGAGCAATCCGGTGCTTGCTTAGGACTAATTCGGTGCTAACGTAGGACCAATCCGGTGCTTGCTTAGGACTAATTCGGTGCTTTATAGGTCTTGACTAAAGTCGGTCCCAAAATATAATAAGGACTTACCCCAACAAGAGTCCTATCATGAATAAAGAACTGGTCGTGAAATCCAACCACGTTATTGAAGCCAGCTACCGCCTGACCTTGAGCGAACAGCGCCTGATCCTGCTGTGCGTGCGCCAGATCAAGAAAGGCCAGGCCGTCGACAAGACCGACACCTTTGAGGTCTCGGCCACCGACTTTGCCGAGATGTTCGACATCTCCGCCGATCGGGCCTATTCCGAGCTTCAGGCGGTCGCGGATCGCCTTTACGAACGTTCCGTCACGGTGCAGCAGCCCGACCCGGAAAATCCACGCATTGCGGCCACCAAAACCCGCTGGGTGTGCTCCATCAGCTACATCCCTACCGAAGGCCGTATCGCCCTGAGTTTTGCCCCCAAAATGCTGCCTTACATCGCCATGCTGGAAAATGGTTTCACGCGCTACAACCTGGAACACATTGCCCCGATGAGCAGTGTCTATGGCATCCGGTTCTATGAATTCTTCAAATGCTGGCTGCGCAGCGGCGTGCACGGGGAAAAACGCCTCAGCCTTGATGAACTGAAAGAGAAACTCGACCTGACCGACAAATACCCCTCCATCAAGGATTTCAAACTCAAGGTGCTCGACCGCGCCATGAGCGACATCAACGAGCACAGCGACCTGAGCACTCGTTACCGTACCGCCAAAACCGGGCGCAGGATCACCCATGTGGAATTTACCTTTACCGTGCGGGAGCCGGAAGCCAAGGGCAAGGCTGTGAAGGGGAAAGCGCAGCCGGTGATCGATGAGGCCCTGATCCGGCGGGAGGCGAGGCCGGGGGAAACGTGGGAGCAGGTGCGGCAGCGGTTGAGTAAAGCGGAGTGAAACCGGTTGGTTCGAGTGGATCGTTTTCGTAGCCGGGGAGTGACTACGAAAAAGACCGATCAAAAACCAAGTGGATAGGATGCTATCCATCTGGCATTACTTCTTCAGCCCATACCAAGTAGCACGGGCCTGGCCGTAACGGACAATCATCCCTTTATCCAGCAATTCCTTAAAGCGCAGTGCCAGGGTAGCTTTGGGAATGTCTGTGATGGTTTCCGCCTCTTTGCGCGTGATGCGATGATGTTTTGCCAGATACTCAAGGATTTTGACGCTTTCCAAAGGCAAGCCATCCCAACCCTGACTACTTTCCACCTTCACCTTCAGATGGTCTTTTTGCTTTTTCAAGGTACGCAGGAAAAATTCCAACCACGGTTCCCATTTGGGACGTTCATCCTCCAAAGTGCCCTGAGTTCTCCGCAAGGCCAGATAGTAACTGTCTTTGTTCTGCTCAATAATGCTCTCCAGGGAGCTGTAGGGCACATGGCGATACCCTGCTTTGAGCAGTAATAACGTAGCCAACACACGCGATAGCCTGCCGTTCCCGTCCTGAAACGGGTGAATCGCCAGAAATACCACATTAAACACCCCGATGGTGATTAACGGGTGATATGCCTTATCCTCCAGCGTGCCTACCGTCCATTTCAGCAACGCCTCCATGAGCCGGGGCGTCTCAAACGGCGTGGCCGTTTTGAACACCACCCCCAGACTGTTGCCCTGTGCATCAAACGCCTCCACATGGTTGTTCAGGGTTTTGTACCGCCCTCGGTGTCGCTCATCCTTGTGGGAATATTGGAGCAAGATGGCGTGGAGCTGCTGGAGATAATTTTCAGTGAGCGGAATGTCATCAAAGCTTTGAAATACCGTTTCCATCGCTTCGGCGTAACCTGCCACTTCCTGCTCATCGCGTGTTTTGAATGATTTTGTACCGATATTGCCCAATAACTGCTCCACCTCGGAGTCCGTGAGCTTTGAGCCTTCTATCCGCGTGGAAGAACCAATACTTTCGATGGTCGCCACATGGCGCAGTTCTGCCAGTCGCTCAGGCGTCAGGCCATGCAAACTATTCCACCCGCCACGGAACTCGTCCAGTTCGGCAATAAGCCTGAGTATTTCAGGGGTGATGTTCAGGGAATGGGTCTTTATCATTGGCGAATCGTCTATAAATTTTTAGACAATACTAGACGATATTAGACGATTATCAAGGTCTTTCTGTATCTTTCAAGACCTGAGTGATCATAGATTTACACCGGGAAAGAACCGTCATTACTGAGGTAGGCTTCTGTTCCGCTACGCTCCACACAAGCCAGGAATGGGTTATCAGCCCGCTCCGGCTATCTTCAGGATTGCAGGTTCCGCCCCTGTTTCTCTCTGTTTCTACTTGTTTCTAGCCCAAGATACCCCTTTTTATTCATAAACTTACAACCTGCAAAGAGGACACTTTGATGGTGAAAAGGGACAAATTGATGGTCGAAAAAGGTCATTTTGATGGTTTAAAAGGACAATTTTAAAAATGACCTTTTTAAGGTATCATGACCTCATCAACCCCCTTCCACTGAGGAAACCACATGGATGACTTTACCGCCCAGTTGCAGCGTATCAGAGCCAATATCGAAGCCAAACAGGCCAACAGCAACCAACTGGCCGAAGCTGGCCATGACCTGCGGAAAAACACCGTTACCAAGAGCAACGCCCTGTGCCGCGCCTACTACCGCTTTGGGCTGGTGGAAAAGCGCTGCATGGAGGCCCTGATCAGCAAACTGCATCCCCTGCGCAGCGACAACGACCTGCAACACGTCACCCTGAAAGCCAAAGACTACGCCAAAGCCTTCAGCACTCCGGAAAACATCGCCTACCGCGACATTGCCAGCGCCGTCGATACCCTCATGCACCGCGTCATCTGGGCAGACCGTCCCAGCGGCAAGCCTGGAAAAATCCAGTACACCCTGATGAGCAGCGCCGAATACAAGGACGATGAAGGCCAGATCGAATGTGCCTTCAACCCGCAGATCGTGCCGCACCTGATTGGCCTGCGCGAGAAGTTCGCCCGGTACCCGCTGGAAAAGGCCGCCGCTTTCAGCAGTTCCTATACCTGGCGCTTGTATGAGCTGCTGGTGTCTTGGGCACAGGACCCCAAGGATACCGGCAGGGTTCTGGTTGGCTGGCTGAGCGTAGAGGTCGACGAGTTACGCAAGATGCTGGGTGTGCCGGATAGCTACACCTGGCATAAGTTCCAGGCTAGGGTGCTGGAAGTTGCGGCACAGGAACTGGAAGAGAAAGCCGGGGTTGGATTACGGATCACCTGCCAGAAAACCGGGCGACGGATCAGCCATTTGAAGCTGGAGTTTATGGGCGGGCAGCAGGTTGGAAAAATAACCGCCGAATGAGGAAGGTATGGCTGGCTTGAGGTGGAGGGGTGAAGATTAAAAGGCATTCTTTCATATTCACATGATGCATTAAAAAATGAACGTTTTGTTAGTCTAAAAGGAACGTTTTGTTAGTTAACTAGAACCTAGTGGTATCTGTTTCCTTTTTTCTTAAAAGGAACTAAACTATACTGAGTTCCTTTTTTGTGGATGCCCTTTGCGATGAGCGATAAAGAGTTACAAGAGATCCTTGCTCGTGCCCAAGCTAATAAGCAGGCACAGGCCAAGAATACCAACAAAGAAGCATCTGAAAACCCACTGCATAACCTAGCAGATAATAGCGTTACTAAAAGTAACGCACTCGCAAGGGCCTATTATCGTTTTCCAATAGTTGAGAAGCGTTGTATGGAAGCATTGATAAGTAAGCTCCATCCTCTCCGGAAAGATAATGATTTACAGCAAATAACTCTACATGCATATGAATATAGTCAGGCATTTGGAGTTTCTAAAGAAGCAGCTTATAGAGATTTACAAACAGCTGTTTCTTCGCTTATACGCACTGTTATAACAATTAATCAAAATAACGGAGTGAGCGAGATACTTGAGTTCACAGTTATGTCGACGGCTAGATATAGGAAGAAAGAAGGATTTGTTCAGTGTGCTTTCAATCCATTTATAGTTCCTCACTTAATAGGACTCCGCGAGAAATTTACCAGTTATCCTTTACAAAAGGTAGTCAGTTTTCAAAGTTCTTACACATGGCGTTTTTATGAGATCCTTGCCTCTTGGGCAATGGATAAGAAAGATAGTAATGGGAAATTTATAGGTTGGGTTAAATCTCAGCCTGTTGATGAATTACGGAGTATGCTAGGAGTCCCTGATAGTTATTCTTGGGGCATGTTCCAAAAAAAGGTTTTAGACGTTATCACAAGGGAGTTACGTGAAAAAGCAAAAATCGCACTATTTATCGAAAATATTAAAACAGTTAGGAAAATAACCCATTTAAATATCAGTTTTATAGAAGATGACCAAATTGAAATGGCTTTAGAAGGAGGCAAAACACCAAAAAAGAAACGGGTACGCAAACCCAAAACGTAAATGTAACAGTCGCCCTACCCCAGTGCTTGGAACCACTGAGGCAGGACTTCACGACCCAATTTATGAGGAATTGAGTTATGCACGAGCATGATACCAATGCGCGTTTGTCCGTGTGCAAATTTGGAACGGACTGCCCATCGTTGCCGCCAGTATCCGGCGGTGTCCCTGTCCCCTGCATCGTCCGGGGGGTGTCCCATGGCTGAATCTGCGTTTGACTGGCGTCTGGTGGTAGCCGGGCTGGCCGTGGCTGCGGTCGGTGCTGCCCTGGTGGCGTGGCAGACACGCGGCGATCCTGCCCGCTGCCGTGGCTGGCTGGGTTGGTCGGCGCTGTCCCTGGAGCTGCTGGCGGCGGCCATGGCGGTGTTCTGGGCGGTACGGAACGGCTCCAATGTCCTGACCCTGCTGTTTGCCGTGGGTTTCATCGGTCTGGCCCTGGCCAAGGCCGTAACCATTTCCGCCCTGGTGCACGCTGGCCGGGCCGGAAACTACGGCGCGGTGGCGGTCGGGGTGCTGGCGATGGCCGGGGCTTACCTGACGGTGTACGGGGCTGGCGCGTTTGAAGGCACCATGGACGGCTCTCAGAAGGCCGTAGAAGCCGCGCAACGCTCCGCCCCTGCCCTCGCTATGGATTCGCAGCTAAAAGCCGCCTACGCGAAATTAGAGGGCCTGACGGCCTATGCCGACAGTACCCGCGCTGCCGAGTCCGCCAGCAAGGCGGAAAATCTCCACCGGCGCTTGCAGGATGCCCGCAACCGGCTGGCCGCCTGTCCACCCACCTACATCACCAAGTGCGTAGACCCGGCCCGCCGGGAAATCGCCAGCCTGGAGCAGGCGCTGGGCGCGGATGGCTACGCCGCCGGCAATGCTGCCTACCTGGGCACCCAGCAGCACATTGCCGACCTGGAAGCCCAACGCGCGGAACTGCTGAAAACCGGCGGCACCGCTGCCGGGGTAGCAGCTGGCCGGGATGACGAGCTGGTAGCCTGGTTGTTTGGCGTACCGGTACCGCAAGCCGCTGCGCTCAAGTGGCTGTTGTTCGTGGGGGTGTTCGATGTCCTGTCGCTGTTGTTGCGCCTGTTTGGCGATCTGGTGCAGGCCGGTGCCAGTGCTGCCGAGCTGGCGACCCGCCGTTACCGTGCGCTGCTGGATTCCGGCCTGACGGTGCCACAGGCTGCCACCCTGCTGGCCGGTGGTGCGGCGGCCTTGCTGCCTGCCCTGCCGCAAGCTGCCACCCTGACAGAACACCGTCAGGACGCAGGCAACGACGCACCCGACGCAAGCGGGACGGTTAACCGTCAGGCAGAAACGCTTAACCGTCCGGATACCCCGGATGACGGCCTGAACACGGCACACTGCGCCCATTGCGGGCAGGTGTTCGCCAAACAGGTGAAGTGGCAAAAATACTGCTCGGAACCGTGCCGCAAGGCAGGCCACAAAGCCTAGGGAAGGGCGTTCACGTCCAGAACCTCCACCACGGGCGGGTAGCCTTGTCTGCCTGCCCGTGGTGTTCCAGTAGCTTGAGGGTGCCGGTCAGCTCGCGGATCTGTTGCTGGTAGAACTGTTCCCGCTCAAGTGCTGCCTGTTCCCGGTCTTTTGCCTCGGCAAGTTGGGCCTGCAACAGCCGGATAAGTGCTGCTGAACTGTCTGTTGCAAACTGTCCTGAACTGTCCCCCTCTGTCTGTTGCAAACTGTCCCGTTCTGTCCCCCCTGCCTGTTGCACTGTTGCATTGGTTTTCAGGCTGCCAAACACCCGCAATAGCTCGGACGTATCAACCTTTGGCCTTCCCGCTGAATCCCTGGAAAGGCTTAATTTACCTGGGTTTATGTAGGAAGAATACAGGTTGCTACGATTGATACAGGCCAGCCGTGCCGCTTCGGAAATGGATACCAGAGCCATGAAAAAACCCTCAGCCAAACTGTTGCAACTGTCTGTTGCAAACTGTTGGGATACAACAGAACAAGACAGTTAGACTAACAGTTTTCTGTCAGTCCTGTAGCGGGGTGTTCAGGCGTGACAAGTTGACCCGTTCACGCAGTTCCTTGCCGGGTTTGAAATGGGGAGAAAACCGTTCAGGCAGGACAACAGCGTCCCCGGTTCTGGGGTTGCGTCCCATCCGTGCCTTGCGTTCATGCAGGCTGAAGCTACCAAAGCCGCGTATTTCTGCCCGCCCACCGGCTGCCAGCCGGGAACTCAGCAAATCCAGCAGCAGATTGACAGCCTGGTCAGCATCATCAATACGGATATCAGGCAAGCGCCGGGAAAGATTCAGGATGATGTCGGATTTGTTCATGGATGCCCTTGTGTGTTTGGGTGCTGGCTATCGCTACCCTTCAGTTTGAGGCAAAGAAATGAAAAAGCCACCCCAGGAGGGTGGCTTTCGTTTGGTGGTTGGAACGTCGCCCGCAGCGTCAGAATTTAATCTGATTCACCAAGCAAATTTCTTTGCTCCACGTTCAGCATGTCTTGGGTAACTATGCTTTTGCTCCTATGACCTAGCCGTCTTTGGTTACCTCAGGCTGGCACGATCGTCTTCAAACAACTTACCTGACATTATTGCAACACAGGAAACCAGCGTCAAATTGGCATCTCTCAGGTATTATCATCCACGCTTTATTCTCAGACAGTCGGTGACAATGGAATTCACTTCAACAGGAAATAACCATCATTTTGATTTCTGGATGGTCAACAAACAAAGATACTGGGCTGTGATTCCGCCAGAAACCATTCACGGATTTTCCAGTGAACTGCCCATTTGCTTACAAAGCGGTACAGCAAGCTGGGGGAAAAAGCATATAGAACACCGACACAAGCACTGGCTGGAAAAGCAACAAAAAACAGTCTGTGAGTTACTCTACGAAAAGCTGGGCCAGCCGGGTTCCTTCTTCTCAAGTGAAGAGGCAAATAAAGTAAAATTAGTCATGCGCCTGGCACCCGATTCCCTGCTGATATTACGGCATGTGGAGAACAGAACTTATGGTGACTTTCTCACGGTAACAACCATGTACCAAGTTCCCCGGCATATAGATGGAACAGGGATAGGGCGATATGTTTCCGAGTACAGAACCATGATCAAATAGGACACACACCACTTACGGAGTACTTAACCATGGACAAGGAACAACTTTGGAAAGCCTATTTGGCTAAAAACCCGCACTGGGAAAAGGAAGCGGTACACCTCACCCCACAAGGACTAAAAAAGTTTGTGGAACAGGTCTGGCGGCATGGCTACCAGCAAGGCATCAAAAATACCAACGTCCGCTTTAGCTGAGGAGACACGCCAATGACCCAACAGGAACTTTGGGAGTTCTACACCAGCAAGAACCCCCACTGGCTGGAAGAAGGTGCAAAACTGACGCCGCAGGGCCTGCGCAAGCTGTTTGAACAAACCTGGGAGGTTGGCCACAAGGCGGGGCATTCACAAGCAGTCACAGCGGCACTGGCAGAACAATTCGGGGAAGGGCTTACCGACCTGTACCGGAAAAACCAAAACCCATAATCTGGATATTTCTGTATCCATGTATCTGCTACTGCTATCGCTTACCACAACCATCAAACCCAACTGACAGGGAGTCAGTTGGTTCCACCCTCCCAACTGGCAAATTCCCTATACACCGACGAACAGCTGACCGTATAATTCTAGCTAATGAGCACTCAATACAGGAAAATATCTATGCAAGCAGAGGCTTACCACACAGGTGCTGGTTCCGCATATCCAGATATACAGCTTCTGCATAACCTGTTAGACATGGCTTCCGTATAACAAACTGTTATGTTCGACATGACAAATACCATATTTAACCGATAGCTTTATTAAAAGATTTTTTATCACAACAACTTAAGGAATATTTTTCCATGAATGCAGCAGTAGAAGAATTAAAATCACCAACTTCACAAGAAGAATTAAGAATCAAAAAGGATGAACTAAGAAGAGAACTAAATAGAATTAGAAAATATACACCTAAAATAGGGGTTTTTGGCGATACTGGCGTGGGAAAATCCAGCTTATGCAATGCTTTATTTGGTCAAGATATTGCTCAAATCAGTGATGTAGAAGCATGTACTAGAGAACCACAAGAAATTTTGGTTAGTAATGAAAATGGTGGAGGTATAGTCCTAGTAGATGTTCCAGGTGTTGGAGAAGATGCTGCTCGTCATGACGAATACATGGAATTATATAAGAATTTATCTCCAAAACTTGACCTTATACTTTGGATAATTAAAGCTGACGACAGAAAATATATGTCAGCACTTGATGTATACAATAAAATACTCAAACCAAATTTAGATAAAACACCAGTTCTTTTTGTAATCAATCAAATTGATAAAATTGAACCAATTGCAGAATGGTATGAACAAGGAAAATCAAGACTAGGAAGCAAACAAGAAGAAAACTTAAATAAAAAAGTATCTGATATTGCCAAGGTTTTCGATGTTAACAAAGAAAATATCGCATATGCATCAACGAAAGGAAGAACATATTTAAAAGAATTGGTAAATAGAATAGTAGACGTTCTCCCAAACGAAAAAAAGTATTCGGTTGTAAGAGAGGCAGAAGAAGAAAATGTAAACGAAGAGGCCGCCACTAAAGCTGAGAAAGGAATTTGGGAACATTTAAAGCAAAAGGCTGGTCAAGCATGGGATTACATAAAAGATGATGTCGCTGAAATTGCAATAGAAAGTGTAAAAAAATATGGTCCTGTTCTTGCCAAAGCTGTTTTTAACTTTTTTAAGAGCAAACTTGGATAAAAAAACATAACGAGAATATCGACGACGGACGCGGTGACAGCCCACAATTCTTAACGGCTTACTCCCCGCCGCGCCCGTCATATTGACGTTATGACAAAAAATTAGGGGTTCTAAGCCGGAACCGCCGAAAATTCCGTCAGCCGATCAACGTGGCTTGTC
>DAOPKY010000021.1:9736-60058 GCA_035391465.1 Thiolinea sp. | reverse complement strand
GAGGGCAAATCTTCTCTACAGCTCTACGATTTGTCCCGCCTTAAGCTGGTAGCCGCCGATCGCATGTAAAGTGCCGGCTTGACTATCTGAGTCCAATACATACAGGGGGAAACGGCATGACTGATACCGACGACCATAATGTGCCCAGAGGCAGCATGATACTGCGTACCCTGGCCATGCCGGGGGATACCAATCCGAACGGGGATATTTTTGGCGGCTGGGTACTGGCACAGATGGATATTGCCGGTGGTATCCTGGCCAAGGAGCTGGCACGGGGGCGGGTAGTGACCATCGGGGTCGACAGCATGAAATTCATTCGTCCGGTCAAGGTCGGGGATGTGGTGTGCTGTTATGGTGAACTGATCCGGACCGGCAGCACCTCCATCACCCTGCATCTGGAAACCTGGGTCAAGAAAGTGCTGAGTGAGCAGCCCGAGCACCGTTTCATGGTCACAAAGGCGGAATTCACCTATGTGGCCATTGATGAACACGGGAAAAAGCGCCTCCTGCCGGGGCAAAAATAAATTAATCAGGTCACTCTCACTCCCCCGGCCTGCAATCTGCGGACCGGGGCCAGTCTGGTCCGGCACTTTGCAGACTCAGCCTTCCGTTTTTTCCGGCAGCTTGACACGGATATTGAGTTCTCGCAGTTGCCTGGGGTCGACGGGAGCCGGTGCATCGGTGAGCGGACAGGCTGCAGTCTGGGTTTTCGGGAAGGCCATCACGTCACGGATGGACTGGCTTCCGGTCATCAGCATTACCAGCCGATCCAGTCCGAAGGCCAGACCGCCATGCGGCGGACAGCCGTATTTCAGGGCATTGAGCAGAAAACCGAACTTGGTTTCCGCCTCTTCGTCACTGATGCCCAGCAGCTTGAATACTGCTTTTTGCAGGGCCATGTCATGGATACGGATTGAGCCACCACCGATTTCAGTCCCGTTGAGCACCATATCGTAAGCGCGGGACAGGGCCTGCCCCGGATTGGCGGCCAGTGCTTCCGGCGTACTGCCGGGGGCAGTGAACGGGTGGTGCAGGGCGAACCAGCGTTTTTCACGCTCATCCCACTCAAACATCGGGAAGTCCACCACCCACAAGGCTGCCCAGTCACGGGTCAGCAGCTGGCGGTCGTGACCCAGCCTGACACGCAGGGCGCCCAGGGCATCATTCACTACCCTGGCCTTGTCGGCTCCGAAGAAAATCAGGTCACCCGTTTCCGCCCCGGTACGCTCCAGAATGCCGCTGACGGTGGCATCCGGCAGGAATTTCAGGATCGGGGACTGCAGTCCCTCGCGTCCGGCAGCCAGGTCATTGACCTTGATATAAGCCAGTCCACGGGCACCATAGCGCCCCACAAAGGCCGTGTAGTCATCAATTTCCTTGCGTGACAGTTCGCCCCCTTTGGGCAGGCGCAGTGCTGCGACACGGCTGTCCGGGTCTTTGGCCGGGGCGGCGAAGACCTTGAACTCGACTTCCTGCATCAGGTCACTGACTTCCACCAGCTCCAGCGGAATGCGCAGGTCGGGCTTGTCGGAGCCAAAGCGTTCCATGGCTTCCGCGTAGGTCATGTGCTGGAATTTTTCCGGCAGTTCCACCCCGATCAGCTCCTTGAACAGGCCGCGCACCATGGTTTCCATGAGGGCCATGATGCCGTTTTCATCCAGAAATGAGGTTTCAATATCGAGCTGGGTGAATTCCGGCTGGCGGTCGGCCCGCAGGTCCTCGTCCCGGAAGCAGCGTGCAAACTGATAGTAGCGGTCCATCCCCGCCATCATCAGCAACTGCTTGAACAGCTGTGGTGATTGCGGCAGGGCAAAGAAACTGCCCGGATGGGTGCGGCTGGGTACCAGGTAGTCACGGGCCCCTTCCGGGGTGGCCCTGGTCAGCATCGGGGTTTCAATGTCCATGAAGCCATTCTGGTCCAGATAACGGCGCATGTAGCTGGTGGCACGGGCACGCAGACGCAGGCGCTGCTGCATTTCCGGGCGGCGCAGGTCAATATAGCGGTAGGTCAGGCGCGTTTCTTCCCCGACATTTTCCTCATCGAGCTGGAAAGGTGGAGTTTCTGCGGCATTCAGGATTTCCATCTCCAGCGCCAGCACCTCAATTCTGCCGCTGTGCAGGCTGTCGTTGGTGGTCCCTTCCGGACGGGCGCGTACCCGGCCTGTCACCCGCAATACATACTCATTGCGTATCCGTTCGGCGAGCTGGAAGATTGCCTGCCGGTCCGGATCAAACACGACCTGAACCAGACCCTCCCGGTCACGCAGGTCGACAAAGATGACACCACCGTGGTCACGCCGACGGTTGACCCAGCCACACAGGGTGACTTGTTGGTCCAGCAGCGTCTCATCCACCAGCCCGCAGTAATGGCTACGCATGATTGTTTTCCTGATTGAAGTTTTGTGCAAAGCCGGAAATGTTAAGCGCTGCAAGACGGATAAGCAAGCCGGAATCACGGCCTGAATACGGGGTCGGGAAGGTGTGAAGTACGCGAAAGCCGGAAGGAAAAGCAGTACAGGAGCCGGATGTGCAAAACAGGTGATGCAGGAAGGGAGTGGCCCCTTCCTGAAGGCGAGCAGTTCTGGAGCCGGGTCAGCCGGGCCTAAAAGGTGCTGTAAGTGATACCGGCACTGAAGGTGGTGCTGTCGAAATCACCGCCGATGTATTCCATCTCGCCACGCAGGCCGAGATTATCCGATATGCTCATCTGGGCACCACCACCGATCAGAAAGTCGGTGCCGCCGTTACAGATGTTGGAGACCGTGGGGGAGTGATCGCTTTCAGTATCCCAGACGGCTACACCCAGACGACCAAAGGCTTCGATATTGTCCTGGATCGGGTAAAAACCGAGTACTGAAGCACTCATGCCGCCGGTGTCATAAGGTTCGCCATAGTCTGCCGCATCACTGGATGTCCCCTTGAGGGTACGGAACATGCCGCCTTCGACGGCATATTTTTCATTGATACGGTAGCCGACAAAGGCTTTCCAGGGCAGGCAGGTCAGGTCCTTCTCGTCGCAGAAGTCTTTGGCATCACCCGCCACCAGGCCGACATTGGCACCGACATAGAGTTTCTGGAGGTTGGTACCGATATCATCGTTTGTGCTGTAGTCGTAGGCAAAGGCGTTGCCCTGTGCGAGCAGCAGGCTGACAAGGCCCGCCAGAAAGAATGGTTTCATCGCTTGATTCCCTTGTGGTTGTTTTTGTTTGGGGTAGGGAAAGGCGGTGGAAAGGTTTCCACCGCCGTCAGATTGGTCAGGGTTGATCAGAAGGTGTTGTAGACCACGCCGGCAGAGAGGATGCTGACATCACGCTCTTCCCCGGCAAAATCTTCACGTTTGAAATATTCGTATTCACCCCGGACGCCCCAGTTCTGATCAAAATCGTATTGGGCACCGGCACCGAGCAGCAGGCTGGTGCCATCGGCCTCAGCTGACTCCAGCCTGCCGGAAACGGAGGTACCATCAATGGTAGCGGTCCCGTCCAGATCGCCTTCGGATTTCCACTTGATGATGCCGGCTTTGCCCATGATTTTCAGGTTGTCCATGACCGGGTAGGAATACACGCCGGATAGGGCAATGCCCGAAGCCTTGCCGGTGGCCTGAATGCTGTTGAGGGTTGCTCCGGTTTTAGGGTCATCATAGCCGACTGCATGAGACTCGTCTGCCTCTCCCAAGTTGTAATACCCGCCTTCGATAGCCAGGTTATCAGTGATCTTGTAGCCGCCATAGATTTTCCAGCCGTTGTTGCTGCAGTCATCTTCATAGGGGATGCCGTAACTTGACAGGTCGTTACCCGAACCGGCAGAGGCTGATGACAGGTCTGACAACATGCAGTTGGTGGTAGCCTGACCGTAGCTGCCGCCGACATACATGCCGCCGCCACCCATGTCCTCGCCGAAAATGCTGCCACCACCGGCGTGGGCTGCGGAGATGGAAAGGAAAGCGGTGCTGAGGAGTGTGAAGAACAATGACTTTTTCATTTTTATGTTGTCCTTGTTGTTTGTCTTGTTTTTGTTTTATGGAGTTGTGTTAGTCGATGTCTGATGCCATCAATTGTTATATGGCTGGAAAGTGATTTGCAATTAAAGCCGACGAAATTTCCGATAAAGGGATTGCTGTGTTTGTTTTTTTCTCAAAATGGGCTGTCCGGGTATGCAGATCGACTATTTCCCATGCCGGGACAGCCCTGAAAAAAGGGATAAGCGGTTATGCTTTATGAGCAGGTCGGACAGGCTCCTCCACTGCCGCCACAGCTGTGACTGCTGCCGGTTGATGTTTCGGGTTTGGTACCGGATGGACTGGCTGCTTCACCCTGATCCGGCTTGTTGACGTTTTTCTGGCCGTTTTTCTTGAAGTCGGTTTCGTACCAGCCACTGCCACTGAGGCGGAAGGCGGCTGCCGTTACCTGCTTGACCAGCGTGGGGGATGAACAGGCAGGGCAATCGGTCAGCGGGGCATCACCGAGTTTCTGCAGGGCTTCCATTTCATGGTGGCAGGATTTACATTGATAGGCATAGATTGGCATGGCTTCAAGGCTCCCGAAGTATTTGGCTGTGCGGCGATTATAGGGGCGATTTTGCTGATTTCAACAAGGGGTTTGCATGCGTAACATTCTGGTGACCGGGTGTTCAAGCGGGATTGGTTATTGTGTGGCCCAGGGGCTGAAGGCGCGTGGATACAATGTCTTTGCCACTGCGCGCAGACCGGAGGATATTGAGCGTCTGGAGCAGGAGGGTTTCCGGGTCATTCCGCTGGAGCTGGCCGACCCGGAAAGTGTCACCGATTGTGTGCATGAACTCATGCTGCGCACCAATAACGAAGTACATGCCGTGTTTCACAACGGAGCCTATGGTCAGGCCGGGGCGCTGGAGGACATCAGCCGCGAGGTGCTGGAAAAGCAGTTCGCGGTCAATGTTTTCGGCTGGCACCAGCTGACCAACCTGCTGTTGCCGCTGATGCGGCACCGGGGTGAAGGGCGTATTATCTACAACAGCTCGGTACTGGGGCTGGTGGCCATGCCCATGCGCGGAGCCTATAACGCCAGCAAGTTTGCCATCGAGGGCATGGCCGATACCCTGCGCCAGGAGCTGCGTCATTCGGGCATCAGCGTCAGCCTGATCGAGCCGGGGCCGATCCTGAGCCATTTTCGCCGGAACTCGCTCCGGGCTTTACGGGAAAATGTGGATATTGACACCAGTGTCCACCGGCGCAAGTATGAAGCAGCCATCCGCCGTCTGGAAAAGGAAGGACCGGCTGCCCCGTTCACCTTGCCGCCGGAGGCCGTGCTGAAGCGGGTGATCCATGCGCTGGAAAGCCCCCGGCCCAAAGCGCGTTATCCGGTCACTTTTCCGACTTACCTGTTTGGTGTGCTGCGCCGGATTCTGCCGGTACGCTGGCTGGATGAAGTGCTGGTCTATGCCGGCAGGAGCGAGGACCGGCGCTGATAGCTGATATTGTTGTCCTGATTGTCACTCTGGAAGCGTGACACGGGAAGGAGAGGGAAAAAGTATGAGTGGGAAGGAACTGAATGAGGTGCTGGAGTATTTGTTTTTCACCCGGACCTTGGCCGATGAATTTGCCGACTGTCTGAGGGAGCGCGGCCTGGTGTGGCGCGAACAGATCGAGCCGGTGCAGGAGGCCTGGGTGCTGGCGATTGATGAGGGTATCAGTGATGCGCTCTGGGACGAGCTGGATACCCTTTATGACGGGTATGCCCTGCGTGACCAGCAGTTGCTGGAGCAGGGGATGGAGGATGAAGCGGCACACAGCACCGCCGGTATCTACCTGCAACTGGCGGGCGGGCGTCAGACCATTGCCCAGGTCGATCCGGAATTGATGAACCGCATTCTGTCAGTGCTCAGCATGGATGAGCTCAATGCTTTTCTGGATGTGGTGGTCCGGAGTGTTGAGCAGCCGGATGATTCCGCCATCTGCCAGCGTCCGGGACCCTGAATACCGGGTCATCCGGTACGCTGCTCCACATATCCGGAAAATTCTGGCACCGGCAGGCGCTGTGCTAAAGTGTCGCCGAGGTCATGAAGGTTTTCCGGAGCAGGGCTTCAGGCCACTGATCCGGTCATTCATAAAAATAATTAAAAACAAACCCATAGGGTCACAGCGATGAGTAACATGGACATGCCCCCTCCGCAACCGCCGGAAAACGGTACGCCGGATCAGGCACTGGTTCCCGAGCAGCGGGAACACCGCCTTACCGAGCTGAAACAGATCGGCGGCGAGCGGGTATCCGAAAAAAATCTTGAAATGGTGCGCAATATCCTGTTCGGCGAGCAGGTGCGGGAAAGTGAACGCAAGCATGCCTCCCTGGAGCGTTTTATCCGGGTCTCCGTCAGTGCGTTGAATGAAGAAACCCACAAGAAACTGGATGAGCTGCGCCATGAGCTGAATCTGCTGCGCGACATGCTGCGCGAGGAAACCCGTAACCGCAAGGACTATGTCACGGGTGCGCGTACCCGTTTTGAGGCCATTGAGCAGCGTGGTGAGGAACTGAACCAGCGTGTCGGCCATGAAGTGTCCGAAATCGGGCAGCGCATGGACAGTCTGCGCAAGGAGATGCTGGAGCAGCTGCAGCAGGCTGCCGAACAGCTGCGTCATGACAAGGCTGACCGCAAGGCGGTTGCCGCACTGCTGAATGGTATGGCACAACAGTTGTACAGCAGTGGTGATGAGCAGCACGACTGAGCGGGTTGTTCATCGGAGAGCAGCGGGAATGAACGATCAGCGCGGGAAACCTCCACGTGGCCCGACAGCCGGGATGGCTGCGGGGCAGGAGCTGGATCAGCTGCGCGAGTTGCTGCTGGGGCAGGACTATCAGGTACTGCTGGAGCTGAAGCAGCAGCTGGACAACCCCGAGCGTTTCAGCCAGCGGCTGGCCGGGGTGATCAGTGAGGCACTGTCTTTGCGCATTGCCCGTGATGCCAGTGTGGCATCGGTGTTGGCACCAACCATTGAACGCGCCCTGAGCGAGTCGGTCGAACGTGATCCCAAGCAGCTGGCCGATGCCCTGTATCCGGTTATGGGGCCGGCCATTCGCAAGTCCATCAATGAAGTCCTGAGCCAGACCCTGCAGACTTTCAACCAGCTGCTGGAGGAAAGCCTGTCGGTACGTTCACTGCTGTGGCGTTTTGATGCCTGGCGTACCGGGCGCAGCTATTCTGAAGTGGTGTTGATGAAGACCCTGGTTTATCAGGTGGAACAGGTGTTCCTGATTCACCGTGAAACCGGCCTGCTGCTGCAGCATGTGGTCTCGGAAAAGGCGACCACCAAAGATCCGGACATGGTGTCGGGCATGCTGACTGCCATCCAGGACTTTGTAAATGATTCGTTTGAAGTCCAGGGGGGGGACAGCCTCAGTACCCTGAAGCTGGGTGATCTGACCGTGCATGTGGAACAGGGGCCGTATGCGGTGCTGGCTGCCGTGGTGCGCGGCAATCCGCCGGCCTCGTTTCCGGTCCTGCTGCGCGATACCCAGGAAGACATTCATCGCCAGATGTCTCACTCGCTGCAGCGTTTTTCCGGTGACAGTGAGCCTTTTCTGCGCATTCGCCCCCTGCTGGAGCGTTGCCTGATCCTGCAGACCCAGCGTGAACAGGAAGGCCGGCACACGCCCTGGCTGCTCTATCTGCTGCTGGCCGGCATACTGGCCGGTCTGGGCTGGTGGGGGTATCAGTCCTATCAGGAGCGGCAGCAGTGGCAGGCGGCTCTTGAACATCTGGAGGCCGAACCGGGCATTGTGGTGACAGGGCTGCAGAAGCAGGCCGGTACTTACCGTATCGAGGGTTTGCGTGACCCTTTGGCCCGTGCACCGGAACAGGTGTTGCGGGAGTCTTCGGGCCATTTGCCGCCGGCCCATTATGCTTTCAGCTCCTACGTTTCGGTGGATGAACCCCTGGTCCGGGTCCGCCTGATGCAGATACTGGAGCCTCCGGCGGGGGTAGTGCTGGGTTATGCCGATGGGCATCTGCAGGTGACAGGGCGCGCACCGCTGGCATGGGCAAACCGCTTCCGGCAATCCTGGCCGCTGATCGGGGGGGTGCAGTCGGTGGATGAATCCGGGCTGGCAGTATTTGATGCCGAGACTGAGCGTGATGCGGCACGGCAGGTTGCCCTGGAGCAGCAGTTTGAGCAGCTGCAGCAGGTGCTGGCCGTTGAGGCGATCAGGTTCGATGTCGGTGAAACCGCATTGCCGGAGGGGGAGCAGAGTCTGGCGCAGATCACGGTACTGGCCGGAAGGCTGCGGGAACTGCTGCGTCTGGCAAACCGTCTGGATCATCAGGTGGTGGTCTACCTGAGCGGAAATACCGATGAAAGTGGCACGGTTGCATTTAATCAGGCCGTTGCCCGCCAGCGGGTGGCCAGCGTGAAAGCGGCGCTGGTCGGACAGGGGTTGCCGGCGTTTCTGTTCCAGCCGGATGACAGCGGGCCGTTGCAGGGCCGGGAGCGCAGTGTCAGGATGAGGACGGTGATTTTTTAGGCTTTTCGGGGATTCCGGGCGGGAGTCTTCGGTATTAATCGGGTAACAACAGTGATACAGAAAAAAATCTGCCTGCTAGGGGCGTTTTCGGTGGGCAAGACCAGCCTGATTCAGCGCTATATCAACAGTCTGTTCAATGATAAATACCATACGACAGTTGGCGTCAAGGTCGACAAGAAGATGGTGAGTGTGGACGGGCAGGACCTGATGCTGATGATCTGGGATATTGCCGGTGAAGATGCCTTCACGCAGATCAAGCCGGCTTACCTGCGCGGCATGTCTGCCTGTATCGTGGTGATTGACGGAACCCGGCGCAATTCGTTTGATGTGGCCCTGTCGGTCCATGAGATGGTCCGGCAGCAGCTGGGTGAACTGCCGACGGTATTCGCGCTCAACAAGGCTGACCTGAAAGGGGAGTGGGCGCTGGGTGAGGAGCAGATTCGTACACTGGCACAGCTGGGACATCCGATTCTGGAAACCAGTGCCAAACTGGGGCAGGGTGTCGGTGAAATGTTCATGGCCCTGGCACGCCGTCTGTGCTGACGGATTCTGCCTGTGGCATTCCGGCTTGAAATGGTCGAACCGGGGCATCATCAAATCATAATCAATAATCAGGTAATCAAAGGAACGGCTTTCTTATGACCACCCTACTGGAACAAACCTGTGCCTCACTGGACATGGTGGTGTTCACCCATGTCGGTTCCGGTCTTTTCCGGCCCGAGTCGGTATTGCCGGAGTGGATGCTGGGCCTGCTGGGGGCGCAGCATGGGACTGACGCTTATGATCTGGTGGATGCGTTTCCGTTCCTGAGCTGTTTCATGGATGAGGCCCGGACCCGGTGGCAGCAGGGTCTGTCACACCCGGTCCGCTCGGGTTCCTGGGTTGAAGCCGGCCTGCCGGGTTCGGAGGTGCCGCTGGAAGCCAGCGCCCTGTTTGTCGACGGGCAGGAGGTCCTGATTCTGCAGCAGCTGGGGGAAAAGTACCGTGCCGAGGTGGCTTTGTTGCAGCATGTCCGGGATGGTTTGCTGAACCAGGAGTTTCTGGAGGCTGAAGTCCGCAAGCGCACGGGTGAAATCCGCCAGCGTGAGGAGGATATTGCCCTGAAACTGATCAGTCTCACCAGCTTCCGGGATCAGGAAACCGGTGCCCACGTGCGCCGTATCGGCCTGTATGCTGCTGCCATGGCGCGGGCTCTGGACTGGAGTGAGGCCGAGGTGGACAATATTCGCATTGCCGCGCCCATGCACGACATCGGCAAGATCGGGATTCCGGATAATATCCTGCTCAAGCCGGGGGCGCTGAACGAGGATGAGTTCGAGATCATCAAGCAGCATGCACGCATCGGGGCTGAAATGCTGTTTGGAACGGATATTCCCGTACTGGAGATGGCTGCGGGGATTGCCTGGTGCCATCATGAGCGCTGGGATGGCAGCGGTTATCCGCGTGGTCTGGCCGGAGAACAGATTCCGGTAGCCGCCCGCATTACCACGATTGTCGACATTTACGATGCGCTGGTCCATGAGCGCGTTTACAAGAAAGCCTTTGATGAAGCCGAGGCCGTGGCCATCATGAAAGGCTTGTCGGGCAAGAACCTGGATCCCGGTCTGCTGAAGGTCTTTCTGTATCTGCTGCCGGTCATGCGCCGGATCAAGGACGAGGTGCGCGAGGAGGAGGACAGCCCCCGACCGGTGGCGTTTGAGACAGGCCGAAACTAAGGGTATTTCTGCGATATTGTCAGCAATTTCATTTTTTCGGTATACTCATGCCCGTTTTGTCTGAGCCGGTTCAGTGTGTCTGGCTTCAGCCCGTTAAGCCAGTCACCGGAGTCTGTATGGAGAACTCACTGTTTACACAAGGATTCAGCCTCATGCTGTATGGCATGGGGGTTGTGTTTGTGTTTCTGACCCTGTTGATCTATACCGTGAAGGGGGCCTCTGCTGTCATTCTGCGCTGGTTCCCGGAACAACTGCCGCCTGTCAAGGCACCTGTCAGAAAAGCAACTGCACCTGCATCCTTATCGCCCCTGACCCTGAAAATCATCCAGGCCGCCATTGATCAGCACCGCCAGCAGCAACGCTGATTCGGGGTCCCCGAGCGGACCAGGCCTGCAGATTGCCACACCATTGAAGCCAGTAGGAGTCCCATGAGCGAGTCAAACCCAATCTCGACATCCGCCGCACGTCTGGGCATTACAGACGTAGTGCTGCGTGATGCCCATCAGTCCCTGTTTGCCACCCGCCTGCGCCTGGATGACATGCTGCCGATTGCCGGAAAGCTGGATCAGGTCGGTTTCTGGTCGGTGGAAAGCTGGGGCGGTGCGACCTTTGATGCCTGTATCCGTTACCTGGGTGAAGACCCCTGGGAGCGCATCCGCGAGCTCAAGGCCGCCATGCCCAACACCCCGCAGCAGATGCTGTTCCGAAGCCAGAACATTCTGGGTTATCGCCACTACGCCGATGATGTGGTGGAAAAATTTGTCGAACGGGCTGCAGTCAATGGCGTGGATGTATTCCGCGTGTTTGATGCCATGAACGATCCACGCAATATGGAGCTGGCCCTCAAGGCAGTCAGGAAACAGGGCAAGCATGCACAGGGTGCCATGTCCTATACCCTGAGCCCGGTCCACAACCTGCAGTTGTGGCTGGATCTGGCCCGGCGGCTGGAGGATTTCGGCTCTGATTCCATCTGTATCAAGGACATGGCCGGGCTGCTGAAGCCTTATGCGGGTTATGAGCTGGTCAAGGCGCTCAAGGAGACGGTCTCGGTTCCAATCCACATTCAGTGCCATGCCACCACCGGCATGTCGACAGCGACCTACCTCAAATGTGTGGAGGCCGGTATTGATAATCTCGATACCTCGATTTCCTCCATGTCCATGACCTACGGCCACTCACCCACCGAGTCGCTGGTGGCCATTCTGGAAGAGAGTGGGCGGCCTACCGGGCTGGACCTGCCGCTGCTGGAGGAAATTGCCGCCTATTTCCGTGAAGTGCGCAAGAAATACGCCAAATTTGAAGGCTCGCTCAAGGGAATCGACTCACGCATTCTGGTGGCGCAGGTACCGGGCGGCATGCTTACCAATATGGAAAACCAGCTGCGTGAGCAGGGTGCTGCCGACAAGCTGGATCAGGTACTGGAAGAAATTCCGCGAGTGCGTAAAGACCTCGGTTTTATCCCGCTGGTGACACCGACTTCACAGATTGTCGGTACCCAGGCCGTGCTGAATGTCCTGACCGGGGAGCGTTACAAGACCCTGTCCAAAGAAACCACCGGTCTGCTGCGCGGGGAGTACGGGGCTACACCGGCACCGGTGGATACGGAGCTGCAACAGCGTGCCCTGGCCGGGGATGCGCCGGTAACCTGTCGTCCGGCAGACCTGCTGCAACCGGAGCTGGAGCGCCTGACAAAGGAGCTGAATGAGCTGGGTCGGGAAAAGAACCTGCGCCTGGCGAGTGGCGAACGTCTGGTGGATGATGTGCTCACTTATGCGCTGTTCCCGCAGGTGGGGCTGAAGTTCCTGGAGAATCGTGATAATCCGGCAGCGTTTGAACCGAAGCCGACCGGGAATGAACGTGCTGTCGTCACAAGCGAGAGTGGTGAAGAAATCTATACCGTTGAGGTGGAAGGCCAGAAGTACACGGTCACGGTCAGTCAGGGCGGGGATATTTCCGGTATCGTCCCGATTGGCGGTGCTGTGGCGGCAGGGGCTGCAGCCGGCGGTGCTGCACCGGCAGCCGAAGGTGAACCATTCCCGGCCCCGCTGGCGGGTAATATTTTCAAGGTGCTGGTTGAGCCGGGGCATGAAGTCACTGAAGGTGAGCCCCTGATTATTCTGGAGGCCATGAAGATGGAAACCGCCGTCAGCGCTCCACGTGACGGGGTGGTGGCAAGTGTGCGCGTCAAGGAGGGTGACTCCGTGGCCGTGGGCGATACCCTGTTGACACTGGGCTGAGGAGGTCGGCATGGAATCCTTGTTGCTATTGTGGCGTGAGTCCGGCCTGGCCCTGATGACACCGGGGCAGGCAGTGATGCTGCTGGTGGGTCTGGTACTGCTGTATCTGGCCATCAGCAAGAAATTCGAACCACTGCTGTTGCTGCCGATCAGCGTCGGTACCTTGCTGGCCAATATGCCGGGAGCCGGGTTTGAGGCTGCTCCGGTATATGATGCGGCTGGCCACCTGCTCAGCCCCGGCGGGCTGATGTATTATATCTACGAAGCCGGTATTGCCACTGGCCTGTTTCCACTGATTATTTTCATGGGTGTGGGGGCGATGACCGATTTTGGCCCACTGATTGCCAACCCCAAGACCCTGCTGCTGGGTGCAGCGGCACAGTTCGGTATTTTTGCCACGGTGCTGGGGGCGGTTGCCCTGAGTGCCATCGGGATTCTGGATTTCAGTATTCAGGATGCTGCTTCCATCGGTATTATCGGCGGGGCCGATGGCCCGACCGCCATTTTTGTTACCAGCAAGCTTTCACCCGATCTGCTGGGGGCCATTGCCGTTGCTGCTTATTCCTACATGGCACTGGTACCCATTATCCAGCCCCCCATTATGCGCGCCCTGACCACACCGGCTGAGCGTGCCATCAAGATGGAGCAGCTGCGCCCGGTCTCCAGAAATGAAAAGATCGTATTCCCGATTGTGCTGATGCTGCTGGTTGCCATTTTTCTGCCATCGGCAGCACCGCTGCTGGGCATGTTCTGCTTTGGCAACCTGATGCGTGAAGCCGGGGTGGTGGAACGCCTCAGCGATACGACCCAGAATGCCCTGATCAATATCGTGACCATCTTTCTGGGGCTGGGCGTCGGCTCCAAAATGAGTGCCGACAAATTCCTGAATGCCGAAACTTTGGGTATTCTGGTGCTGGGGGCGATTGCTTTCTGTATTGGCACCGCCAGCGGGGTGCTGCTGGCCAAGCTCATGAACAAGCTCTCCAAACACCCGATCAACCCGCTCATCGGCTCTGCCGGAGTCTCTGCGGTACCCATGGCCGCACGGGTCTCAAACAAGGTCGGGCAGGAAGCCAATCCGCACAATCATCTGCTCATGCATGCCATGGGGCCGAATGTGGCCGGTGTCATCGGCTCGGCCATCGCTGCCGGTGTCATGATCGTCATGGTGGGCAGCTGATATCCGGGTGTAATCTGGATTGCCTGCAGTGCAGTGGAGTACAGCGGATGGGGCGGGAATGATTCCTGACCCATCCGCATCAGTCCAGTGCCTGCAGCAGGGGAGAATCTGCTTCACTCAGCCCTTCGATCACGGAAAAGTGATGTTTGCCGGTTTCCTCCACCACGCGGGTTTCTGCGCCCAGTCCCGCCCAGACATTGGCCAGCAGGGCGTTCTGGCGCACAAATTCAGGGCGTTCGTTCGTCCCGACCCAGCAGGTGAGGCGTGTACCGGGCAGCGGTTCCAGCAGGGCCGGACTTTCAGCGCGTGCTGTGGCCAGGTCCAGTTGCAGGGCTTGGTTCATGTCGGTTCTGAGCAGCGGGCGCAAATCATGCACGCCGCTGATGGCGATGACGGTGCGGATGCGTGCCTGCAGCTGTGGTGGCAGGCTTGAGTCGGTGCACACCATGCGGGCGGCCAGCTGAGCACCGGCAGAGTGGCCGGACAGGCAGACCGGGCCATCGACCAACCCGGCAGCATGGCTGATGGCTGCGCTGATCTGGTGTGTCATGGCCGGGATGCGCAGTGCCGGTGCCAGGGTGTAGCTTGGTATGGCCACCGCCCAGCCCCGTTCCAGCGCCCCTCGGGCCAGATGGGACCAGCCCGACTTGTCAAACAGCATCCAGTAGCCGCCATGAATGAAGACCAGCAGGCCCTTCGGGGTTGTGGCAGGCCGGAACAGGTCCAGCTTTTCCCGCTCGGCCTCCCCGTAAGCCAGATCCGTTTTGAGATTCGGGCATTGGGCCCGAAAGGCGCGGGCCAGTCCGGTCCAGCGTGCCGGATAGGCGTCTCCGTCCGGGATATGGGCGCGATTGGCATAGGCGTCATTCCAGTCTCTGATCACAGGCATGGGCTGTGCTCTCCTTGAGTGTGGGCATGAACACTAATTTTAGCGGCTCAGCCGAATTTCAGACCAGTAAAAAAGCCGGCTCCGGCACTGACGCCCTTGGTTGTGATGCGGGACAGGCGATCAACCAGGTATTGCCCTGAGTCACGGGCCATGCTGGTTGCCGTATTGGCAGCGTCCTGGAGGCCGGAGTTCGACACGGTGGTAACACCATAATACTCGGCTACAAACAACGCCACAACGGCAGCTCCACCCAGAAACAGGGCGATTTTCAGGACCTTTTTGGTGAAGTAACCGACCGCAAGGCCGATGACAAAAGGAGCACCTACATTACCCAGCAGGAAGCTGCTGGAAAGGAAATCCACACCCTCCGGGGTCTGTTGGGTGATCCGGGCGGAGTCATCGGCCATGCGGGCCACATCCTCCTGATTCAGGGGAACCCAGCCGGATTGATCGGATGCGGTGGTTCGGGTGATGGTTGTCAGCAAGCTCATGATGAATCCTTGTCTTTTTTCGCTTATTGGATTAGTGGCTTTTATCAGCAGGAAGTTTAGCGAAACCTGCCGGATCACGGGAAGGTTTCGCCGATAATATGGCTGTTTGCACTAAAACCTTGTTAATGCCCGGTATTTGGGGGTTTGTGCCGGGGGTTCGTTGAGGTACTCCTTGATGCCCCAGAAGCCGTAATGGCCATTGATGCGTGGGGAGGAGAAGGCCATGAACAGGGTGCCGCCCGCTTGACGGAAGCCCTGCAGCAGCCGGATATACGCCTGCTCCATGCGCGGGTCACGGTTGGCCGCAGCCAGAATCGGGTTCGGATGCTGGCGTTTGGACTGCGTGCCGTAATGCACCAGATGCTGCCCGCCCTCATAAGCCACCAGCGGGATTTTATAGGGTTTGAGAATCTCGGCATGTTTGTTCACAATATTCAGGGTGTTGTCGACCGAGTAGTGCTGTTGCGGATCATTAATCAGCCGGAAAACATCATCAACGCTGCGTACCTGCATCAGTGCCTCCTGGGAGGCGTAGAAATAGGGCGCAATGGCAAATGCATCGGTTTCACGATACACATTGCTGCCGGTCAGGATCGGGGCGGTGGTGGCCGGGTTGCCTGCCCAGCCGCTCAGCACCCGCACCAGGCGCTGGCGATTTCCCTGGAATGCCTGATCCCAGGTGCGGAATACCTGCAGGCTCCGGAAACTGTAGAACTTGAGGCCGGCCAATAACGGATCGGCATCAAGCTGGTCACGATAGCCTTCACGCTGGGCGTATTGAGCCTGTGAAAAAGCGGTGTTCCACATCTCGTTGCTGTATTCGATGTAGGCTTTGAGGTTGGGGCGCAGGTTCCGGGCCACATACCGGGCGAACTGCTGGATGTAGTCCTGATCGGCCAGATGCGGAATATTAAACCAGGCATTGGCATTCAGGCGGTTGGCCAGGTCGACCATTACCTCAACCGGAATCCCGCGTTCACCGTAGCCGCCACTCCAGGTTGCTTCCTGCAGATTGGCTCGCCGGGTCCAGCTGACCTGACGTTCATTGCGGGTAATGCCGGACATGCCCATGAAGCGCAGGGTGCGGAACTGGCGCATGAAATTCAGGTAATCGGGATTGAAGCGTACCTGCTCAGCATAATTCTCGAAATCCAGAAAGGGCTTGCCGCCGCATTGTGCCGCACTGTTGACCCGCTGGAACGGGTTGCCCTGACAGATGCCACCGGGCAGGGTGATGCGGATGTTTCTGAGCGGATTGGCCGGGTCGGATTGCTGAATGATCAGGGCCGCCGAAATTTCATTGTCGGCATTCGGGCGCAGGGTGATCACATCACGCCCCGGCTGGCTGGAAACCAGTGTCGCACTTTCGGTATAGGCGAGTTTGCCGCTGCCGTCATAACGCACGGTGTAATTGCCCTGTGGCAGGGCCCCTGTCGGCAGCCAGCGCACGAAATAGCCGCCAGCCTGCCCGCCATTCAGCCGGGTGACCCAGCCATCGGCATCATACTGGACATTGCCTCGGGTCAGTTCCCGATTGTCACGGAAAGGTTCCGAGGTTTTGAACAGGTCGACGAACGGCACACTGGCGTCGAACCAGACCGGTTCATTGGTATTGATGCCGATGAATGGTGAAATGGCAAACAGTGGGGTACTGAGCAGAAACAATCCGAGTACTGCGCCGGTCCTGAAGCCGGCAGCCCTTACAGCCCTTATAAACATGCGTCTTCCTTTTCCTGTTGAAATCGAGTCGGCGCTCCAATGCGCAAGCCGGAAATTATTACAGAAAGCAGGCAACACTGACATGAATGTGGCATGAATACCGGTAAAAACCTGTCATGCCGGGACGCTGGAGTGCTTACAGGCGACGCGGCAGGCGGGCAGCCAGCAGGGCCACGCCCACCAGTGCAGCCCCCAGCAACAGGTAATAAGTCCGGAATGGCAGTACCAGTGTCACCAAGGTAATGGTCAGGGGGGTCAGCAGTTCCGACATCTCGCGCCAGGTGGAAAACACCATGGTCATGTCGGTGCGTTCGTAGGGC
Organism: Thiolinea sp.; assembly: GCA_035391465.1. Taxonomy (GTDB): domain Bacteria; phylum Pseudomonadota; class Gammaproteobacteria; order Thiotrichales; family Thiotrichaceae; genus Thiolinea. The sequence goes on along the minus strand of DAOPKY010000021.1, from coordinate 43,015 downwards.
TTGACCATGCGCATGAACGGAATATTGCCGAGCACATCCAGACAGGCACAGCCCAGGGCGGCAGTACACCAGAACACCAGGCCGGCGGGGCGGGGCTGGCCCAGCACGCCGAGCATGAACATCGAGCTGCCTGCCAGGGTCAGGGCGGCCATGATCACCGTGCGGGTACCGAAGCGTTCGGAAGCCCGGCGTACCAGCGGACTGAGAAACAGAAAACCGCTCACCAGCGACAGAAACGCCCCCGCCAGCCAGCCCGGCAAACCGGCTTCCACAACATAGATCGGGCCGTAGATAAACAGCGTGACCCAGAAAGTGGCGCGGGTGAGGGTAATGGAATAGGCGATGCGCAGGCGTTTCTGGCTGAAGTAGCGCGGTACGGCCTTGAACGGGCTGAGTGAACGGCTTCTGGCCGCGCTCAGAATCTGGTTGTGCCCGAGCCGCAGCCACCAGAAAAATGTCACCATGAGCAGGGCCGAGGTTACGGAGAGGATAAAGGGGTGGGTATGCCAGCCCTGATTCCACAACCAGGTGCCGAGGAAGGGGCCGGTAAGCCAGGCAGCACCGGTATAGAGCATGCGCCGGGATTCGTTCAGGGCCAGATGCTGCTTGGTGATGTAGTCCATGATGTAAAGTGACAGGCATACTGAAAACAGGGAGGCCGCCGAGGCACGCAGGCCGATCCCGAGGGCGAACACCAGCCCGTGGCCCCAGTACAGCAGGGCAGCCGCCAGGCACAGGAAGCCGCCCGCCAGTGTCACCACCCAGCGCCGCTGCAACAGCCGTTCCAGGCTGCTGAAGTTCAGGGTGATGCACAGGGTGAAAATCGCAGCCAGCAGGTACATGCGTGCCACGGCTTCCTTGCTGCCCAGTGCGTCCAGTGCCAGCAGTGGCACCACGCCCACCAGCACGGCACGGGCAAAACCTTCCAGGGCATTCAGGCGGGCCAGGGAGCGTCCGGCATTGGAAGCCAGGCTGTTCAGGCCAATGGGACGGCGATGGAACATGGGCTGTCCTTTGTGTATGAAGGTGGATACTGACGCCAGGGGCAGGAACCGCCGTCAGCGCGAGCAGAGGCCTGCAGTTTACGCCCGTTACCGCCTTGGCGACAATCCTGGATTGACTGTCCGGTCAGGGCCGTCGAGCATGCCCGGGAATTGGCAAAGTCAGGGTGATCCGGTTTTCGGGGTTCCGGCCGGGGTGGTACACTGCCCCCCTTTCATTAGCAGACAAGCAGAAGAAACATGCCACGTGAACCGGATCAGTCCCTGTTACACAAACCCCTGTTGCGTTACTGGCTGGCGACCCGCCCCGGCTTTCTGGCCGCGAGTCTGGTACCGGCATTGCTGGGTGTGGCCGCTGTTATTCATCAGGGCGGGCCGGTGAATGGCCTGCTGCTGGTGCTGACCCTGATCGGGATTGTACTGGTACACGCCGGGGTCAATGTGCTGAATGATTATTACGATGATCTCAATGGTACGGATCGCTGCAATGAGACGCGCATTTTTCCGTTTACGGGCGGAAGCCGTTTCATCCAGAACGGTGTGCTCAGTGCCAGAAGTACCCTGCATTTCGGGGGACTGCTGCTTTTGGTGGCGACGCTACTGGGTCTGGGGCTGACGCTGGCCAGCGGGGCTGAGCTGTTGCTGGTCGGCGTGGCCGGTCTGCTGCTGGGCTGGGGCTATTCCGCGCCTCCCCTGAGCCTGAACAGCCGTGGCCTGGGAGAGCCGGCGATTGCGCTGGGATTCGGCATCCTGACCCCGCTGGGAGCCTGGTATGTGCAGACGGGGACGTTGGGCCTGTATCCGGTGCTGGTCAGCCTGCCACTGTCATTGCTGCTGATGAATATCCTGCTGATCAACCAGTTTCCTGACCGGGCGGCTGATGCCGCCTGTGGCAAGCATCACTGGGTGGTGCGCTGCGGGGAGGAGCGAGCAGCGCGTCTGTACCTGTTGAATGTACTGATCAGCATGCTGCTGCTGACAGGACTGGTACTGGCCGGTTCGCTGCCGGAAGCCGCGCTGCTGGCCCTGCTGCCGCAGGGGCAGGCCCTGCGTGCTGCCTTGCTGCTGCTGACCCATGCACGGCAGCCGGCAGCGCTGGAGCCTGCCATCAGGATGACCATCGGCAGCGCATTGCTGCATGGTGTTCTGTTGAGTCTGATACTCTGGCTGACCTGATCCGGCAGTCCCGGTCCTGACTGTTCGGTGATTTCTCAGTTGCTACCCGGCCTGCTGCCCAGGGTTTCCTGCAGCCAGCACCTGACGGCAACACGGTCGGGCAGGGCGCTCATGAGCAGGTCTGTCAGGTGCTCCAGATCGGCATCACTGATCCGGGTCGGGTCATCCTGCAGCGGGCGGTTCGGATCGGTAAAGCGCCGGTTTTGTGCCGGCTGTTCCACCAGATGCCCCAGCAGCTGTTCCAGCAGTTCGGCCTGACTCGGGGCACGGAAGCCGATCGAGCAGGTCATGCATTCGTCCACAGCCACCCCGTAATGCGGTACACCGGGCGGCAGGTACAGCATGTCTCCCGGTTCCAGCACCCACTCCTGTTCCGGCTGGAACGCCCTCATCACACGCAGATCCAGACCCGGAAGAAAATTGTCCGGCTCACAGGGTTGGGTGCTGATCTGCCAGCGCCGCTGTCCGCGTGCCTGCAGCAGAAACACATCATAGGCATCCACATGCGGCCCGACAGAGCCATTCGGTGCGGCATAGCTGATCATGAGGTCATCAATGCGCCAGTCCGGAATGAAGCGGAACGGTTGCACCAGGGCCTGCAGCTCCGGCACCAGCTTTTCGCAGTCGTTCACCAGCAGGGTCCAGTGTGTTTCCGGCAGCGTGGCAAAGTCCGGCTCGGGAATCGGCCCCGGTCTCAGCTCCCAGGGTTTTTGCCCACCCCGTTCCAGTACCAGCCTTGAGGTATCGGTGTCACAAGCCAGTCCCGCCAGCTCATCGGCACTCAGGGGCAGTTCAAACCCCGGAAAAGCCTGCCGCACCAGCAGGGGCTGCTGTTGCCAGTAATCGCGCAGGAAGTCTGCTACCGGTAGTTCACCAAGCCGGGTCAGGGGAGGGATAAGCGGTATTCGGGATCGGCTGTTGCGTTTCATGGCAGTCGCTCAGACGGCTCGCGCCTGTGCGGCTGCATTACCGGTATAGCCTGCCGGGGTCAGGGCCTGAAGCGCGGCTTTGGCTTCCGGTGGTATGTCCAGCGTTTCGATAAAGTGATGCAGGCGTTCCGGCGTGATGCGCTGGCCGCGTGTCAGGGCCTTGAGTTTTTCATACGGCTGCTCCACACCGTAACGGCGCATGACGGTCTGGATCGGTTCGGCCAGCACTTCCCAGTTGGCATCAAGATCAGCCGCCATGCTGTCAGTATTGGCTTCCAGCTTGTTGATACCCCTGGTCAGTGAGTGCAGGGCAATCAGGGTATGTCCCAGTCCCACGCCCAGGTTGCGCAGCACGGTGGAATCAGTCAGGTCACGCTGCCAGCGGGAGACCGGCAGTTTCCGGGCCAGATGGCTCAGCAGGGCATTGGCAAGCCCGAGGTTGCCCTCGGCATTTTCAAAATCGATGGGATTGACCTTGTGCGGCATGGTGGAGGAGCCGACCTCCCCGGCCACAACTTTCTGCCTGAAATGGCCAATGGAAATGTAGCTCCAGATATCACGGCTGAAGTCGATCAGGATGGTATTGAAGCGTTCCAGAGCATCAAACAGCTCGGCGATGTAATCATGCGGTTCGATCTGGGTGGTATAGGGGTTCCAGTCCAGTCCCAGGCGGGTGACAAACTGTTCGGCTTCGGCCTGCCAGTCGATGTCCGGATAGGCGCTCAGGTGGGCATTGTAATTACCGACTGCCCCGTTGATCTTGCCTAGGCAGGGGACTGCTGCGACCTGATCCAGCTGGCGCTGCAGGCGGTATGCAACATTGGCCATTTCCTTGCCCAGGGTGGTGGGGGAGGCAGGCTGGCCATGGGTGCGCGAGAGCATGGGGATGTCGGCATACTGGTGGGCAAGGTGACGGATGGCCGCGTGTACGGCCTGCATTTGTGGCAACAGAACCTGCTGCAGTCCCCCCTTGAGCATCAGGGCATGGGACAGGTTGTTGATGTCCTCGGAGGTGCAGGCAAAGTGGATGAACTCGCTGCAATCGGCCAGTTCGGCATGCCCGGCCACCTTTTCCTTGAGGAAATACTCAATCGCCTTGACATCGTGGTTGGTGGTGCGCTCGATGGCCTTGATGCGAAGGGCCTCTTCAGGGCCGAAATCACGCAGAATGCTTTCCAGTACGGCAGTGGCGGAGGTGGACAGCGCTGGAACCTCGCTGATCTGCGGGTGGGCGGCCAGCTGTTGCAGCCAGCGGATCTCCACCAGCACACGATGGCGGATCAGGCCGTACTCACTGAACCAGGGGCGCAGGGCAGCGGTCTTGTCGGCATAACGCCCATCCACCGGCGCAAGGGCCGTCAGGGCAGAGAGTTCCAGTTCCATGGGGTTTCCTGCAGGTCAGAACAAGGCAGCCCAGTGTATCAGAGTTCCGGGTAGTGGCAGAAGGCAAAGTGCCGGCTGTCCGGTGCCCAGCACGGGGTGTTGATGCTGCCCTGGCCACCCCGGATGTTGGCCAGCACTTCCGGCTCGCCACCGTCCGCCGCTAACAGGCGCAGCTGTACCGGCAACCCGGCAGGATGGCCGCTGGTGCCCGGCTCGTAAGACAGGTACAGCACATGCTGCCCGTCCGGGGCGGGGTGCGGAAACCAGTTCACGCGCTCATCCTGTGTCATGGGCATAAGACGGCTGCCATCGGGATGCATGCGCCACAGCTGCATTGCACCATCACGCTCACCGTTGAACCATATCCACTGCCCGTCCGGGCTGTAATCCGGGCCGTCACAATGGGTGAAGCCACGGGTCAGGCAGGTTTCTGCTCCCCCCGCCAGTGGGCAGGTATAAATCTGGATCGTCGGATCAGTGCCACGCTGGGCCGCATAGGCGATCATGGTGCCATCCGGTGACCACCCATGCCACCAGGAGGGCTGCCATGCCGTGACCGGCTGCGGCGTACCGCCGCACAAGGGCAGCCAGTAGATGCTGCTTTTGCCGTGTTCGGTCTTGTCACAGATGATGAGACGGCTGCCATCCGGTGCAATGCCGTGATCATTGTTGAGGCGGGTGGCAAAACCGGTATCGATGGGGATCAGCGCTGGTGCTGCCTGTGGTACGCGATACAGCAGACCGTTGCTGTTGACGATCAGTGTCTGCCCGTCCGGTGTCCAGTTTGGTGCTTCAAACAGGCCATCCCGGATCAGCAGGTCCTGATAGCTGCGGGTGGCGAGATCATAAACGGCAAGGTGGCTTTTCATGAAATCACGGGACCTGGCCCAGGATACCGGTTTCCGGAGACATCACCTCAGGTAATGACTGTCGGGCTGTCGCGTCCGGTGAAGGTGCTGATGGAGGCCAGCTCTTCAGCGATCCGTATCAACGGGGCCAGTGCATCCTGTACATCCAGATCGTGCTGTCTGACATCGGCTTCATACTGCTCCAGGTAAAGGCGCAGGGTAGCCCCCTGGGTACCGGTTCCGGACAGGCGGAAAATCAGGCGTGCCCCATCCTCGAACAGAATGCGGATACCCTGACTGGTGCTTTCGGAGTGGTCAACCGGATCATGGTAGCTGAAGTCATCGGCCTGGCGCACGGTTTTGCCGTGCAGGACCCTGCCCGGCAGCGTATCGAACTGCTGGCGCAGGTGGGTCATCAGGGTCTGGGCGGCTGGTACGGCAATGGCCTCGTAGTCATGGCGCGAGTAATAATGACGCCCGTATTCGGCCCAGTGCCGGCGTACAATGGCTTCCACCGACTCCTGGCGCACCGCCAGCAGGTTGAGCCAGAACAGCACGGCCCACAGACCGTCCTTTTCACGGATGTGGTCCGAACCAGTGCCGAAGCTTTCCTCGCCACACAGGGTGATCTGGTTGTTGTCCAGCAGGTTGCCGAAGAATTTCCAGCCGGTCGGGGTTTCATGGCAGGCAATGCCGAGCTTTTCTGCCACCCGGTCCACGGCCTGACTGGTGGGCATGGAGCGTGCCACGCCCTTGAGGCCGTTCTGGTAGCCGGGGATCAGGTGGGCATTGGCAGTAATGATGGCCAGGCTGTCGCTGGGCGTCACGAAGAAATAATGCCCGAGAATCATGTTGCGGTCGCCGTCACCGTCCGAGGCAGCACCAAAGTCGATTCTGCGCGGACTGTAGAGCAGCTCCATCAGCTCGCGTGCGTGGGCCTGATTCGGGTCCGGGTGATGGCCGCCGAAGTCAGCCAGCGGTTCAAAGTGCATGACGGTTCCCCTGGCCGCCCCCAGTGCCTGCTCCAGTATCCGCTGGGCATAGGGGCCGGTAACCGCATGCATGGCATCAAAGCGCAGGCTGAAATCCCCTGTCAGCAGGGTACGGATGCGCTCAAAGTCAAACAGTGTCGCCATCAGTTCAGCATAATCATCAACCGGGTCGATCACGTCAATCTGCAGACCCTCTATTTCGTAGTGGCCGGGCTTGTCGAGCGGGACGGGCTGGATGGCACTGATATAATATTCACTGAGTTTGCAGGCGTTCTCGAAAAACAGGTTGGTCAGGTTTTCCGGAGCAGGACCGCCATTGCTGCTGTTATACTTGATGCCGAAGTCACCGTCCGGTCCGCCGGGGTTGTGGCTGGCTGAGAGGATGATGCCGCCGGTGGCCCGGTATTGGCGGATCAGGTTGGAGGCTGCCGGTGTGGACAGGATGCCGCCCTTGCCGACCAGAATGCGTGCCACGCCATTGGCGGCTGCCATGCGCAGGATGATCTGGATGGCTTCACGGTTGAAGTAGCGTCCGTCTCCGCCCAGAACCAGCAGGCCGCCCCGTAATGCCGGGATGGCGTTGAAAATGGCCTGAACAAAGGTCTGCAGATAATCCGGTTGCTGGAAGTGTCTGACGCTTTTGCGCAGGCCGGATGTGCCCGGTTTCTGGTCTTCATAAGCGGTGCATGGAACGGTTTCAACTGCCATGTGTGAGCCTTGCCTGAAATGATTTGATTTTGTACTGTGGAGGATAATACCGGAGTCTGGTGTCCGAAGCGGTTTAAATCCTGGATAATTATGGAACCATGTTAGTTAAAGAACAAGCCCGACATACCATCAGCCCCTTGCCGCAGAGTTTTGCTGCCCTGATGGAAATGTATGAATACAACTACATACTGGTCCGGCTGCTGCTTGGGGATGTGCGCAGGCTGGAGGACCGGCAGGTGCTGCATGCCGGTACCTGTCTGCCGCTGCAGGTTCAGGTCAAGGAGCGCTCCCGGCATACCACCACGCTGATGCTGACTTACTGTTTTAATAATAAAAGGCGGCGGCAGCGGACCGGGCCGGACCTGCTGGTGCGTATCTGTCATGATGCCCGTCAGGCCGAAGTGGTGCAGCACCGTTGTCACATGCCCTCCCGGGATGCTGATGAAACCGTTGACGGCATGCTGCTGTGCCGCTGGCGCATGAACCGCTTTTTATATAAATGGATTAATTACCTCAGAAAGCAGAATTATGGGGTTTGCTATAATTCTTGACTATATTACTGGGAAATACTAAAATACCTGAGTATGGAAGTCGGAAATAACGTTTTTCAGGTGTATCAACCATGAAACTTTCAACCAAGGGACGCTATGCCGTCACTGCGATGATGGATCTTGCCATTCATGATCATGAAGGCCCGGTGACCCTGTCGGATATTTCCAGTTGCCAGGGAATTTCCCTGTCCTATCTGGAGCAGTTGTTTTCCAAACTGCGCAAGCACGGGCTGGTTGAGGGCGTGCGTGGACCGGGCGGCGGCTATCGCCTTGGCAAGCCGGCAGACCAGATCAGTATTGCCCGGATCATCCAGGCTGTTGATGAGAGCATTGATGCGACCCGTTGCAACGGTAACGAAGACTGTCAGGGCGGCGACAAGTGCCTGACCCATCAGCTCTGGAGTGACCTGAGCGACCGCCTGTATCATTTTCTGGATGACCTTACCCTGGCCAGTTTTATCAACCGTCCCGAAGTCAAGGTCGTGGTCCGGCGACAGGATACGACAGATCGTCGCATTGCCACCATGTTCCCGCCCCGAATGGCCGCCAATATGTGATAACAGCCTGCCTGATAGTGGTTCCGTGGTTCCTCATCGGTTCTTCACTCAGGCAGGTTCACCCTGCAGCCTGTCCCCATCCCTGATGCGCTTTCCCTGATTGGCATGAATCAGGTTTTCCGTTGTGGAAATCTGGTGCAGTCGGATGCGGGGCTGTATCTCCAGCAGGGTCAGTTGGCCCAGTGATTTTTCCTCCACATACGTTGCCCCGGTATCTATGTAATAGATATTGGCCTGCTGCACCGGTTTGCTGACCGGGGTGTGGCCGAAAATAATCAGGTCGATACCTTCCACCGGCTGGGTTCTACCCATCAGCTGCAGTTGCTTGAAGCGGTGGCGGGACCAGAGTGCCAGTTCACGGATTTCCGCGTCACTGCCCAGCAGACGCACAAATTCCTGCCAGGCCATGCCCGGAGGAATGTCGGCATGGACTATTCCGATACGACCATTGTCGGTACTGATTTCCATTGCCAGTGGCAAGGCGGCAATAATCCGGCGAATGCGTTCATGCAGGTGATCGGGTATGCCGGACCACCAGTCCCCACCGTTGAATGTCACCCAGTTGCGGCTTACCGGTGCACTGCTGGCAGCATCCAGCAGCATTTTTTCATGGTTGCCCATGATGGCGTGAAACCAGGGACAGTTCAGGAATTCGATCACGCGCCAGGACTCCGGCCCGCGATCAATCATGTCACCGACGGAAAACACCCGATCGCTGTCGGGGTCGAAATCCAGCTGTTCCAGCAGCAGCTCCAGGGCATAGAAATGCCCGTGGATATCACCGACAACGAAATCGCGTCCCCGGGGATTGTGGCGCACGAATTTGAAAGGTGGATACAGCATGGATCAAATCGATTCAGGGGTTATTAGGGACAGGTTTTATTGTGACACAAGGTATAAGACAGCCAGAACGCAAAACCGATCAGCGTTGGGGAGTTGGATACGAACAGTATTATTTATACGCCATATCATTTTTACGCTGATGTTGAGTACAACACTATCGGATAAGACCTTATTTTCCCTGAAAAGTTGCCGTCTGTCGGGGAGGCGTCAGGTGGGTGAGCGATAAATCCCCAGCAGCAGGAACAGCCAGCCCGCGATAAAGCAGATTCCGCCCAGTGGTGTCACCAGCGCAAAAGCCACCAGACCGCTCAGCACATAAAGGTAAAGGCTGCCACTGAACAGGAAAATGCCTGCCAGAAAGGTCAGACCCGCCAGTGACAGCCGCTGTCGGGCAGCAGGAATGGATGACTGCAGCAGCAGGCCGGTAGCCAGCAGTGCCAGGGCATGGTAGAACTGGTACTCAACACCGGTATGAAAGCGCTGCAGCATGTGCGGGGTGACGATCTTTTCCAGGCCATGGGCACCAAAGGCACCCAGTGTCACGGCCAGCAGCCCTGCGAGACTGCCGCCGAGCAGCAGGTGGCGTCCGGTGGGTAGGGGTATTTTCATCAACAGGGTTTCCTGATAGGCAAGACAAGGATAATGAGAGTAATGGGTAAGGACAACCGCAAGCAATTACACCGGGTCATGGTCAAGTTGATGGCCTGGAGTGGCATTCTGGCTTTGGTAATGATCGGGTTGCGATCCTGCTTTGCCTGAATGCATGGCCAAGTACCCATTTTACTGTCCGATAGCGGGCCTGACAAGATGCCTGTGCATATTCAGGATGGCGCAGGAACGGCCCTCAATGCAGTTCAACAGATAGGTACCGCGGTAGGCCCGCCATTCTCCGGCTTTCCCGTGATGGCCGTCGTAGATACGCACAGAGCACCGGGCAAAACGGCGTAATCTCTGGTGAAATGTCCCCAGGTCGCACACCGTCAGGTAGTTGGCAGTTGCGGCATCCCGGCTGGAAAGCTGATGTTGTACAACCCTTTGAGCCTCGCTTTCAAATCCTGTATGGCTTAAAAAACCGGCAAAAAGGCTGTGGCAGGAAGCCAGCATGACAAGCCCGATGCAGGATTTGAAGAAAATGGTGCACGATATCCGTGGTCTGTTGTTGTTTACAGGCATTTTTTAACTCTTGTTCAATGACTTAAATGAAATTCAGTTTCAGTCATTAAGCCTGTTGGAGCCTTGCAGTTAAAGTTAAACCCGGTTAGGTGCACAGGCGTTACACCGGGTAAAAGAACTTCAATTTCAGCCTGTTCAGCCGTACCGGCAGCTGCAGGCAATTGCCTTTTCTGGCGTAATGCCTGTTTGGGTTTTTGTCTTTTTTCTTTCCGACAAAGGGTAGGCGGTTACAGGTTGGGGGTAATATCATCCATAACGTTGGCAGGCAGAGATTAAACAAGCTAAAAAACCGGGAGTCGGCCTGGTCTGCTGATTTTCCTGGTTTATTGGGACAGTTCAGGGATTGATGCTAATGCCGGGACGGCAGATACACGTCATAGCGGATGATTTTGCCCGGAATCACGAAGGCCGGCTGGTAGTGGGCAAGGGCTGGAGCCTGGACCGGACGCTTGACCACGGTGCGGTAATGGCAGTGGCGACGGGCGCTGTGCAGCAGTGTTGCTTCACCCTCCGGATCGGCCCCGGCCAGTTCGTGAAAAAAACGCATTTCCTTCTGAACCAGGGCGGTTTTGTGGCGTTTGGGAAACATCGGGTCCAGATAGATGACCTCCGGCCATTCCGTTGGGGCCAGTGTGGCCAGCCAGCTGCCGGTATCTGCCTGCACCAGCTGCATGCGTGCAATAATGGCAGCCAGTTCCGGATCACCCGTCAGCGCGGCCTGTTGCAGGCCATCGGCCAGCAGGGCATAAATCAGCGGGTTACGTTCCACCAACGTGACATGACAGCCGAGGCTGGCCAGCACAAAGGCTTCCCGGCCCAGCCCGGCGGTACCGTCGACAATATGAAGCCCGGTGCGCTTGTTCAGCCCCACGGCACGGGCAATCGCCTGACCCCGGCCGCCGCCGAACTGACGCCGGTGCTGTGCCCTGCCTGCGGCAAAGTCGACGTATACCGGGCCGGTCTGTGGGTCTTCGGTATCACATAATACCAGACGGCCCTCATACTCCTGCAGCTGGTAACGGGACCGGGTATCGGTATGGGTGGCGGATGTGCTGCGGGGCATGGGAACTGCCTTAATAATGCGGTGGCGGGGTTTCTTCCGCCTGGGAGGCGACTGGTGAGGTACCCAGGCTTTTCAGGCGCATGCGCAGTTCATCCACTTCACGGGACAGGCGTTGGGCTTCCCGCTGCTGCAGATACAGCTGCTCATTAAGGGCTTCCAGCAGCTGTTCCTGCTGCATAAGGCGGATTTCGAGTTCCGCGAGGCGTTCTTGGGTCTGATCATTCATGGCGGCTGGCTTTGAACTCCCTTTCCCCGCAATGGCAGGGGAAAGGGAGGGAGGATGGACAGGCCGGAAGGCTTTAACGGCCCTTGACGGCGGCAATGCGCAGGCGCAGTGCATTCAGCTTGATGAAGCCTTCTGCATCCTGCTGGTTGTAGGCACCGTCATCATCGTCAAACGTCGCAATGCGGGCATCAAACAGGCTGTCATCCGACTGACGTCCGGCAACAATGGCATTGCCCTTGTAAAGCTTCATGCGCACCACGCCGTTGACGTATTCCTGTGATTCATCAATCATGCGCTGCAGCATGCTGCGCTCCGGGCTCCACCAGTAGCCGTTATAGATCAGCTCGGCATACTTGGGCATCAGCCCGTCCTTGAGGTGGGCCACTTCACGGTCCAGGGTCAGCGATTCGATGGCACGATGCGCCCGGAGCAGGATGGTGCCACCCGGGGTTTCATAGCAGCCGCGTGACTTCATGCCCACATAGCGGTTTTCCACCAGGTCGAGGCGGCCAATGCCATTGTCACCCCCGAGCCGGTTCAGGGTGGCCAGGATGGTCGCCGGGCTCATGCGCTCACCGTTCAGGGCCACCGGGTCACCTTTTTCATAGCTGATGTCGACGTAGGTTGGCTGATCGGGTGCGGCTTCCGGCGCGACACTCCAGCGCCACATGTCTTCTTCGGCCTCGAACCAGGGGTCTTCCAGCGGCCCGCCTTCATAGGAAATATGCAGCAGGTTGGCATCCATGGAGTAAGGGGATTTCTTGCCGGCTTTCTTGAAGTCGACTGGAATATGGTGCTGCTTGGCATAGGCCATCAGCGCCTCACGCGAATTCAGGTTCCACTCGCGCCACGGGGCAATGACCTTGACCCCCGGCTTGAGTGCGTAGGCACCAAGCTCGAAGCGCACCTGATCATTACCCTTGCCGGTGGCGCCGTGGGAGATGGCATCCGCGCCGGTTTCGTTGGCAATTTCAATCAGGCGCTTGGCAATCAGCGGGCGGGCAATGGAGGTACCGAGCAGGTATTCACCCTCGTAAATGGTATTGGCGCGGAACATGGGAAACACAAAGTCGCGCACGAACTCTTCACGCAGGTCGTCGATATAGATTTCCCTGATCCCCATGGCGGCAGCCTTGGCACGTGCGGGTTCGACTTCTTCGCCCTGGCCGATGTCGGCGGTGAAGGTGACAACTTCGCACTGATAGTTTTCCTGCAGCCACCGGGCGATGATGGAAGTGTCCAGCCCGCCGGAGTAGGCAAGCACCACTTTCTTGACTGACGACATAGCGTGATATTCCTGTAACTGGTCTGAAAGCGGCGATTATATGCCTGATGCCCGGCTAAATAAATGGAGCCGGCCCGGAGTTGCCGGGTCGGGAGGGGAGAGTCCGGCGGTTACGCTGGATTACGGTAATAAATTAATTTTACCTTAATAATAAAAATTAATTATGAAAAGATAGTGACATCGAGTGTGAAAACAAGAAGATCAACCCGGATCAGTGAGGTAAGTCCCAATGCCACAGTCCAGCCTGAAAACCACCCTTGCATCCTTTGTCGTGCTGTCTGCCTGCGCTTTGCTTGCGGCTGAGGCCCAGGCTGAAGTCAAATACCGTGTCGGCTTTGATGCGACCGCACTGGAATATGTGGTTTACATGATGCCGGACTCGGTGCCTGACCCCGACCTGACCCTGAGTGCACAAGTCACCCTGAAGGTGCCCAGTGCCACCGGGCTGGATGTCAACAGTATCCAGAGTGCTATCGGCGGGGTGGAATGGCAGCTGCATTCCAGGGTGCTGGCTCCGGAGGAGGACGCCTCTGCTGCCTACCTGTCCTTTGGCCCGGTATTTACCGCCGGCACACCACCGGCATTTGGCTGGGTTGCCGGTGAGGAGAAGCGCATCTTTTCCTTCAAGGCCGAACAGGGTTGCCTGACCGGTGTGGCGCTGCTGGCCAACAGTGATCCCTTCAACCAGCTGCCCAACTCGGTCAGTACCAATCCGGGCAACCAGTTCACCAATATCGGCTGGCCCAGCAGCAATAACTATATCGGTAACTATGGCCATCCGGTGTATTGCGGTACCCGGCCTGATGAGCGCGAATGCCGGCGCAGCAGAGGCCAGGTTCGTTCCTATGATCTGCGTATTCAGACTTTGCAAAACCAGATCGACAAGCTGGAACGCATGCGCCTGCAGCTGGAGCAGATGCAGGACGGGCTGGAAGGCCGCAAGGGCTATCTGATTGAGCAGTGTGATATTGAGTGATCGTGAGAGACAGGGGAAGGGCGTACTGCGTCACGGTGCTGATGGCGCAGTGTTTTCCCCTGTCTCGGGTGGCAGGGCATTCATGATCCGATATAACCAGGGTTTGTGATCCCGGATTTCCTCCGTACCCAGATCCCGCATTTCATAGGGAAACACCAGCCAGTCTTCGGTTTCGTGCAGAAAATAGTCCGGCTCCAGTCCGGTTTTATTGAAACTGGAACGCTTCCACAGGGTGGCCACCCGAATGTCGGATGGCATATTGCGTTTCAGGCTGCGCTGGAGGCGGTTCAGCACCGCCTGGATACTCAGGCCGGTACTGAATACGTCATCCACCAGCAGCAGGCCGTCATCGGCATTCAGGTTCTCCAGCAGGTACTGTGTGCCATGCACCCGGATACGGGGGTCGGGAGCGGCTACCCGACTGAAATAATGCTCCTGCCCCTGATAGGACGTGCGCAGGGCAATGTGGTCAGTCTGTACCCCAAGAGTCTGCAGGCATTCCTGCACGTAAATCCCGACGGTGCTGCCGCCACGCCACAAGCCGACAATGAAGGTGGGACGGAAGCCGCTGTCAAAAACCCTGACGCCAAGCCGGAAGGCATCCAGAACCAGGGTTTCTTCGTCCAGAAAACGCTTTTCCATTGCCTCACCTCTTGTCAGCCGGAATAAAGGCGGACACTATACAATAATTTGCGGAAGAAACGGGACCATGCAGAAACAGTATTTATCGGCCCAGGGCTTACTGGAAGATTCGTTCCGGCTGGCGGCCAGGGTACTGGAGAGCGGCTTTCGCCCTACCTTCATGATTGCAGTGTGGCGCGGGGGCGTACCGATCGGAGTGGCGGTGCAGGAATATCTGGATTTTCACGGTATCCACACCGACCACATTGCCATCCGCACGGCCTCCTACAGTGGCATTGACCGGCAGGTGCGTGAGGTTCGGGTGTTCGGCCTCAACTATCTGGTCAAGAACATGCGCCATACCGACCGGATGCTGATTGTCGATGATGTCTTTGATACCGGGCGTTCCATTGAGGCCATTCTGCAGGAACTGCGCCGCAAGGCGCGCCTCAATACCCCGGAAGACATCCGGGTAGCCGTACCCTATTACAAGCCCGGCCGCAGACAGGTAGATTTTGAGCCGGATTATTACCTGCATGCCACCACAGACTGGTTAAAGTATCCGCATTCGCTGGAAGGATTGAGTGTGGAGGAGATGAGGAATAACCGACCGGAAATTTATGCGATTCTCAAGGACCACCTGGAACAGGCATAAGCGCTCGGGAAGCCAGACGCCAAGACAGTAGGAGGAGAGTACGTCTTGATCGGAGGAGGAGTCATGATCTCAAGGCGTCTGGCTACCGGAACGCTCATTTTGATTATTTGAGACATCCACTGAAATCATGAAAGCCATTCTAGGACAGGGCAACTGAACCTGCGCTGAGTAAAAATCATCTGCTTTGGCAAACCGTTGGTCTGTGTTAGCATGCGCTCCCATTCTGACCCTCTGTGAATGGTGGACGGCTTTTCTATGGCACGATATATATTCATTACCGGTGGTGTGGTTTCCTCGCTGGGCAAGGGAATTTCGGCAGCATCACTGGGGGCCATCCTGGAGGCGCGCGGCCT
This sequence comes from Thiolinea sp., assembly GCA_035391465.1. GTDB lineage: Bacteria > Pseudomonadota > Gammaproteobacteria > Thiotrichales > Thiotrichaceae > Thiolinea. The sequence continues at coordinate 27,675 of DAOPKY010000021.1, read as the reverse complement.
CAGGATCACAATGATGAAACTGGACCCCTATATCAATGTCGACCCCGGTACCATGAGTCCGTTTCAGCATGGTGAGGTTTTTGTCACCGAGGATGGCGCGGAAACCGATCTGGACTTGGGGCATTACGAGCGCTTTGTCAGCTTCAAGGCCAGCAAGCTCAACAATTTCACCACCGGGCGCATTTACGAGAACGTGATTCGCAAGGAGCGCCAGGGTGAATACCTTGGGGCCACGGTCCAGGTGATTCCCCACATTACCGATGAAATCAAGCGCTGCATCCGGGCTGGTGCCGGGGATGCCGATATTGCCATGGTCGAGATCGGCGGCACGGTCGGCGATATTGAGTCACTGCCATTCATGGAAGCCATTCGCCAGATGCGGGTGGAGGAAGGGGTATCCAATGCCCTGTTCATTCACCTGACCCTGCTGCCCTATGTGGCTGTGGCCGGCGAGCTCAAAACCAAGCCGACCCAGCACTCGGTCAAGGAGCTGCGTTCCATCGGCATCCAGCCCGACATCCTGCTGTGCCGCAGTGACCGCCCGATTCCGGAGAACGAGCGCCGCAAGATTGCCCTGTTCACCAATGTGGAGGAGCGTGCCGTCATCTCCGCACTCGACATGGACAATATCTACAAGATGCCACTGGCCCTGCATGCCCAGAAGGTGGATCGTATTGTGACCGAGCGGTTCGGGCTGGTCGATGCACCGGAGGCGGACCTCTCCGAGTGGCGTAATATCATTCATGCGATGGAATTTCCCGAGGCGGAGATTACCGTGGCCATGGTGGGCAAGTACACGGACCTGACCGAATCCTACAAGTCCCTGAACGAGGCACTCACCCATGCCGGTATTCACACCGGAACGCGGGTCAATATCCGCTATATCGATGCCAAAAAACTGGAGTCGGGTGAGGATGCTTCCGAGCGTGAGGCCCTGAGTACGGCAGATGCCATTCTGGTGCCGGGCGGGTTCGGACTCCGGGGCGTCGAAGGCAAGATCAGTGCCGTACGTTATGCCCGCGAAAACCGGATTCCCTATCTGGGCATCTGTTTGGGCATGCAGGTGGCCGTGATCGAGTATGCGCGCCACTGTACCGGTCTGGAGGCGGCGAACAGTACCGAGTTCGTACCGGAAACGCCGCACCCTGTCATCGGCCTGATTACCGAGTGGATGCAGGACGGGCGTCTGGAGCAGCGCAGCCGGGATTCCGATCTGGGAGGGACCATGCGTCTGGGCGGACAGCGCTGCCAGCTGTCAGCCGGTACCCTGGCGCATGAGATTTATGCGGCAGATTCGGTGATGGAGCGTCATCGTCACCGTTATGAGTTCAACAACCATTACCGCTCCCGGCTGGAAGATTGCGGGCTGGTGTTTTCCGCCACTTCTGCCGATAGCCCTGCCGAAGAGTCTCTGGTTGAGATGATCGAGTTGCCGCAGACGGTTCATCCCTGGTTTGTGGCCTGTCAGTTCCATCCGGAATTTACCTCGCGCCCGCGTCAGGGGCATCCCCTGTTCAGCAGTTTTGTGCGTGCGGCACGAGCTTTCCATGAACAGCGCCAGTTTGGAGGTGTGTAATGCAACTGTGCGGTTTTGAGGTCGGGCTGGCGCAGCCATTTTTCCTGATTTCCGGTCCCTGTGCCATTGAAACTGAAAAGCTGGCCCTGGAAACGGCACAGGCACTCAGGGAAATGACCACAAGGCTGGGTATCCCGTTTATCTACAAGTCCTCATTCGACAAGGCCAACCGCTCTTCCCACCACAGCCCGCGTGGTGTGGGACTGGAGGAGGGCCTGCGCATTCTGGCGCGGGTGAAGGCGGAGGTGGGCGTGCCGGTGCTGACTGATGTGCACGAAGACACGCCCATGGATGAGGTTGCCAGCGTGGTCGATGTCCTGCAGACCCCGGCCTTTCTGTGCCGCCAGACCAACTTCATCCAGTCTGTGGCCCGTGCAGGCCGACCCGTGAATATCAAGAAGGGGCAGTTTCTGGCTCCCTGGGATATGGGCAATGTGGTGGAAAAAGCACGCGCCACCGGTAATCCGCAGATTATGGTGTGTGAGCGTGGCTATTCCTTTGGCTATAATAATCTGGTATCGGACATGCGGGGTCTGGCCGTAATGCGTACCACGGGGTGTCCGGTTGTGTTTGATGCCACCCATTCGGTCCAGCTGCCGGGCGGACAGGGCAACCGCTCGGGTGGTCAGCGTGAGCATGTGCCGGTGCTGGCACGGGCGGCTGTGGCTGCCGGTATCTCCGGGCTTTTCATGGAGTCGCACCCTGATCCGGCCCATGCCCTGAGTGACGGTCCCAATTCCTGGCCGCTGGACCGGATGGAGGAATTGCTGCAGTCCCTGCTGGCCATTGATCGGGTGGTGAAAACGCAGGGCTTTATTGAAGCATCACTTTGAGCCGCCGACTGGCTGTGGCCAGGCGGGTTGGGTGTTCAGGTGGCCTGAGGGGAAAGGCCAACCGTTTTTGTTTTTGGGAAATTGACTCATGTCTGAAATTAACGCTGTAACCGCACGGGAGATTATTGATTCCCGTGGTAACCCGACCGTTGAAGCTGAAATCTTGCTGGCCAGTGGTGCATCGGGCCGGGCTGCCGTTCCCTCCGGGGCTTCCACCGGCAGCCGCGAGGCCATTGAGCTGCGTGACGGTGGCTCCCGTTTTTTGGGCAAGGGCGTACAGAAAGCCGTTGCGCATGTGAATGGCGAGATTGCTGCCGCTGTCACCGGGATGGATGCTGCTGACCAGGAGGCCCTGGATGAGCGCATGATTGCTCTGGACGGTACCGAGAACAAGGCGCGTCTGGGAGCCAATGCCCTGCTGGCGGTGTCACTGGCCAATGCCCATGCCCTTGCCCGTGAACGCGGGCTGCCCCTGTACCGGTCGATTCGGCAGGCTGACCGTTATGTGCTGCCGGTGCCGATGATGAACATCATCAATGGCGGCGAACATGCCGACAACAGCGTGGACATGCAGGAATTCATGATTCTGCCGGTTGGGGCTGCCGATATGGCCGAGGCCATCCGCTACGGGGCCGAGGTGTTTCATACCCTCAAGTCAGTGCTGAAAAAGCGTGGCCTTAATACTGCGGTTGGCGACGAAGGCGGATTTGCCCCGGACCTCAGTTCCAATGAGGAAGCCATTGAGGTCATCCTGGAAGCGATCCAGAAAGCCGGTTTCAAAGCGGGCAGCGATATTTATCTGGGGCTGGATGTGGCCAGCTCCGAGTTTTATCAGGATGGCCGCTATGTGCTGGAGTCCGAGGGGCGCAGTTTCGACTCCGAAGGTTTTGCCGATTACCTGGCCGGCTGGGTCGGGCAGTATCCGATTATCAGCATTGAGGACGGCATGGCTGAGGATGACTGGGCCGGCTGGGCGCTGCTGACGCAAAAGCTCGGTGACAGGGTTCAGCTGGTCGGGGATGACCTGTTTGTCACCAATACCCGCATTCTGGCCGAGGGTATCGAGAAGCACATTGCCAATTCCATCCTGATCAAAGTCAACCAGATCGGCACCCTGACGGAGACCCTGCGTGCCATCGAAATGGCACACAAGGCAGGTTATACCGCAGTGGTTTCGCACCGCTCGGGTGAAACCGAAGACACCACCATTGCCGATATTGCCGTGGCTACCAATGCCGGCCAGATCAAGACCGGCTCACTGTCACGCTCCGACCGCATCGCCAAGTACAACCAGCTGCTGCGTATTGCCGGCCAGCTGGGCGCACAGGGCCGGTTTGCCGGGCGCTCGGCTTTCAGCCGTCTGGGTTGATGAACGGGTGTCAGGCGTGTCATTCATCTGATAGGCTTGGGTGGCGGCATGGATTCCGCCTCCCCGCATTGTCAGAGATCATGAAGTCATGAATATTACCCGTCTCCTGTTTATCCTCGCCTCCCTGCTGGTACTGGCGCTGTTTTTGCGCCTGTGGTTCGGGTCTGGCAGCTTGCCGTCAATCTGGGAGTTGAAAGCCCATATTGCGCAGCAGCAGCAGCAGAATGAGGAGCAGCTGGACCGCAACCGGCAGCTGGAGTCCGATGTTTCCGAAATCAACCGTGATACGGAAGCCATTGAGGATCATGCCCGCAGTGAACTGGGGATGGTGAAGCGGGATGAAACCTTTTATCAGGTCATCCTGCGCAGTGAACAACGCCCGTCATCCGTGGTGATTCTGCCGGAGCAGGCCGGGAAACAGCCACATGTCGAATAGGCCGGTCTGGGTGGTGATTCCGGCTGCCGGTGTCGGTGCCCGCATGCAGGCTGACTGCCCCAAACAGTATCTGGAGCTGCAGGGGCAGACCGTGCTGGAGCATACCCTTGACTGTTTTCTGGAACAACCCGGCATTCAGGGTATTGTGGTGGTGGTCAGTCCGGATGATCCCTGGTGGCCATCCGTCAGTGCCCGTCTGGTACAGCCGGTCATGAGCACAAGCGGTGGTGCATCGCGGGCTGAATCCGTACTCAAAGGGCTGACCTTCCTGCTGCAACAGCCCGGTGTCAGCCCGGATCAGGTGGTGCTGGTCCATGATGCCGCCCGGCCCTGTCTGCCGCCGGCTGATCTGGCCCTGATGCTGAGTGCGGCTGAATCCTGTGCTGATTGCGGGGCGCTGCTGGCGCTGCCGGTACGTGACACCATGAAGCGTGCCGGTCCCGATGGCCGTCATGTAGCCCATACGGAAAGCCGTGAACGGCTCTGGCATGCCCTGACCCCCCAGCTGGCACGTCTCGGGGTGCTGCATGCCGCCCTGCTCAAAGCCATGGATGCTGGTTTTGCGGTAACGGATGAGGCATCGGCGCTGGAATATGTCGGCTTACATCCGCGCCTGCTGGAAGGCCATGCCGCCAATATCAAGATCACCCGCCCTTCCGATCTGGAGCTGGCCGGGTTTTTATTGCAGCAGCGTCATGCCGAGGAAGAGGAATAACACTGAAATGATGCGAATCGGGCACGGTTTTGATGTGCATGCTTTTTGTAAGGGAGATTACCTGATACTGGGTGGTGTCAGAATTCCGCATGATAAAGCCTTTCTGGCACACTCAGATGGCGATGTGCTGTTGCATGCGGTGTGTGATGCCCTGCTCGGAGCACTGGCACTGGGCGATATCGGCCACCATTTTCCGGACAGCAGCGGTGAGTTTGCCGGTATTGACAGCCGTATTCTGCTGCGCCGGGTCTTTGCCCTGGTGCAGGGGCAGGGTTATGCGCTGGGTAATCTGGATTGTACCCTCATTGCCCAGCAGCCGAAACTGGCTCCCCATATCGCTGCCATGCGGACCCATCTGGCGGCGGATCTGGCATGCCGCCCTGAACAGATCAATGTCAAGGCCACAACTACCGAGCGTCTGGGGTTTGAGGGGCGGGAGGAGGGTATTTCGGCCCATGCCGTGGTGCTGCTTAAAACGCCTGAGCCAGCCTGAGCTTTCCGGTAATCCGGCAAGGCTCCCAATGGCGGATGGCATGGTCCCAGAAGGCTGTGACGGAATCCAGTGCCGCTGCCTCCAGAGGAATTTGTCCCAGCGCATTCCAGACCTGACACAGATTATCGAGCGCCTGTTCCGGTTCAAGGGCGGTCGCAAAGGTCTGTTTGCTGAGTTTTTGTCCCTGAGCATTGCAGGCCAGGGGAATGTGGGCATAGTGCGGGTGTGGCAGCTCCAGCTGTTCCTGCAGGTAGTACTGGCGCGGGGTATTGTCCAGCAGGTCGGCACCGCGCACGACATGGGTAATGCCCTGCCGTGCATCGTCCACGACCACGGCCAGCTGATAGGCGAAAATACCGTCGGCGCGCCGTAATACGAAATCACCCAGCTCCGTGGCCAGATTCTGGCAGAACAGTCCCTGAATCCGGTCGTTGAAACGGATGTCCCGTGCCGGAACCCGGATGCGGATGGCATGCCGGCGTCCATCCGGAACGGTCTGTTGTCGGCGGCAGGTGCCGGGATAAACAAGGCCATATGCACCGGGGCGGGCCTGTTGCTGCAACACCTTGCGTGAGCAGGTACAGGCGTAGGTCAGCTGCCGGGTTTTGAGGGTCTGCAGTGCCTGCCGGTAATACGTCAGTCGCCGGCTCTGGTAGGTGATGTCTTCATCCCAGACAAAACCGTGCAGGGCCAGTGTCCGGATAATGGCCCCGGTGGTTTCAGTACGGATGCGTGGTGTGTCCAGGTCTTCGATACGCAGCAGCCAGATACCCCCCTGGCTGCGTGCTTCAAGATAACTGGCCGTTGCCGTCAGCAGGGAGCCGAAGTGCAGACGGCCAGTGGGTGAGGGTGCAAAGCGACCCCGGTAATTCACCGTGATCAGGACGCCAGTTGTTTTTCCTTGATTTCCTGAGTGGTCTTGCAGTCGATGCACAGGTCGGCGGTTGGCCGTACTTCCAGTCGTTGTAAACCGATTTCGACGCCACAGGCATCACAGTAGCCGTAATCGCCTTCATCCAGGCGCGAGATGGTGTTGTCGATTTTGCGGATCAGCTTGCGCTCCCGGTCACGGGCACGCAGTTCCAGGGCAAATTCCTCTTCCTGAGTCGCACGGTCTGCCGGGTCGGAAAAATTACTGGCCTCCTCTTTCATGTGGCCAACAGTACGATCAACCTCCTCCATCAGGGCCAGCTTCCAGGCAACCAGGATGTCCCGGAAGTGTTTCAGCTGGTTGTCACTCATGTACTCTTCGCCATTTTCCGGAATATAGGGATCAATTCCTTCAACAGGTAATGCTGCTTTCCGTCTGAGATAGGCTACGTTGTCAGCGGTCATTATTTTTTCTCCTGAAAGGTGATTCAACTGAATCAATTATTTAGTGACTTCGGAAGTGAGAGTGTGTCTGGCCATAACCCGCCCTGGCTTTGAGGCGCGGCATTATAACGGAATTTTTCCTGTTTGACATAATTTTCATCCTTGATTAAAAAGTAGACTTTCCCGGTTCCGGTCAGTGATGCAGGACGCCATGATTGAGGTTCATAAAAGGTTCAGCTGGAAACGCACCGCCTTGTCACCCGGATCGGCAATATTGAGAGAAAACTCTTTTGGCAGGCCGGGTTGCATGAGCTGGGTGGCCATATCCGCGCTGAGGTATTCTTCGGGTCGGAAGCGACGCAGGGCCACGACTTTGGAATCATTGTTCAGGAAGCTGATTTCCAGCATCGGGTACGGCTGTTCAAAGCTGGCTTCGTTTTCAATCGAACTGCTGATGATCAGTACATTGGGTGAGTTCGGGTGGGTGTAAACGCTGTGGCTGAGCATCTTGATCTGTTTGAGGTCGCGGGGCATGGGTGGCTCGCATCCTGCCAGCGTACAGATGTTCTGTGACAGTTTGGCGAAAAAGGGACTTTTGTCGGCCCAGCCCCTGGCTCCGAACAGGACCAGCTGCAAGGCCAGCAGCAGACCCAGAATGGCGAGGCTGGCAACCAGCAGTTTGCTGGAGCTTTTCCGGCGCACGGCAACGGTTTTTTCCGGCTGCGGTGCATGGCCGGTTTTGGTGCGGCTGGGCAGTACGCGGATGTTATCGGCACCGGGTGGTTTCAGGTCGCCCAGAACGCTCGGGTCATGGGTCTGGCCGGCAAACTTTCTCTCTTCCGGTATGGTCGTGCTCAGTGCCTTCATGGCATCAAAAATGGTATCGCACTCCCCACAGCGCAGCAGTCCCTGCGCTGCTGTCAGCTCTTTCATGGTAACACGAAATACAGCCTTGCAATGACTACACTGGGTATACATGATGGTCTACTGGTTGATGTGGTCAATCGTGAAATGTTTCCAACAGCTTACTTATTGTATTCTGATTATAGAACGCTGCACATGAAGGCAGTGGCCCATATCTGCTCAATTATGCCGGTAACAGGTCAAAAAATTCACTTTTGCAGGGATGGGCGGGGTAAAATTCCGGTTAATCTGTCAGACTTTGTTACCACTGAAACATATCCACTCGTCCTGCAGCGTGACGACCGGCTGCTGCAGGGCAGGCCGATAGGCCTGTTGAATCAGGTCTTCCTGGGTGGCGAGAATCCCGGACAGGGCCAGCTGGCCGCCGGGGCGTAGGGCACCAAGCAGGGCGGGAGCCAGTTTGACCAGCGGGTTGGCAAGGATATTGGCGATAACCACATCATAAGTCTGCAGCCGGCACTCATCGGGCAGGGCGGTCAGCAGTGCCGTTCCGGGTTCAATGCCGTTACGGCGGGCATTTTCGGCGGTTGCCTGCAGGGCCTGCGGATCAATATCAACCGCAAGCACGCCGGCAGCCCCGAGCTTCAGGGCGGCAATGGCTAAAATGCCGGAGCCGCAGCCATAGTCCAGCACGGTTTTGCCGGCAAGATCGGCACCATCCAGCCACGCCAGGCACAGGGCCGTGGTGGGGTGAGTACCGGTGCCAAAAGCCAGTCCGGGATCAAGCAGGATTTTTATGTCGGCATCTTCGGGGGGCGTGGTCCAGCTCGGGTAGATCCACAGGCGTTCACCGAAACGCATGGGCTGGAACTGATCCATCCACTCGCGTACCCAGGGACGATCCTCCAGTGTTTCCAGCCGGATGGTGGCAAGCGACCAGGCCGCACGCTGCAGTTCCAGTTGCAGCAGTACGCCGGTCAGGTCCTGACTGGCCGGGAACAGCCCGGTGACGATAATGTGATCCCATAACGGGGTTTCACCCGGCAGGGGCTCCAGCAGCGGCTGGTCGGCAGCGTCCTGCAGGGTGACGGAGGCGGCACCCGCAGTTTCCAGCAGGTCGCTCAGGGCATGCTGGTGGGTGCTGGTGGTTTGACAGGTAATTTGTTGCCAGGTCATTGAATGCCCAGTTTCTTTTCCAGATAGTGAATATCCGTGCCGCCCTTGCGGAAGTTGACGTCGGTCATGATGCGCCGCTGCAGTGGAACATTGGTCTTGATGCCCTCAATCAGCATTTCGGTCAGTGCCCCGTTCATGCGGTTGATGGCGGTTTCCCGGTCTTCACCGTGCACGATCAGCTTGCCGATCATGGAATCGTAATAGGGTGGCACGGTGTAGTCGGCGTAGATATGGGTATCCACACGCACGCCGAGGCCACCGGGCGGATGATAGCGGGTAATGCGGCCAGGCGAGGGGGCGAAAGTGCTCGGGTCCTCTGCATTGATGCGGCACTCGATGGCATGACCGTGCGGGCGGATGTCTTCCTGGCGCAGCTGCAGCTTTTCACCGGCAGCAATCAGCAGTTGCTGTTTGACCAGGTCCACGCCGGTGATCAGTTCGGTCACGGGATGCTCCACCTGCAGCCGGGTATTCATTTCAATAAAATAAAACTCGCCATTCTCATACAGGAACTCGAAAGTACCGGCACCCCGGTAGCCGATCTGGCGGCAGGCTTCCGCCACCCGTGCCCCGATGCGCTGACGTTCCTCATCGGTCAGGCCGGGGGCCGGTGCCTCTTCTACCACTTTCTGGTGGCGGCGCTGCATGGAGCAGTCGCGTTCACACAGGTGAATGGCATTGCCGTATTCATCGGCCAGCACCTGAAACTCGATGTGGCGCGGCTGGCCCAGGTATTTTTCCATGTACACCACATCATTGCCGAACGCTGCTTTGGCTTCCGAACGGGTCATGGCAATGGTACTGACAAGTTCGGAGGCTTTCTGTACCACGCGCATGCCGCGTCCGCCGCCACCACCCGTCGCCTTGATAATGACCGGATAGCCAATGCCTTCGGCCATGGCCAGACATTCGGCTTCGGTGTCGGGAATGGCTCCATCCGAACCCGGAACACAGGGAACCCTGGCTTCCAGCATGGCATGTTTGGCAGAAATCTTGTCACCCATCAGGCGGATGGTTTCCGCACGCGGACCGATGAAGATGAAGCCGCTGGACTCGACCTGTTCGGCAAAGTCGGCATTTTCCGACAGGAAGCCGTAACCCGGATGGATGGCATCAGCGCCGGTGACTTCCGCTGCACTGATCAGGGCCGGGATATTGAGGTAGCTTTCGGTGGAGCGGGCCGGGCCGATGCAGACCGATTCATCCGCCAGCCGCACGTGTTTCAGGTCACGGTCTGCAGTTGAGTGCACGGCAACGGTTTTGATGCTCATTTCACGGCAGGCACGCAGGATGCGCAGGGCAATTTCCCCGCGATTGGCAATCAGCACTTTTTTAAGCATGGCCATGGGCTTGCCTCAGTCAATAATGATCAGGGGCTGGTCATATTCAACCGGCTGCTCGTTTTCCACCAGAATGGCCTTGATGGTGCCGCTCTTGTCTGCCGAAATCTGGTTCAGCATTTTCATGGCTTCAATAATGCACAGGGTGTCGCCAACCCGGACTTCCTGCCCGACCTCGACAAAGGGTTTGGCCGTGGGGGATGAGGCACGGTAGAAGGTGCCGACCATGGGGGAGGTGACGGCGTGCCCCTTGGGCAGGCGTTCTCCGCTGTCTTCCGCAGTTTCCTGGGGGGCGGGTGAAGCGGCAGCGATTGCGGGTGCTGCTGCGGCCTGACCCGGAAAAACCGGTGGCGGCTGATACATTGCCATGGGCATGGGCATGGATGGAACAGAGGCGGTGCGACTGATGCGCACGGAATCCTCGCCCTCCTTGATCTCGATTTCAGCAATCTGGCTGTCTTCAAGCAGGTCAATGAGTTTTTTGATTTTGCGAACATCCATCATGGATTTTTCCTGGTTGACTGTGCGGTGTGGTTATACTGGCGGCCACACCGGCCGGTTGTGCCGATACCGCATGATTACCCCTGTCCCCGTACCCTGTGCCAGGGTACTCTGGATGACGCTGGCGTTACAGTGGCAGAAGTGTGCCGGACCGCACAAAAAGGGCATTTCGCAGCAGTTGGTGACATAATCGGGCAAGTTTACCCCCTTTTGGCGTGAGATGCAGCATTATTGCCGCACTGCAGCGTTATCTTCCCCGAAACAGGGAGCCCAGAATGCCGCGCACAATCTGTTGCCCCAGCCGGGTGCCTACGGTACGGGCCATGCTGTTGATAAGCGCCTCGCCGGTGGACTGACGCGAGCGGCTGCGGGCCGGGGCCTGATAACGCCGGGCAGCCGTTTTTTCCTGTTCCAGACGCTGGCTTTCTTGTGCCAGTTTTTCGGCACGGGTCTGCAATATCTCGTAGGCAGACTCGCGGTCAATTTCGCTGTCATAGCGCCCGGCAAACGGGCTCTGGCGCAGCAGGGCGGCACGTTCGCCATCTGACAGGGGGCCGATGCGGGACTGGGGGGGGCGAATCAGGGTGCGCTGCACAATACCGGGAATGCCGCCGTCTTCCAGTACCGAGACCAGTGCCTCTCCGACGCCCAGTTCGGTAATGGCGGTTTCGGTATCCAGTTCCGGGTTGGTGCGGAAGGTCTGGGCGGCTGCCCGTACTGCCTTCTGGTCCTTGGGAGTGAAGGCACGCAGGGCATGCTGGATGCGGTTGCCCAGCTGGCCCAGCACCGAGTCCGGGATGTCGAGCGGGTTCTGGGTCACGAAGTAGATGCCGACGCCTTTGGAGCGGATCAGCCTGACCACCTGCTCCACCTTGTTGACCAGAACGGGTGGGGCATCATCAAACAGAAGATGCGCCTCATCAAAGAAAAACACCATGTGCGGCTTGTCCTGATCCCCGACTTCCGGCAGGGCCTCAAACAGCTCCGACAGCAGCCAGAGCAGGAAGGTCGCATACAGTTTCGGGGTCAGCATCAGTTGGTCGGCCGCAAGGATGTTGATCTGACCATGGCCGTTGGGGGCGGTGTGCATGAAGTCCTTCAGGTCCAGTGCCGGCTCGACAAAAAACCTTTCGGCTCCCTGCTGTTCCAGGACCAGCAGACGGCGCTGGATGGCACCGATTGAAGCCGAACTGACGTTGCCGTAGGCGTGCTGAAAGCCTTTCTGATTTTCGCCCATGAATTGCAGGATGGCTCGCAGGTCCTTGAGGTCCAGCAGCAGCATGCCCTGATCATCGGCAAACTTGAAGGCAATGTTGAGCAGGCCGTCCTGGGTTTCATTCAGCTCCAGCAGGCGTGACAGCAGCAAAGGCCCCATGTCCGAGAGTGTGGCATGTACCGGATGTCCCTGGACACCGGCCATATCCCAGAATACTGTCGGATAGCCTTCAAAACGGAAATCCGTAATCCCGATGTCGGCAACGCGCCGGCTGACTTTGGGGTTTTCCGTGCCGGCAGCCCCCATGCCGCTCAGATCACCCTTGATATCGGCCATGAAAACCGGAACTCCGAGACGGGAAAAACCTTCGGCCAGTATCTGGAGGGTGACGGTCTTGCCGGTTCCGGTGGCTCCGGCAATAAGGCCGTGGCGGTTGGCATAGCGGGGATTGAGAAAAATCTGCTGCCTGCTGCCCTTGCCGATCAGAATGCCGTTTTGTTGTGTCATATTTACTCCTTCTGATAACCCGATGATCTGCCGTGGAGTTTAACGGAAAGTGTTTCCTGCTGCTATTGGTCCGGTAATTGGTCCAGCAATGCCATGTGGCGCAGTGTTTCGCCGGTAATGGCCCCGGCAGCCAGCTGGTTGTCATTCTGGTACTGGTGCAGGGCCGTCAGGGTCGGACCGTCCAGTATGCCGGTGGCAGTCGTCAGGTAGCCGGCCTGTTGCAGCTTGTGCTGGATACGCCGAAGCGGGGCAGGCTGCAGCCTGTCAGTACAGAGAGCCGGCATTTTCAGCAGTTGTTCAGGGCGCTGTTTCAGGCGGGTATGGAAGGTTCGAAATTCCGGGGGTGTGTGTTTGCTGACCTTGATCTGCCAGGGTTTACTGATTCTCTTGACCTGGATGGTGCGGTATCTGGCCGGGATGAGGCCGGTACCCCGGCCGGTTTTGGTGCGGATGAGGCGCCGGACTTCCACGTATTCAGCCGGGATGCGTGTTTGCACTACCCGGCCCGGTACGTCGACCAGGGTTTGGGTGACGCTGGTATGGCGGGCCGGGAGCGTTTCCAGGCAGGTGGCTGCATTGCCGTCGGTTCTGCAGCCCGGTTTCCAGCGGGTCAGGGCGTCGGAAAGCTTGATCTGCTTGGTACTGGTGCGGTAAACCGGTGGAACAACATCCAGCTCGATGCGCTCGTCCATGACCCGGATTTTTTCGACCTGTTCGGTAAACTCGGAGGCAACCTGTTCATGGGCAAAGCGGGCCGGCTCGGTCTGGATGTCGAGGTCATGGTAACTGATGGTGCTGGGTGTCTTGCTCAGTTCCAGAATATTGTCTGTTACCGGCACATGCTTGTCCTGCTCGCTGAATACGGCCGGACGCAGGACCTCGGTCATGCAGTTCAGGGGGAAATCAGGGCCGTTTACACTGCCGACAACGGTACCGGGGCCACTGTCGTTGTCGTTTGTGCCGGTAACAAGACAGCCGGATAGCAAAAGGGTGCCCAGGGTAGCAGCCAGCAGGGAGCGTATTATTGGTGTTGAGTCAAATGCCCGCATAGTTCTGTGATGGAGAGGAAAATATCGGAGCGAATTGTACCGGAAAATATTTTCTGATGCTGCAGTCTGCCGGTTTTTCCGGAGCTTATTTTCCGGAGGGAGGTCATGGGCGTATTTCAGGTTTCAACCTCCACCAGATGGAAAATTTCACCACTCAGCTTGTCAACCCGCTCAATCAGGCCGTGTCCCTTGCGCCAGACGCTCTTTTTCCGGTTTGCCGGTGGTTTTGTTTTTGTCTGCCGGGCCGGAGATGTGGCCGGAAACGGCTGTGCTGCCGGGACATCAGGGCCGGGAGCAGCGGAGGATGTCGGTGCCGGATGAGGTGACCGGGACTCTGCCAGTGCTGTTGGCGTTGGGGGAGGGGCGGGCGTGGTGCTTTGCCATGAACGGCCTTCGAGTACGATCGGGGGGCGTTTGGCCGGAGGTGGTGAGTGCTGGAAATTTTCCGGGTACAGTGCGTCGGTCAGTGATATGGTATGAGCCGGCTGATGTTTGATGTGACGGTAGGATGGCAGCAGGCAGTGGCGGTTGTTGAGCTTGTCATACCATTGGCGCGGCAGGGCGGTGGCGTTCTGAAACAGTTGCCGGTAATGGTAGCTGTGCAGATTGGTCAATGGCATGATGCAGTTTCGGCTGTGATGGCAAGCGATGCCTGCAGTATCCGGTGGCAGCCGGCGGAATTCAGCAGCCTGCAGGACAGGATTTGCCAAAGTCGGGACAAATGGAGACAGGACGGGAACAAGATGAGTATTTTCCAGGGGCGGACGGGGGGAGGGGCTGATGCAGGTGCGTGCGGATCAGATTGATGCGCACCTGACGCATGGTTTGAAGCCGGTCTATCTGGTCAGTGGCGATGAGCCGCTGCAGCTGATGGAGGTGGCCGGTGCCATTATCAAGGCTGCCGTGTCGGCAGGCTATGCTGACCGGGTGCTGCTGCAGGCGGATAACCCGTTTGACTGGAGCAGTCTGGCGCTGGAAAGCGGGGCATTGTCATTGTTTGCCGAGCGCAAGTTGCTGGACCTGCGTCTGCAGGCCAAACCCGGTGCTGCCGGTGGCAAGGCCCTGCAGCAGTATCTGAAAAATCCACCATCGGACAAGATACTGCTGATCCGCTGCGGGCGGCTGGATCGTTCCGGGCGCAATGCTGGCTGGGTCAAGGCCGTGCTGGCGGCCGGGGTCATGGTGCAGGTGTGGCCCCTGTCAGCCGCCCAGACCCAGGGTTGGGTGGCACGGCGCATGCGGGCCGCCGGACTCCGGGCGGATGAGCCGGCGGTGCGTTATCTCAGTGACCGTATTGAAGGGAATCTGCTGGCGGCGGATCAGGAAATCAAGAAGCTGCAGTTGCTGCATGGCAGTGGCAGCATCGGGCTGGAGCAGGTGCTGGCTTCGGTCGCCGACAGCTCGCGCTTCAGTGTATTTGATCTGGCCGAGGCCGTGCTGGGGGCAGATCCGGCCCGAATCCGGCACATTCTGCAGGTACAGCAGCAGGAGGGCAGTGCCATGCCGCTGCTGGTCTGGGCGCTGGCGGATCTGTTGCGCCAGCTTGACAGTGCCTGCCGCAATCAGGCCAATGGCCGTTCTTTTCAGGCCCTGCTACAACGGATGCCCAAGGCGCGTCAGGCCCTGTTTCAGCAGGCCGTGCGCCGTATGCAGGTTGTTTCACCGGCAGGTTGGGCCGGGTTTTATCGTCGGCTGGCACTGCTGGATCAGCACGGCAAAGGCGTGGGGCGTGATGTCCCGCGTCAGGAGCAGCGTTTATGGGATGAGCTGCTGGATCTGGCGCTGCGTCTGGCCGGACAGTCATTGTCGGGGGCCGGGAAAGCATGAGTCTGGCTCGCACGGTTTTCAGTTCTCCAGTGCACTGGCTGGCTTTCGGGTTGGGCAGCGGGCTGGTTCCGCAGGCACCCGGTACTTTCGGTACGCTGGCGGCTGTTCCTTTTTACCTGCTGTTGGCCACACTCCCCCTGGGGACTTATTTAACAGTGGTCGTACTGGCCTTTGGCTTCGGCGTGTGGCTGTGCGGTGAATCTTCCCGGCGGTTGGGGGTGCATGATCATGGCGGGATTGTCTGGGACGAGTTTGTCGGATTCTGGATAACCATGACGGCGGCTCCGGCAGGCTGGTACTGGGTGGTGGCCGGTTTCATGCTGTTTCGTGTTTTTGATGTCTGGAAGCCCTGGCCGATCCGCTGGTTTGATCGTCAGGTGCAGGGCGGGCTGGGTATCATGCTGGATGACGTGCTGGCCGGGCTGGCTGGATGGGGGGTATTGCAGTGTCTGGTGTGGCTGGCCGGGTAGAAAAGCAGGCTGCTCCGGATAGCATAAAGCCTTCCGTTTCCGGAAGGCTTCAATATTGGCTTATTGTTTTTAGTATGCCTCTGGCAATGGTCAGGTTTACCTGATCTTGTTGTTTTTTTTGATTTTTGTTGTTTTTGTATCTGGGTATGTTACCGGTGGGGCATGAATTCTTCCTGAACCGGAATGGTAAATTTTAGATCAGTACGGACAGCCTGCTACCCGCTGCACCGGTTTTTTTTGTCAGGCTTAACTGCTAGGCTGCGTGCCTTGAGGTATTGTAAGGATGAACACGATGAAGGTCAGAACCCGTTTTGCCCCCAGTCCAACCGGGATGCTCCATATCGGCGGTGCACGCACGGCGCTGTTTTCCTGGTTGTATGCACGCCGGACGGGCGGGGATTTCATCCTGCGCATTGAGGATACCGACCTGGAGCGTTCCACCCAAGCCTCGGTGGATGCCATTCTGGATGGCATGCGCTGGCTGGGGCTGGATCATGATGAAGGGCCTTTTTACCAGACCCGGCGTTTTGACCGTTACCGTGAGGTGGTGCGCCAGCTGCTGGACAATGGCCAGGCTTATTACTGCTACTGCAGCAGGGAGGAGCTGGAGCAGATGCGTGCCGGGCAGATGGCCAGAAAGGAAAAACCGCGCTATGACGGGCGCTGGCGCGACAGTACCGCCACACCGCCGGCTGGCGTGGAACCGGTGGTCCGCTTCAAGAATCCGTTGGCGGGTGTGGTGGCGTTTGAGGATCAGGTGCGTGGCCGCATCGAGGTCAGCAATACCGAGCTGGATGACCTGATTATTGCCCGTTCTGACGGCACCCCGACTTACAACTTCACGGTGGTGGTGGATGACATGGACATGGGAATCACGCATGTGATACGGGGCGATGATCATATCAATAATACCCCGCGCCAGATCAATATCATGCATGCACTGGGCCATGAGCCGCCGGTATTTGCCCATGTCCCCATGATTCTGGGGCCGGATGGCCAGCGCCTGTCCAAGCGGCATGGTGCCGTGAGCGTCATGCAGTACCGTGATGAGGGCTACTGCCCGGAGGCGCTGCTGAACTATCTGGTGCGTCTGGGCTGGTCGCACGGGGACCAGGAGATTTTCTCACGCGCTGAAATGACTGCCACCTTTTCGCTTGAGGCCATCAATCGTGCGCCATCCAGCATCAACCCTGACAAACTGATCTGGCTGAATCAGCATTACCTCAGGAACTTGCCGCTGGAGCAGGTGCTGAAAGAACTGGAGTGGCATGTGGCTGCACAGGGGCTGGATGTCTCTGCCGGACCGGCCTGGGCTGATGTGGTTGATGTTCAGCGTGAGCGGGTCAGGACTTTGGTCGAACTGGTTGCCACCAGCCGCTGCTTTTACGAGGAGCCAGCCGGTTATGAGGCGGCGGTGGTTGCCAGGCACTTCCGGCCCGAAACCGCCGGGTATCTGGCGATGGTGCAGACCGAGCTGGCGGGGCTGTCCGACTGGGCGGATACGGCGCTGCATGAGGCCATTGTCCGTGCGTGTGAAAAGCTCGGTATCAAACTGGGTAAAGTGGGGCCGGCCCTGCGTCTGGCCCTGACCGGTGGCAGCGCTTCACCTTCGCTGGAAATCACCCTGCGTCTGATTGGTCAGGAGCGCAGTCTGGCGCGTATTGGACAGGCTGTTACCTTCGTGAAAAATCTTCCGGACAAGGCTTGACATCAAGGGGTTGTTAACGCAGAATGCGCGTCTTCCTTGAGTGGGGCTATAGCTCAGCTGGGAGAGCGCTACACTGGCAGTGTAGAGGTCAGCGGTTCGATCCCGCTTAGCTCCACCACCTGATTGACAGGTCTTTGCAATAGCAGATTGTATGCAATGATTAAGTTAAGTCAGATAGGTTTGTTGATCGGTTTATTGATGACATTAGTAAGCTTGGTTGCAGGTTTTATTTTGATGTTCAATGGATTCGATCAGTGGGCGAAATATTGTTTCATGTCGGTACCCGTTGGCTTCATGTTATTGTTTGTCAGTCTGGTTTCGATTGTGATGTTTTCGCCCTCACAGAGTGAAGACAATTAGATTATCTGTCCCCATCGTCTAGAGGCCTAGGACATCGCCCTTTCACGGCGGTAACCGGGGTTCGAATCCCCGTGGGGACGCCATCTGACTGATCTGAAACTTTATCTCTGTGTCCCCATCGTCTAGCGGTTAGGACATCGCCCTTTCACGGCGGTAACCGGGGTTCGAATCCCCGTGGGGACGCC
>DAOPKY010000021.1:0-9636 GCA_035391465.1 Thiolinea sp. | reverse complement strand
ATCTTTTTCTGAACAAATTCCGTGTTCTGTCCTCCAATATCGTAATCCCCGCCGCAGCTCCGGCATGACTGGCTTTATCGTCATATTTCTGGTGTATTGTGCACATGCAGTCAGCAAGCCGTTCTGTTTATAATGGGGTCGGCTTTTCCTGTCAATGCAAGCTCGGAGTCCCTTCATGATCACAGGCATTATGCGGCTGATGCTGTTTTTTTGTTGTTTGCTGGTGTTGTCCGGTATCTTGCCGTCAGCGCTTCTGGCAGCTGATGCCAAACCGGTACAACCGGCCTATACCAACGAAGAACTGCTGACCCGGATGCTGGTGGTCGATGCTTCCGAGCAGGTGCTGGATGCCGTACCGGCTCTGGCTGTGACCTTTTCCCAGGACTTGGACCCCAAGGCCGCTTTTGACAGTTATTTCACCGTCACTCAGGGCGGCAAGGCGGTCAAGGGGGGCTGGGTCATGGCGGGTAATGCCCGGCGTCTGTACTTTTCCGCCATTGAACCGGATCGGGAGTACCGCATCCAGCTGCGGCCAGGCATCAGTTCCCGCTCCGGCCTGCAACTGAAACAGTCGGCTGATTTTACCATCAAGACCCGCAGTATCACGCCAGTCTATGACTTCGCTACCCGTGGCAGTGTGTTGCCGGTACGCCTGACCGGAGGCTTGCCGGTGCGGGTGATCAATGTGCCGGAGCTGGATGTGGAGTTCCTGCGTGTGAAGCCGGAGCAGCTGCAGCAGGTACTGAAAACCCTGTCACTGGATCAGTCGATCAGCAACTGGCAGCTGGATGAAATTCATGCCGTTTCTGACAGCGTGTTTACCAACCGTTATGTGACCGATGCACGTCATAATGCGCGCGAGACCCTGCTGTTGCCGGTGGAGTCGATCGAGGCCCTGAAGGCACCGGGGGTTTACTTTGCCATTCTGCGCCAGCCGGGGCGCTTTGCCGAGAATGCCTATCGGATTACTCATTTTCTGGTGACCAATGTGGGGTTGCATGCACGGCTGTATGCCGGTCGGCTGGAGGTATTTGCCCACGCCCTGGATACCGGCAAGGCCATTTCTGATGTGGCACTGACCCTGGCCGGGGATAAGGAGTCCCTGAGTGCGACTACCGATGCTGACGGCATGGCGGCTTTTGAACACCGGCCTGAGGGGGCTTTGTTGCTGACGGCGATGCAGGATGGTGAGGACGGCTTTGCTTTCCTGGACCTGCGCCAGCCGGCACTTGACCTGTCGGAATACGCTGTCAGCGGGCGCACCGATCAGCCGGTCAAACCTTTTATCTACAGCCCGAGGGATTTGTATCGCCCCGGTGAGACCGTTGATCTCTCAATCCTGTTGCGCAATCGTGACGGACTGCCGGAGGGGATCAAGAGCCTTAACCTGCAGGTGCTGCGCCCGGATGCCAAGCTGCTGGGCGAGTATACTCTGGGCGCGAAATACGAAGCGCTGGGGTATTTCGAGTCTTCCGTGAAAATTCCGGCTGATGCACCCACCGGTTTGTGGCGGGTCGAACTGCGTCTGGGAGCGCAGGACAAGCAGGTGCTGGAGAGCCTGGCTTTCCATGTGGAGGATTTCATGCCTGAGCGCATGAAGCTCAGTCTGAGCACCGATGAAACCCTGCTGACCCGAGGCAAAAAGCAGGTGGTTTCTGCGCGGGGTGATTACCTGTACGGTGCGCCTGCTGCCGGCAACAAGCTGACCGCAGTGCGCACGCTGGCACTGGACAGGCATCCGCTGCCGGAGCTGGCTGATTTCTATTTCGGCAATCCGGCAGATCAATCCCTGTTACAGCGTGAAGCGCTGCCCGAGAAAAAGCTGGATGACAGTGGGGCCACGTTTCTGGAGCTGCCGGCCCTGCCCGATACCATTGGTTCTCCGCTCAAGGTCAGGGTTGCAGCCAGTCTGGGCGAACCGGGGGGGCGGGTTGTGACACGCAACCTGGATGAGCGTTTCTGGCCGGTACAGAATCTGGTCGGTATCCGTCCACTGTTTCGAAATGATCGCACTGAAAACGATGCCGAGGCGCGTTTCGAGATTGTGCGCACCAATGCCGATGGTCAGCTGCAGGCCGGTGAAAAACTGTCTGCCACCCTGATTCGTGAGGATTATGAGTACTACTGGGAATATAACGATCAGGAAGGCTGGAAGCGCCAGGAGGTACGTAATGAATACCCGGTGACGCGCCAGCCGCTGGTGCTGACAGCCGGGCAAAAGGGAGAGGTGGCGTTCAGGGTTGGTTATGGCCGTTATCGCCTTGAGGTCGAGGATGGCGATACGCAGCTCAAGGCTGTCTATGGATTTTCTGCCGGCTGGGTGGGTGCTGAAGACGGGCTGGCAACCCGCCCCGACCAGATCGAACTCAAGCTGGACAAGGCGACTTACCGTGAGGGTGATACGGCACGCCTGACGATCCGTCCACCGGCAGCGGGGGAGGCGGTGGTGGCGATCGAGAGTGACCGTCTGCTGTGGAGTCAGCCGCTCAGTCTGGCGCTGGAAGGTACTGAAATCGAGATTCCCGTCGGAACCGGCAGCGACTGGGCCCGGCATGACCTTTATGTGTCCGTTGTGTCGTTTCGCCCGGCTGATCGCAGCGAGAAGATTGCTCCCAACCGCTCACTGGGGCTGATCCATCTGCCACTGGATCGCAGTGACCGGCGCATGGCGCTAAGCATCAGTGCACCGGAAAAGACACTGCCGGAAAAACCGGTGATCGTCAGTGTGCAGGCCAAAGGACTGGAAGGGCAGAAAGCCATCCTGACCCTGTCTGCGGTGGATGCCGGTGTGCTTAACATCACCCGTTTCAAGACCCCGGACCCGTTTGGTTATTATTTTGACCGTGAAGCCTATGACGTGGATATTCATGATGATTACGGCAAGATCATCGAGTCAGTGGATGGTAAGGCATTACGCCAGCGTTTCGGTGGCGATGCGCCGGTGGGGCTGGCCGGGGGGGCACTGGCCCGTGCCGATGTACAGATTGTCTCCCTGTTCCGGGGGGCAGTGGAGTTTGATCCGGAAGGCAGGGCCGATATCGAGTTGACCCTGCCGGGATTTGATGGCCAGCTGCGCCTGATGGCGGTGGCAGCCAGCGAAACCCGCTTCGGCAGTGCCGAGCGTGACATGACCGTGGCTTCACCGGTTGTTGTCAGTCTGGCCGGGCCACGCTTTCTGGCCAATGGCGATTCTTCCTTTGTCACCGTGGAGATGCGCAATACCGGCGAGACCGAGCAAAAGGTGGTCCTTAAGGTCAAGGCCAACGATTTGCTGGAGTTTGTCCCGACCGATCAAGCGTACACTTTGCAGAAAGGGCAGCGTGAAGTACTGCGTCTGCCGCTGGCAGCACACCGCTCATTCGGGGTTGGCAACCTGCAGCTGCAACTGGCCGGGAGTGATTTTGTCGCCAACCGTTTTCTGAATCTGGCCCTGCGTCCGGCTTATCCGGCCCGCCGTGAGGATTTCCGTTACGAGCTGCAGGGTGATGCCATTCAGCCTGTTCCTTCTGCACTGGTCAAACCTTACCTGCCGGAGAGCCTGCGTGCCCGCCTGACCATTGCACCCACCCCGGTCCTGCCGGTGGCAAATGCACTGGATGGCCTGCTGCATTATCCTTACGGCTGCCTGGAACAGACCGCCAGCAGTGCCTATCCGTATCTGTTTCTGGAGCTGGAGGATGCCGAGCGTTGGGGCTTCAGCCCGATTAACATGCAGGAGCGCAATGAGCGGGTGCAGGCTGCCCTTGTGCGTCTGGCCGGCATGCAGCTCAGTGAGGGTGATTTCACCATGTGGGGAGGTTATGGTGCCTCGGAAAGCTGGTTGACGCCGTATGTGGCTGATTTCCTGGTTTCCGCCCGGCGTCAGGGTTTTCCGGTCCCGGATCGCATGTATGATCAGGTAATGGCCTATCTGGAGCGTCGCATGCAGGAGGGGCACCGGGGTGAGCTGTATGGTTATTCGGATGATCCCGAGCATCTGGGGTTTGCCTCCCGTGCTTATGGGGCCTATGTTCTGGCGCGTGAAAACCGGGCAGTACTGGGCACGCTGCGCAGCATGTACCAGCAGGATGTCAGCAAGGCCAGAACCGGCCTGCCGCTGGTGCATCTGGGGCTGGCCCTGGCGTTGCAGGGGGATGGTGCCAAGGGTGAGGAGCTGATCAACAAGGGGCTGGCCATGGTACGCAAACCCGATCTGTATCTGGGCGACTACGGCAGCCCGGTGCGTGACAAGGCCATGATGCTGTACCAGCTGCTGAGCAACAAGCGCCAGGTACCGGCGCTGGGTGAGCAGGTCAACGCCCTGTCGCGCAGCATTTTTGAGCGTGATTATCTCAGTACCCAGGAACAGGCCTTCATTTTCCTGCTCGGTAATCAGCTGGCACGCCAGTCCGCAGAAAGCTGGCAGGCCCGGCTCAAGATTGGTGAAAATTTCATCGATCTGAAGCGTAACGGTGTCTATGTGCAGGGACTGACGGCTGCTGACATCAGTGCCGGTGTCAGTCTGATCAGTACCCAGGACCAGCCCCTGTATGCCAGTCTGGTGCTGGATGGTTACCCGGTGGATGCCCCCGCACCCCGCAGCAAGCCGGTGGCGGTCAGCCGCGACTGGTTTCGTCTGGACGGTACGCCGGTGACGGCGGATCAGGTCCAGACCGGTGATCTGCTGCTGGCGCGGCTGGAGCTTCGGAGCAGTGAAAATATCCGGGATGCCCTGGTGGTGGACCTGCTGCCGGCCGGGTTTGAGCTGGAAAATACCAACCTGTACGAAAACGATACCCTGCGTGGCCTGACCCTGCCGGATGAGGACAAGCCGGTCCTGGATCAGATGGGGGAAACTGCCAGCACGCATGTGGAGTTTCGTGATGATCGTTATCTGGCCACTCTGGAACTGCGCAAGGATACCGTCCAGCGCCTGTTCTATCTGGTCCGGGTGGTTTCCAGCGGGCGTTTTCTGGTACCGCCACCTTATGTGGAGGACATGTACCGTCCGGATATTCGGGGTATCGGCGGGTCTGCCGGTATTGTCCGCCCCGGTTCCTGAGCGTGCCGGGACGGCGGACGCTCGGTGGCCTGGCCGGGGTGATGTTACTGCTGTCGGGCCTGTTTCTGGGGCTGGATCGGCATTACCCGCTGCCGGACCCGAACCGGATCAACAGCATCATTATTCTGTCGCAGGACAAAACGCCCCTGCGTGCCTTTGCCGACCGTCAGGGGGTATGGCGTTATCCGGTGACGTTGGATGAAGTGTCGCCTTTGTACCTGGAAGCGCTGCTGACCTATGAAGACCGCTGGTTTTACTGGCATTACGGTGTCAATCCGCTGGCAATGCTGCGTGCCGTGTGGCAGTGGCTGCGTAATGGCAAGGCCATTTCCGGGGGGTCCACCCTGACCATGCAGGTGGCCCGCATTCTGGAGCCGCATGAGCGCTCGATACGGGGCAAGCTCTGGCAGATGTTCCGTGCCCTGCAGCTGGAGTGGCATTACGACAAGGATGAAATCCTGACCTTTTATCTCAATCTGGCCCCGTTTGGCGGTCCGATCGAGGGGGTGCAGGCTGCCAGCCATGCCTACCTGCGCAAGTCGGCTTCAGCCCTGAGCCATGCCGAGGCCGCCTTGCTGGCCGTGCTGCCGCAGTCACCTTCGCGCCTGCGCCCGGATCGCTTTCCGGAACGTGCACAAGCCTATCGTGACAAGGTATTGCGGCGTTTGCAGCAGCTGGGTGTCTGGGAGTCGCCTGTAGTGGATGAGGCCCTGATTGAGCGGGTGCTGCGTTCCGGCTTTCATCAGCCCATGACGGCCCCATTGCTGGCCCGGCGTCTGAAGCAGCAGGCACGGGAAAAGGGGGTGGCGCGTCTGGTCAGCAGTGTGGATGGTAATCTGCAGGCACGGGTGGAGAATCGGGTACAGGCCCGCCTGTCCGCATTGCCGGAGCAGGCTTCGGTTGCCGTGCTGGTGATGGAGAATGTCACCGGGCTGGTACGGGCCTATGTCGGGTCTGCTGATTTCTTTTCACGGCGGCGTCAGGGGCAGGTTGATATGGTGCAGGCGGTGCGCTCTCCCGGCTCGACGCTGAAGCCGTTTCTGTATGGCATGGCACTGGAGCAGGGGCTGATTCATTCCGGCAGTCTGCTGTCGGATGTCCCGCTAAGGCTTGGCAATTATGCCCCGGAAAATTTCATGCGCACCTTTCAGGGGCCTGTCAGTGCGGAGCAGGCGCTGCAGCTGTCCCTGAATGTGCCGGCGGTTGGATTGCTGCAGCGGATTGACCCCGGTGTGTTTGATGCCCGCCTGCGTCATGTCGGGGTCGGGCTGCGCTATCCGGCTGATGAGCGCCCCAATCTGAGCCTGATTCTCGGTGGAGCGGGGACCCGGCTGGAGTCTCTGGTCCGCGGGTTTTCTGCGTTTGCCCGTGCCGGTATCAGTATTCGGCCCCGTTTTGAGGTGGATGATCCGGTGGTGGAGCGACGCCTGGTTTCCCCTGAAACCGGCTGGGTGGTGGGGGAAATTCTGCGCGGGGTGGCACCACCGGGCGGGTACTCCAATCAGGTGTTGCGTCTGGCCTGGAAAACCGGGACCAGCTACGGCTTTCGGGATGCCTGGGCAATTGGCGTGAACAGCCGTTACAGCGTCGGCGTCTGGACCGGCAGACCGGATGGGACACCGCTGCCGGGGCGTTATGGGGCCATGGCTGCCGGTCCTTTACTGTTTGACATTTTTCAGGTCCTGCCGCAGGCCGTCTCCCGCTGGCCGCGCCCGTCAGGCGTGGAGCGGGAGTGGGTGTGCTGGCCACTGGGCAGACTGGAGCGGGATACCCTGCCGGAGGATTGTCATCGGCGGCTGCAGGCCTGGGTGATTGAGGGGGTGGTACCGGCCACCCTGCCCAATTCGGAACAGGCTTCCTGGTCTGCCGGACGCCGGTTTTACTGGCTGAATCCTGCCAGTGGCCGGCGACTGCTGAGTACCTGCAGTACCGGACAGCGGGTACAGGCCAGCCGGGTGCAATGGCCTTTCGAGCTGCAGCCCTGGCTGACGGAACGGGAGTTGCGGCGCATGCAGCTGCCTGATCTGGATGCTTCCTGCCCGAAGGCGGTGCGTCTGGCTCAGCGTCCGGCCCTGAATATCCGCCATTTTGATGATTCAACCCGTCTGCTGCTGCCCAAAGCGGAGCAGGGCGGGGAAGTGCATGTGCGGCTGGAGGCTGTCGGTGGCAGCGGATATTACCTGTGGCTGGTCAATGGTAAAGTGGCCGGCCATTCGGCTGAAAACGGGCAGCTGGATTACCGCTTTGCCCAACCGGGTCAGTACGAACTGACGGTGCTGGATGGTGATGCGAATGTCGACAAGGTCAACATTCGTGTTGTGCGTTGAGTCCGGTGCCCTGACCGAGGCCATGTCGTCAGCCGTCAGTCGGGCATCAGAATTCAGGTAGGCAGGTACAGGCGCACCCTGGCACCGACATAGGGGGACATCAGCAGTTCGATACGTCCGTTGACGGCGGATACGATCTCCGTGCTGACTGCCAGTCCGATCCCCTGACCTTCGGTCTTGCTGTCTTCGCGGATACCGCGCTTGAGCAGTTTGGCCGGGTTGTCGCTCGGGAAGCCCATGCCGTCATCATCAATATCCACCACCAGCATGTCCTGCTCGCGTCGGGCCGAAACCTCCACCAGCTGGTCACAGAAGCGGCAGGCATTATTGAGCAGGTTGCCGAACAGCTCCATCATGTCCTCGGTATCCAGCCGGCATTTGGCGAACTCGTCTACCTTGACGTGAACCTCGAACTGCTTGTCGTGATGCACCTTTTTCATGGTGTTGGCCAGCCGCACCAGAATCGGGCGAATCGGCTGGGACATGATGATGGCATTGTCCGTGGTGACCATGGCCTTGCGCAGCTGGCGGGAAATAATCTCCTGCATATGCTCGATTTCGTTCTGGATACCGGCAAGACCGGGGTGGTCCTGGGGAATGTCCGAGAAGTTTTCGCCTTCCAGCTGATGCTGAATGGCTGCCAGCGGTGTTTTCAGGCTGTGGGCCAGGTCATCAAGCGAATCCTTGTAGCGTTGCTTCTGGCCTTTTTCATGCCCGATCAGGGCGTTGATGGTGTTCTTGATCGGCAGCATTTCTTCAGGGTATTCATCCTCAATGAATTCCTTGTTGCCTTTTTCGATCTGATTGACTTCTTCTTCAAACTCGCGGATCGGGGCCACTACCCAGAAACTGGAAGCGAGCTGGGCGATCAGGATCAGGATAACCGAGACAAAAAACAGAATGGTGAAGACGCGGATCAGGCTGTCAATTTCCTTGTCCACATCTTTCATGGTGGAGGCCACGATAAACAGGAAAGGGTTGGAGTCACCGTTATTGCCGCTTCTGAAGCTGAACTGCTGGATGGCAACCATGTAGTCCTCGCGTACCGGCACGCTTTCGGTGGGTACTGACTTGATCACGCGCGCCAGGGGCGGCTTGAAGGTGGTCTGTGGTTCCACCAGGGAGGCAAAATCAAACAGGGCGAAATAGTTATCCAGCTTGCCACGGGGCAG
The DNA here is from genome assembly GCA_035391465.1 of Thiolinea sp. GTDB lineage: Bacteria > Pseudomonadota > Gammaproteobacteria > Thiotrichales > Thiotrichaceae > Thiolinea. The sequence continues at coordinate 1,096 of DAOPKY010000021.1, read as the reverse complement.
CAGGTCGCCATCCACCGAGTTCCAGACAATTTTCTGTGCCTTGACATCCCAGATATAGGCAAAACAGCCCCGCCCGCAGACGCTGAGGCGGCTCTGGATATCGCTCAGCTTGTCATCCGGACTGTCTGTCTCGGCTTCGGATTTGGTGGTCCTGAAAACACCGTCCTCATACAGGATGTAACCCATGAGGTTGAGCGCCAGCCGCTCCATCTCATCCTTGATATTTTCTTTTTTACTGGTGTAGATGCTGATGCTGAGCAGTACCCCGAGAATCAGGATGCCAACCACAATAATGGTGAAGCCGCTCACCAACTGGCGGCTGCGCAGGGAACCTATCATTGCTGGTTGCTGGCACGCTGACAATCCAGGGTAAAGCGATAGCCCCGGCCCCGCAGGGTTTCGATGGGCTTGAGGGTTTCATCCGGGTCGAGCTTCTGGCGCAGGCGGCGGATGAAAACCTCGATGACATTACTGTCCCGGTCTGCGTCTTCCTCATACAGGCTGTCAGTCAGGTGTGTCTTGGAGATGACCTGTCCGGCATGCAGCATCAGGTGTTCCAGGACCCGGTATTCATAGGCTGTCAGGGTGATTTCGTTATCATGCACGTAAACCCGCTGCTCGGACAGGTTCAGGCGCAGGGGAGGGCAGTTGAGTTCAGCCTGGGTCCAGCCTTTGGTCCGGCGCAGCAGGGCGCGCAGGCGGGCGGCGAGTTCCTCGGCATGAACCGGCTTGACCAGGTAATCATCGGCCCCGGCTTCCAGGACTTCCACCTTGGTTTCCCAGCGGTCACGCACGGTCAGGGTGACGATCGGGTATTCCAGCCCCTTGGCCCGCACGTTTTTGATGATTTCCAGCCCGGTGACGTGTGGCAGACCCAGATCAACGACCGCAATGTCGATGGGGTATTCGGTGGCAAGGTACAATCCCTGGGCACCGTCACCGGCAACGTCGACGGTGAAACCGTTTTTTCTCAGGTCATTCGCCAATTGCTCCCGGATCGGGGCTTTGTCTTCAACGATTAATACGCGCATATTGGATTCTTTAGACATTATCTAAAAAATCTATTTTATCCATGGATCAGTTGAATCAATAATTT
>DAOPKY010000020.1:0-64188 GCA_035391465.1 Thiolinea sp. | reverse complement strand
GTGCCGGTACAGGTGTCGGAGTCGGTGATGGGGTCGGCACAGGTGCAGGGGTCGGAGCCGGAGTTGGCTGAAACTGGTTCTGCATCTGCTGCAGTAACTGCTGTACCAGGTGCAGTATCAGCATGGCGAGCATGCTTTCCATGCCAAAACCGCCATTACCGGAACCGCCGAATCCGTTACCGTTATTATTGCCAAAACCGTTATTGAACAGGTTGGACAGCGCAAAACCATTGGTCGCCGGACGTTGCGGACTGGCTGCCGACTGGAAGCCGTTACTTCCACGGGTATTGGTGTTCCCCGTGAAATTCGGGAAGCTGGAGAATGGCATAAGAGACTCCCTATAAGTTTTATCTATTGAGAGTATCTTCCTGCCACCGGCCATTTCCGGACAAGTCAGGCCGGCACCAATTGATCATTTTCACTGATAATCGGAATAAGTAATTTAAATAAAAAAAACAGGAATGCCGCCAGCAACCGGTCCGGTCAGGAAAGTGCCGGAATTTCCCCCGAAACACCGGCCCTGAACTCAGGTCACTCCTGCCGGATCAGGCAGCTTCGGTACGGGAAGCCCGTTTGCGCTCATGCTCCAGCAGAAACTTCTTGCGGATACGAATGTTCTGCGGGGTCACTTCCACCAGCTCATCATCATCAATGAACTCCAGCGCCTGCTCCAGTGTCATGCGGATCGGCGGGACCAGAATCAGGTTCTCGTCAGTGCCTGCCGCCCGGATATTGGTCAGCTGTTTGGCCTTGAGCGGATTCACCACCAGATCATTATCACGGCTGTGAATACCGACCACCATGCCTTCATAGACATCCTCACCATGACCAATGAACAGGCGTCCCCGCTCCTGCAGGTTGAACAGGGCATAAGCCAGTGCCTTGCCGGTTGCATTGGCAATCATCACGCCATTGATGCGCTGGGCAATGCGCCCCGGCTTAAAAGGACCATAGTGCTCAAAGGTGTGGTAAAGCAGCCCGGTCCCGGAGGTCATGGTCAGAAAATCGGTCTGGAAACCGATCAGGCCGCGCGCCGGAATAATGTACTCCAGACGTACCCGGCCCTTGCCATCCGGCATCATGTCCTGCAGGTCGCCACGACGCAGCCCCAGCGCCTCCATGAGGCTGCCCTGATGCTGCTCTTCCACATCCACGCTCACACGCTCGTAAGGCTCCTGCTTTTCCCCGTCCTGTTCGCGGATAATGACTTCAGGGCGCGAAACGGCCAGCTCGTATCCCTCACGGCGCATGTTTTCGATCAGAATCCCCAGGTGCAGCTCACCCCGCCCGGAAACCCGGAATTTCTCCGGATCATCGGTCAGCTCCACCCGCAATGCCACATTATGCAGGAGCTCCTGCTGCAGGCGCTCCTGCAGGCGGCGTGAGGAAGTGCCGGTCTTGACTTCACGACCGGCAAAGGGTGAGGTATTGACACAAAAAGTCATGGTCACGGTTGGCTCATCCACCTTCAGGGGCGGCAGAGCCGAAACATGGTCGGGATGACAGAGCGTATCGGAAATATTGAGTTCATCCATGCCGGAAAAGGCGATAATGTCACCGGCCTGCGCCTCCGGCACATCAATGCGCTCCAGCCCCAGAAAGCCCAGAATCTTGAAAATGCGGCCATTGCGCACATCGCCCTGAACATCAATCACCTTGATGGGTGAATTGGCCTTGATGCGGCCCTGCTTGATGCGTCCGATCCCGATCACGCCCAGATAAGGATTGTAATCCAGCTGGCTGACCTGAAGCTGGAAAGGGGCATCCGGATCGACATCCGGTGCCGGCACATGCGCCAGAATCGCCTCAAACAGCGGGTTCATGTCGCCCGAGCTGACATGCTCGTCCTGACTCGCATACCCGTTCAGGGCCGAGGCATAAATCACCGGAAAATCCAGCTGCTCATCGGAAGCCCCCAGTTTGTCGAACAGCTCGAACACCTGATCCATGACCCAGTGCGGGCGTGCACCGGGGCGGTCGATCTTGTTGATCACCACAATCGGCTTGAGGCCATGGGCAAAAGCCTTCTGGGTCACAAAGCGGGTCTGGGGCATGGGGCCATCCGCCGCATCCACCAGCAGCAGTACCGAATCCACCATCGACAGGACCCGCTCCACCTCGCCACCGAAATCCGCGTGACCGGGAGTGTCCACAATATTGATACGGTATTCCACGCCATCTTTGGGGTTGGTCCAGCGGATGGCGGTGTTCTTGGCCAGAATGGTGATACCGCGTTCCTTTTCCAGTGCATTGGAATCCATGACGCGCTCATCCATGCCGGCGCGGGTGTCCAGGGTGCCGGACTGCTGCAGCAGCCGGTCCACCAGGGTGGTTTTGCCATGGTCAACATGGGCGATGATCGCTATGTTGCGAAGATTCTGAATCACTGGTCTGTACTCTAACGAAAATGGATGCGGATTATACCCGTCCTGCATGAAATTAATAAGACCCTTCTGTGACAAGGCTCCAAATACCCTGTTCCCGAATCACCATACCCTTCACCGGCCTTGAAAACCGGCCCTGAAAACTGGACACCCGCAGCATGCTTGCGGATACTTCACGTTGATCCTATCCATCCAGTCCAGAGGAATCTGCAATCCCATGCCAGCCAACGACAATTATCCGCAATTCGTCCTCAAGGCCAGCTGTCGGGCCACTTCCGGTGTCATCGCCGCCGTCACCACCTTTCTGGCCGAGCGCGGCTGCTATATCAGCGAACTGGCCCAGTTCGACGACCAGCAGCAGGGCCTGTTTTTCATGCGCACGGTAGGACAGATACGCACAGGGCAGCAGGATATCGCGGCCCTGGAAGCCGAGTTTCCGGTCATCGCCGAACGTTTCGGCATGAGCTTCGGCTTTCACGACACCAGCCGCCCCATGAAGGTGCTGATCATGGTCAGCAAATTCGATCACTGCTTGGACGACCTGCTGTACCGCCATCGCAAAGGTGAGCTGCCGGTGGAGATCACCGCCGTGGTGTCCAATCACCTCGACCTGCGCCCGATGGCCGAACGCGAAGGCATCCGCTTCATCTACCTGCCGGTCAGGCCCGATACCAAACGTCAACAGGAACAGGAACTGCTCAAGACGGTGGAGGAAACCGGCACCGAGCTGGTGGTACTGGCACGCTACATGCAGATTCTCTCCGACGAGCTGTGCCGGGCACTGCAGGGCCGGGCCATCAATATCCACCACTCCTTCCTGCCCGGTTTCAAGGGGGCCCGTCCCTATCACCAGGCTTACGAGCGTGGTGTGAAGCTGATTGGTGCCACGGCACACTATGTCACCGCCGATCTGGATGAAGGGCCGATCATCGAACAGTCCGTGCAGCAGGTCGATCACACTTACGGCCCGGAAGCCCTGACAGCTGTCGGGCGTGACACGGAAACCATTGCACTGGCACGGGCCGTGCAACTGCATGTTGAACATCGCGTGTTTCTGGACGGCAACAAAACGGTGGTATTCCGGTGAAACTGCTCCACTCCCCCACGTCGCCCTATGTCCGCAAAGTCAGGATGCTCGCCATCGAAAAAGGGCTGGATACCCGCATTGAAACCATACCGGTAAATGTCAACCAGCCCACGCCGGACCTGCTGGCCGCCAACCCGCTGGGCAAGATACCTGCCCTGCTGCTGGATAATGGTGAAACCCTGTTCGACAGCCCGGTCATCTGTCACTATCTTGACAGCCTTGCTGCCCCTGCCCTGATTCCGCAAACCGGCTGGCGTCACTGGGAAGTGCTGCGTTGGGAGGCACTGGCCGATGGCCTGACCGACGCGGCCTACAATCTGGCCATGGAACAGCGCAGCCGCCCGGAAACGGAACGCTCGCCCGCCGCCATGCAACGCTGGGCCACCGAAATCACCCGAACCCTGCAATACATGGAAAAACAGCTGGACAGCCTCGGTACCGGGCTGACGCTGGCACATCTGGCCTTGGGTGCTGCCATCGGCTATCTGGAGCTTCGTCTGCCACAGCTGCTGCAGGATGCTGACTGCCCGCAGCTGTCGGACTGGTACCGACAGTTCCGCAAGCACCCGGCCATGCAGGCAACCCGGCCCGACTGAGGCCGCTGCCGCCAGACACGCATCACGCCACACTGCCCCGCTCAATTAACCCCCCGGCTCCACCGGTCCCCGTGACCGGAGCCGGGAATATGTCACCCGCCCGGATTACCTGCGCTAATAACGCCTGACGCCCGTCTCGATTTCACTTCCGCTTATCCTGCCTGACACAGCAAACCGCTCTGACTGAACCCACTATTAAGCAGGAAATTAATTTCATCCACTAGGAACAAACAACATGAAAACATATCAGATTGCGCTCCCGCTGATAGCCTGCCTGGCCTCCGGTTCCCTGTATGCCGGTGGTGCTTCACCGTTCTACCTCGGCGGTACCATCGGTGCCAGCAAAACACACGGTGATGAAGGCAATTATGACAACAAGGGGACCTGTGAAAAAGCCGGTTCCTACGGTGTGGACTGTTTTGTCGAAGACAGCGATACCGTCGGCCATATCTACGGCGGCTTCCAGTTTACCGAAGGCCTTTCCGTGGAGCTGGGCTATGCTGACCTTGGCACAACAGCAGACTACCACTATACCGACCCGGTCAAGATCAAGCAGGACACGACCGCCGTCACCCTCAATGGCGTAGCCCGCAAACGTCTGGGCCAGAGCTCCCCGATGTCCGTCTACGGCAAGGCCGGCATCTACCGCTGGAAAAGTGAAGCGGAAATGGTGGAAACCGATTACAACGGGAATGCCACGGAGCGGAAGCGCGTCAGCGACAGCGGTGTTGATCCCATGGTTGGAGCCGGTATCGAGTATGAAATGAACCACAACATCACCCTGCGTGCCGGTTGGGATCGCTACTTCAATGCCGGCGAAAAGGACCAGCTGCTGAGCTATGATAACGACGGTAACCGCAATCTCAATACCCTGAACACGGACGTCGACGTTCTCTCCGCCGGTGTGAACTATTATTTCTATTAACGGATATTTCCCTACTGATCCACTCATGGATCAGGTGTAACAGACAATCCGGACCGGCTGACGGAATCCAGTGCCAGCCGGTTCTCACCTTCCGGGCAATCAGGCCGGCTCAAACACCAGTTTTGCACGCTCCCGTTCAATCCAGCCCTGTACCTGCTCCATCAGGTCCTCCGGTGTCATTCCATCGGGCCAGATCGGCTTGCCGATACTCACGGTAATGACACCGGGATGTTTGACAAAAGCATGACGTGGCCAGCTTTCACCGGCATTATGCGCCACCGGAACCACCGGGCAACCGGCAAAAGTCGCCAGCACCGCACCACCAAGCTTGTAGCGCACGCTCTGTCCGGGCTTCACCCGCGTCCCTTCCGGAAATACAATAATCCAGATACCCGCATCCAGGCGCTCCTTGCCCTGCTGCTTGACCTGATCCACCGCCAGCCGTCCGGCCTTGCGGTCAATGGCAATCGGCCTGATCAGCTGCAGCCCCCAACCGAACAGCGGAATCCGCAGCAACTCACGCTTGAGTACCCAGGTCAGCGGTGGAAACAGTTGCGGCAGCAGCATGGTTTCCCAGGTTGACTGATGATTGGACATCACAATGGCAGACCGGTCCCGCGGGATATTCTCCTGCCCCAGCACACGGTAGCGGACACCACATGTAATCCCGAGCCACCAGATATTGAACCGGGCCCAACTCATCAGAACGGGATAGCGTTTCCAGTATGGCAGAAAAAACAACAAAGGAAACACCAGACTGTAGGCCATGGTGCTCAGGACCCAACCCAGCCAGTACGCCACAGCCCTCAGAACCGGCAACATAAGGTACTCCCGTGCCGCATCAAAGCTGTGCCAGCAATTGCGCCATTCCGGCCATCGCCTGTGCGCGATGACTGATGCGATTCTTTTCCACCATTTCCAGTTGTGCAGCACTGCAGCCACGTCCGGCAACCTGAAACAGCGGGTCATAGCCAAACCCCCCGCTACCGGCTGCTTCCCGCAGAATCGAACCATTCCAGCCCGCCTCGGCAATCAGCGGCAGGGGATCATCATGGCGCTGGACATACACGATGCAGCAGCGGAAACAGGCAGTCCGCTCCGGTTCCGGCACCTCCTGCAACTTCCACAGCAAAAGCGCATTATTGGCAGCAGTATCCGCCCCCGGACCGGCAAAGCGGGCCGAATAGACACCCGGTGCGCCGTGCAGGGCATCCACCATCAGTCCCGAATCATCCGCCAGTGCCGGCAGACCGGCATGTTTTGAGGCATGCCGGGCCTTGATAATCGCGTTTTCGACAAAACTGAGGCCGGTTTCCTCAGCATCCTCAATGCCCAAGCTGCCCTGAGACAGTACCTCTGTGCCCAGCGCCTGCAGCAGACGTGCAAATTCAGCCAGCTTGCCCGGATTGCTGCTGGCCAGAACCACTTTGGGCGGCAAACCGGCATGTCTCATAAGCCCAGCACCTTTGCCTGTTCAGTCAGAATGGCGGTAATTCCCCCGGAAGCCAGCGCCAGCAGGCTGTCCAGCTCATCACGCCGGAAAGCATGCCCTTCCGCCGTTCCCTGAATTTCAATAAACTGACCTGCCTCATTCATGACGATATTCATGTCGGTCTCCGCACCGGAATCCTCCAGATAATCCAGGTCCAGTACCGGCACCCCGGAAACAATGCCCACAGACACTGCACCGACCTGACCATGGATCGGATTACGGCTGATCAGCCGCCGTTCCAGCAGCACATTCACCGCATCATGCAGGGCCACATAGGAACCGCTGATGGCAGCGGTACGGGTTCCACCATCGGCCTGCAGCACATCACAATCCAGGGTGATCTGACGCTCACCCAGGGCCTCCAGATCGACCACCGCCCGCAGGGAGCGCCCGATCAGGCGCTGGATTTCCATGGTACGCCCCCCCTGCTTCCCTCTGGCAGCTTCGCGGGGCATGCGGTTGTTGGTGGAGCGCGGCAACATGCCATACTCGGCCGTGATCCAGCCTTTCCCTTTGCCCTTCAGGAACGGCGGAGGGCGGTCTTCAAGGCTGGCGGTACACAACACCCGGGTTTCACCAAACTCCACCAGTACCGAACCCTCCGCATGACGAGTATAGTTCCGGGTAAACCGGACCGGTCGCATCTGGTCTGCATGTCGTCCACTGGGCCTCATCAACACTCCTTCACTCAGGATACAAACCGGTAATTATAGCGAAAGTCAGCCCCTTGCACAGGGTCAATACCCGCTCTTTTCCAAATGACAGCCGGGCATCAGAGTGCCTCCAGCAACAGACTGCTGCCGGACATGCCTTCCGGTCTGGGCAGGCCCATGAGCTGCAGCAGTGTGGGCGCAATATTGCTCAATCCACCGCCAGTGGAAAGCCGCCACTGTTGCTGATCAATGATCAGGCAGGGCACCGGATAAACCGTATGCTGAGGGTTGGGCTCCCCGGTCAGCGGGTCCATGTACTCATCACAGTTGCCGTGGTCGGCCGTGAGCAGCACCGAATATTCATTGGCCACTGCAGCATCCAGTACCCGTCCGACCTCCCGATCCAGTGCCTCAACCGCCCGGACCACCGCATCGGGCACAGCCGTATGTCCCACCATGTCACCATTGGCAAAATTGACCACGACAAAGCCGTACCGGTTGCTGTTGAGGGCATCGATCACGCTATCGGCGACTTCCGGTGCACTCATCTCCGGCTTGAGGTCATAGGTTTCCACCCTTGGCGATGGAATCACCTGACGCGCTTCGCCGGCATAAGGCTGCTCGCGCCCGCTGTTGAAAAAAAACGTGACGTGTGCATACTTTTCCGTTTCCGCACAATGAAACTGCTTTAGTCCGGCCTCGCTGACAGTACGGGCCAGGTTGGTGGAAGGACGCTCAGGTGGAAACAGAATGGCAAACGGGTATTTGGCATCATATTCAGTCAGGGTGGTCAGCTCCACCAGACCGGCATCCCCGCGCCCAAACCCCTCGAAGCCTTCCAGTGCCAGCGCTTCGGACAGCTCACGCGGACGGTCGTTGCGAAAATTGAAAAACAGCACCTGATCCCCGGCCAGCATGCGCTCGGCATCCGGCATCAGGCGCGGGGTGATAAACTCGTCGCCCTGATCCCCGGCATAGGCATCCTCAATCGCAGCCAGCGGATCACGGGCTGCCGTGCCCACCCCGTTCACATAAGCATCCCAGGCCGTGCGCACCCGATCCCAGCGCTGATCGCGGTCCATGGCATAAAAACGCCCGGTAATGCTGGCGATCTGTCCACCGGTTTCCTGCAGCACATCCTGAATACGGCGGATATATTGGGCAGCCACGCGCGGGCCGGTATCACGCCCGTCGGTAATGGCATGCACAACCGGGGTCACGCCCCGGGCATGGCAAAGAGACAACAGGGCAATCAGGTGATTGATGTGGCTGTGCACTCCACCATCAGACAGCAGCCCGATCAGGTGCAACGGACGCCCGGCCCCGCGTGCCTTCTCCAGCGTGGCCAGCAGGGCCGGATTCTGTGCCAGCGAACCATCTTCAACGGCATCGTCGATACGCACCAGGTCCTGCTTCAGAATCGAGCCGCAGCCAATCGTCATGTGCCCGACCTCGGAATTGCCCATCTGCCCGTCCGGCAGGCCGACAGCCCGCCCGGAGGCCAGCAGGGTTGTATGCGGGTTGGCCCCGAAATAGGCATCCAGCTTCGGCGTCTCGGCTTCCAGCACCGCATTGTAACGCTTGCTCGGGTTGACCCCGAAACCATCCAGAATGATCAGCAGCGTCTTGCTGCGTGGGGGCAGATTGGTGTTCTCACTCATGATAATCAGGTGCTTACTGTGGTAGTTATAATCAGACCGGGCACGGGCGGCAGGAACCTAGCGCCTGCCCGGCTCCGGCGGATCGGTCTGTTCTGTGTCACCGCCGTTTTCCCCGGAAGACGGGCCCTTCCCGGCAGCGCGTTCGGCCTCCTCGGCCTCAATCCGGGCCATTTCCGCTTCCAGCTCCTCATCCGTCAGGGGGCGGTAGGCATCGGTTTTTTCATGCTGAAGCGGTGAGTCCTCGTAAGTATACCGCTCATCTTCCCACAGGGGGGCATCACTTTCGGTTGCTGGTTTATCTGCAGTCCCATTATCGGCTACCGGCCCGGCAGCCGGTTCCTGTGTCGCAGCGCCCTGTTGGGCAGCCCGATGGGAAGCGGTCGCCTGGGCCAGAAAATCGACCGGGCCTTCAGAAGCCGCTGCCGGACTCTCTGGTGCAACGGCAAAATCCGCTGCCCTGCCTGCTTCATCGGCGTATTCGGTATCCATGGCTGCGCGCTCTGCCGCCTCCCGTGCCTCACGCTCATTGCGGGATTTTTCGATCACGCCTTCAAACAGGCGGCTGGCAACCAGCCCGGCCTCAAACAGCAGCCACATGGGAACCGCCAGCACAATCTGGGACAGGACATCCGGCGGGGTCAGCAGCATGCCGACCGTAAAGGCGACCACGATCACGTAGGGACGCTTGCGGGCCAGGTCTTCACGCGTGGTCATGCCGGTGGTAATCAGCAGGATGGTGGCAATCGGCATTTCAAAACCGATGCCGAAAGCCATGAAGATGGCCATGACAAAATCAAGGTAACTGCCGATATCCGGGGAATAGGTCGCCACCTCGGGCACAAAGGAAGGCAGCACCGTGAACATCAGTGGCAGCAGGACCAGATAGGCAAACAGCGCCCCCAGATAAAACAGCAGCACACTGGACACCAGCAATGGCACAATCAGGCGCTTTTCATGCCGGTACAGACCGGGAGCCACAAAAGACCAAAGCTGGTACAGCACATAAGGCAGGGCCATGAAAAAAGCCACCAGCAGCGCCAGCTTCATGGGCACCAGAAAGGGTCCCACCGGTGTCGTTACCAGCATGCCCGCCGGTACCTGGTCAATCAGGGGTTGGGCCAGAATGTTAAACAGGTCTTTGGCGAAGGGAAACAGGCAGACAAAGACCAAGCCAACCGCAATCACCATGCGTAACAGGCGATCCCGCAGCTCGATCAGGTGTGACAGAAAACCCTGCTCCTGGCCCTCCTCTGCTCCACTGGCCATGGTCAGGGCTTTTTACCTGAAATTTTTGCAGCGTCATGACTGCCGTGAGCACCCGGCTTCATGGTATTGCGCATCAGGTTCTCGGCGGAACGGGCCTCCCGCCCCAGCTTGTCCGTCCCTTGCTGCATAATGTCACGCAATTCACGGATTTCCTCTTCCTGCTTGTTGAGCAGGCGACGCATCTCCTCGGTCTGCAGCTCACGCTCGATATCCTGGCGGGTATTGGCCACAAAAGCCCGTGCCTTGGCCACCATGCGTCCGGCCTTGGCAGCAATTTCAGGCAGGCGCTCGGGACCGATCACCAGCAGGGCGACAATCCCGACTACCAGCATTTCCAGAAAGCTTGACTCGAACATGCTTCAAATCCGTCTGGTGCTAAACCCGGTCCTTTTCCTTCTCCCGAACCTGGGCATCAATCACCTGACCGTCAGCCTCGTCATGTGCCACCTTTTTAGCCTGCTGTTCGGCCTGATTACCTTCTTCGTCCTTCATCGCGCTGCGGAAGCTCTTGAATGCCCCGCCGAGGTCACTGCCCATGTTGCGCAGGCGTTTGGTGCCGAACAGCAGCATGACAATCACCAGAATAATCAGCAATGACCACGGACTGATACCACTTAGTCCCATCTTTCCAACTCCTCAATCAATGTCCGCGGCCGGCTTTTTCCACCAGCCCCGAGGTACCAAAACGCCGCTCCAGCTCTGCCAGTACAGCCTGTGGATGCAGGCCCTGATGCGCCAGCAGCACCAGGGTATGAAACCAGAGGTCCGCCACTTCATAAACAATCTGCTCGGGATTCCCGTCCTTGGCGGCCATCACGGTTTCAGTGGCCTCTTCCCCGATTTTCTTCAGGATGGCGTCCAGTCCCTTGTGATAAAGTTTTGCCACATAGGAACTGTCCGGTTCCGCCTGCTTGCGGGCTTCCAGCACGGCGGCAACCTGTGTCAATACGTCATCCTGCATCATGGGCGGCATTATATCGAAGATTGGCGGGAAGACCAGAAAACCTTGCAGGAATCGCTGTCACAGCCGCATCTCGATACCCTGGTCAGCCATGAAGCGCTTGGCCTCCCCCACAGTATACTCACCGAAATGAAAAATGCTGGCGGCCAGCACGGCATCCGCATGGCCTTTGAGTACCCCGTCGGCCAGATGCTGCAGGTTGCCCACACCCCCGGAGGCAATCAGCGGTACCGGCACACGGGCACTGATGGCGGCCATCAGCGCCAGATCAAAGCCGCTTTTGGTACCATCCCGGTCCATGCTGGTGACCAGCAGCTCCCCGGCACCGTAATCCGCCATCTTTTCCGCCCACGCCAGTGCATCAATACCGGTCGGCTTGCGCCCGCCATGGGTGAAGATTTCCCAGCGCGGCGGCTCGCCGCCCTGACTGACCCGCTTGGCATCAATGGCCACCACAATGCACTGGGAGCCGAAATATCCGCTCACATCCTGCACCAGCGCCGGGTTGAAGACCGCAGCGGTATTGATCGAGACCTTGTCCGCACCGGCATTCAGCATGCGGCGCACATCCTCACGCTTTCTGATCCCGCCGCCAACCGTCAGGGGAATAAACACCTGTGCGGCCACCGCCTCGACCACATGCTCAATGGTTTCACGGTCATCGGAACTGGCGGTAATGTCCAGAAAAGTGATTTCATCTGCGCCTTCACGGTTGTAACGGGCTGCCACCTCCACCGGGTCACCGGCATCGCGGATATCCACGAAATTGACACCTTTGACCACCCGGCCATTGTCAACATCCAGACAGGGAATAATGCGTTTGGCAAGTCCCATGGTTACACCTGCCCCTGCCGGTCCACAAAGCGCTGGGCCTCGGCCAGATCAATACGGCCCTCATAAATGGAACGCCCCAGAATCGCCCCCATGATGCCCTTGTCCTCCTCGGCCAGCAGGCGCTGAATGTCGCCCATATCAGTCACGCCACCGGAAGCAATCACCGGGATACGGATACTGGCGGCCAGTCGGGCGGTTTCCCCGACATTCACACCCTGCATCATGCCGTCACGGGCAATATCGGTATAGACAATGGCGCTCACACCGGCCTGCTCAAACTCGCGGGCCAGGTCAATGGCCGCAACACTGGATACCGCTGCCCAGCCGTCAGTTGCCACCTGTCCGTTTCTGGCATCAATCCCGACAATGATGTGACCGGGAAACTGTCGACACAGCGCCACCACAAAGGCCGGCTCCTGTACCGCCCTGGTACCGATAATGCAGAACTGCACCCCGGCTTCCAGATAGGTGGCTACCGTGGCAGCATCCCGGATACCCCCGCCGATCTGCACCGGCAGCTGCGGGAAACGGGCCGCCACCGCCCGCACCACCTCGCCATTGACCGGCTTGCCGGCAAAGGCCCCATTGAGGTCGACCAGATGCAGACGCCGGGCTCCGGCATCAACCCAGCGCTGGGCCACAGCCAGCGGATCATCGGCAAATACGGTGGAATCTTCCATGCGTCCCTGACGCAGGCGCACACACTGACCATCCTTGAGGTCAATTGCGGGGATAAGCAGCATCTTGAAATCCTTGGGTTCACTTGGCCGCTATCGTACTGCAAAACCGGCTCCGGGAGCTAGTTTGCCGGCCTGGCCTGCGTCATGCGCATGGGGTCCAGCAGTGTGGCCAGCTCCGCCTCGGTCAGCAATCCTTCCGCCAGTACCAGCTCACGCACACCGCAACCCTGCCGCAGTGCCTGACTGGCAATCCGGGTCGAATCCTCATAGCCCAGACGCGGTACCAATGCGGTGATCAGGCCGATGCTGTGCTCCACCAAATCACGGCAGCGGTCCTCATTGGCGCTGATGCCGACAATGCAGCGCTCACGCAGGGTGTCCATGGCAGAAGCCAGCATTTCCATCGACTGCAGAATCTTGAAGATGATCACCGGCTCAAACACATTGAGCTGCAACTGCCCGCCTTCCGCAGCCAGCGTGACCGTCAGGTCATTGCCAATCACCTGAAACGCCACCTGATTCACCAGCTCGGGAATCACCGGATTGACCTTGCCGGGCATGATGGAAGAACCGGGCTGCATGGGAGGCAGGTTGATCTCCCCCAAGCCGGTACGCGGTCCGCTGGACAGCAGGCGCAGGTCATTGCACATCTTGGACAGTTTGACGGCAATACGCTTGAGCACCCCGGAGAAAATCACGAAGGCCCCCGTATCGGAAGTGGATTCGATCAGGTCATCGGCAGACACAAAATCAATCCCGGCAATGGCAGACAGCTCATTGATAACCGCTTCGGTATAACCTGCCGAGGCATTGAGACCGGTACCGATGGCGGTACCGCCCAGATTCAGCTCCCGGAACAGCGACGAAACCTCCCTCAGGCGTTGAATATCCTCATTCAGGGTATTGGCAAAAGCATTGAACTCCTGCCCCAGGGTCATGGGCACCGCATCCTGCAGCTGGGTCCGCCCCATTTTCAGCACCCCGCCGAATTCCGTCCCCTTCTCGCGCAGGGCGGCAATGAGCTGCTCCATGGATTGCGCCAGATCACCATGGCTCAGTGAAATCGCCACCTTGATCATGGCTGGATAGGCATCATTGGTGGACTGGGACATATTGACGTGGTTATTGGGATGCACATGGCGATAATCCCCCTTCGCATACCCCATCAGCTCCAGTGCCCGGTTGGCAATCACCTCGTTGGCATTCATGTTGGTCGAGGTGCCGGCCCCGCCCTGAATCATGTCGACGATGAAATGCTCGTGCAGCCTGCCCGCGATAATGTCGTCACAGGCCCGCTCGATATGCAGACCGACAGGGCGCTCCAGCTCGCCGGTCCCCATATTGGCGCGGGCGGCAGCCTTTTTGACCATGGCCATGGACTGGACAAACTTCGGGTAGTGGCTGAGGGGAATCTTGGTGACCTGAAAATTCTCATGGGCACGCAGGGTCTGGATACCATAATAGGCATCAGCCGGGACTTCACGGGTACCCAGCAGGTCTTTTTCAATGCGAACGGCAGACATGGGAGTCATCCTGTGTAAAAACTGCATGCTAGCGCAGCACGGAGAGGGGCTGTCAAGCCGTCAAAACCGTTTCCGGCTTATATCACACCGGTACCCGCACTTGCCTGGAGCGGGTATCATGCCTGCTGCAACAGGCGGGCCAGCAGGGGCATGACCTGCGGGTCATGGCAATGGGCCACATTGAAACGCATGAAAGCAGCGGCAGACTGGGTGGCACTGAAAACATTACCCGGTGCCAGCACGACCTGCTGCGCCAGGGCAGCACGCGCCAGCCGGGCGGAATCACAACCTGACGGCAGGCGGCACCACAGATAAAAACCGCCCCGCGGCATCAGCCAGGGTTCAATGCCGATAGCCTGCAGTTTTCCGGCAGTATCACGCCGCACCCGCCCCAGGCGCTGGCGCAAGGCCTCGACATGCCGGCGGTAGCCACCACCGGCCAGCAGGCCGGCGACCAGACCGGCAGCCGCCGGACCCGGCCCGCCGAAACCGGTCGCCACCTGCAGGTCGGTCAGCCCCTCGATCCATTCCGGTTGCGCGACAATATAGCCACAGCGCACCGAAGCCGACAGGGTCTTGGAAAAACTGCCAATGCGGATTACGCGCCGCAGCCCGTCCAGTGCCGCCAGCCGCACCGAAGGCTCCGGCTCGAAATCGGCAAAAATGTCATCTTCGACAATCAGCAGATCATGTGCAGCAGCCATATTCAGCAGGCGATGGGCGGTCTGGGCCGACAGCGTGGCCCCGGTGGGATTCTGCAGGGCCGAATTGGTGAGGTAGAGGCGCGGGCGTTCGCTGGCCAGTACTGCCCCGAAACCGGCCAGGTCCGGCCCGGTGACCGTGTAAGGCACACTGACAACCCGCACCTGATGCACACGCAGCAAGGCACGGAAGTTGAAATAACAGGGGTCATCAATCAGCACCGCATCTCCCGGGCGCAGCAGCAAACGGCAGATCAGGTCAATGGCCTGGGTACCGGATGCGGTCAGCAACACCTGCTCCGGTGCAGGCTCAAGCCCCTCCTGTGCACAGCGTGCCATCAGCAGCCGCCGCAATGGCAGGGCTCCACAGGCACTGCCATAATCCACCAGCGCAGGCGCTTCGGCACGTGCCAGGGAACGCAGGGCCCGCCGCAGATACTCCACCGGCATCCAGTCCGGCGGCAGCCAGCCACAACCGGGCTTCAGCACTTCCGGCCCGGCATCCAGCGATTGGCGCGACACCCAGAACGGGTCCACGTCACGCTCCTGAACCGGCTGCTGCACCGCTACCGATAGCGGTGGTGTTGCCAGGGCAGCCACATAGTAACCCGAACCGCGCCGGGCCCGGATCAGCCCTTCGGCAGCCAGACGGTCATAGGCTTCCACCACGGTGGAAGGTGAAACCGCCAGGGTGGCAGCAAAACGGCGGATGGATGGCAGCCGATCCCCCGCTGTCAGGGCACGACTGGTCACCCGGTCACGAATGGCGTCCATCACGGCTTCGGTCCGGGTTCCTTTACGCTGACTCAAAGTGTATGCCTTTCCGTAACCAAACAGTTTGCTGAAATTGTACTGTTTTGTTGCTGGCCCGGCCAGAGGAGACCCCGCATACTCCGGCGTTTTCCCCTGATAACACAAGGTCGGAGACGATACATGAAATACCTGAACACCCCGCTGGCCGGCTGGGGCAGCGGACTGCTGGGCGTCATTATCTTCAGCGGCTCCCTGCCCGCAACCCGGGTCGCCGTTGACGGATTCTCCCCCCTGTTCCTGACGGCGGCACGGGCACTGATTGCCGCCCTGCTGGCTGCCGGCCTGCTGTTACTGCTGCGTCAGCCACGCCCGCAACGCCGGGATATGGTTTCCCTGACGCTGGTTGCGCTCGGGGTTGTGATCGGCTTTCCACTGCTCACGGCACTGGCCCTGCAACAGGTCACGGCGGCCCATTCGATCGTCTTTATCGGGCTGCTGCCACTGGCCACCGCCACCTTTGCCGTTTTACGCGGCGGTGAACGCCCCCGGCCCCTGTTCTGGTTCTTTTCATGCCTGGGGAGTGTCACCATTGCCATCTTCGCCCTCGCCGGGGAGGCATCAGCCTCTTCCCGGGGTGACGGGCTGATGCTCGCTGCCATTCTGCTGTGCGGGCTGGGCTATGCTGAAGGGGCCGGGCTGGCACGCCGTCTGGGCGGCTGGCAGGTGATTTCATGGGCACTGCTGCTGGCCGCGCCCCTGATGCTGGTCCTGACACTGGCCACCCTGCCACCGAGCTGGAGCGGCATCAGCGCCCCGGCCTGGGCAGGGCTGGCCTATGTTTCCGTATTCAGCATGCTGATCGGCTTTGTGTTCTGGTACCGGGGTCTGGCTCTGGGCGGTATTGCCAGTGTCGGCCAGCTGCAGCTGTTACAGCCGTTTCTCGGGCTGGCACTCGCCAGTCTGCTGCTGCATGAGCCGGTTGCCATCGGTATGGTGGTGGCTGCGGCCCTGGTCGTGGTCTGTGTGGCGCTGGCACGCCGGTTTGCCTGATTTCCGCCGTCGGACTGGCAGTTCCATTGGCCGTTCTGCCCCCGACCGGGAGGGCTGTCGGCCATTTTGTTGATAAAGTCAACAAAATCTGCCATGCTTTATCCCGAGAAGGAGAAAGCCATGACCGACCCGATCCATGACCGTCCTGACGGCCTCCCCGAGTCCGGGGCAGCCCCTGCCCCTGCGGCACTGCCTCAAGCGGCACAGCATATCGGTGAACTGCTGTCGTTTCGTCTGTCCCGTCTGGCACAGGCCAATGACCGTAACGGTCAGGCGAACCTGAAGACCACTTATGGACTCAGCCTGCTGGAATGGCGCACGCTGGGCCTGACCCATGCCCTGCAGCAGCCGCGCTTCGGTGAAATCACCGCCTGCCTGAGCGTCGATAAAGGGCAGTTGAGCCGTGCCGTCAAGGCATTGATGGAACGGGGCCTGCTGGAAACCCTGCCGGATGAGACTGACCGTCGCGGTATCCGGCTGCGCCTGAGTGCTGCCGGGGCAAGCTGTCATCAATCGGCACTGGATTATGCCCGGTCACGCAATACCGTGATGCTGTCCTGCCTGAGCCGGGATGAAATCCAGGCACTGGAACACATGATGGATCGCCTCGAAGCCAGCACACCCGGTCTGTCGCCCTGCCTGAAACCTGACAAACCCTGTTGCTGAATGCCGGAAACACGCACTGGCACACCTGACCCCGATCCGGATACCGGATTGGCAACTCAAGCCCAAAAGGAAGCTTTCATGCCCGACCCACGCAAAAATATTCTGTTCATCATGTTTGACCAGCTACGCTTTGACTACCTGAGCTGTTATGGCCATCCACACCTGCACACACCGAACATTGACCGGCTGGCCGCTCGGGGGGTGCGCTTCACCAATGCCTACTGCCAGTCACCCGTGTGCGGCTCCTCGCGCATGAGTTTTTATACCGGCCGTTATGTCGACAGCCACGGTGCCTCCTGGAACGGCATTCCGCTGCGGGTTGGCGAGTACACGCTGGGTGATCACCTGCGCCGGCTGGGCATGGATGCCTGGCTGCTTGGCAAAACCCACATGAGCGTGGACCAGGCCGGCATGGCCCGGCTGGGGCTGACGCCCGACAGCATTATCGGTGCGCGGGTGGCCGAGTGCGGTTTTGATGTTTTTGACCGGGATGACGGGCTGTGGCCAAAAGGACCGGACGGTTTTTATGATCCCAGGCCTTCACCCTACAATGCCTACCTGAAAGCCAAGGGTTATGATGGGGACAATCCCTGGCTGGATTATGCCAATGCCGGGGTTGATGAGGCAGGCGACATTGCCTCCGGCTGGTTCATGCGTCACGCCGACAAACCCGCCAATATCCGTGCCGAAGATTCGGAGACCGCCTTCCTGACCTCACGCTGCATCGAGTTTCTGGAGCAACGCCAACAGGATGACAAGCCTTGGCTCTGCCACCTGTCCTATATCAAGCCGCACTGGCCTTATATTGTGCCGGCCCCCTACCATGCCCTGTATGGCAGGGAACACCGCCTGCCCGTCAACCGTGCGGAACAGGAGCGCAATGATCCGCATCCGGTTTATGCACAGTTCATGAACAGTGTCATCGGCCAGGCGTTCAGCCGTGATGAAGTGCTGGACAAGGTGATACCGGCCTACATGGGCCTGATCAAGCAGTGTGATGATGAACTGGGCCGCCTGTTTACCCATATGGAACAGAGCGGGCGCATGCAGGATACCCTGATCGTGATCACCGCCGATCACGGCGATTACATGGGCGATCACTGGCTGGGGGAAAAGGATATGTTCCACGCACCGTCAGTGAAACTTCCCCTGATCGTCTACGACCCCTCCCCGGCAGCCGATGCCACACGCGGTCAGGTCTGTGATGAGCTGGTGGAGTCGATTGATGTCACGGCCACCTTTGTCGAGGCAGCAGGCGGTACCCTGAAAGATGAGCTGGACCACATCCTGGAAGGGCGCTCCCTGCTGCCACAGCTGCAGGGCAAGGCGACAGCACCGCGCGAGTATGCCATCAGTGAATACGATTATTCACTCGGTCCGGCAGCCGCCCGCCTGGGCGTGGCACCCCGGAATGCACGCCTGTTCATGGTGGCGGATCATGACTGGAAATACGTGAATGCCGCCCTGGGCGGATTCCGGCCCATGCTGTTTGATCTTCGGAATGACCCGCAGGAGCTGCATGATCTGGGGGCCAGCACCGAGCCTGAGCACGTGGCGGTCATGGCACTGATGGAGCAGCGCCTGAATCAGTGGAGCCGTCGCCTGTCACAGCGCACTACCTGTTCTGAAAAGGATGTACTGAACAAACGCGGCAAGTCACGGCGCAAGGGCATTGTGCTGGGTGTATTCGATGAGTCCGAAGTGGATGCGGAACTGGTGCAGCATTTCAAGGGCAAAGCCGGAACGATCCATACCAAACCGGCCCGCTAAATCCGCTGTGGCAGGTGGACAGGCTCGGGGCAAAGGCCATGGAAAACTTGACGGACAAACCTCAATCTATTACCTTTGGGGTATTAACAGAATTGAAAATACCTACTCAGGCATACATTCAGTGCCCGAGGTCCAGTATTCAGGAGTTCCATCATGCTTGGTCAGGCAACCATCGACGAAATGTTTCCCAGGGCACTGCCGGTTTTTCGCCCGCCGCTGCCAACACTGAAAACACGTGCAACCTATGCCGGTATCCGCAGGCGTGCAGCGGCCATGCAGCTGACCCTGACCGAGGCTCACATGGAGGTCATCGACTTTGTGCTTGATTTCTATGAAACCTGTGATGACTGCGAAAATGCACGCGCCCTGTCGGACATGATGAAACAGGAGTTCCTGATACAGGGTGGACGCCGCTATCTGTACCAGCTGTTTCCGGAAGGTCCCCTGAGCACCATCCATGAACTGGCTGACCTGCCCGATCTTGGCCACCAGTCGGATGCCGGTGCCGGTACACGCTACTGAGCTGAGTCCTGCCTTTATTGATTTCCCCTTTAAACCGGCCTGAGTGCCGGTTTTTTCGTTTGCTCCGGCCACCGGACAGAAAAACTTGCCTCACGCGCCAGTAACGGCAACACTGGTTTCAGGACCATAAAACAATAACAACAAGAGCTTTTGCATGACGACGAACAAACTGCCGGGCCGGCTTCTGCTCATCGGCCTTCTGGGCCTGCAAACGCTGGCCTTCCCGGTACATGCCGATTATTACGGTTATCCGGATACGCAAGGTGTTTATGTCCAGCCGGCTTCCTTCCAGCGCCCCCTGAACACACCGCAACCGTTGTATCAACCTCAGTATCAGCCCCTGTACCAGCCTCAGTATCAGCTCCAACCGAACTACCCTCATCCACCACAGGCCCAGCTGCTGCCTCCGGAACTGGAACCCTGGGAGCCGGAGGCCCGCAACAGGGCGCAGCCCGGCTATCCGGAACCGCCGGTCATCAACTACCCTCCACCACCCATGCAAACTGTCCCTGCGTACCAGCCAGCCCTGCAACGCAGCGCGCCTCCTGGAAAAGCGGGCCTGAACCCGGCACGCCAGCAGCTGGTCCAGGCGGCCCTGCGTTCCATGGGGGTACGTTACCGCTGGGGTGGCAACACCCCGAAAGAAGGCTTTGACTGCAGCGGTTTCACCCGGTACAGCTTCAAAAACGTGAACATTCAGCTGCCGCGCACTGCCGCCGAGCAAAGCAGGGCCAGCCGCACCATTCAGCGCCATGACCTGAAACCCGGTGACATGATCTTTTTCCGAACCAGTGGCCGCCAGGTGAACCATGTCGGCATCTATCTGGGCAACGGGCGCTTTGTCCATGCCGCCTCCGGTGGCGGGCGCGTACTGGTGGATGACCTGCGCAAAAGCTACTGGCAGAACCGTTTTTACAAATACGGTACTTTTTTCCAGCCGGCCTGAACCATTGCTCCGGCCACCCCTACCTAGTGAGTGGAATGGAGCGCTAAAAGGGGTAGTACCGGCAGCTTTTCAGGCTATAATCAGACGCGTTGCTACTGATTACAACGTGATAACGGAAAGGAGAGTAAAATGGGACTGTTTGATTTTGCACGCAACATCGGCAAAAAGATTTTTGGTGGCGAGGATGATGACCAGAAAGCCTCTGCCAAGCTGCAGGAGCACATTGCGAAAGCCAACCCCGGGGTCGATAACCTGCAGGTTGCCGTCAAGGATGGTGTAGCCACCATCAAGGGCGATGCAAAATCACCGGAGGCGCTGGAAAAAGCCATACTCATGGCCGGCAACGCCATGGGGGTTCAGGAAGTCCAGGCAGCTGAAGCGACCGTTGCCGGGGCCACACAGGCCCAACTGGGTGGTGATGACGAGTTTTACATCATCGAAAAAGGTGACTCACTGTGGAAAATTGCGGAAAAGGCTTATGGCAACGGAGCCAGATATACGGCCATTTTTGAAGCCAACCGTGAAGTGATCGAAGATCCGGACAAGATTTTCCCCGGTCAGAAAATCCGTATCCCCAAAAACCTGAAATAAACAGGCCCGACAGGGTTTCCCCGTGATTATTTCAAGGCCACCCCATGTCAGCATGTCGGGTGGCTTTTTTATGAGTATGCTTTCCTGCTGAAGGCGCTCAGGATGCCTGTCTGCCGATCAGCGTGTACGGAATACACGGTCGTTGAAAGCGATCAGGCTCAGCAGCAGTAAAGCGGCCACCAGATTGTGTGCTGTTGCCACCGCCAGTGGCAATGCCAGCACCACATTCAGCACCCCGAGCAGGAACTGGGTACAAACCAGCACCAGCATGGCCGGCAGCAGACAGCCAAACCCGGTAACACCGAAACGGCGCATCAGGCCCAGAGCCAGCAGTCCCACAAAGCCGAATACCACCAGCGCTCCGGTACGGTGCGCCATGTGAATGGCGGTGCGGGCCGGATTTTCCAGAATACCATACTCATAATCCACCCCGTCCTGCAGGTGCTGATGCAGGGAAAACCCCTCGGCAAAATCAGCCGGTGGCCAGAGTTCACCATGACATAGCGGATAACTGATCCCGCAGGCCACAGCGGCATAATTGGTGCTGGTCCAGCCCCCCAGAACAATCTGACCGATCACCAGCAACAGCCCCAGTACTGCAGCCAGCTTCACACCCGAGCCTGGTCCCGGCTGCTGCTGGCCCTGCCTGCTACCCGGTGCTGTCATCCGGCCCGCCCGCACCAGGGCAGAACGGCTGCGCAGCCACAACAACCAAACCAGTGCCAGCGTTGAAAACCCGCCCAGCAGGTGAGCCGTCACAATCACCGGACTCAACAGCCGGGTAACGGTCCACATCCCCAGCAGGGCCTGGAACAATACCGTCATCAGCAACAGAGCCGGCAACAGCACACCACTGGAGAGACGCTGGCGAAACACCAGAGCCAGCACGAAAATGGCCAGAATGAAAAGTCCCAGGGTACCGGCCATATAGCGGTGCACCATTTCCGCCCAGGCCTTGTCCGGCTCCAGCGGACGCTCGAAGCGACTGGTATCGATGTGCTGCTCCGCCGGGACGGTCAGGTGCCCATAACAGCCCGGCCAGTCCGGACACCCCAGTCCGGCATCCGACAAACGGGTGAAAGCGCCCAGCACAATCACCACCAGAGCCAGCAGCAGGGTCAGGCTCAACAGTCGAAAATTCAATCGCTCCATACCGCTTCCCCCGCAGCCGCCTTAAAGACGCTGATCAATCGCATGACGAATGGTTTCCTCACTCACCGGCCCCTTCCAGCTCGCCAGCACCTCGCCCTTCGCATCCAGCAGAAAATGGCTGGGTACCACCAGTCCTTTGGGAGCCAGCTGTGGTATCAGTCGTCCATCCATATCCAGCGCCAGTGGCAGGGAAAGTTTCAGGCGTGCACGAATGTCATCAATCACATTGGGCGGGTCGTAATTGACCGACACCCCCAGAATCCGGGCCCGCCCGGCATACTCCTCACTCAGGCGGTCAAGATAGGGCATTTCCTCCATGCAGGGCGGGCAGGAAACAGACCAGATATTCACCCAAGTCAGACCGGCATCCGGTATCTGTACCCGATCCCCGCCGAGCGTGGGAAGCTCCACGGCCTGGATGGTCTCGGGCCGGCTGTAAATCGAATACCCCAGACCGAGCCCGAAGACCAGCAGCAACATCAGCCCCTGCACCGACCTGAGCAGCCAGCGCCGCTGCTTTTCCTTATCCTTCATCCTATTGCTCCACCGGGACGACACCCGAACCAATCCAGTGCGCCGTTATAAACAAATCCGCTGCCAATTACAAATGAATGCAGCCCGATACAACGTCCTGTCCTGTCCGGCATTATCGCCTGCCCTCCCGCTCCGGGCTGGTTGAACCGGCCAGATTTCTGTGGTTACATTGGAACGTTCCGACCGAAGTTCCCATCCCTGACATGGAGCTGTTTGATCGTGCCAAGAGAATTTGTGATCCAGCCCAACTGCTCGCTGGCAACCGACAGCAAAAACAGTTTTCTGTGGGGTATCGGTCTGATCATGCTGGCCATCACCCTGCTGCTGGTCAGCAAAGGTCTGTGGCTGGTGGCTCCGTTCATGGGGCTTGACCTGCTGCTGTTGGTTTACGCCTTCAACCGGGTTGGCCGGCAATGCCGGATCACGGAACGGGTGATTGTGGACCGGGATTCACTGACCGTCCTGCACGAGGAAAAACACCATCCCCGCTCCTGGTCTTTTCCGGTGCACTGGGTCAATGTGGACCTGCGTCAGGATCATCACCCCTGGTACAAGTCCAGCCTGCTGATCGGTACCCATGGCCAATGGATCCGGCTGGCGGACTTTCTGGACAACGAGGAGCGTGCCAGTCTTGCCAAAGCCATCAGGGAGGCTATTATGGAAGCCCGTCAACCCGAGTGGCTCAACCTGGAACCGAAATGCAGATAGCTGAACAACTTGCCTCCAGCCAGCTAAGCGCCTACTACGAGTGCTGCAAGCCCAAGGTGGTTTACCTGATCCTGTTCACCGCCTTTGTGGGCATGCTGCTGTCCACCAGCGGCCCGATCCCGCTGGACCTGATGTTCTGGGGACTGATCGGCATCGGACTCGCTGCCGCTGCCGGTGCCGCCCTCAATCACGTGATCGACGAGGAAATCGACCAGCGCATGGAGCGTACCCGTGGCCGTCCGGTAGCCCGCGGTACCCTGCCGCCCCTGAATGTGGTGGTATTCGCCTGTGCACTGGCCATGCTGTCCACCCTGATCCTGCTGACCTTCGTCAATACCCTGACCGCCCTGCTGACCCTGGCATCCATGGTTGGCTACGCCATCATCTACACCCTGTTCCTCAAACGCAGCACGCCCCAGAACATCGTGATCGGCGGGGCGGCGGGAGCGGCACCCCCCGTACTGGGCTGGACCGCCATCACCGGTGAACTCACAACCGGAGCCCTGCTGCTGTTCCTGATTATTTTTGTCTGGACACCACCGCACTTCTGGGCCCTGGCCATCAGGCGGCAGCAGGACTATGCCAATGCCGGCCTTCCCATGCTGCCGGTCACGCACGGCATCGCCTTCACCAAGCTGCACATCCTGCTGTACACTGTCCTGCTGGTGATTATCAGCATCATGCCCTTCCTGACGTTCATGAGCGGCATGCTTTACCTCGTCGGAGCCATGGGTCTGGGGGCCGGTTTTATCTATTATGCATGGAAGCTCTACCAGACCGAAGGTGACAGGTATGCGATGCAAACCTTTGGTTACTCGATCTTCTACCTGACCGCCCTGTTTGTCTTCCTGCTGGCCGATCATTACCTGCGCCTTCTGAGCCACTACTTACTTCTGAATTAGGATATCACCATGAAAGAGGAGGAAAACAGGAAAGTCAGTCCCCTGTCCGTTATGGGCAGCGCACTGGCCGGCCTGCTCGGCGTCCAGAGCCGCAAGAATCACGAGCGAGACTTCCAAAGCGGCAAGTTCTGGCATTTTTTCATTGCGGGCGGCATTGTCACCCTGGCTTTCATCCTGGTGCTCTGGCTGGTTGTGAAGCTGATACTGGCGACCACACCGACCTGAAGCCCGAAGCCGGGACGGTTGGTCATTCATGCAAAATGATGGAGGAGAAAGGCCCCCATGAACGAAGAATACGGCAACCTGTCAGGCCAGCTGCACTCAGTGATCCGGCAGATGCAGAAAATCCAGAAAGGCATTGCCGGCAGCCGGCAGCCGGCATCCATGCACGAACTGGACCAGCTGGTCCGGCTGGGACAGGAATATACCGCCATCACCAACCGGCTGGCCGAGCTGGAGCGTGAAACGCGGGACCAGGACCGGAGTCAGGATGCCTGAGAGCAGGCAGCCCGGCTGGACAGGTCGCGGTGAGAAAGCCCTCGCCCATTTTGATTGAAATCAATTTTGTCATCCGCTAGGATGCCGGGGGAGCCTTTTTTGACACCGCAAATTTCTATAGTCCTGTCCGGGGTTTTTATCCCGGCCTGCACAGCTGATTTCCCGGCAGGATGAGCGGGTTTTATCTTGATCTTGAACTTTTGAGGCAGCGAGAATGAAGAGGAAGCATATTGCCGGAGCCCTTGTGGCTGCACTACTCAGTCCCCTCACGGTACGGGCCGACTGGGAAGTGAACATGCCACGGGGTGTTACGGAGCTGAGCGAGGAGATATACGGTCTGCACATGGCCGCTTTCTGGGTCTGTGTCGTGATCGGGGTGGTGGTCTTCGGAGCCATGTTCTACTCCATCCTGAAACACCGCAAATCGCTGGGCGTCAAACCGGCAACCTTCCATGAAAGCACCACGGTCGAAATCATCTGGACGGTCATTCCCGTCATCATTCTGGTTTCCCTCGCCATTCCCGCCGCCCAGGCACTGGTCAAGATGGAAGATTCCAGCAACTCCGAACTGACCATCCAGGTGACAGCCTACCAGTGGAAGTGGCAGTACGAGTACCCGGAACAGGGCATCAAGTTCATGAGCGTTCTGGGCAGCAAAAGCCGGGAAGCCAGTGCTCTGGACTCCGGTATCGATCCGGGCAGCGTGGAACACTACCTGCTGGAGGTCGACAACCCGGTCGTGGTTCCGGTGGGCAAGAAAGTTCGCCTCCTCTTCACCTCCAACGATGTCATTCACTCCTGGTGGGTGCCTGAACTGGCTGTCAAGAAAGATGCCATCCCCGGATTCATCAACGACATGTGGGTCAAGGTGGAAAAACCCGGTACCTACCGCGGCCAGTGCACCGAGCTGTGCGGCAAGGACCACGGCTTCATGCCCATCAATGTGGTTGCGCTGGATAATGCCGGTTTTGAGGCCTGGGTCACTGAACAGAAAGCGGCGGCAGCGGCAGCAGCCAGCAGCAGTGACCGGGTCTGGGCCCAGGATGAGCTGATGGCCAGGGGTGAGGAAATCTACAAATCGGCCTGTGTCGCCTGTCATCAGGTCACCGGAGCCGGCATCCCCGGCGTCTTCCCGGCCATGACCGGCAGCGCCATCGTCAACGGTGACATCAAGGGCCATCTTGATATCGTGCTCCACGGCAAGGCCGGCACCGCCATGCAGGCTTTCAGCGGCCAGTTGAATGATGCCGATATCGCTGCGGTTGTGACCTATGAACGCAATGCGCTGGGCAACAGCGTCGGTGACATCGCCCAGCCTGCCGATGTCAAGGCGATGCGGTAACAGGATTCATCATGGTTAATTTTCAATTTTCAAGTGTTCTGGAGGGAATAGCATGAATGCACAAGCAGTCCAGCACGCCGATCATGATCATCATGATCACGGGCCTGCCAAGGGTTGGATGCGCTGGTTGACCACCACCAACCACAAGGATATAGGCACCCTGTACCTGTGGTTTTCACTGCTGATGTTTTTCGTTGGCGGCACCATGGCGCTCGTGATCCGCGCCGAACTGTTTCAGCCGGGCCTGCAGCTGGTCCAGCCCGAGTTCTTCAATCAGATGACTACCATGCATGCACTGGTCATGATCTTCCTGGCGGTCATGCCGGCCTTCGTGGGACTGGCCAACTGGATGATTCCGCTGATGATCGGTGCGCCCGACATGGCGCTGCCGCGCATGAACAACTGGAGCTTCTGGATTCTGCCCTTCGCCAGCACCATGCTGATCTCCACCCTGTTTGTGGATGGCGGTGCCCCGGCTGGTGGTTGGACCATGTACCCGCCGTTGGTACTCCAGACCGGCGCGGCGTTCCCGATGCTGATCTTCTCCGTGCACCTGCTGGGCATTTCCTCCATCATGGGTTCCATCAACATCATCGCCACCATCATGAACCTGCGTGCCCCCGGCATGACCTACATGAAGATGCCGCTGTTTGTCTGGACCTGGTTCATTACCGCCTACCTGCTGATCGCCACCATGCCGGTACTGGCCGGTGCAGTGACCATGCTGCTGACCGACAAATATTTCGGTACCAGCTTCTTCAATGCCGCCGGCGGCGGTGATCCGGTCATGTTCCAGCACATTTTCTGGTTCTTCGGTCATCCGGAAGTTTACATCCTGATCCTGCCAGCCTTCGGCATCGTGTCCCAGATCATCCCGACCTTTGCCCGCAAGCCGCTGTTCGGCTACAGCTCCATGGTCTATGCCACCGCATCCATCGCCTTCCTGTCCTTTATCGTCTGGGCGCATCACATGTTCACGGTCGGCATGCCGGTTGCTGCGGAAGTGTTCTTCATGATGGCCACCATGCTGATTGCCGTTCCTACCGGCGTGAAAGTCTTCAACTGGGTTTCCACCATGTGGAAAGGTGCCATGACCTTTGAAACCCCGATGCTGTTTGCCATCGGATTCGTGGTCATGTTCAGCATCGGCGGCTTCTCCGGCCTGATGCTGGCTATCGCACCGGCAGACTTCCAGTATCATGACACCTACTTCGTGGTTGCCCACTTCCACTATGTACTGGTGCCCGGTGCCGTTTTCGCCATCATGGCCTCGGTCTACTACTGGCTGCCCAAATGGAGTGGGCACATGTATGACGAAAAGCTGGGACAGATTCATTTCTGGCTCTCGGCCATCTTCGTCAACGTCCTGTTCTTCCCGCAGCACTTCATCGGTCTGGCCGGCATGCCGCGCCGCATTCCGGACTATGCGGTACAGTTTGCCGATTTCAACATGATTTCGTCCATTGGTGCTTTCGGCTTCGGCTTCAGCCAGCTGCTGTTTGCCTATATCGTGATCAAGGCGGTACGCAACGGCAGAAAGGCCACCGATCAGGTCTGGGAAGGCGCCAAGGGTCTGGAGTGGACACTCAGTTCACCTCCTCCCTATCACTCCTTCAGTATCCAGCCGCACGTCAAATAAACAAAAGGGCCTCAGGCAGGGGCCTGGTCCCCTGCCCGCCCGGTGAGCAGTTCCGATGAAAGATACAGAGGCAATAACCCGAAAGCGCATACACAGAACCGTTATTTTTCTGGTCCTGCTGACGCTGGTTATCCTGTGCCTGTTTGTCTACTCAGTGATTCAGCAGGGAGGTTCCTGGTAATGAACGCACGTAAACCCATGGGGCCGCTGGTGTTCAAGCTGTTCCTGGTACCGATTCTGATGTTCGGGTTCGGCTACCTGATGGTACCGCTTTATGATGTTTTCTGTGACATCACCGGCATCAACGGCAAAACCGGCGATGCCATCAGCACCGCTCAGGCCCGGCAGCTGGAAGTTGAAAGTACGCGTGAGCTCAAACTGGAGTTCGTCGCCAGCGTCAATCAGGATGGCCCCTGGGAATTTCACCCTTCCCAAACCAGCATGGTGATCCGCCCCGGCAAGACCTATACCACAACTTACTACGCCAGAAACCTGCGTGACATTGCTGCCACATCCCAGGCCATTCCCAGCGTGTCCCCCTCCAAGGCCGCTCCCCATCTCAACAAGACCGAGTGTTTCTGCTTTACCGAGCAGAAGTTCGGCCCCAGCGAGAAACGGGAAATGCCGGTAACGTTTGTGGTCGACAAGGATGTTCCGGAGGATGTGGATACCCTGACCCTGTCTTACACCCTGTTTACCAAATAAGGCTCGGCACAAGATCAAACAACGCATGACGGTTTTCAATTTTTACCATCCAATCGAGGCGAAATATGGCCAGTAGCAGTAACGACGCACCCCATTATTACGTTCCGCACCAGACCATCTGGCCATTCATGATGTCAGTGGGCCTGACCGGACTCGTGCTGGGATTCATTCATTACCTGAACGGCGACAGCGGCACCTTCCTGATGCTTGCCGGGGCCGGTCTCCTGATTTACACCCTGTTCCGCTGGTTCGGCGAGGTGATCAGCGAAAGCGAAGGACGCCAGTATGGCAAGTGGGAAGACGGTTCTTTCCGTCTGGGCATGAGCTGGTTCATCTTCTCCGAGGTCATGTTCTTTGCCGCCTTTTTCGGTGCCCTGTTCTATGCCCGCGTCCTGTCGGTGCCCTGGCTTGGTGGTGCCGGTGAAGAAGCCGAAACCCACAACCTGCTCTGGAGTGCCTATCAGGCCATGTGGCCAACCAACGGCCCGGCTGACGTCGGTGGCGAATTCGAGGCCATGCCGGCCTGGGGCCTGCCAGCCATCAATACCCTGATCCTGCTGTCCTCCGGTGTCACCGTGACCTGGGCGCACCATGCCCTCAAGGCCAACAACCGCCAGCATCTGGTTTATGGTCTGGCCGCAACGGTCGGTCTCGGCTTTCTGTTCGTTATCCTGCAGGCTGTCGAGTATTCCCATGCCTATGGTGAAATGAACCTGACCCTGCACTCCGGCATCTACGGCTCCACCTTCTACATGCTGACCGGCTTCCACGGCATGCATGTCACCCTGGGTGCCATCATTCTGACCGTGGTGCTGTTCCGTGCCATCAAGGGCCACTTCACGCCACAGAACCACTTTGCCTTCGAGGCTGCGGCCTGGTACTGGCACTTTGTGGATGTGGTCTGGCTGGGCCTGTTTATTTTTGTTTACTGGCTGTAAAACCCGCCAGCGTCATTCGCTGCTGCTACAGACAAAAAAGTGCGCTACCCGGCGCACTTTTTTTGGCCATCCCGGCAGGACGAACCCGCCTCAGCCATAGACGCCGTGTGGTACAATCAGGCCGAAATACTGTCCGACCATCAGCAGCAGAAACAGGAAAACGGACAAACTGATACGCACGGTCAGCGCCTTGACAACCTTGCCGGAGTTTTCACTGCGGTCCCGGTTAAGCTGGTACAGTGCAGTAAACAGGGATGCAATCACGAACAGCAGCAGAATGACGACGATGAGTTTGAACAACAACATGGATGGACTCGCTTCCTGTGGTTAATGGCAAAAAAACCCTTGGCTACCTACTGTTTGGCCTTGCCTTGCTGATCCTGCTTTCCCTGGGGATATGGCAGACAAACCGGGGGCTTGGCAAGCAACATGTTTTATCACTAGTTGGTACGGAACACAAAATTAATGACCTTCGCAATACCCGCCTGCCCGACCCTGCACAACTGGCCTATCAGAGCGCCCGCCTGCATGGCAGCTGGGATGCGGATCACAGCTTCCTGCTCATGAACCGCATGTACAGCGGCCAGCCCGGCTATGAAGTGCTGACCCCTTTCCGGCTTGAAGCAGGCGGCATCCTGATGGTCAACCGGGGCTGGATTCCGGTGCAGGAACCGCACATTCCCGCCCCGACAGAGACACCGGAACCACAAGGCACACTGTACCTGCCCGACAAGGGCTTCACCCTCGGATCGGCCATCCTGCCACAGGCACTGGTTCAGCCCGTCTGGCCCCTGAAATCACTGTATCTGGACCTCAATGCCTTCAACCAGGCCCTGAATACAGCCCTGAGTCCCCTGGTACTGGTTCTGGATGCCGATGACCCCAATGGCTTCACACGCATCTGGAACCCGGTCATCATGACCCCGGCCCGCCATTTCGGTTACGCCGTGCAATGGTTTGCACTCGCACTGGTGCTGATGGTATTCGGTATCATCTGGCATCGCAAAAGCAAGAGAGACTGAAACGGATATGAACCTGACTCCCTCACAGAAACGTCTGCTGCTGATTCTCGCCATGTTCTTCATTCCACTGGGTATATCCATGGCCTGGTACTACAGCCTGCCGGCAGACTACAAACCCGGCAGCAGCACCAACAACGGCACACTGATTTCCCCGGTCTACACCCTGCAGGACTTCAGTCAGCCCCAGCTCAAGGGTCCGGCCTTTGCCGCCCGCGACATGGAGCGCATCTGGACCATTGTGCACCTGCTGGATGGTGCCTGTGATGAAGCCTGCAGCAAACGCCTGTACGACACCCGCCAGCTGCGCATTGCCCTGGCTGAGGACATGGACCGGGTCCAGCGCGTGCTTGTGGCCGCTACCCCGCAGGTCGCGGAGCAGAATGCACGCATGTGGGAATCCCACCCGGACCTGCATGTACTGATAGGCAGCAGTGGCGGTCTGGGAGAACAGGTACGGGCGACCGCGACCCGGAACCACTACCCTCCCGGCTCCATCTATCTGGTTGATCCGCTGGGTAACCTGATGATGCAGTTCGGCCCGGCCATTCCGGCCAAACAGGTAATGAAGGACATTGAGAAGCTGCTGAGGCTGTCCCATATCGGCCAGGGCATCACTCCCCCAGCACCCTCAGCGCCCCGGCATCAAAACTCAGCCTTACCGTTTCACCGACTTTCGGCGGCGGGCTGGACGGCTGGTTGAACCCGTCCAGCAGGATCAGGTTCTCGCCCAGGCGGACACTCAGGCGGATGACCGAGCCCAGAAAGTTGACTGACGCCACCTGCCCCGCCAGCTGAATACCCCCGCCCCCGTCACCCAGAGCTACACTCTCGGGACGCAGTGCTAGGGCAACCGGGTCCGACGAACTGCCGGGCAGCGGACGGCCAAGGCGTATCGCCGTACCGTCATCCAGCGTCACAATACCCTGTTCCGGCTCCAGCAGCCGGGCATTGAGGACATTGATGGTGCCCACAAACGAAGCCACAAAACGGGTGGCCGGATGGTTGTAAATCTCGAAAGGTGTTCCCACCTGATCCGCCCGGCCCTTGTGCATGACCACAATCCGGTCGGAAATGGACAGTGCCTCCTCCTGGTCATGCGTCACGAAAATGGTGGTGATCCCGAGTGTTTGCTGAATGGTTCGGATTTCCTCGCGCAGGGATACCCGGATTTTGGCATCCAGTGCTGAAAGCGGCTCATCCAGCAGCAGCACATCGGGCTTGACCGCCAGCGCCCGCGCCAGTGCCACCCGCTGCTGCTGGCCGCCGGAAAGCTGAAACGGGTAACGCGCTCCCAGCTCCTCCAGTTTGATCAGGGCCAGCATTTCCCGCACCGTGGCGCGGATTTCAGCTTTCAGTTTACCGGCCACCCGCAGCCCGAAGGCGACATTCTGGGCCACGGTCATATTGGGAAACAGCGCATAGGACTGGAATACCATGCCGATATTGCGCTGGTTGGGCCTGAGGCTGACCATATCCTGACCATCAATGTGGATGGAACCTGAAGTCGGTGTCTCAAAGCCGGCAACCATGCGCAAAACCGTGGTTTTACCGCAGCCACTGGGGCCGAGAAAGGAGACGAACTCCCCCTGCTCCACCGCCAGATCGAAGTCCTTTACCACGCGGGCGCTGCCAAAATCCTTCTGCAGGCTGTTGATCTCAAGAAATGCCATAATCTGTCACTGTCTCTGCCTGATCTGTGTGTGTTTCTGGAACCGGGTCACCAGCTGGATCAGGCCCATGCAAAGCCAGGTGATGGCAAAGGCAATCACGGCCAGTGCCGCCGGCTCATAGGCCCGGTTGGCCCCGATGAGCTGCATGAAGGGACCGAAGGCCGGACGGTTCAGGAGGGCTGCCAGTACGAACTCACCGATCACAATGGCAAACGTCAGAAAGGCCCCCGACAGAATGGCCACCAGCACATTGGGCAGGATCACACGCCACAGAATGGTGATCCAGCCCGCCCCCAGACTCTGGGCCGCCTCGGTCAGGGTCGCCACATCCAGACTGCGCAGGCCGGTATCCACCGCCCGGTACATGTAGGGCAGCGCCAGTACGGTATAGCCGAACAGCAGCAGCAGGTTGGTTCCGCCTACCGAGCCGGTGAGCGGCAGCCAGGAAGCGGTGTTGTAAAGGCGGATATAGCCGAATACCACCACAATCGGGGGAATTACCAGCGGCAGCAGGGTCAGAAACTCAATCACCGGACGCCAGCGCGGCAACCGCAGCCGTACCCAATAAGCCGTCGGCACCACCAGCAGCACGCCAAGTACAATGGTCCCCAGCGCCATCAGTACCGAAAACCCGAAGGTTTCATGAAAGCGCGGATCACTCAGAATCACCCGATAGGCATCCAGACTGTACTCGCCCCGGCGCATGCGCAGGGAAAACTCCAGAGTCCCGATCAGCGGCAGGGCGAAATAAATCATCCCCAGTATCAGGGCCAGCCAGGCCCAGAAGCGCCGGCCTTTCATTTCATCCACCGCTCACTGCGCATGCGCATCCAGATGTAGATCAGGTTGGCAGCCCCCGTCACTGCAATCATGCCGAAAGCCATGGCATACCCCAGATGCGGGTCCTGCAGCACATCCCCCCGTATCTGGGCGAACAGCATGATGGGCACGATGGACAGCGAACTGCCGGTCAGGGCATAGGCAGTGGCCACCGCCCCGAAAGCATTGGCAAACAGCAGGGCAAAAGTCCCCAGCAATGCGGGCCACAGAATTGGCAAAGCCACCAGAAACCAGTACTGTGTATTGCTTGCGCCCAGAATCGAAGCCGCCTCCTTCCATTCACGCCGCAGGCCATCCAGTGCCGGGGTGATAATCAGGATCATGAGCGGAATCTGGAAAAACAGGTAAGTCAGGGTCAGGCCCCAAAAACTCAGGATATTGAAGCCCCAGGCATAGATATTAATCCCCAGCCACTCACGCAGCAGAACCGTCACCAGCCCCAGACGCCCGAGCGTGGCCAGAAAGGCGAACGCCAGCGGTACCCCGGCAAAATTGGAGGCGACCCCGGAAAAGGTCAGCAGCGGCCCGCGCAGCCAGCCCGGCACCCCGCCCAGCACCATGGCCGCTGCCATGGCAAACCCGATCAGACACCCCAGCAGGGCCGACGCCACGCTGATACGGATACTGATCCAGTAAGCCGACAGAATCGAAGGCTGAAACAGGTTGGCAATATTTTCAAGCGTGAAAGCCCCGGCCTGATTACGGAAAGCGCCGACCACGATATTCATGGTCGGCAGCAGCAGAAACAACAGGGCAAACAGCAGGAACGGGACAACACCCAGCCAGGAAAGACCTGACTTACTGAACATTGGCCCCCACCACGGAATCCCACTGCCCGGTCACGCGTGCCTTGGATGCCTCCTGATCCTCCAGGGTCGGAAAGACAGCCTTTTCATAGGCGGCGGCCGGTGGCAGCGCATCCAGCAGGCTCTGCGGAATCTTGTCGTTGGCAGCCAGATCGTTGAATCGGATCGGATGGCAGTAACCATTGAGCCAGCCCAGCTGCCCCTCATCCGAATACAGGTACTCCATCCACAGCTTGGCGGCGTTCGGGTGGGGTGCATGGGCACTGATGGCCTGAACATAAACCCCGGCAACCACACCGGATTTCGGTACCACCACATCCACCGGCGGATTGCCTTTCAGGGTATCACGCCCGGCCAGGGCGTTGTAATCCCACATGATCACAACCGGGGTCGCCCCCTGTGCCAGCGTACCGGCCTTGCCGATCACGGGCACGAAATTGCCGGCCTTGTTCATGTCGGCAAAATACTTGAGGCCCGCTTCACCGATCGCCTCGCCGCCCTCAGCACCATCAACCAGTCCTGCGGCATAAACCCCGAGAATGGCCTGATTGGAGGCGCGCGGATCACCCGCCAGCGCGACACTGTTGGCAAATTCGGGTTTCAGCAGATCAGCCCAGTCCTGTGGTGACTCCTTGACAATATCCTGATTCACGGCAAACGCCAGTACGCCGTAATAATCACCATACCAGTGCCCGTCAGCATCCTTGACATTATCCGGGATGGTATCCCAGGTCGAGACCTTGTAAGGCTGGGTCAACCCTTCTTCCCTGGCTGCCGGGCCGAACGAGAAGCCGACATCAATGACATCCGGTGCCTGTGGACCCTTGTTGTCCCTGTTGGCCCGGATGGCCTCCAGCTCATCGGCAGAACCGGCGTCAGGATTGAGCTCATTCACCGTGATCCAGGGATATTTGGTCTTGAAACCTTCGATCACACCACCATAGCCACACCAGTCATGCGGCAAAGCGATGGTGGTCAGCATGCCTTCCTCCCTGGCGGCAGCCTCCAGGGCCGCGAGGTCTTCAGCATGGGCAACAGCACCGGCCAACAGGCCGGATGCAACAACCAGGGACAACAGGGTCTTGCGGGATACGGACATGAAACACTCCTCGGAAAAAGCTGATCAGAAATAACAGCCAAACAGTAACAGCCCCTGATGACAGTCTGTTGACAGCCAGCAGGGTGGTGATCTTCAGTATAGAAGCGCCCGTGATCCTGTGACAACCGTTTTTATGGCCACCCGCCAGGCAACAGCAACCACTGTCAGGTCCGCCCGCTTCCCCGCAGACTGCCGGCCAGCCGCCCCACCAGTGACCCCTCGCGTGAATGGCAATCAACCTGCAGTGAAATCGTGCGGCGTTCCGGGGCACGGAAGCTGGCCATAACCCCCAGAACACTCAGTGCCTCCTGCTTCAGCGGCTCATCAGTCACCGTCGCCAGTGTGACCCTGCGACCGGCCAGCCAGCGTTCCAGCACGCCCAGGCAATAGTCGGCATGCGCTTCATCATGGGCCAGATAGGCAGCAACCACCGGCAGGCGGTCACGAAAATATTTCAGCAGCGTACCGGCCAGATGTGTGGCCGCCTCCGTCACCTTCACCCCGGCCGGAACCGGGGTTGCACCGGCTGGCACGAAAGTCAGCGCCGGATCATCAAGGCGCAACAGGCACGGTCCCAGCGGCAGCCCGGACAGGGCAATGCAGCCATCCGCCCCCGTCACTCCGCGGGCATCATCAACACCATCAAAAAACACCCGAAACCCCAGACCGGCAGCAGGCTGCCCGGTTTCGGCACAACGCACCCCGGCATCCAGAAAGGCCATACGGACAATATTGGCCCGCTGTTCCGGCGTCAGTATAAAGGCCAGAGTCTGATCCCGGCGGGCATTGTCCAGGGCAATATGTGCCAGCGGCTCCACCTGTCCCTGCAGAATGGCCAGCCGTTTCATGACAAAACTGCGAATCGCACTGTGCTCGATATCCACCAGCCGTACTGCCGCCAGCGTGCCGCTGCGCAGGGCTTCCAGTGCCGGCTTGAGAAAACGCTCGCCAATCTGCTGCTGCTCGGGGCTGACCGGCCCCAGCACCGGATTGCCGGGCCGCCCACCGGCATATTCATTGCTGCGTGTTTCCAGCCAGGCTTCCAGCATTCGGGCACCAAACGGGTCCTGTACCTGATACTGTGCCAGCGTCAGGCTGCTGTACGCCTGCAGATAAGCGTGGTAATGAAAATCCTGCAGCCCCGCTCCCATGCGCAGAAAACTGGCCGGCAACAGGGTACGGCTGTCATGAATGGTAATGCCTTCCCCTGCTCCGGCACCCGCAGGGATGCAGCGGTTGGGTGCATCGGTGCTGACCGGCCCATACTGCATCTGGTGCGGATAGTGCTGCCGCAGCGCTTCCGGCTCCCCGGCAAACCCCAGAACGGCAACCACCCCGTCTTCGGCCATATTGCCGCCAATCCTGCCCGGATACAGGGTGATGGCCGGCGGCTCGCCTCGTTCGGCCTGATGCAGTACATTGCCGCTGATCTCGCAGTCATCCAGCATCCCGGCAATCGAAATGGCGTGTGCGCCGCGGATGGTGATGTCATTCTCCCGGATGCAGATACGGCGGCAGAAACCATCACTGGCAAAAATTCCCTGCAGCGGTGCCCGGGGTGCACGAATGGTACAGCCCTGCACCACCACATCCTCCAGCACGGCACCGGCCATCTGGTCAGCCACCCGGACATACTGCTGCTTCCCGTCTTCCCCGGCCTCAAAATACCCCAGCGCCGGCGGAATCAGCTGGATGGCATCCCGGTGTGCCGTATCATAGCTGCGCCGGTCCTGAATGGTCAGGTTCTCCAGCCGCACCCGGTGGCTCCAGACCCTGACGGCATCGGTCTGGTTCTCCCCGCACAGCTCAATATCATGCCGGTCGCGGAACACCGTATCGGCCCCGATATCGGTCACCTCACCCGGCCCCGTCACCCCGCCCTCCTGCCTGACCCGGTGTGCGCTGCAGGTTTCCTGATCCAGAATGAACAGGCAGTCATCCGTCTGCGCCGCCGGTGCCTGGAACACGTTGTTGGCCAGCTCGATGGCCCGCAGTTTTCCCGGATACTCGGCCAGTATCTGGCGGGCTTTGGCACTGCGCTGACGGTACTGCTGCAGATGGCTCTCCTGCCGCGCAATCCGTGCCTCGATATCCGCCGGCGGATTTGCCACAGTCCGCAGCTGCTTCAGCTTTTCAATGTAAACCGGCAGGTAATTGGGGTTCGGCTGGCCATCCGGTGCCGTCTCCTGCAGGTAGCGATCGGCCTGGGCCAGTACCTCGTGCGCCTGCTGCAGCAGGCGTGCATAGTGGCTGTACAGGGTGTGTGAATTGATCTCTGGGCTGCCCATGGGTTCTCCGGCTGTCTGTCTTGCAGTATCTGTAATGGTTATGGTCTGGTTATTGTCGGTATCGGCATGCGCCAGTGCTGCACTTTATCGTATTTCCCAGCCGCTCCCCAGCTTTTCACACAGGAGAAACAGAACCCTGGCGAGTGTCTTGCATCCGGCAGCCCCGGCAAGCAGAATGCCCCTTTTGACAACCCCAGAGCCAGAGACATGCATCAGGACTCACTTTACAACACCCACGTTGCCGCCGAACAGATACTCATCACACCGGATGCCTTCAAGGCTGAAATGCCGCTGTCCGAAGCCGGGGCACATTTCATTCAGGCCAGCCGCAAGACCGTATCGGACATTCTGGCCCGCCGCGATCCGCGCCTGCTGGTGGTGACCGGCCCCTGCTCCATCCACGACCTCAAGTCGGCCAAAGACTATGCCCTGCGTCTCAAGGCCCTGAGCCGGGAAGTGGGTGACACCCTGTATCTGGTCATGCGCATCTATTTTGAAAAACCGCGTACCACCACTGGCTGGAAGGGGCTGATCAATGATCCGGACATGAACGACACCTTCCAGGTCGAAAAGGGGCTGCGGCTGGCCCGTGAACTGCTGGTGTGGCTGGCGGAGCAGGAAATTCCGGCGGCTACCGAGGCGCTGGACCCGATCACTCCCCAGTAC
This sequence comes from Thiolinea sp., assembly GCA_035391465.1. Lineage (GTDB taxonomy): Bacteria > Pseudomonadota > Gammaproteobacteria > Thiotrichales > Thiotrichaceae > Thiolinea. The sequence continues at coordinate 26,318 of DAOPKY010000020.1, read as the reverse complement.
CTGTCCGAACTGTTCACCTGGGCAGCCATCGGGGCACGCACCACCGAATCCCAGACTCACCGTGAAATGGCCAGCGGCCTGTCCATGCCTGTCGGCTTCAAGAACGGTACCGACGGCAATCTGGATGTGGCGGTCAATGCCATGCTGGCCGTCTCCAGACCGCACAGTTTTCTCGGCATCAACCAGTCCGGACAGGTCGCAGTGATCAAGACTTCCGGCAATCCGGACGGCCATGTGATCCTGCGCGGCGGTAAACGCCCGAACTACGACAGCGTAAATATCGCCCTGTGTGAACAGGCCATGGACAGGGCCGGGCTGCCGGCCAACATCATTGTCGACTGCAGCCATGGCAACTCCAGCAAGCAATACGCCCTGCAGCCCCTGGTGGCCGAGAATGTGGCCGGGCAGATTGTGGAAGGCAACAAGTCCATTCTCGGGCTGATGCTGGAAAGCCACATCGGGGCCGGCAACCAGAAAATTCCCGCCAATCTGGCAGAACTTGAATACGGAGTGTCGGTGACGGACGCCTGCATCGACTGGAAAACCACTGAAGTGCTGCTGCACCACCTGCAGGAGCGTCTGCGGGATACCCTGCCACATCGGGTCTGAATCCACTTCCCCCGGGCGGCTTCCCGCTTCGGCTGCCTGTCCGCTCAGCGCAGGCAGCCCCCTCACTACAGGTTCCGCTTTGATGTCGGCCCGGCCTGTGCGACACTCAGGTCAAAGAATGATTCATCCACTGGAGAAGGAGAACACGATGGAGAACGTGATCGAGCTCATAAAGACCAATCTCGCCTCGCAGAATACCCAAAGCAACACCAACCTGGAGTGGCTGCAACAGGCCATGCATCCCTTTTTTTTCACCTTCAACCAGAACGAAGTTGAAGCACTGGGCATTCTGGCCAACAGCATCTACCGCATTGACCGCTTTCCGCATGTCACGCTGGTCGACCGTCCCGACCGCCTGATGCTGAGCCAGGTCAGCCGCAACAACAGTATCTACAATACCCTGCGCAACCTTCCCTTCCGGTCCAACCTGTCCTATACCGAGGTCAATACCTCGCTGCAAAACCTGCCGGACTATGACCGACCGCTGGAAGTCCTGCGCTTTGACTTTGCCCGCAAATCCGATCAGGACGTTGCCGAAGCCAAAGATGTCGTGGTACCGGCGGAAATCGTGACCGCCGTGGGCAATGCCCTGAAAGCGGCCGCGCCGGCCTATGACCAGAGCAAGCTGCAGTCGACCATGGAACTGCTGTGGGTCAATAACGAAGAATATGTACGCGTTTCCCATCCGGAGCGTCTGGCACGCCTGATCGAGCTTTATGAGAACACCCGGCAGCATGACGGCATTTTCCTCGACATCGAGCCCATGGATGCGTACAGCAGCAGCAAAACCGGCCGTCAGATGACACGCGTGCGCTTCGGTGTGGCCAATCCTCCCCAGCACAATTTCCTGCTCCAGATCATGGAAGTGTTCAAGCGCCTGAACATCGGCACTGAACGCGCCTATATCCTGACCATGAGCAGCGGAATCACCCCCTGGTTCCTCGGCAACTTCTACGTCGGCCCGAATGACGGCAGCCAGCTGGAAAAAGGCACTTCACTGTTCAGAACGCTGCAGCACGAGCTGTACAACCTTCAGATTCTGCCCATCAATTCACCCAGCTACGGCACCCTGCTGGAAAAAGGCATCACCGACGGGGTGGACACGACGCTGGTGGAAGCCATGATCAGCTTCTGTCACACCAATCTGGCCCACAATCATCCGGAACAGTTCGAGCCGGAAGCCATCACCCTGGCTTTCCACAACCACCTCAACATGACGCTGCAACTGATCCGGCTGTTTTATACCCGCTTCCAGCCCGGCCTGGAAAACCGCGAGGCACTTTATCAGCAGCAGCTGGCAGAAACCGAACGCATGATCCCGGAGTTCAACACCGGACGGCGCTTTCTGGACGAGTCCCGCCGGACCATCTTCCATTGTGCCATCGCCTTTATCCGCTACTGCCTGAAAACCAATTTCTTTGTGGATGAAAAGCACGCACTGGCCTTCCGCCTCGACCCGCAATACCTGGAATACCTGGGCGAGGACTTCACCGCCGACCTGCCACCGGAACGTCCGTTCCGGATCACCTTCTTCTTCGGACGCGGCGGAGCAGGCTACCATATCGGCTTCTCCGACATCGCCCGCGGCGGCTGGCGCACCCTGATGACCCAAGGGCGCGATGACTACATCAACGGTGCCAGCACCCTGTTTCGGGAAAACTACGTGCTGGCGCATACCCAGCACCTCAAGAACAAGGACATTTACGAAGGCGGCTCCAAAATGGTGGCCATCCTCACCACCAATCCGGCCATGGACAAGGATCAGGTGCGCCAGCAGCTGTACAAGCTCCAGTTCGGCTTCATCAACGCCTTCCTTGACCTGTATGTAACCGAAAACGGGCATGCCAAAAATCCGCGTGTGGTGGATTACTACGGTGAAGACGAGCCGATCGAGCTCGGGCCGGATGAAAACATGCACAACACCATGATCGAGCTGATTGCCGAACTGGCCGTCAAGCGCGGCTACCTGCTCGGGCCCGGCATCATGTCCAGCAAGAAGATCGGCATCAACCACAAGGAATACGGCGTCACCTCGATCGGCGTGATCCGCTTTGCCGAAGTCACCATGCAGGAAGTGCTGGGAATCAACATGCACGCAGACCCTTTCAGCGTCAAATTTACCGGTGGTCCCAATGGGGATGTGGCCGGGAATGGCATGCGCCTGCTGCTGGAGCGCTGCCCGCAGGTTCAGATCAAGCTGGTGGTTGATGGTACCGGTGCACTTTACGACCCGCAGGGTATCGACCATACCGCCCTGAAACAGATTGTGCTGCAGAACGATGTCGAAGCCTTCGATTTCCATGCCCTGAATCCGGGGGGCTTCATGCTGTTCCGGCTTGCCACCCGACAGGACGGCATGCGCGAACTGTTCCGCAAAGTCACCCGTACCGGGCAGGGTGTTGAGGAGGAATGGATTTCCAATGATGCCTTCTACAGCACCTTCAACAACCTGATCTTCACGGTACCGACCGACCTGTTCATTCCGGCAGGCGGGCGTCCGGAAACCATCGACCGGCGCAACTGGGAGAAATACTTCGCCGATGACGGCACACCCGCCTCACGGGTGATTGTCGAGGGAGCCAACTCCTTCATCACGCCCGAGGCACGGCTGGAGCTGCAGAAACGCGGGGTAGCCATCATGCGTGACGCCTCGGCCAACAAGTGCGGCGTCATTTCCTCCTCCTATGAGATTATCGCCAACCTGCTGATGAACGATCAGGAGTTCCTGGCCCACAAGGCCCGCTATGTTACCGATGTCATCCAGATACTGAACCATCTGGCCGAGCAGGAAGCACGCCTGATTCTGGTGCGGCATCAGTTGCATGGTGGCGTGGAGCCTTACACCCAGATATCCAACAACCTGAGCCGGGAAATCAACGATCACTATGCACGCATGTTCGACTACTTCCAGGCCAACCCGACCCTGGCGGACAAACCGGTGTACCGCAACGCCATGCTGCATCACCTGCCGAACCTGATCCACGAGGACAAGACGCTGCGTGAGCGGGTCTGGAGCATGCCGCGCAAGATTCAGTTTGCCATTCTGGCCAGCATGGTGGCCTCAAAACTGGTCTATACCGGCGACGACAGTCAGGCCTTTGCCGATATGGTGGAGGCTCAGCTGCAACGCCTGCCAAAAATCTGAGCTGCAGCTGTCCGGAGAAAAACTGCCGCCCCGTCATCCCTGACCGGGGCGGCAGCCGGTTTCACAACAAAGCTCAGGCTTTGGCGAACCAGACATCCTCAGTCAGGACCGTGCGGCCATCCGCCGTTCTGGCCGAAGACTGCATCAGATTCTCACCACGGGCATTGGCAGCATCCTGACGCTCCACACTCAGCTCGGTGACACCGAAGTCAGCCAGTGAGCGCAGCTCTCCGGCATCCACCCTGGCGTTACCGTTATCCACCCACAGCTCCAGGCCATCCAGCTCCTGACCGGCCAGCCTGCCGTCGCCATTGGCATCCAGTTGTGCCATCTTTTCATAGCCGCTGCCATACTGGCCACCCTGATCACCAAACAGGCGGGTGCCGTTCATGTCGTTTGCGGCATTGCCATCACGGTTGTCAACCAGCAGGCTGTCACCATCACCGGACATCCATTCCACCGCTTCGGTGGAACCATTACCATCCAGATCGAAATCAACAGTCTGCCCCACCTGGGTGCCGGCAACACGATCCTTTGCGGTGCTTTCACCCGTCGTACCTATCTGCCCGTCACCATTGGTGTCCAGAGCAACCGGGCTGCCAAGCAACAGGGGAGCCAGTGCCAGCGCCCCCAGCGCCAGACCGCCACCCAGGGCAGCTCCGCCCAGCGCACCAGCCGCCAGACCGGCATTTTTACCCTTGTCCTCTTTTTTCTCCTCAGCCTTGGGCTCTTCTGCCTTTGGTGCCGGAGTCGGAGCAGGCTTCGGAGCGGGTGCCGGCGCTGGAGTGGGTGCCGGTGCTGGAGCGGGTGCCGGCGCTGGAGTGGGTGCCGGCGCTGGAGCGGGTGCCGGCGCTGGAGCGGGTGCTGGAGCAGGTGCCGGCGCTGGAGCAGGTCTGCCCGCATGTCCGCCCTGCCCAGCCTGACCGCCCTGCCCAGCCTGACCGCCCTGCCCAGCCTGACCGCCCTGCCCAGCCTGACCGCCCTGGCCTGCCTGACCGATACCGCCATGGTGACCCTGCCCCTGTCCCTGACCCGGTCCACAGGCATCAGCCCCCGTGCCAGCGCCGGTACCCGTGCCAACCTGAACACTGACATTCGCCGAGGCACCCGTGCTGTTGGTATAGCTGAAACTGTCCGTCCCCTGGAAACCGGCGTTGGGCGTATACACCAGATTGTTACCGTTCTGAGTCACGGTGCCATTGGCCGGCTGGGTGAAACCGGTCACATTGATATTGGTATCATTCCCCAGCACATTGATACCGGTCGGGGTATTGGCCGGTGTGGAGGCTGTATCATTCACGGCATAACCGCTGCCATTGACCTGTCCTGCAGTACCGGCACCACTCATGCCTGCTGTCCCGGCAGTACCGTTTGCACCACCGGCTCCGGCGGTACCATGGCCATGACCGGCACCATTGACACCACCGGAGCCGCCGGTTCCATTGCCGGCAGTACCCGTACTGCCTGCTCCAGTACTTCCTGCACCGCTACCGCCGCCAGTACCCGTGCCGCCCGTCATGCTGGTCAGCAGCTGCAGCAGCTGGTTCAGAAGACTGACCAGCTCCGGAGAGGACTGCAGTCCGCTGCCCGCCGCAGTGCTGCCCGTGCCGGCAGTTGTGCCGCTGGTGCCACTATTGAGAATGTTCTGGAACTGATTGACACCGCGGTCGGTACCGGACAGGTTTGAGGTTCCTGTAGTGCCTGTGGTGTTCTGGGCTCCCCATGTCGGCTGGTAGCCAGCGCCCTGGGTTGCGTTGAGATTCAGCATATTTGCTTCCTTGTTAAGCGCCCTCACCGGCTTGCCGAAAATATCCTGCCGCGCGAGAATCAATACGCACGTGCACAGCCCCGAAACAGCACGTCACCAGGGCGCATTCGATACTTGTCCACAAACTTTCGGGCATAACAGCAAGCCACTGAGGCAGAGGTTGAGAACAGCCCGTCATATCTGCTTCGGGGCAGCAGGAGCCGGGGCCGGACTCATGCTATTCCAGCCCTGGCAGGCTGCCATCCTGCAGCAGGGATCAGTGGAGTGAATTTCCGGATAAACCCCGAACCGGCGTTCATCCCCTGCAAGCAGATAGGCCCCTCCCCAAAGCCCGGTATCCGCCTTGCGGTGCAGCTGTTAGACTGCCGGATTACCCCCTGGCAACCGCGGTATATACGCATGAAACTGCAACCCGAGATGATCCTGATTGATGTGGATGGCACCCTGGTCGACAGTGTTCCCGACCTGGCCTACTGCGTGGATGAAACCATGCACCGGCTCGGGCTGCCCGCACGCGGTGAAGCCGCAGTACGCCTCTGGGTCGGGAACGGGGTGCAGCGTCTGGTGGAGCGCGCTCTGGTGAATGATCTGGAGGGGGTGCCCGAACCAGCCCTGCTGGAACGTGCCCTGCCGGTTTTCATGGCCCTTTATGCCGAAAATACTTCGCTGCGCAGCCGCCTGTATCCCGGTGTGCAGGAGGGACTGGACTACCTGCGCACACTGACACACATCAGGCTCGGCTGTGTCACCAACAAGGCCGGACAGTTCACCCTTCCCCTGCTGGACAGCCTGGGCCTGAGGTCCTGTTTCGAAATCGTGATCTGCGGCGATACCCTGGCGGAAAAAAAACCGCACCCGATGCCGTTATTGCATGCCTGCGAACAGCTGGATACCAGAGCGGAAAACTCGCTCATGCTGGGTGACTCGCGCTCGGATGTCAAGGCGGCCCGCAGTGCCGGTTTTCATGTTTTCTGCATGCGTTATGGTTACAACCACGGTGAGGATATCCGGGACTGCAAGCCCGATGCCGTGCTGGATTCCATGGCAGAACTGCGCGGGCTGATCCGTTAAATAACCGTACCAGAACCGGACTTACGGTAATCGTTACTTCTTCCCCGCACCGGTTTTTTATAGGCTTATCACCATGACAGGGCAGACAGCCGATAGCGATAACAAAAACAAGCCCGGCGCTGTTTCATGACATGATAAGTACTCCTCCTTCGGTTGATCAGCCATTCAGGTTTCTCCTTCGCCTGGATGGCTGTTTTTTTCGTAACGGTTCCCGTATCACTGTGCTAAACTCTGCCGGCATCAACCAGCAATCGATGATCCACTGATGAAAAGGCTGATTCCAAACAATAACTGCCGATGGCGCAGCTAAGCAATACTCCCCCTCATCTGTTTTCAATTTATTGATAAATCATTGATATTGTCTGGAAGTTCACATGAATCAGGATACTTTTGCTGCCTTTATTGAGCAGGGCTATAACCGCATTCCCGTCAGCCGTACCATCCTCGCTGACCTTGACACCCCCCTGAGTGCCTACCTGAAACTGGCTGACGGTCCCTATTCCTACCTGTTTGAATCGGTACAGGGCGGCGAGAAGTGGGGACGCTATTCCATGATCGGCCTGCCGGCGTCCACCCTGATCAAGGTTTACGGACACCGGATCGAGCTGCATCGCCATGGCGAGCCGATCGAAGTCACCGAGGCCGATGACCCGCTGGCCTGGATCACCACATTCCAGCAGTCGTTCCGGGTACCGGACCTGCCCAGCCTGCCGCGCTTCAATGGCGGCCTGGTCGGTTATTTCGGCTATGACATTATCCGTCACATTGAAAAAAAGCTGGCCGGAGTCGAGAAGCCCGATCCACTGGGCACCCCTGACATCCTGCTGATGGTTTCGGATGAAGTGCTGGTGTTTGACAACCTGCGTGGAGAACTGCACCTGCTGGTGCACGCCGCCCCCTCCAGCACCGGGCTGACCCAGGCCCTGCAGCGTCTGGACCGGCTGGAAGGCCGGATTCAGGAAAATATCCGCCTGTATCGTCCCGGCACCGGCGGCGGACAGGCCGTTGAAGAAAGTGATTTTGTCTCCGGCTTTACCGAGCAGGGCTTCGAGGCAGCCGTGCGTCAGGCCAAAGCCTACATCAGTGCCGGGGACGTGATGCAGGTTGTGCTGTCCCAGCGCATGAGCATCCCGTTTCCGGCCCCGCCGCTGGACCTGTACCGTGCCCTGCGCCGCCTGAACCCGTCGCCGTACATGTACTACCTCAACCTGGAGGATTTCCATATTGTCGGCTCTTCACCGGAAATTCTGGTGCAGCTGGAAGACGGCATCATCACCGTGCGCCCGATTGCCGGTACCCGACGCCGGGGAGATACCGAGCAGCGCGATCGTGAGCTGGAGCAGGAACTGCTCAATGACCCCAAGGAAATTGCCGAACACCTGATGCTGATCGACCTGGGGCGCAATGATGCCGGACGTGTCAGCCAGACCGGCAGTGTGAATCTGACCGAAAAAATGATTGTGGAACGTTACTCCCACGTCATGCACATCGTTTCCAATGTCACCGGCAAGCTCAAGCCGGACCTGAGTGCCATGGATGTACTGCGCGCCACGTTCCCGGCCGGTACCGTCAGCGGCGCCCCCAAGATCCGTGCCATGGAAATCATCGACGAGCTGGAGCCGGTCAAGCGCGGGGTCTATTCCGGGGCTGTCGGCTACCTGGCCTGGAACGGCAATATGGATACCGCCATCGCCATCCGCACTGCCGTGATCAAGGATCATGTGCTGCACATTCAGGCCGGTGCCGGCATTGTGTACGACTCGGTACCGGAACAGGAATGGATGGAAACCATGAACAAGGGCCGGGCCGTGTTCCGGGCCGCCAGCAGCGCCATGGCCGGTCTTGACGGCAAGCACAGCTAAGGGGGGCGTCACATGAAAGTATTGATGATTGACAATTATGACTCCTTCACCTTCAATCTGGTGCAGTACCTGAGCGAACTGGGGGCGGAAGTGCTGGTGCATCGCAATGATGAAATCACCCTGGCGGCAATTGAAACCCTGGCCCCGGAACGCATCATGATCTCACCCGGCCCCGGTACACCGGACGATGCCGGTATTTCCATTGAGGTGATCCGCCAGTTCGGGCCGCATATCCCGCTGCTGGGCGTCTGCCTCGGGCACCAGGCCATCGCACAGGCATTCGGTGGCCGCATTATCCGTGCCAAAACCATTATGCACGGCAAGGTCTCACCGGTCCTGCATCACGGCAGCCATGTTTTCAACGCCCTGCCTTCACCGCTGACCGCCACGCGCTACCATTCGCTGGTGATTGAACAGCAGAGCCTGCCGGAATGCCTGACACTCACGGCCTGGACGGAAACGGCAGCAGGCGGGCTGGATGAAATCATGGGGGTGCGTCATCAGCACCTGCCGATTGAAGGCGTGCAGTTTCATCCCGAGTCCATTCTGACCGAGCATGGTCATGCCATGCTGCAGAATTTTCTGGACGGCAAATAAACCGGATACCGGACCCGACAATCATCAACCCCCCATTCTGGAAACCCTGACCATGCGCAAACTGATCTCCAGCGGCTCTGAATTTGAAGCACGTATCGGCTACTCACGGGCGGTACGGGACGGTGATTATGTCTTCGTCTCCGGTACTACCGGTTATGACTACCGCACCATGACCATCGCCACCGATGTGGTCGAACAGGCCGAACAATGCTTCCGTAATATCGAAAAAGCCCTGCAGGAAGCCGGCTCCAGCCTGGATCAGGCCGTGCGCGTGCATTACCTGCTCCCTGACCGGGCGGACTTTGAACCCTGCTGGCCGGTGTTTGCCAAATGGCTGGGAAAAGCGCGTCCGGCAGCGACCGTCCTGATTGCCGGCCTGCTGGATGACAAAATGAAACTGGAAATCGAAATTACCGCCCGGGTCGGCAGCAGCAATGGCAGCGGTGCCTGATGAGCGGGATCACACCCCTGCCACCACAACAGGTGGTGACCTTTCCGCGCCGACTGGCCGCCATGGTCTATGACGGCCTGCTGCTGGGGGCCATTATTATTGTCGGTGGCGGTACGCTGGCAGCCTTGCTGGCACGGGTGCTCGGACATGAGCTGGTACCGGGCAGTTTTGCTGCCCGCCTGATGCTGCTGGTGTATCTGGCCATCGGCTTTGCCTTCTTCGGCTGGTTCTGGACCCATGGCGGCCAGACCCTGGGCATGCGGGCCTGGAAAATCCGCGTAACAGACGAATACGGGCGCACACTGAACTGGCAACAGGCATTTTTTCGCTATACCATGGCCATTTTAAGCTGGCTGATGCTGGGCGTTGGTTTCTGGATCGCCATTTTTGATCCACAGAAACTGGCCTGGCATGATCGCCTGTCGCGCACCCGACTGATTCGCACCGAATAAACACACGATGCAAAACAGCGCAAAAATAACACTCAGCATTTCAGGAGACTCGCATGGAATACCGGTTTCAGGCTTCCGCACCCGTGGCACAGCTCGACGCGGACTGCATGGTCATAGGTATCTACAAAGACAAGGACAAGCCACTGTCGAATGCGGCAGCCCGGCTTGATCAGGCCGGTGGTGGCAGCCTCGGCACCCAGCTGGCACTGGGGGATTTCAACGCCAAGAAGGGGGAGTCCCAGCTGTTGTACGGACTCGGCGGTATCAAGGCGAGCCGGGTACTGCTGGTGGGACTGGGCGAGCGCGCCGGCCTGACCCCGGAAATACTGGCTCAGGCCAGTCGCACGGCGGCACGCCAGCTCAGGAATGCCAATGTCCGCCATGCCGTTTCCTTCCTGACCGACGAGGCTGACAGCGAACAGCAGCCAGAGGCCGTGCGTCAGGCCATTCGGGCTGTAGCCGAAGCACTGTACAGCTTCAATACCTACAAAAGCGGGGATGCCGAAAACAGCAGGATCACCCTGGAACAATGGGACATTGCCCACACTGAAGCGGGCGATCTGGCTGCTGCCGTGCAGCAGGGCGAGGCCATCGCCATTGGCTGCCATCTGGCCCGTGACCTTGGCAATCTGCCCGGCAATGTCTGTACCCCGAGCTATCTGGCCGAAACGGCCAGCGGGCTGGTTAACGAACATGCGGGTGTGATGCAGGTCGAAATCCTGGAAGAAGGCGACATGGAAGCGCTCGGCATGGGTGCCTTCCTGTCCGTGAGCAAGGGCAGCAGCCAGCCCGGCAAACTGGTCTCGATTCACTACAACGGCGGCAACAAGGGTGATGCTCCCGTGGTGCTGGTCGGTAAGGGCATCACCTTTGATACCGGCGGTATCTCCATCAAGCCCGGCCTCAAGATGGATGAAATGAAGTACGACATGTCCGGGGCCGGGAGCGTACTGGGCACCATGAAAGCCATCGCTGTCATGGGCCTGCCCCTGAACGTGATCGGGGTGCTGGCTGCCGCAGAGAACATGCCCAGTGGTCATGCCAGCAAACCTGGCGACATTGTGACCACCCTGTCCGGCAAGACCGTGGAAATCCTGAATACCGATGCGGAAGGCCGGCTGGTACTGTGCGATGCACTCACTTATGTCGAACGCTATTCCCCGGCAGCGGTTGTGGATATTGCCACCCTGACCGGTGCCGTCATTGTCGCCCTGGGCCATCACATTTCCGGGCTGTTGAGCAATAATGATGCTCTGGCCGATGAGCTGCTGGCAGCGGGTCAGGTGGCCGGTGACGAGAGCTGGCGACTGCCGCTGGGAGAAAAATACCAGGAGCAGCTCAAGAGCAACTTTGCCGACATGGCCAATATCGGCGGCCCGAGTGCCGGCACCATTACCGCCGGCTGCTTCCTGGCACGCTTCACCGAAAACGTCCCCTGGGCCCATCTGGATGTGGCCGGTGTGGCTTGGGATGGTGGCAGCAACAAGGGTTCCACAGCCCGCCCGGTACCGCTGTTGACACGTTTCCTGATGACGCGTGCAGGTATTCATGCCTGATCAAGGCAGCTAATTGGCCAATGACCCGCATTTCCTTTTACATTGGCAGAACAAACAGTCTGCAGGCCCGTTTGCTGCTGGCCTGCAGGTTGATTGACAAGGCTTGTGCCCAATCCATGCATGTGTATGTGCATACCGATAACCACAGTACCTGTGCACAATTAGATGAACTGATCTGGACTTGGGACGACATAAGTTTCATACCCCATGCAATGGCCCCGGCTGACGGCGAGAACACACGGGTGCTGCTGGGACATGATTTCGAACCCATGGTGCATTGCGACTACCTTATCAATCTCAGCCAGAGCACACCCGCGTTTTTCCCGCGTTTTGCGCGCATGGCGGAAATACTTGATCAGGAAGAGGAAGTACTGCATGCTGGTCGAAAACGTTACAAGTTTTATCAAGCCAGAGGCTACAATCTGGATTATTATCAGTTGTAACAAACCCGCGCCTCGTGATGGCGATAATACGAGTACCCGAACAAGTATAAAAAAAATACAAACTGCTTTGGACGTTGGAACATGAGTACAAAACAGGATTTCGATACAACCATCCGGATTCCGGTGATAACCGACCTTGTGCGCCCCGGAGACCCCGAGATCATCAAGCGCATCAAGTCGGGTGAAACCATGGAACATCAGCAGAAATTCGAGCTGCGCCTCAAGGAGCGTATTGCCGAACTGCAGGCAGCCACCGGGCAGGATGAATATACCGGTCTGGCTCGTGCCCATGCCATCCGCGCCGAGAATCAGGCCCGTGCCCAGGAACAGGGGCAGAATGAATCCAAAGGCTTTGAACAGCAGATCGACCAGCGTCGTTATGAGCTGATCCGCGAGTTGTCCACCATGCTGAAGTAAAACCATGGTCCTCCCCCTCCCGACGCCCCTTTTTCCCGCAGGACAGAACACCGGACAGGTCGGAAAACAGGCACCGACCTGACTGAAACCGGCTCCTGCCATCCGGGTGCATGCCCCCGTCACTTTCCATTCATTTCACGCTATAATGCCCCGTTCTATCTACGGATCATGCGGCGTCATCATGGACAAAACTTACCAACCACAAGCAATCGAACAGCGCTGGTACCCGTTCTGGGAGCAGCACGGCCATTTCGCCCCCGAAGGCAATGGCAAACCCTACTGCATCATGATCCCGCCCCCCAATGTCACCGGCACCCTGCACATGGGGCACGGTTTCAACCAGATGGTGATCGATACCCTGACACGCTACCACCGCATGAAAGGGGACCGGACCCTGTACCAGCCTGGCACCGATCACGCCGGCATTGCCACCCAGATGGTGGTGGAACGCCGCATCAATGCCGAAGGTAAGACCCGCCACGACCTGGGCCGGGACAAATTCCTGGAGCAGGTTTGGGAGTGGAAGGCACAATCCGGTGATACCATCACCGGCCAGCTGCGCCGGCTCGGCACCTCGCCGGACTGGAGCCGCGAGCGTTTCACCATGGATGAGGGCCTGTCAGCGGCCGTCATCGAAGTGTTTGTACGCCTTTACGAAGAGGGCCTGATCTACCGGGGCCAGCGCCTGGTGAACTGGGACCCGGTGCTGCATACCGCCCTGTCTGATCTGGAGGTGCTCTCGGAGGAGGAAAACGGTTACCTGTGGCATTTCAACTATCCGCTGGCCGATGAGGATGGCAATGCCACCGATGACTACCTGACCGTTGCCACCACGCGCCCGGAAACCCTGCTCGGGGATACCGCCGTGGCAGTGCATCCGGATGACCCGCGTTACCGGCACCTGATCGGGCGTCAGGTCCTGCTGCCGCTGGTGAATCGCCTGATTCCGGTGGTGGGGGATGCCCATGCCGATCCGGAAAAGGGCACCGGTTGTGTCAAGATCACGCCGGCCCATGACTTCAACGATTATCAGGTCGGCAGGCGTCATAACCTGGCGCTGATCAACATCTTCACCCCCGATGCCCATATCAATGCCCATGCCCCGGAAAAGTATCAGGGACTGGACCGCTATGTGGCACGCAAGCAGGTCGTGGCCGACATGGACATGCTGGGCCTGCTGGAGGAAGTGAAGGACCACAAACTCATGGTGCCGCGTGGTGACCGTTCCGGGGCCGTGATCGAGCCCTACCTCACCGACCAGTGGTATGTCGATCTTACACGCGAAACACAGGAAGACGGGCGTCCGGGTGGCAGGGCCGCCATTGCCCGGCCGGCCATTGATGCCGTCGACAGCGGGCGCATCCGTTTCATTCCCGGCAACTGGGTCAATACCTACAACCAGTGGATGGACAATCTCGAAGACTGGTGTATCTCGCGCCAGCTCTGGTGGGGACACCGCATTCCGGCTTGGTATGATGAGCAGGGCAGGGTTTATGTCGGGCGCGATGAAGCTGAAGTGCGCCGGAAACACAAGCTGACCGATGACCGGCCCCTGCGTCAGGACAATGATGTGCTGGATACCTGGTTCTCCTCCGCGCTGTGGCCCTTCTCCACCCTGGGCTGGCCGGATGCCGACAGTGAAGCGCTCAAAACCTTCTACCCCACCAGTGTACTGGTCACGGGCTTTGACATTATCTTTTTCTGGGTCGCACGCATGATCATGACGGGGCTGAAGTTCATGGGTGATGTGCCGTTCCGTGATGTGTATGTGCACGGGCTGGTACTGGATGCAGATGGTCAGAAAATGTCCAAATCCAAGGGCAATACTCTGGACCCGCTGGATGTGATCGACGGCATTGACCTGGAATCCCTGGTGGAAAAGCGTACCAGCGGCATGATGCAGCCACATTTGGCAGAAAAAATCGCCAAAGCCACCCGACGGCAATTTCCGGATGGCATTGAGGCTTACGGTACCGATGCCCTGCGCCTGACCTTCGCCTCCTTTGCCACTGCCGGACGGGATATCCGCTTTGACCTCCAGCGTCTGGAGGGCTATCGCAACTTCTGCAACAAGCTCTGGAATGCCGCCCGTTATGTCCAGATGCAGTGCGAGGATCAGGATACCGGGGTGGATACATCCCTGCAGGTCGAGTTATCGGTAGCGGATCGCTGGATCATCTCGCGCCTGCAGCAGACCGAAGCTGAAATGACCGAACACCTGGACAATTACCGCTTCGACCTTGCGGTCAGGGCCGTGTATGAATTTGCCTGGCATGAATACTGCGACTGGTACCTGGAGCTGACCAAGCCGGTACTGGGCAAAGCGGCGGCAGCGACGCTGGCCAACCCGGAAGCGGCTCAGCGCGGTACACGCCGCACGCTGGTACGGGTGCTGGAAACCACCCTGCGCCTGCTGCACCCGATCGCACCGTTTATCACCGAGGAAATCTGGCAGAGTATCCGGACCATGGCAGGCAAAACCGGCGACACCATCATGCTGCAGCCTTATCCGGTCGCTCAGCCGGAACGTATTGATACCGGGGCGCTGCAGGAAATCGGCTGGGTGCAGGCATTTGTCAACGGTATCCGCCGTATCCGTTCGGAAATGGATATCCGTCCGGGGCAGGAGCTCACCATTCTGCTCCAGAACTGGAGCGAGGCTGACCGGACTCTGTACAGCAATACTGAAGCTTTTACCCGCACGCTGGCCAAGGTGGACCAAGTGCAGTGGCTGTCAGCAACAGAAAAGGCACCGGAATGTGCCACCGCACTGGTCGGTGAGATGAATATCCTGATCCCGCTCAAAGGACTGATCGACAAGGACGCGGAAATCACCCGTCTGGGCCGGGAAATCGAGAAGCTGGAAAAAAGCCTGACCGGACTTGAAGGCCGCCTCAACAATCCGGCCTTTACCGAAAAAGCCAGGCCGGAAGTGGTGGAAACCGCACGTCAGCAGGCGGAGGAACAACGCACCGCCCTGACACAATTACGGGGGCAGTTGGAAAAAATCCGGGCGCTGTAAAGGTGCCCGGACAGCCATCCCCACCGAAACATGGAACAACGCCTTGCGAAGTAGCTGATGATGACACCGATACTGCAATATGCCGGTCTGAGTCTGGATCGGGCCGATCACCTGCGCCGGGATGCCGCCCTGCTGGAACGCTACTTCCACAGTCCGTCCTGCTGCATTATTCCGCTGATGGAAGAACGCAGTCTGCTGCGGGTGGATGCCAGACCGGCAACAACGGCAGAGGCGGTGTTTGTCAGCCTGACCGATCTGTACCACTGCCTGCACCCGGACAGTGCCCGTGTGTTTCTGGGACTGTGGGACGACAGACCGGTTTTTGCGGTACACCTTGAGGCGCGGGACAGCCGCCCGCTGCAGCTGCAGTGGCCGGACAGCCGTTTCATCGACCTCCGCAATGTCGGCAGCCTGCTGGATAATGCCAGTGCCTCGCTGCTGGCCTATGCCCGTGGCATGCTTTACTGGCAGCGCAATCACACCTACTGCAGCCGCTGTGGCAGCCCTGCAGAACCGGCTCAGGGCGGCCATGTGATGCAGTGCCTGAACGACAGCTGCGGCAAACAGAGCTTCCCGCGCCTGGAGCCGGCAGTGATCATGCTGGTGGAGCATGAACAGGCCGGCACCCGGCGGGTCCTGCTCGGACGCAGCCATAAATGGACACATAATGTCTTTTCCACGCTGGCCGGTTTTGTCGAACCGGGCGAAACACTGGAAGCTGCCGTGGCACGCGAGGTCCGGGAGGAGGCCGGTATCCGGGTGGGAAAGGTGGAATACCAGGCTTCCCAGCCCTGGCCATTCCCGGCTTCACTCATGCTGGGCTTTCGTGCCGAAGCCCTGAGCCATGACATCCGTATCGACCCGCATGAGCTGGCCGAAGCCCGCTGGTTCAGTGCCGCCGAATTGCGCACTTTTGGTAACAGCGGTGACGGCCTCAAACTGCCACGCAGCGACTCCATTGCCCGCTTCCTGATTGACAGCTGGCTGGCGCAGCAGCAGGATTGAGCTTCTGCCCCGGCAGAACAACACAGCACAAACCCGAATCCCGACCCCGACCACCGAACCCAAGGAGAATGCCATGCCCGTGTCCGCCCCGTCCGTGATTGAAGCCCTGCAGGCCATTGT
The DNA here is from genome assembly GCA_035391465.1 of Thiolinea sp. Lineage (GTDB taxonomy): Bacteria > Pseudomonadota > Gammaproteobacteria > Thiotrichales > Thiotrichaceae > Thiolinea. The sequence goes on along the minus strand of DAOPKY010000020.1, from coordinate 9,800 downwards.
CGGTTCCCGGCAGGTATTACTGGAGGATGCCGACCGGGCAAAATACGAAACCGATGCCATGAATCTGTACTGCGGACGTGCCCTGGCGGTAGTCCGCCCGGCATCCACGGCAGAGGTATCCGCCATCATGAAACTGGCGCACCAGACCCGCACCCCGGTGGTCCCGATCGGCGGCAATACCGGCCTTAATGGCGGGGCCTGGCCCGGCGGTGACGGCAGTCAGATTCTGCTGTCGCTGGAGCGTCTCAACCGCATCCGGGCCATCAAGCCGGCGGCACAGGTCATGATTGCCGAAGCCGGCTGCATTCTCGATCACCTGCACCAGGCAGCCCGCGAACACGGCATGACCTTCCCGCTCACCTTTGGTGCCCGTGGCAGCTGCATGCTGGGCGGCAATCTGTCCACCAATGCCGGCGGTTCCAATGTGGTGCGCTATGGCAACACCCGTGAGCTGTGTCTGGGGCTGGAAGTGGTACTGCCCGACGGCCGGATTCTGGACCTGCTGTCCGAGCTGCGCAAGGACAACACCGGCTATGACCTTAAGGACCTGTATATCGGTGCCGAGGGAACACTCGGGGTGATCACTGCTGCAGTGATGAAGCTTGCTCTCCGCCCCAAAGCCTATGCCACCGCCATGGTAGCCCTGCCGGATGTGGCCAGTGCCCTGATCCTGCTGAACCGCCTGCAGTCAGCCACCAGTCAGTCGGTGGAGGCTTTTGAATACATGCCGCGCAATTACCTGCGCCGTCTGCTGGAGCGCTTCCCGACCCTGCGCAACCCGTTTGATGAACTGCCGGAAGTCGGCCTGCTGCTGGAAATCGGTGCGACAGCGCCCAGGGATGCCGAGCCTGAAGCAGATGGCAGCCTGCCGGTGGTGAACTACCTGGAACAGACGCTGGCGGAATACCATGAGGCCGATATGGTGCTGGATGCCGTGGTGGCACAGAATGAAAACCAGCGGCGTGAAATGTGGGCCATGCGTGAGGCGGCCTATGAAGTCATGATCATGAAGCAGCCACTGATCATGACCGATGTGTCCGTGCCACTGGACAGCGTGCAGCCTTTTCTGGAGCGCATGGGCAAACGCCTGCATCAGTTGGCCCCCGAGGCTGAGGAAGTGATTGTTGCACATCTGGGGGATGGCAATGTGCATTACTCCCTCTGGCCCGACCCGGAGCAGCAGCTGGACAGTACCCGTCTGGCCGCACGCAAAACGGCCATTGTGGAAGCGGTGGAAGACACCGTGCTGGAACTGGGCGGCAGTTTCAGCGCCGAACACGGTATCGGAGTCTACAAAAAGGACAGCATGGCGAGGCGCAAGAACCCGCTGGCGCTGCAGCTGATGCATCAGATCAAGCAGGCGCTTGATCCGCTGAATATCATGAATCCGGGCAAGGTGCTGCCCGAATAAGCAATACCGGGACAACACCCGCCCCAATCCCCCTTTCCGACAAGCGGTGAGGGGAAAGCAGTATCAGGAAGGGAGCAGGACAATGAGGCCCGTCACTGACGCCGGACCCGTGGACTGTTCTCGCAACTGCCACCTCCGGTAAACCCGATCACGGCCGGATCGGCACAGGCCTTGCAGTCATTCGGGTAGCTGACCTGCTCCAGCAGATTGCCGCGTCCGTTACGGGCGGCACAGACCGGGAGGAAAATCTCGTAACAGATTTCCGGCCTCGGGGCCGTACAACGCACAAAATCCGCCCGGTCAATCAGCCGGTCAGCCAATGGCCGTGGTGACTCGGCAACCCCCGGCAAGACAGCCAATGCCAGCACTGCACCCAAAAGCCCGCCCAAAACGAGCCTTGTTCTGGTTATTTTCATTACTTCACCTCACAAAAAAATAGCCTTCCCCCGCGATTACTTGAAGCTGCATCGGTGAAGGCGTAGCCTACGCAACTTCCGGAACCGATAAAGAAAGCACATGAACCTGGAACGCGCCCGCTTCAACATGATAGAGCAGCAGATTCGCCCCTGGGATGTCCTTAATCAGACCGTACTGGATACCTTCCGGTTTCTTCCCAGAGAAAAATTTGTTCCTCCCATGTGGCACAATCTGGCCTGCGCAGACATCGAAATTCCCCTCGGACACGGGGAGTTCATGATGTACCCGAAAATCGAGGCCCGCATGCTGCAGGAGCTGGCCATCCGCCCCACCGACCACTGCCTTGAGATCGGCACCGGCAGCGGGTTTGTCACCGCCTGCATGGCACATCTCGGCCAGCAGGTTGACAGCGTGGAGCTTCACCTCGACCTGTCACGCATTGCCGCCTCCCGGCTGGAAGCACTGGAATTCCAGAATGTCGAGCTGTTTGTCGATGATGCCAGTCAGGGCTGGAAAGGCAATCCGGACAAAAAATATGATGTCATTGCGGTTACCGGCTCTATTCCAGAGTATTTACCCCCTCTTGAGCAACGTCTTGCGACGGGTGGTCGCCTGTTTATGGTACTGGGCAAGGCTCCGGCAATGCATGCCGTCCTGGTGACGCGCACGGAAGACGACGGTTTTGAGCGCACCCGCCTGTTTGAAACCCTGCTGAAACCCCTGACAGGGGCTGACCCAGCACCCGACTTCCGCTTCTGAGCCGCTGGCCGGAGAAATTTCTCCGGCACCCTGCCCCGCCACTAATCCGGATGCGCGGGAATCGCTGCCAGTGTTGTGCTGACATCCGCATTCTGTGCCCGCTGGCGCAGGGCATGATCCATCAGGACCAGTGCCAGCATGGCCTCACAGATCGGCGTGGCACGGATACCGACACAGGGGTCATGACGCCCGGTGGTCACCACCTCGACCGCCTCCCCCTGCAGGTTGATGGTACGGCCCGGCAGACGCAGGCTGGAGGTGGGCTTGAAAGCGGTATGCACCACAATATCCTGCCCGGAACTGATGCCGCCCAGAATACCACCCGCATGATTGCTCAGAAAACCCTCACTGGTGATTTCATCCCGGTGCGCGGTCCCTTTCTGCTCCACGGCGGCAAAACCATCCCCGATCTCCACCCCCTTGGCGGCATTGATGCTCATCATGGCAAAGGCCAGCTCGGCATCCAGCCGTTCAAATACCGGCTCCCCCCAGCCCGGCGGCACGCCGGTGGCCACGGTGGTAATCCGGGCACCGACCGAGTTACCTTCCTTGCGCAGGGCATCCATATAGGTCTCCAGTTCCGGTACCCGTGCCGCATCAGGACAGAAAAACGGGTTGGTTTCCACCACCTCCCAGTCCAGCTTTTCCGGACGGATCGGCCCCAGCTGCGACAGATAGCCACGAATCCGTACCCCGAAACGCTCCAGCAGGTATTTTTTGGCAATCGCCCCGGCGGCCACCCGCATGGCGGTTTCACGTGCCGAGGAGCGTCCCCCGCCCCGGTAGTCACGCAGGCCGTACTTTTGATAATAGGTGTAATCCGCATGGCCGGGCCGGAAGCGGTCAAGAATGCCGGAATAGTCTTTGGAGCGCTGATCGGTATTCCGGATCAGCAATCCGATCGGTGTGCCGGTGGTCCGCCCCTCGAACACCCCGGACAGGATTTCTACCGTATCAGGCTCGCGGCGCTGCGTGGTATGGCGGCTCTGGCCGGGTTTGCGCCGGTCCAGATCGGCCTGGATATCCGCCTCGCACAGGCTCATGCCGGGAGGGCAGCCGTCGACAATACAGCCAATGGCCGGGCCGTGACTCTCCCCGAAGGTCGTTACGGTGAAAAGGGTTCCAAGCGTATTTCCTGACATGCCAGCGCTCCAGACAATCCAAACAAGGCTGCCAAGCTTACACCAATGACAGCAGCTTGTGGGTTATCGTTTCACTGCCCTGGCCTTCAGTAAATCAGGCTGGCCTGCCTTGCCTCCTGCCAGTGCTGCTCATCACTCCGGCACAGGATTTCCAGATCACCAAGTTCTGCTGCTGCATCATCCACCCATTCCCGCAGCAGGGGTGAGCCGTTGATCACGTCAATCGGCAGCCGCCCCTGTTCATATTCATAGGGAAAATCACGCCAGAGCGGGTAATCCGGCTCCAGTGTGCGCAGGGCCTTGAACACCAGCGCCATCAGACGCCAGGGGCGAAAATCCTCATGCACATAGCCGGTATTTTCCACATGAATCTGCACACCCTGACACAGCTGGCCGGCATGCTTGTGGAAGGTCGGTTCAAACCAGCACGGGCGTAACACACAGCCCTGCAGCCATGCCGGGGCCAGTTCATACATGCGGGTCAGCAGGGCGTCGGTATCCAGATCCGGCGCACCGAACAGCTCCAGCGCCCGCGTGGTGCCGCGCCCTTCGGACAGGGTGGTCCCCTCCAGCATCACCGTGCCCGGAAAACAGCGTGCCATCCAGGGAGTGGCGGCATTCGGGCTGGGATTGACCCAGGTGCGCTGCAGATACGGCCAGCCATAACCGGGGGCCGCATCCGGCTGCCAGCCATGCATGCTGATGACCTTGTAGTCCAGCGCCAGCCCCAGGGTGGAGACAAACCAGTGCGCCAGCTCCCCCATGGTCAGCCCGTGACGCATCGGCAGCGGGCCGGCACCGACAAAACTCTCCCAGCCGGAGCGCAGGCTCAGGCCCTCAACCGGCCGGCCTGCCGGATTGGGCCGATCCAGTATCCATACGCTTTTCCCGTGTGCGGCTGCGGCCTCCAGCACATAGCGCAGGGTGGTGATATAGGTGTAGATGCGGCAGCCCAGATCCTGCAGATCGACCAGCAGGATATCAAAGCGGTCCATCATCGCAGCACTGGGGCGGCGCACCTCACCATACAGGCTGAAAACCGGAATGCCCAGGCGCGGATCAGGGAAGTCGGGGGACTCCACCATATTGTCCTGTTTGTCACCCCGGATACCGTGCTGGGGGCCGAACGCCGCACTCAGCGTCATGTCATCCAGCATCGACAGGGCATCCAGCGTGTGGCTCAGGTCAGCCGTGACCGAAGCCGGGTGGGCCAGCAGGGCGACCCGCTGCCCGGACAGGGGAATACGCAGCTCCGGCTCGCTCAGCAGCCGGTCAATGCCGAACATCAGTTTGCCCATGGTATACCTCTTATGATTTTAACTGATAACAAGGCCAGGTGTTCCGAATCCGTGATTCAAAGCCAGCGCCGCACCCGCTGACGGTAGTTTCGGTAAGCCGCTCCGAAGCGTTCCGCCAGGACGGCCTCCTCCGGCAGAATCTGGACCTGGTTGATGATACAGACAAACAGCGGCAGAACCAGCCCCGGCGTCAGGCTGCCCAGATACAGCCACCAGCCGCCCAGCATCACCAGCATGCCCAGATACATGGGATTCCGACTATAGCGATAAAGACCGGTTGTCACCAGCTCCCGCGCTTTGTGCGGGCGCATCGGATTCGGTGTGGTGCGGGCGCGAAAGAACAGACCCAGCGACCACAGATCCGCCACGGCGGCCAGCCCGATCAGCACCAGCCCGACCCGGTTCCAGGGTTCAGCCAGCCAGTGCAGCAGTGGCAACCAGCGATCCAGCCCCCACATCAGGGCAGCAGCCGTCAGGGCATAAACAGGTGGTGGTATCAAGGTTTTCAATGCGGGAATACCCTATTCATCAGGTCGCCATTCAAACAAAACCCCCTGCCCGATTGTAGAGCGGAATTATTCTTAATATTTTGAATTTATTAGATTTTTCCATTTTACTGGTATCTCGAATCTGGAAACAGGAAATACCAACAATAATGCCAACATTTGCTTGGCATACCATGGAACATGATGACACACCATGAAACACGGAAAAAACTTCAAGTGGTTGTTTTTTTGAAGGTTTGGAACACTGTGGAACAGTATGAAACAGGGAAATGGTCGGGGCGAGATCAACTTAATAATGCTAATAACCAATTGATTTTTAAAGATTTTCAATTCGCAAAATCCCATTGATACCAACAAAAATACAAACAACCGAAAACTTGCCCCCCGGTTTTCGCCTTTTTCATGCCTGCCCGGTCGTTTGCGGTGAATGCGGGTTTTCCGCTACCTTGATGATAGCAAGGACTGGATTTGAAGTCATGACAGGCCCGGCATCCTGCAGGTCACAGCGCCGGTTGTTACCTGCTGGCCTTCCCATCAAACAAATTTATGCCAACCGCCCAAAAAACCACCTTTCAGCCCTGCCCGAAACCGGCTTCAGAAAAAAAAAGACCATATACTCAAATTTGGGCCTACAAAACCTACATGCCTGTGGGTAAGTATAAAAAGTCTTTTTAATTCAATTAATTAACGGTGTAGGTTATGTAGGTTCAGTAAACCCTACAAAGACCTACAAAGCCTACACCGTTAATAAAGTCTTTATTTTTCAATATCTTATAACGGGTCAAAATTCAATCATGTAGGTTCATGTAGGCCCTACATGTAGGTTCTCTGTAGGCTTTTTGTAGGTTCTCAAAAGTTCTGTAACTAAATGATAGTATTGATATTTATCAAAATGTAGGTTTTGTAGGCTTGTTTTCAGAGTATATATCTTCTTTTTTTGACTCAGGTTACATCAATGACTTACACCATTTTTCCCGTTAATTCCCTCTTCATCCCCTCATTTCCTGACTCATAAAAAAAAACCGGGTCAAAGCCCGGTTTCCGGTTTGGGAAGGTGCCTGTTCAGGCTGCCAGCCTGCTGTCCTGTTGTTCGCCTTCGGTATTGGCGAAGATGTAGCAGTCCCTTACCGCATCATGGGCCAGCTTGGAGCGTACCCCCCCATACTTGATGAACGGAAAGCGTTTGCTGCCCTTCAGTTCCTTTTTCAGTTGGGCAAGGTCCATGAAAGGCTGGTTCATGGTCTTGGCCTTGTCGATGAAGTCATTCAGGCTGATCGCTATTCGGGTTGGGTCTTTGGAGTGGTTCACCTGGGCATGCTTTGTTTCATGTTCCAGATAGTGGTAAACATCCCAGAACAGTTGCACCAGCGCCGTATCACCATCCAGCTGCCGGTGCCGTTCTTCACACCGGCTTGTCAGGTACCGGTCAATACCTTCAAGGTCGCCGGTCAGCAGTCCGTCCAGCACACCGGATGCCTTCAGGGCATGACTGGCGGCCATGATCATGGCGTGATTCTCGATTACCCGCTGGTTGGTCAGTTCCCTGTTGGCCTTCAGGGCCTTGACGGCGAACTGGCAGCCTTCATCAAACAGGGCCAGAAAGCGCTTTTCCTGCACAATGCAGGCAGTCATGAAACCGTTGATCCGGTCCATGTCCAGCGCCCGCAAGTGCCCCAGTGCCTCATGGCCGGCACTGGTGAAATGCGACTTGTCCCAGGGGATTTGCACCACCCGTTCCACCACCTCCGGTTTGCCTTCGATCGGGGTATTCTGGGCAAAGATCAAAGTGCCCCGGAAGTTGTAGTCATTGGTTTCATTACCGTGGTTCCGTGGTGAGGTTCCGCCGACACCCTTCCCGTTATACAGGGTCTTGAAGAACGTCATGTCCAGCCCTTTGCCATCTTCCCGGTCTGCCTCAGTCACCACCACGGGCAGATTGGCCACCTGTTCCAGGGTTCTGCGCCGGGTTGCTGCGGAAAACTTGGCGAAGTCCGCGCCCTCATAACCTTCACGTCCGCTCAGCTTCCACAGGAATTCCAGCAGGTTGGTTTTGCCGGTTCCGGCCACGCCGCATAATTCCAGAAACGGGTAAAAGCCGTACTTGTCCCGGATTTGTTCGGCAAAGAAACTGCCGGCCCAATAGGCCAGCGCTACAAGGCCCTTCTGCCCGTAGGTGGTGCGGAACAGGTCCAGCCATCGTTCCGGTTGGTGCGCGTCCAGGCTGCCGATACTGACCTTGTTCTGGCGGAAAGTGGTTTTCACCTTCAGCCCTTCATCCAGGTCAAAGTAATCATCCTGATTGAGTTCATGGTAACGGCCATTGAATACCGATTGCTTGGGGAACAGCCAGCATTTCAGTTCCTTGCTGTAGCCCATGTAGTTGATGGTTTTCACTTCTGCCGGTCTTTCCCCGGTTGGAAACCAGTAGTCCTGCATGTGCCGCTGCAGTTGCTTCTTGGTGCCGGTGAACATCAGACCCGCACCGGTGTCCATCAGCTTGTTGTTGAACTCCTTGTCTGATCCCATCACGGAACTGGCAAATGCGCCTTGATAGGCTTTGCCGCACGATCGGCTGATTCTCAGATAATACGTGCTGCCGGTCATGCCCAGCGTGTCACGCTCAAAATACAGAAACTCCGGCTTGCAATTGGCAATTTTCTCCAGCTTGACCGGTTCATCTTCGTCCCTGTCGCTGTACTTGACGGCATAGAGCTGGTTCCCGAAGTCCATGGTGAAGACCTGCTTTCCGGTATGCGCTACCAGCTCCAGTGCCTTGGCCTTCGCACTGTCCGCTGCCAGCAGGCGTCCGGCATGGAACCATTCCGTCAGGTCGTCCGGGCTGATCCTGCCCGTACCGGCCTGCAGCAGGTCATTCCAGTCACGTTTGTCCCTGTCGGGTGCGGTGCAGACGGCCACCGACTCACCCAGACGTTGCAGTTCACGATGGTACTTCAGGTTGTAGCGTTGCCCTGCCGGGTCATTGTCCAGCGCCAGTACCCACTGGATGCCCTGCCCCAGATGCGGCTTTATTGCGGTCTCTGGCCAGTTGTTGCAGCTCATCAGGGAAACCGCCCGGAAGCCGGACTGAATCAATGACAATGCGTCCAGGATGCCTTCTACCAGAAACACCTGATCCCCCCGGCCCGCTGCAAAGCCGGCGGGTGCCCACCAGTGGCCCTTGTAACTGCCGTTGAAATGCGCCTTTTTCGGTTTGTCGGGCATCTCAATGGGGACCAGAAAACGTTCCCACCACACCGACTTATCAGCCGTCAGGAAAAACCGCACGGTTTCGGTGTGGCCGGGTTTACGGATGGCGTTCCGTTCGATGCGCTGGCCCTGCTGAAACTGGCCGGCAAACAGCGCCGGGTTGAGGCCACGGGTTTTCAGGTAGGCTTTGGCCGTGGCGTTCGGGTCTTCGCGGGTGGCCGGGTAAAGCTCATGCAGCGGCTTCCACAGGTCCGGGTACAGGTCGCGGGTTTTTGCGCTCCAGCTGCATTTGCTTTCCCGCCCGCACTTGAGGTTATGCGGTTCGATGGCACTGATGAACAGTTCCCGCTTGCCGCAGTCCGGACACTTCCCTTCCCGGAGGTAATCCCCCCGGTGCTTGAGGCCATAGTCCCGCTGCAGGCGCTCCAGTATCGGGTCATATTGCACGGGACACCTCCAGTTTCCGCTCCGGATTGTCGGAAAATCCGTAAAAAACGGAGAAAGGGTGTGCCCGATGCGCCATTGCGGCTATACTTTGAGTGTGAACTTTTACTTTTATTTGTGGGCCTTGAATGTTATCAGCATTCAGGGCCTTTTCATTTCCGGTCATGCTCTGCCCTCCGGTTTGCCATCATCATGTTGTCAATTTCCACCCGGTTCCAGCGCGGAGACGCAGCTCCAAGGTGTTTTGAAGGCTGCGGGAATTTTCCTTCCCGGATGCGCCGGTAGACCGTTGACCGGCTGGTGCTGTAGGTCCGGCATATCTCCTCCATGGAAAGCCATTCAGGCGGGTTCAGCAGGGCGTGTTCGCGGGCCTTCAGTTTGCGCCGGACGTCCTCCAGTCCGATGACCTGAAAGTTCATGGTGTGTGCTTGTTGCATGGCATTTTCCTTATGCAGTGGTGAAAGTGGGCAGGGCTGCCCCTGCCCGGTTGAGTAAAGTTATGTCAGCAGGTGGTGCCCACCCCGGTGGGCTTTGGGTGTCACCTCAATGGCCCGGTCCGGGGTGATGATTTCAATCTGCACCAGCCGGGAATGCAGGCGCATGACATTCACCCGTT
>DAOPKY010000019.1:38344-66430 GCA_035391465.1 Thiolinea sp. | reverse complement strand
CGTTGTAGTTCTCGTTGGCAGTCAGGACACCATCACCATCATCATCGGTATCCAGGGCATTAATCGTACCATCGCCATCCGTGTCGACCGGATTGGCCGGATCAGCACCCGCTTCAACGCCATCAGGCACACCATCGCCATCCGTATCCGGATTGCCCGGATTGGTACCGATTGCAGCTTCCTGCTGGTTGGTCAGGCCGTCACCGTCCGGATCAGCATTCGGGCCGTCGGTATCATCGGCATCCAGATAATCCGGGATACCATCACCATCAGTATCTGCTGCATCGGCCGGGCTGCCGTCACCGTTCGGATCGTTCTGCTCGGCGGAAGACAGCTTGCCGTCACCGTCATCATCGGTATCCAGATAATCCGGTATACCGTCACTGTCGGTATCGTCGTCTGCCGGTGTGCCACCGTTGTAGTTCTCGTTGGCAGTCAGGACACCATCACCATCATCATCGGTATCCAGGGCATTAATCGTACCATCGCCATCCGTGTCGACCGGATTGGCCGGATCAGCACCCGCTTCAACGCCATCAGGCACACCATCGCCATCCGTATCCGGATTGTCCGGATTGGTACCGATTGCAGCTTCCTGGGCATCCGTCAGGCCATCGCCATCACGATCTTCATCCACATTATTGATATAAACCGTCAGCAGCTGGGTATCCGTGGCACCGACACTGTCGGTCACGGTAATTTCCACCACGTAGCTGTTGTTGGCATCCGCATCCTGCGGATTCTCGTAATCCGGTGCTGCAATAAAGGTCAACTCACCGGTTGCTGCATTGATGGTGAAGCTGCCGCTGTCCGAACCACCGGTAATGCTGAAGCTCAGGGTGTTGCCATTAATATCGGCAGCGGTCATGGTTGTAACGGCAGTCTGGTTCTCGTCAACATAAACAGCCGCATTGGCCGTACCGCCATTACTGGTAATGGAGGGGGCGGTGTTGAGTGCCAGCGTGACCTGATAGTCTTCCACTTCACCATCCGTTGCCGTACCCGTCGGCTGATTGGTCAGGTCCATACTGCTGTAGCGGAAACGCAGGTAAGTGATGCCGGCGGTTAAGCCGGTCGGCGGTGTCAGGTAGACGGCCTCTGTACCACCACTGGAACTGACGGGGAGCAGGGTCTCTCCGGCATCGGCAAAGTCACCATCAGCATTCCAGTCAGCATAGCCATACAGGGTTCCGGTTCCCACGGTACTGACATACAAAGTGCTTTCCCGACCTTCAGTCAGGGTCTGGCCCTGCAGGCTGACCAGTTGGGGTGGGCCTGATGAGGTACTTTCACCGGTTGAGATGATTTCTTCCAGTATGCGTACACCATCGTCATACAGGTCGTCTGAAGCATCACCATTGGCAGTCTCGGAAGCCGTTTCAGCATCAACGTCAGCACCCAGATGAATGCCGCCAGTGATTGTGTGGCTGGCATCACCGTAGCCGGGCGCATCGCCAAAATCCTTATTCACGGCTACTACGCCTCCGGCACCCCAGTCCAGGCTGACATGGTTGATGTTTGAACCACCGGTTGCCGTTCCCTGGGCACCGACCGAGTCAACCAGAATGTAGTCATTCTGGACATCGACGCCAGTCGGGCCGATGCGGGTGATATTGGCACCGTAATCACCCACCCCGGACAATGCCCGGTAGCCGGTGACATAAACATTACCAGTGTCGTCTACAGTCCAGCTGTCACCTCCCCAGATATTGCCGCCACCTTGGCCTGAAATAAGCATCCAGCCGGGGTTGTCGACCGGACCGAAACCGGTGTCCAGGACCGGCGTACCCAGCGGGTCCGGGTTGCCATTGGTATCGACCAGCCGGTATTTGTACAGCCGGTCATCGTTGTTGTTTCCGATGAATGCCGTGGTGTAGAAATCGGTTTCCGTATAAAAATTCACATAAGCATTCCACAGGGTCGGGATGGTCTCCGGCAGGACCATGTTGTTAAGAATGGTGCCGGTTACCGGGTCGATACGGCTCAGGGTGACTGTCGCCGGAGAGCCGGCTGTGCCGCCGCTGCTGGTACGCACGGAATAGAGGTATTTTCCGGACGGGGTGAAGCCAATGTCATTCACGATCTGGGTCAGGCTTGATACCGCTGGACGGCTGCCGTCAAGGTTGAAGAGTTGAATGCTGTTGTTGTTCGGGTTGGCCAGTGCGTACAGCCCGGTCGGCACATTGGCGTCAGCAGCACGAACCGTACCGGCGTATTCCCAGGCCAGAGTGCCATCCGTGTGGTAGGCCTGCATGCCGTAACCGTTGCGGTAGATGAAAAATATATCTCCGGCAGCGTCATAGAGGTCGGCATCGGTTACACCCACTTTCAAGGGCTGATCCGTGCGGCCATAATAGTCCGGCTGGTAGCCCGGCTGGTTGTAGAGGTTTTCCTCTCCGGCACGATAGGTTACGGCATGGCTCAGCATGTTGCCGCGATCAATCATGATGTTCAGGCCCGGCACACGGGATGTGGGGGCAGTGGCCGTCGCAGCGTTGGTGACCACAGGATCACTGAGCGTCAGGCCGGTGGAGACAGCGAGATTTTCAGCACTGTTATTGATGGCGGTATCCGGCACACCGTTGCCATGGATGCGCATGAGGCCGGAATGGTACAGGTTGTTGTAGCCATCGAAACTGCCGGCCATGACAAGCTTGCCATCAGCCTGTATTTCGATGTCGACGATCCCCAGTCCTCCCGAGCCCTGATTGCCGGCTCCATGGGAGTTTTTGACAAAGTCGAGGTCGACAACACCATCCGGGCTCAGTTTGGCGATGGCACCAATGGCAATTTCGGCACCGGTCAGGTGCGTGAATGAACCGGCAATATAAATTTCATCCCGGTCATTGACCACCACATCGGTAACAGAACCTGATGCCACGCTGGCACCGGCTGCCGTGCGGCTGGTTTTATGCTCAAAAAAGCTGCTGTCCACCGTGCCATCAACATTCAGGCGTGCCAGGTAGTTCCAGGTCTTGCCATCTTTGGTAATTCCCATATTGTACCCGCCCAGAATGATTTTTCCGGTACTCTGGAGGGCGAATTTGGCGGGAGTGCCTAACGGTACTTCCGCATAGGTGGTCAGTACGGCACCAGTTGCCGGATCCAGTTCCCGCGGACGGAACGCCTGTTGGGATACCAGCAGATTACCTGAGGCGGTGAATATCATGTCCAGGTAAGCTGCAGCACCACTGCCGGTACGGATCGAACTGAAGTTGGTATCCGCATTGCCGGTGTTGATGTCGAACTTGACGATCTTGTAGGTTCCTGCCGTGTTGACCCGCAGGGCCGCATAGGCCGCGTTGTCGTCACTGGCATGCTGCAGCAGTTTGAACACACCGATGAAACTGCCCCATGTTGTATTATTGAGCTTGGTGCGGGTACCATCCGGCATGATGCGCCAGACACTGTTGACGCCAATACCGCCGGTATAATCGGTAAACAGGAAGCTGCCGTCGCGCAGGGCGGTCAGGTAGTCCATGGTGTCCAGTGTCGTATTGTCGGCATAGTCGTTATAGCCTGCCGCAGGGCTGAAATCCGGGGCATGAAAGAACATGTCGGGTTTGCCGAGGCCCCGGTAGCTGGTAAAAGTACCGACAGTACCGATGACACCGGCGGGGGAAATCGCCAGGCTGCTGACACTGCCACCCCGGTAGCCGGCGTAGTCCGTTTCATTCACGTCAGCAGACGGTTCAATTGTCATGGGCGGAGTCACTGCGGACAGGACTTGTGCACTGGCTGAGAGCAGGGGGATTGCCAGTGACAGATAAATGAGTTTCTGCCACCAGTCAGACCGGTTCATGCACCGGAGAAACCCGAAAAATTTTTCCGGGATGTGGGTTATTGGGGACACAAAGCCACCTCATTATTGTTGATATTTTCACCGTGCAGGACCGGGTTTTTCATTGGGGAAAAGGGGTTAAACCAGGGCCATGCCGACACTCAGGATACTATCTGTTTTTATTTTGCATAAGATAATTTAACGGTAAATTATAAATTTTTTCTATAAATGTCAATAAACCTGTTTTCCCCGAAAAATTTAAATTTATTGCAAGCAATTGTTTTTAAAGTATTTTTTGATTTTTCAGACTGACATCTTCTGCTGTTCGGTAGAGAAAAGCAGATTATTGGAGATAAATCTGCTCTATTTTTAAAAATATCAAAGCGGTTAAGTCGATATTTAACGGTAAAATAATACCACAATCGGACCTCAGTACGAGGGGTGGGGCAGCCAGAGATCATGAGCCATTCTGATGGCGGTTTCACGTCTCCTGTAGTAGCCGGGAATGTACTGAACGACCTGATAACCTGCTGCTTCGTAGAACTGCCGGGCAGTCTGATTGCCGAGCCGGGTTTCCAGATAGACAACCCCATTGCCGTTGACCCGTGCCGTTTCTTCCAGCCATTGCAGCATGTGTGTACCGATACCCTTGCGCTGGTAGCGCGGATGAACCGCAAGCAGGTTGAGTCGTGCTTCATCCTCCAGGTACCGCATGATGGCAAAACCCATGATCTGGTTCCGTGCCCCGGCTACAATCACATTGGCATTGCCGGCCTTGATTTCCCGGATAACCCGCAGTGGTGTCCAGGACCAGCCCAACCCGGACTCAATCAGGCTCCTGGACATTTCGGCGATGCATCGCGCATCCTCGTATCTGGCCAGGCGAATTTCCTCTCTGGAGATCATGGTGTGCACCCACCGATAGCGCCCGCAGCCGGGGCAAGGTTACTGTCATTATATCCCGCTCGTCGGAAATGGCCCGGAATGATTTCAGGAGCTGACTATTTATTGATCTATGGAGAAGCAATATTTTACCTGTTTGTAGGTCATGCTGTGGCAGCAACTGATACTTTTTCGTTTAAATATATGCATAATAATACTCAAATCTGGAAAATTCATGTACAATTAATGCATGATAATGCTGGAAAATGACGAACTCTGGAGGAAAAAACCATGAGCAAGCAGTTTACACTGGCGGCGCACCTGAACGTTGAGATTGGCGATAGCGGGGTGGCGGAAATCATTCTGGGGCCGGAGGGCGGCATGCCGGCTGCCGATGCCGAGGCACATGCTGCCTTGGGAACGGTTTGGGCGCAGCTGGAAGCGATGCCGGAAGTGCGCTGTATCCTGATTCGCAGTCTGGGCCGGGCCTTTTGTGCCGGGGGTTCCCTGGAACTGGTCGGTCACATGCTGCAGGACGAACAGACACGGCTGCGGGTGATGCGGGAAGCGCGTGCCATGGTCAGGGGGATGGTGGAGTGTGAGTTGCCGATTGTGTCCGCCATCAACGGGGCTGCAGTGGGTGCGGGCGCAGCGCTGGCACTGCTGGCAGATATTTCCATTGCCGGGTATCGTGCCCGGATCATTGATGGACATACCCGCCTGGGTGTGGCCGCCGGGGACCATGCTGCTCTGATCTGGCCCCTGCTGTGCGGTATGGCCAAGGCAAAATACTACCTGCTGTTATGCGACAGTGTCGAGGGGCGTGAAGCCGAGCGCATCGGATTGGTCAGTCTGGCTGTTGAGGATTCGGAACTGCTGGGTACGGCGCGTGAGGTCGCAGCGCGGCTGGCTGCGGGCAGTCCCCGTGCCCTGGCACAGACCAAGCACAGCCTCAATCACTGGCTGCGGGCGGCCTGGCCTGCCTTTGAACACTCACTGAGTGCGGAGATGCTGGGCTTCAGCGGAGCCGATGCGGCTGAGGGGCTGGCTGCGATGAAGGCGAAGCGTGAGCCTGCATTCGGCCCGCGCTGAGCTGTCGATTGGGTGTGCTGGGGGCAATGCCGGGCAGGGGATTACAGTCCTTTACAAAAATGCTAGCATTGATAGCAGTTTAAAACCGGGAATATCGGAATGCCAAGCCTGCTTGTCAGAAATCTGGAGCCGGAAATTGTGGAAGCCTTGAAACAACGGGCTGCCCGCAATGGCCGTAGTGCCGAAATGGAACACCGCATAATCCTGCGTGAAGTACTGCTGACACTCAGAAAACGCAGCTTCACAGAGGCCCTGCTGGAAATTCCTGATGTCGGTAAAGATGAAGATTTTGAGCGCGTGCAGAATCAGCAAAAGGCTGACGATGTATTTGCTTGATACCAACATCATCAGCGAAGTCCGCAAGAAAGGACGTACCAATGCCGGAGTACAGGCATTTTTCCATCAAGTTCGGGAACAGGGCCAGCAAGCCTTCTTGTCCGCTGTAACCATTGGTGAACTACGACGTGGTATCGAACTGCTGAAACACCGGAATGACCATCAGCAGGCGGGTGCATTGGAAACTTGGCTGGACGGGGTGCTGGACGGGTTTCGAGACTGTATTTTACCGTTTGACCATGATGTGGCCCAGCTTTGGGGGCGGTTACGGGTTCCGAACCCTGAAAATGAACTGGACAAAATGATAGCCGTAACGGCACTGATTTATGATCTGACGGTGGTCACCCGAAATACGAAGCACTTTGCAGGTTGCGGCACCAGAACACTGGATCCGTTCCTGTAAGCCTCATTCACGGTCCCGTGTACATCCCGCTTTTCGTATGATACCTCCGGCCCGGCTTCAAACCCCGAGATACCCGGCCAGTTCCGGATCGTTGATCACCGATGATGCCTCACCCTGCAGGACGAACTGACCTTTCTGCATGACCACGGCCTGATCACTGTTGGACAGCACCTTGTGATAGTTGCGGTCAACAATCAGGGTCGCCAGTCCGCTTTGGCGGATTTCGCCGATCACACGCCAGATGTCTTCCACAATCAGGGGAGCCAGTCCTTCGGTGGCTTCATCCAGAATCACCAGTTCCGGGTGGGTCATCAGTGCCCTGCCGATGGAGAGCATCTGCTGTTCGCCGCCGGACAGTTGCCCGCCCAGATTGCCGACCCGCTCACTCAGGCGCGGGAAGGTATCCATGATCCGTTCGTAGGACCACGCGTTCTGCCCTTTGGCATTGGGGTGTGCCGCCATGATCAGGTTCTCGCGTACCGAGAGGTTGGGGAAAACCCCGCGCCCTTCCGGCACATAGGCTACCCCCAGACGGGCCACTTCATGCGGTCTGGCTCTGGACATGTCCTGCCCGAAAAAAACAATGTGCCCGGCCCGCTGTTTCACATGCCCGAGCAGGGTACGGATCAGCGTGCTTTTGCCCATGCCGTTGCGCCCCAGCAGGCCGACCGTCTCACTGCGCCGGATCTGGAAATTGATACCGTGCAGGATATGGCTGGAACCATACCAGGCCTGCACCTCACGGGCGTCCACAATCAGCTCGGATTCCTGCATTTCAATGGTCTCCCAGGTAGGCAGTCTGTACATCGGGGTTGTTGCGGATATTGTCCGGCGTGTCAGAGGCAATCACGCTGCCATTGACCATGACGGTAATGCGGTCAGCGATACGAAACACCGCATCCATGTCATGCTCCACCAGCAGGATGCCGTGCCCTTCCTTCAGCTGTCCCAGCAGTTCCAGCATACGTTCCGTCTCCTCGGCACCCATACCGGCCAGTGGTTCATCCAGCAGCAGCACCTGGGGACTGGTGGCCAGACACATGGCCACTTCCAGCTGGCGCTTCTGCCCGTGTGAGAGCGGACCGGCCACCTGGTCACTGAAGGGTTCCAGTCCGGCCATGCGGATGCCGTTATGGGCATTGGTGCTGCTGATCCGGCATTTCTGCGAATTGTTCCACCAGACCCAAGGGCGTTGCACCTGTGCCTGGGCTGCGAGCCGGCAGTTCTCGAACACGGTGAAATCCGGGAAAATGGTATTGCGCTGATAACTGCGCCCCAGCCCGTTGCGGGCGCGGCGTGGCTGTGACCAGCGCGTGGCATCGTGCCCCAGCAGTGACACCTTGCCTTCAGTCGGCTTCAGCTCGCCGGAGAGGATATTGATCAGCGTGGACTTGCCGGCTCCGTTGGTGCCGATCACCGCATGCAGTTCGCCGCGCCCGATCTCGATGGAAACCTTGTCCAGCGCCACCAGTCCGCCCCAGCACTGGGTAATGTTCTGGCCGCTCAGTAATACCTCATTCGGATTCATGACTGCACCTCCTCCCGTGCCTTGCTGCTGTCTGCCCGCCGGGGATTGCGGTACCCGAACAGGCGCATCTGTACCCGTTCCGGCAGCCCGATCAGGCCCTTGGGCAGGATGGCGACGCTGAGAATGATGGTCAGCCCCAGGCCCAGATGCCAGTGTTTGGCGAAATCACCGAAAACGGCAGTGGATTTGAAAAACTCCTGCAGGAGCACAAAGGCAAACGCCCCGATCAGGGCACCGCGCAGGTGTCCCAGCCCGCCCAGAATGATCATCATCAGCAATGAACCGGACAGGTGCCAGCTCAGCATTTCCGGGTTGACAAAGCCGTCCTGTACCGCAAACAGAAACCCGGCCAGACCGGCAATACCGCCGGACGTGACAAAAGCTGCCAGCTTGTAGGGGTAGGTGGTGAAACCGGAAGCCAGCATGCGCTGCTCATTGATACGGATGCCGGCCAGCGCCCGCCCCAGATGGGAGCGCAGCAGAATGGCCAGAAACACAAAGGTCCAGACCAGAAACAGCAGGGTGAAGAAATACAGGGTCAGGGGTTTGCCCAGGTCCAGCCAGGTATCCATACCCGGTACATAATACAGGTAAATACCGTCTGAACCGCCACCCAGGGAGGTGTCGTGGAACACATAATAGGCCATCTGTGCGAACGCCAGTGTCACCATGATGAAATACACCCCTTTGGTACGCAGCGACAGGGCACCGACAAACAGGGCATACACAGCGGCCACGATCACGCAGGCCGGCAGCAGGAACCAGATGGAAGCTGCGCCATCTTCCGGCGACAGCAGCACGGCGGCATAGGCCCCGATGCCGAAAAAAGCGGCCTGTCCGAAGCAGATCAGACCGGTGCTGCCCACCAGCAGCTCCAGACTGAGCGCCAGAATGGCGTAGATCATGATCTTGTTAATCAGGCCGATACCATAGCTGTCAGCACCCAGAGGGTACAGGGCCAGCGCCAGAAAGATCAGGCCGACAAAAACGGCTTTACCCTTTTCAATGTACATGTGCTTACCCTCCTGCCTTGAACAGGCCGCTGGGCTTCCATAACAGGATCAGGGCCATCAATACATAGACCAGTACGCCGGACGCTTCCGGCAGCCAGACCTTGCCAAAGGTATCCACCAGACCGATCAGCAGAGCGGCAAAAAAGGCCCCGCGAATTGAGCCGATACCGCCAATGACCACCACCACAAAACAGATGATCAGTATCTGGTTGCCCATCCCTGGATAAACGGAGGAAATGGGGGCGGCAATCATGCCGGCCAGGACTGCCAGCGCGACCCCGGCGGCAAAGACCACGCGGTACAGGAACTGAATGTCAATGCCGAGTGACTGCACCATTTCCCGGTTGACACTGCCGGCGCGAATCATCATCCCCAGGCGGGTGCGGGCGAACACGAAATACAGGCCCAGTGCCAGCAGCAGGCAGACCGCTGAAACAAACAGGCGGTACACCGGGTAAGTCATGACATCCCCCAGCGGAATGGAACCTGACAGAATATCCGGTATCGGCACGCCATGCACATCATCACCCACCAGCAGACTGCGTATTTCCTCAAAGACCAGAATCAGGCCATAGGTCATCAAAACCTGCTGCAGGTGTTCGCGTTCGTACAGGAAACTGAAAAAGGCCCACTCCAGCAGATAACCCAGGATGACGGCCAGAACCAGCCCCATCAGCAGGGTAATGAAAAAATTGCCACCGGCCAGTGGCGCCAGGGCGTAGGCCATATAAGCACCGACCATGTAGAAACTGCCGTGTGCCAGATTGATGATCCCCATGATGCCGAAAATCAGGGTCAGCCCCATCGCCACCAGATACAGCAACAGGCCATACTGAAATGCATTCAACAGCTGGATCAGGAAAATGGAAAAGTCCATACAACGTACCTTTCAGCAAGTAATGGTATGAAACCCTCTCCCCGGCCCGAGTGGCCGGCGCAGTGGGGGAGAGGGGCGGTACGTTTACAGGCGGCAGCCTTTGGCCGGATCATCCAGTTTTTCAACAGCGACACCGATCATGACATTTTCCTCACCTTTGGCTTCGCGCAGGTAAATGTCCTGTATCGGGTTATGGGCCTTGGAGAGCGTAAATTTCCCCCTTGGGCTGTCAATTTCAGTGGATTCAACCGCAGCGGCAATTTCAGCGGTTTTGCTGACATCGCCACCGGTAGCTTTCAGGCCGATATCCAGAATCTGGGCCGCATCAAAGCCCTGTACCGCATAAACATCCGGTACCATGTCGAAGGCTGCATTGTAAGCCTGGCGGAAAGCCTTGTCGGTTTCATTGTCCAGCTCGTCCGCGTAGTGCAGCGTGGTCAGCAGCCCCTCGCCGTCACCGCCCTGAGCCTTCAGGGTGCCGTCAGTCAGGAAGCCGGCCCCCAGCAGCGGGATATTGTCCATCAGGCCGGCGGCCTTGTAATCCTTGACGAACTTGACTGCGCCGGCTCCGGCAAAGAAGGAATAAACAGCATCCGGCTTGAGGGCGGCAATCTCGGTCAGCAGGGCCTGAAACTCCACATTCGGGAATGGCACATACAGTTCCTTGACCACTTCGCCGCCATCGGCTTCAAAGGCTTCCTTGAAGCCACCCACCGACTCTTCACCGGCACCGTACTTCCAGGTGATGGTGGCCACTTTTTTGTAGCCTTTTTCAGCCGCCACCTTGCCCATGGCAAAGCCCGGTTGCTGGTTGCTGAAGGAGCTGCGGAAAATATTGGGTGCGCACATGGGGCCGGTGATCATGGCCGAGCCGGCATTGGGAACCACCAACAGGGTACCGGTCTGCTTGGCGACCTTGGCCATGGCTGCCGCCACACCCGAGTGCACCGTACCGATGACCACATCCACCTTGTCACTTTTGATCAGCTTGTTGATATTGTCGGTTGCCTTGGCCGGATCGGACTCATCATCCAGCTTGACGTATTCGACATCACGCCCGCCCAGTTTGCCGCCCACCTGATTGACGTAAAGCTTGAAGCCGTTTTCAATCGCGGTACCCAGCTGGGCATACGTTCCGGTGGCAGGCAGCATCAGGCCGATTTTCAGGGCGGCCTCTTCCGCCATGCTCAGGGTACTGGTGCTGCACAGGGCGGCAGCCAGCAGGGTAGTCTGCAATAATTTCATACGGAATCTCCTCCGTTCGGGTTTATAAAGCCAACAATCCGGCGCGTCAGCTCCTCGCTCTGATCGCGGTGGGGGGAGTGCCCGCAGTCAGGCAGCTCCACCAGCTTCGTCTGTGTCACACGGCGTGCGATGCCGCGAATCTGCTCCATCGTACCATATTCGTCATCCACGCCCTGTACCGCAAGCACGGGGCATTGAATCGTGGTGATTTCGTCTTCAATGGACCAGTCCCGGAACGGCGGATGCAGCCAGATATTGTTCCAGCCCCAGAAGGCCGAATCCGGATCATCGTGGTGCCGGGCCAGCTTGTGGCGCAGGTCGGTGTCCTGATAGACACCTTTGGCCTGTTCAATGCTGCGGATGGTCAGGTCCTCGACCATAATGTGGGGGGCCAGCACAATCAGCCCGCCCACCTGCTGCGGGAAGCGGGCAGCATGCAACAGGGCAATGGAGCCGCCGTCACTGTGTCCCAGCAACCAGGGTGGCCGGTGCTCCACATCAATAGCCAAGGCTTCCAGCAGTGCAGGCAATACTTCAAAGGCCTGACGGTGCATGAAATCCACATCCCAGTACTCATCCGCTGCACGCGGTGTCGAGCGCCCGTAGGCCGGACGGGAATACACCAGCCCGCGCCAGTTCAGTGTGCTGCACAGGGTTTGCGGGAAATGACGCCACATGCTGACCGAACCCAGTCCTTCATGCAGAAACACCAGCAGCGGCGCTGACGGGGCGGGGTTGCCGATCCACTGATACTCGATACTGACCGGACGCCCGGCCCAGTCAATATCGACAAAGTGATGCTGCGACTCGCGTGCCGGGGTCATGCCGGGTTTTCCTGTTCCAGCTGCCGCAGCCGGAAGCGCTGAATTTTGCCGGTGGCGGTTTTGGGTAGTTCGTCCACGAATTCCATGAAGCGCGGGTACTTGTACGGGGCCAGATGGTCCTTGACAAAGATTTTCAGTTCGGCGCGCAGGGCGTCTTTGTCGACCTTGTTCGCTTCCTTGAGCACAATAAATGCCTTGGTCTTGACCAGACCGTCGGCATCCTGCTTGCCGATGACGGCGGCTTCCAGCACCGCCGGATGCTGGATCAGTGTGGCTTCCACCTCAAAGGGCGAGACATAGATGCCGCTGACCTTGAGCATGTCGTCACTGCGTCCGGAGTAAGTGTAAGTGCCATCCGCATTGCGCACGTACTTGTCACCGCTTTTGGTCCAGCCGCCCTGGAAGGTGTCACGGGTCTTGGTGCGGTTATTCCAGTACATGGTGGCGGCACTCGGTCCCTTGATGTAAAGATCGCCCGGCTCACCATCCGGTACCGCTGCACCCTCATCACCGCGCAACTCCACTTCGTAACCCGGAACCGGCCAGCCGGTGGTGCCATAACGTACCTTGCCCGGCACATTGGACAGGAAAATATGCAGCATTTCGGTGGAGCCGATACCGTCGATGATTTCCACCCCGTACTTTTCGGTAAAGCGCTGCCCCAGTTCCGCCGGCAGGGCTTCTCCCGCCGAGGATGCCAATCGCAGGGCAACCTGATCCCGCCCGGGCAGCTCGGGGGAGGCCAGCATGCCGGCATAACCGGTCGGTGCACCAAAGAAAATTGTCGTTTTATGTTTAATCCAGCGCTCGAACACAGCTTCCGGTGTCGGGCGTCCACCCAGCAGCACCACGGTGGCCCCGACACTGAGCGGAAAGCTCAGGCCATTGCCGAGTCCATAGGCAAAGAACAGCTTGGCCGCCGAAAAGCAG
The DNA here is from genome assembly GCA_035391465.1 of Thiolinea sp. Lineage (GTDB taxonomy): Bacteria > Pseudomonadota > Gammaproteobacteria > Thiotrichales > Thiotrichaceae > Thiolinea. The sequence goes on along the minus strand of DAOPKY010000019.1, from coordinate 53,519 downwards.
ATGTCATCCTCACGCACCCCGAGCAGCCGGGTACCGTACAGTTCGGCAGTCCAGTACGGGTTGGCGTGGGTGTGTACCGTGCCCTTGGGGCGTCCGGTGGAGCCGGAGGAATAAAGCCAGAAGCCGGGGTCATCGCCACAGGTCGGGGCCGGCTGGCGGGCGGGGGAGCGCAGCTCCAGAAAGGTCTCGAATGCCATTTCAGAAGGGTGCAGCGGGGCTTCCGGGTGTGACACAATGACTTTCTGCACTTCATGGTCGGAGCGCGTCATGGCGGCATTCAGGGTCGGCAGCAGGCTGCCGGAGACCAGCACGGCCTGGGCGCGGGAATGTTCCAGCATGTAGGCGTAGTCATCCGCCGTCAGCAGGGTATTCACCGCCACCGGCACCACCCCGGCATACATGGCCCCCAGAAAGCTGACCGGCCAATCGGCACAATCCTGCATCAACAACAGTACGCGTTCCTCGCGGCGCAGGCCCAAATGCCGCAATCCGGCAGCCACCCGGCGAATCCGCTGTTCCAGCGCGCCATAGCTGAGGCTGCCGTAGTCATCCATAAAGGCTGTTTTTTCAGCGCGTCCAGCATTGCGCTCGATCAGGTGCCGGGCGAAGTTGAACGGATCGCCCGGCGCTTCAATATCCTCGATACTCATGTATCCTCCTCCTGATTGTGTAGTCCGAAAGCTTGTTCAGTATGGCAGTGCCGCTCTGAATGACACTGTACCGGTGGTGAAATTCAGGGCACGACCAATACCCTTACCGGTCTGCCGGTATCCGCCGGGCATTCTGTCGCCGTTCCATCCTGTCTGTCGTATCGGTCATGCCGGCTCGGGCCGCTTAGCGGGTAAAGCTGATACTGCCCTGAGGCAGCAGGTACAGCACCAGTGCACGTCCCCGGGTCACGGTCGGGTGATGGGCGCTGCCGGGGGGATAGACCAGCCAGCCGGCAGGGTGTTCATCAAAACGCGCCTGTGCATCCAGTGGCATGATCAGGTCGATTTCGCCATGGGGATGGCTGTGATGCGGCCCTTTGATGTCGTCCATGTCCACCACATCGACAGAAAAATCGTGCAGGGCGGCTTCCGGTTTGAAAACACGCCCGTAACGGATGCCGCCGGCCTCGCGTTCACACAGCCAGCCTTCAGCCACACCGGTTTGACAGGATTGCTGCAGGGCCGCATAGGTTGCACTGTCGGCCCCGTGATTACGGTTAAGCCATTGTTCCAGATCGGAATCAAGCTCGCGTCCGGCGATTTGTGCTGCCAGTGCCTGGATTTGCTGATGAAATTTCGCTTTGCTCATTGGGTCCTCCTGTCTGATCATGCGCGGCGATACCGGACTTGTCATTTGATCCCGCATGAATTATTTTGCATAAAGCAACAATAAGGGTCGAAGGCATTTTCTGTCAAGCATTATATTGCATGAAATGAAAGGAGTTTCCCGTGGCTAAATCCACTGCAGCCAAAAAAATAACGCCTCCTGCCACCTCGACAAGCGGGCGTGACAGTGGGCAGAGCCGTTTCCTGCTGGCCCTGGGGGAACGGGTGCGTGGCCTGCGCTCGCGTCAGGGCGTTTCACGACGGGCGCTGGCACAGTCTGCCGGGATTTCGGAGCGCCATCTGGCCAATCTGGAGTACGGTGAAGGCAATGTCTCGATCCTGGTACTGTTGCAGGTGGCACAGGCACTGGAATGCAGTCTGGCCGAGCTGATCGGGGACATGACCACCGTGTCACCGGAGTGGCTGATGATCCGCTCTCTGCTGGAACACCGTGACGAGCAGGCCCTGCGCAAGGCCCGCATTGCCATCAGCCGCGCCCTGGATAATGTGGCCGGGCCCGGTGAGGCAGCACTCAGCAGCTCACGGATTGCCCTGATCGGTCTGCGGGGGGCCGGCAAGTCGACGCTGGGACGCATGCTGGCTGAAAGTCTGGGGTTTCCCTTTGTGGAACTGAGCCGTGAAATCGAGCAGTTCGCCGGTTGCAGCATTGCCGAGATTCAGGACCTGTACGGTGCCAATGCCTACCGGCGTTATGAACGGCGCGCCCTGGAGGAAAGCATCCAGATTTACCCTGAAGCCATTATCGGGACTCCCGGTGGGCTGGTTTCCGATCCGGTCAACTTCAACCTGTTGCTGTCGCACTGTTCCACCATCTGGCTGCGTGCGTCACCGAAAGAGCACATGCAGCGGGTACTGGAGCAGGGGGATTTCCGTCCCATGGCGGGCAACAGGGAGGCGATGGAAGACCTGAAAAACATTCTGGAGTCACGTGAAGCCTTTTATGCCAAGGCACAGTACCAGCTGAATACCGGCTCACATACACTGGAGGAAAGTTTTGAGGCGCTGCTGCAGCTGGCACGCCGGATCGTGCAGACCGGGCAAAACCGAATCATGCATTAAATTGCAAAATTGTATGGTATTACTCCTTGACTGTATGCAAAATATTTCATAATATCGTTTCATCAATTTACGGACACTGCCTGGAGGATGCAACGTGACCACTACCGAAACCATTGATAACCCGGTTGATTACCAGACCAACCCGTCAGCCTACAAACACTGGCGTCTGAGTGTTGACGGACCGATTGCCACACTGGCGGCGGATTTTGACGAGAACGGGGGAATTCGCCCGGGCTACCAGCTCAAGCTCAACAGCTATGACCTTGGGGTTGATATTGAACTGCACGATGCCATCAACCGCATCCGCTTTGAACACCCAACGGTCCGGACCGTGGTCGTCACCAGCCTCAAGGACCGGATTTTCTGCTCCGGCGCCAACATCTTCATGCTCGGCCTCAGCAGCCATGCCTGGAAGGTCAACTTCTGTAAATTCACCAATGAAACCCGTAACGGTCTGGAAGATTCTTCTACCCACAACGGCCTGAAGTTTCTGGCAGCAGTGAACGGTGCCTGTGCCGGTGGCGGTTATGAACTGGCGCTGGCCTGTGATGAAATCCTGCTGGTGGACGACCGTTCCAGCTCGGTGAGCCTGCCGGAAGTGCCGCTGCTGGGCGTACTGCCGGGCACCGGTGGCCTGACCCGCGTTACCGACAAGCGCCATGTGCGCCACGATCTGGCCGATATTTTCTGCACCACCACCGAAGGCATCCGGGGCCGGAAAGCCGTGGACTGGCGGCTGGTGGATGCCATTGCCAAGCCGGCCCGCTTTGCCGAAGCGGTCAAGGAACGTGCCTTGGCGCTGGCGGCGCAGAGCGACCGCCCGGCGGATGCCAAAGGTGTGGCCCTCACCCCGCTGGAGCGCCGCCGTGAGGCTGATGCCCTGCACTATCGCCATGTCACGGTTGAAATGGACCGGAATGCCCGCACCGCCACTTTCATCGTGCGCGCCCCGCAAGGCTCCCAGCCGACGCAGATCAGCGAGGTGGAAGCCCTGGGAGCCGACTGGTATCCGCTGGCGCTGGCCCGCGAACTGGATGATGCCATTCTGTCGATGCGCACCAATGAGCTGGACCTGGGACTGTGGCTCATGCGCACTGAAGGTGATGCGGATGCCGTGCTGGCCATGGATGCCTTTTTGCTGGCCAACCGTGAGCACTGGCTGGTGCGCGAAACCATTGGCCTGCTGCGCCGTACCCTGAGCCGGCTGGATGTTTCCTCCCGCAGCCTGTTCGCCCTGATTGACAGCGGTTCCTGCTTTGCCGGTACCTTCCTGGAACTGGCGCTGGCCTGTGACCGCAGCTATCAGTTGGCCCTGCCGGATGATGAAGCCGCTGCCCCGCGCCTGGTGGTGGGTGAAACCAATTTCGGTCTCTATCCAATGGCTTCTGATGAAAGCCGGCTGGAGCGCCGTTTCTATCATGACGTCGCCGCGCTGGCTGCCGTGCGTGAAGTCCGGGACCAGCCGCTGGATGCTGACAGCGCCTTTGCCCTCGGTCTGATCACCAGCAACCCCGATGACATCGACTGGGACGATGAAATCCGCATTGCTGTGGAAGAGCGCGTTGCCATGTCGCCGGATGCCCTGACCGGGCTGGAAGCCAACCTGCGCTTCAACGGGCGGGAAAACATGTTCACCCGCGTCTTCGGTCGCCTGACCGCGTGGCAGAACTGGATTTTCCAGCGCCCGAATGCCGTCGGTGACAAAGGCGCCCTGAAAGTCTACGGCAAGGGCGAAAAAGCGGATTTTGACTGGAACCGGGTCTGAACCGAACCCCTTTCCTCTCCCCCTTCCCCGGCATCCGAGCGGGGAAGGGCACACCCCCTGATTCAATGAGGAGCAGCAACATGGCCACAATCGATTACAACGAGAAGATTCCCAATAACGTGAATCTGTCCGAAGACCGTACCCTTAAACGTGCGCTGGAACACTGGCAGCCCAACTACCTGCAATGGTGGCAGGACATGGGGCCGGACGGCTCACATAACTTTGATGTTTACCTGCGCACCGCCGTCAGCGTCGATCCCCAAGGCTGGGCCCAGTTCGGCCACGTCAAAATGCCGGATTACCGCTGGGGCATCTTCCTTAATCCCGGCGATACCGAGCGTAAAATCCACTTCGGTGACCACAAGGGTGAAAACTGCTGGCAGGACGTACCGGGCGAATACCGCGCCAACCTGCGCCGCATTATCGTCACCCAGGGTGACACCGAGCCGGCCTCGGTCGAACAGCAGCGCCATCTGGGGCTGACCTGCCCGAGCCAGTATGACCTCCGCAACCTGTTCCAGGTCAATGTCGAGGAAGGCCGGCACCTGTGGGCCATGGTCTACCTGCTGCACAAATACTTCGGTCGGGACGGGCGCGAAGAAGGCGAGGCCCTGCTGGAGCGCCGCAGTGGTGAGGCTGACAACCCGCGCATCCTGCAGGCTTTCAACGAAAAGACTCCGGACTGGCTGTCTTTTTACATGTTCACCTATTTCACCGACCGTGACGGCAAATTCCAGCTCTGCGCCCTGGCCGAATCCAGCTTTGATCCGCTGGCCCGGACCACCCGCTTCATGCTTACTGAAGAAGCCCACCACATGTTTGTCGGCGAGTCCGGTGTCAGCCGCGTGGTGCAGCGCACCTGTCAGGTCATGAATGAGCTCAAGACCGACGATCCGGCGCGTCTGCGTGCTGCCGGTGTCATTGACCTGCCGACCATTCAGCGCTACATCAACTTCCACTACAGTGTCACCATCGACCTGTTCGGTGCCGACCAGTCCAGTAATGCCGCCACCTTCTACACCACCGGTCTCAAGGGCCGCTATGAGGAAGGCAAGCGCACTGATGATCATGTGCTCAAGAACGACAGCTACAAAATCCTCGAAGTGGTGGATGGCCGTCTGGGCGAGCGGGAAGTCCCGATGCTGAATGCCCTCAATGAAGTGCTGCGTGATGATTACATCACCGACAGTCAGGGCGGCGTCAAGCGCTGGAACAAGGTTATTGAAAAAGCCGGGCTGGACTACCGCCTGAGCGTGCCTCATAAAGCCTTCAACCGCCGCATCGGTGCCCTGTCCGGGGTGCGGGTGTCTCCGGATGGTGTGGTACTGACCGAGGAGCAGTGGCAGGCGAACCGGAACGACTGGTTGCCGAGTGTGGAAGACCGGGCCTTTGTGGCCAGCCTGATGGGCCGGGTTGTCGAGCCGGGCAAGTTTGCCAACTGGATTGCCCCCCCGGTCATGGGCATCAACCGCCAGCCGGTCGAGTTCGAGTATGTCCGCTTCAACTGATTCGGACTGACGCCCGGTATTCTCGGGACAGACTGCAGACGCCTCCTTTCGGGGGCGTTTTTCGTTCCACCTTTCACCTCAAAAAAAAATCGACCGCGCTTCGCGCGGTAGTGCCCCCCGGACACCGGGGATACCGGCCTGCATTACCCGCATGGCCACCTGTGCGAGTGTCCAAAGATAAAGGGTAAAGGTTAATTTGTCCTGGCGGCGCGAAATCCAACGTCGTTGTACCGGTAGACGGGGAAGTTGTTGTTGCGGTAGGCGGAGCGCAGGTCCCACGGGCTGTCGTGCCAAGAGCCGCCGCGCAACACTCGCGCCGCGTTCGCGCCGCAGCCCGGGCGGGCACCTCCATCTGGCCGGGTCTTTGTGTAGTCACTTTGCCAGCAGTCTTGCACCCATTCGTATACATTGCCATTCATGTCCTGCAAACCAAAGCCATTAGCCGGAAAACTTCCCACCGGGGAAGTATGGACCCATTGATCCCGACCACTCGCCAATCCATCACAACATTCATCCTTGCCGTAATTGGCATACTCATGGCTGGCCTTGTTTCCCCAGAAATAGGCCGTCTTCGCACCCCCTCGTGCAGCATACTCCCACTCCGCCTCCGTTGGCAGCCGGTAATCCTTGCCTGTTTCCCGGCTCAGCCAATTCACATAAGCCTGCGCATCATTCCAGCTCAGGCACACTGCCGGGTGTTCATCGGTCTGTTCAAAACCCGCTTTGCGCCATGATCTGCCTTTGACATCACTCCATTGGCCATCCTTGTCATACGACCTACAGGAACCCTGAGCTTCTGCCGTCGTCTTGTGACCCGTGCTATCCACAAATGCTCGAAACTGACCCACCGTCACCTCCGTCTTCGCCAGCCAGAACGGTTTCAGCGTCACTTCATGCGCAGGCTTTTCATCATCATAACACCCGCCCTCCACATCATCCCGCTCCGGCACGCAGCCCATGGTGAAGGTTCCGCCGGGAATGGCGATCATCTGCGGCTCGAACGGCAGCTGCTCCGGTTCCAGTTCAACGGTCACTGTCTGGTCAGCGGCCCTGACCGTTACTGAATCCTCAAGCGGCCTGTAGCCGTCGGCTTCCGCATGTATCCGATAGGTTCCGGCACGCCATGTCCGCTCAGCCTGATAAGGCTGGCCATCAATCATCACTACCGCATCGGCAGGTGTCGCTTCGACCACAAGACGATAGGCTTTTGGTGGCTCGGGTACCGGTTCGGGCACGGAAACCGGTGCAGTCGCCGGCTGCACCGCCGGGGAGTTCGGTTCCTGAAAAGATTTGAATATCTCCAGTCCGCCCCAGGCTCCTCCGGCCAGCAGCATGGCAGCAGCCAGAACCTTCAAACCCGACCCCACCGGTTTCGGTGGTGGTGGAGGCGGCGGTATGTCATCACGTGGATTCAGCAGGGCAATCCCGCGCAGCAGCCGCCTGAAATTCACATCATCTGCACGCCCTTTCCAGCGTCTTAAATCGGCAGCATGCACCGCATTGAAGGGTGTGGGAATGGTTGCATCACGGGCCAGCACCCCCACCAGATTACGTTTGCTGAATGCCCACAGGCATTCGGCCCGGACATAATCCGAGGCGACTGACTCCGGCGTCCAGACCACCACGACGCATCCGGCTGCATGTAATGCCTGCTGGATTACAGCCTGATAATGCTGCCCCGGCAGAATATCGGGGTCCCACCACACGGAATAACCCCGCGCCTCCAGGGCTGCCGCCAGCGGTTTGACCCAATCACGGTTCTGATTACTGTAACTGATGAAAATATCGGTCATGGGGATTCAAGCGGGGAAATGGGCGACACCGCATGATAACCGATCGGGGTGAAAGAGTAAGCAGGAAGGGCCAAAACACTTTGCTGATGACCATGCCGGCAGCCCTGTTTAACGGGAAACCCCCCCTTGTGGGACTGCCGGTTCAGGCTTGAAAAGAGGAATATATTCATCAATAATGAATTTTTCACTTCTTTTGATGGATATGTTCATCATGCTGCCAGACATCAGCCAGACCATTCGCACCGCCCGCAAGGCACAGGGGCTCAGCCAGCAGGCGCTGGCCGACATGGTGCACCTTGACCGGACCACGATCGGTGCCCTGGAACGCAATGACTACCCGGATCTGGGCATCCGCAAGGTTGAGCGGGTCCTGAGCGTGTTGGGTAAAACGTTGAACTGTGAGGATATCGGCATGCCGACGCTGGATGATCTGGTGCGGGGGCGTGAGTCGTGAATGCGATCGACGTTTATACGGGGCATCAGCCGCCTGCTGCCTGTGGCCGCCTGAGCAGGAACGGGAGCCGGCATGTCTTCAGCTACCGCCACGATGCCACGGAGGCCGTTTCCCTGACCATGCCGGTTCGCCATGAAAGCTATCAGCATGACGAGCTGCATCCGGTTTTTCAGATGAACCTGCCGGAAGGTGCCTTGCGTCAGGCCCTTGAACGCATGACGAGCAAGCAATTCGGCAGTGATGATCTGACACTGCTGACGATTCTGGGCCGGAACCAGATCGGGCGGATAGCCTACGGAGCCGTGGATCAGGCACCGCCTGCGCATCCGGAAGCACCCCTGGATATCGAGTTGCTGCTGGGGCAGGAAAAAGCAGGCCTGTTTCAGGCCTTGCTGCAGCGTTATGCACCGGTGTCAGGGGTTGCCGGTATGCAGCCCAAGGTGTTGCTGGACATGCACAGCCGACTGACCATGACAATGGCACATTACATCGTGAAAAGCTGGGGGGACGATTATCCGCAGCTGGCCTGTAATGAGTTTGTCTGTATGAGCATGGCGCGGGATGCCGGTCTGGCTGTGCCGGAGTTTCACCTCAGTGATAATGCCGAACTGCTGGTCATCAAGCGCTTTGACATGATGGCGGATGGCCGGGCGCTCGGGTTTGAGGATTTTGGTGTACTGCAGGGCAAGGGAACCCGGCAGAAATACGACAGTTCACTGGAAGCTTGTACCAATACCATCCGTCAGTTTGTATCACCGGCACGGGTCGAGCAGGCATTGTACGATTTTTACAAACTGACCTGCCTGAATGTCAGGGTTCGCAACGGGGATGCCCACTTGAAAAATATCGGTGTCCTGTACCGGGATTTGCAGGCGCACCGAAGCGGTAAAATGCCGATATTCGAGCGGCAGCTGGCCCCGGTATTTGATGTGGTCAGCACCGTGCCCTACCTGCCTGGAGATACCATGGCCCTGACCCTGACCGGCAGCAAGCGCTGGCCCAAATCCAGGGTGCTGCAGGCTTTCGGCATGAATCACTGCCAGTTGAATCGGGCAAGAATCATTCAGGCTGAGGCGGAAGTGGAAGCCGGTATTCAGGCAAATCAGGGGTTGCTGGAGACCCTGGCAACAACACATGAGGGTTTTGCTGCGATTGCCGCCGGAATGTACCGGGCCTTGCAGGGCTGAGCTTTTTCATGTTGCATCTGGAGTCAGTGGGCCTGAGGCTGGCTGTTGCTGCGATTTATGAGCGGGGAGAATGACGGCATGCACCGGTGGCAGGCCGGGCAGGTGGGCGGAGCGCCGATTTAAACACCGCTGATGCAGGGCATTCATGCGCTCTGTGGCCTGCCTTGCCTATAATGCAGGATCATTAAACAAGGCAACTGAAGCATGAGTAACGAAACCAAAACTGATACCGACACCGATACGGACAATATCGCACCGGCGCCGAAACCGGGCATCAAACAGCCGCCCGTGCTGTTCAGCAAGACCCAAGCCGCCATTGCACGCCTGTCGGAAGCCCTGGGCGGGCCGCTGGTGGTGTACTGGAACAACCCGCGCGGCTCGGTGTGCCAGAATGACGTGCTGGCCCTGTATGAAGTGTTGGACAAACTCGGCACCCAGGACACCATCTACCTGTTTCTCAAGTCCGACGGCGGCAGTGGGCAGGTCTCCCTGCGGCTGGTCAGCCTGCTGCGGCAGCACTGCCGCAATCTGGTGGCACTGGTGCCGCTGGAGTGTGCATCGGCGGCCACCATGATCGTGCTGGGGGCGAACCGCATTCTGATGGGGCCGTCGGCTTACCTGACGGCGGTGGATACCTCGCTGCACCATGCCCTGTCGCCGATTGATCGTGATAATGACCGGGTCGGGGTCAGCCTGGATGAGCTGAACCGGGTGATCCGGCTGTGGCGCGAGCAGGGCAATGCCGATTCCGGTGACAACCCCTACAAGCACCTGTTTGAATACGTGCACCCGCTGGTGATTGGTGCCGTGGACCGGGCCGAATCACTTTCGATCATGATCTGCCGCGACCTGCTCAGCCATCATATTGATGATGAAGGGGTGGCGGAGCGCATTGCCACCACGCTGAACTCGCGCTACCCCTCGCACAGCTATCCGATCCTGCTGCCGGAAGCGCGCAAGATCGGTCTCAAGGCCGAGCCGATGCCTGCCGACATCAACCGCATGCTGCTGGAGCTGAACCGGTTGTACAGTGAAATGGGCCAGCGTGCCATGACGGATTTTGATGATTTGCGTTCACACGGCAATGAAATCCTGAATATCTGGGAAAGCGGGGATATCCAGATTTATTTCCAGCAGGACAAGGACTGGTTTTACCGTACCGAGGAACGGCGCTGGATCACCCTGAATGACAGCAGCAGCTGGCGCAGGGTGGAGCGGGTACAGGGGCGGCTCAAGCGTTCGGTAATGCACATTTCCTGAGTGGAGCGGTGTGACCGGGCGGGTGACTGTCCTCAGTTACCCATCAGTTCGTGCTTGCGCAGCAGGCGGTAAACATTACGCTCACTGACGCCCATGGTGCGCGCCACCTTGCCGCGATGGCCGTCAAAGTTCTCCAGCAGGATTCCCAGGTATTTTTTCTCCAGGTCATCCAGGGTGGGCGGCTGCTCGAAACTGAGCTGGACGCCTGAGCCGGGGGCGTGGTTTCGGCGCGGACGCGGAGCCGGGTTCAGGCTGATGTGCTCGGGCTGAATCCAGTCTGACTCCCCGGACAGGATAATGGCGCGTTCCACCACGTTTTTCAGCTCGCGGATATTGCCCGGCCAGTGGTATTCCAGCAGCTTTTCAATGGCTTCGGTGCTGAAGCGCTTGTCCACCCGCCGGGAAAAACCGTGATTGCGGATAAAGTGCTCCACCAATGCCGGAATGTCCTCCTTGCGGTCGCGCAGTGGCGGCACCTGAATGGTGAAGCCGTTGAGGCGGTAATACAGGTCGGAACGAAACCGGTTTTCATGCGACATCTGCAGCAGGTCGCGGTTGGTGGCGGCCACGATCCGGACATTGGCGCTCAGGTCGCGGGTGCCGCCCACACGCCGATAACGTCCGGTTTCCAGCACCCGCAGCAGCTTGGCCTGAATCGCAGGGCTGATTTCACCGATCTCGTCCAGAAACAGGGTGCCGCCCTCGGCATTCTCGATCAGGCCGTTCTTGAGCCGGTCCGCACCGGTGAACGCTCCCTTTTCATGCCCGAACAGCTCCGACTCGAACAGGTTTTCCTGCATGGTGCAGCAATCCAGTGCCACATAGCCGCGTGCAGCCACCTGACTGCGCTCGTGGATTTCACGCGCTACCAGTTCCTTGCCGACGCCACTTTCCCCCTGGATCAGCACGGTCATGCTGCTGGGGGCGACCACGGTAATCATGGACTCCACTTCTTTTAGGGTTTTACTGCTGCCGACCATGAAGGACTTGCGTTTCCGTACCTGCTGTTCCTTAAGATAGAGAAATTCCTTTTTCATGCTGTGTGCATCCAGGGTTTTGCGGATCACCAGTTGCAGCTCGTCCAGATTGAGCGGCTTGAGCAGGTACTCGGCCACCCCGGCCTGCATGGCGGCCACGGCATCCTTGACGCTGCCATAGGCCGTAATGATGATGACCGGGTAATCGGCGGTGAGGCCGGGCAGAATCTCGGTGGCACGCACATCCGGCAGCTGGCAGTCCAGCAGCACCAGCTGCGGATTATGTTCCTGCAGATAGGCCTGGGCCGCTCCCCAGGAGTGTACACCGGCGGCGGCGTAGCCCATCTTGTTGAGCTGGGTGACGATCAGGCGGTTGAGCGTGATGTCGTCATCAATGGCCAGGATCAGGGGCACCATGCTTCAGTTTTCCTCCGTCGGGTTGTCTGCATCCGGAAACCGGACCTCGAATACCGTATTGCCGGGCTGGTGGTGGACCACGGCGATGGTACCGCCATGCTGGCGGACCAGCGAACGCACGATGGTCAGTCCCAGTCCGGTACCGGCACGGGTTTTTTCCGGTCGCTGGCTGAAAAACGGATCAAAAATATACGGCAGGGACTCATTGCGGATACCCTGTCCGGTATCGGCGATACGGATGATCACCTGTCCGGCAGCCTTGCGGGTGCTGACGGTCAGCACGCCGCCATCCGGCATGGCATGAAAGGCATTCTGCACCAGATTCAGGATGATCATGCGCAGGTCATTGTCCGCCGCCACAATGCGCGGCTGGCTGTCATCCAGCTGCAGCTGTTCGGTGATGCCCTGCTGTTCGCGCTCGAAGCGCAGCAGTGACAGGGTTTCCCGGATCAGGGTGTTGACCGCCAGCAGCTCGGGATAGACGCTGGCCAGCGTGCCCAGCTTCATCAGGCGGTGGGTCACATCCAGGCACTGCTCCACCTGTTCACCAAGCAGTTGCAGGTATTCCCCGAGTTCTTCGGTGTCCTGCCCGCTTTCCGCCAGAATGCGCTCACTGGCCTGCAGCGTAATCTGCACTGATGCCAGCGGATTATGGATTTCGTGGGCGACGTTGGCGGCCAGCTCCCCCAGTGCGGCCAGCTTCTGCTCGTGTGAATAGTGTGCCACCTTTTCCAGATCACGCACCGCCTCCACCACCAGAAAATCATCCGCCCCCTGTGTTGCCCGCTGCCCGGTCGGGTCCGGGCCGGTATCCGCCGGCAGGCGGGCGGCAAAAACCTCGGTCATCAGGCGTGAGCCATCCGGACGCTGCAGGGTTTCCAGATAGCGTAATGTGGGCTGCTCCTGGCTCAGGCGGCGCAGCGGGCAGGTCTGCAACGTTGGCGGGCAGGGCGTATCGCGCTGGTAGGTGATCTGGTAGCAGTATTGGTGGCACAGTGCCTGGGGTGTGGCATGGCCGGCCTGCTCGGCGTAGGAGCGGTTGGCTTGCACGATGCGGTAGTCCGGGGCAATGACCCGCACCCCGTCCGGCATGGCATCAATCAGGTCCTGCAGGAACTGCTGGCGGCTCTGCAGCAGGTCGTGGCTGTGTTGCAGGCGTGTGGCCATGTGGTTGAAGGCGCTGGCCAGACGGGTCATTTCATCCTGACCGGGGGGCAGGTTGACACGGGTGGCAAGATTGCCCCGTGACAGGTGCTGGCTGGCCTGATTCAGCTGTCTGATGGGTTGCAGGACGTAGCGGCGCATGAACCACCAGGAGGCGATGGCGGTGAGCAGCATCACGATGCCGCCCGCCCCGGTTAGTGTGAGAATGCTGGTCAGGCCCTTGTGGCGGATGGAGCTGGCATCCTGATCAACCACCAGAATGCCGTTGACCGGGTGGGTTGCCAGACTGCCATGGCATTGCATGCACGCCGGCTTGTTGCGGACCGGATGAAAGGTACGCAGGCGTTCCGGCCCGTTTTCCACCGTCACAAACCGGGTCTGTGGCTCCAGCGGCATTGCCTCGGGGTCACAGTCGCCACAGAACGGCTGCATCAGGGCGGTGGCCTGCCGGCCCAGCTGTTCCGGGTGGGAGGCAAAACGGACTTCGCCGGATGGATTCAGGATCAGGACCTCGCTGATTTTCTCCTGACTGCCGAGTTCCTCGACGATGGCCCGCAAACCAGGCAGATCCCGCTGCAGCATGGCCCGCTCCAGTGACGACTTGAGCAGCAGGCTGACAGCCTGAGAAGCTTCGGTGCGTTCTGCGGCCAGCTGGGCATTGTAAAACGAATAAAACAGCCACAGAAAGCTGAGGGAAGCCAGCCCCAGCACGCTGAACAGAAACACGAGAAAGCGCTGGTTCAGGCGTTGCAGGAATGGCGGAAGCATGAAACGGGGCATACAAGGGGTCCACTCTCAAGCACCGGAAGGTGCCCCCAGTATAATTCATGTCATGACAAAATGTCCTGAATTTATGCTTAATGACAGTCTGTCATCCGTATTCATGACATTGTGTCATGTTTTTAATGCAAGTCTGTCACTCCAGACTCCCGTTCATCAGTATCAAAAGATTAAAAATCAGATAATTAAGCATAAAAAACTAAATGTGGCACGGTTTGTGCTTTGTATCAGGCAGTCATTATTGCAACACAGGAACAATCCATGATTGCCTCCATGTTCACAAACCGGTATTTCAAATTCGTCGCCAGCCTTGCCTTTATTGCCCTGAGCAGCCAGGCCGTGCTTGCGGAAGAAGACATGCTGTATATCGCCGGCACCCGGCCTGCGGAACGCCCGGCACAGGCTCCCGTTATCACCAGCGTCAGCAAGGATGGCGCATGGTATCAGAACGCCCTGCAGGGTGTAGACCAACCCTATCCCCATTCACTGCGTTTTCTGGAGGACCAGGGCAACTGGTTTTCCCCATTCACCCATCCCGGCATGGATTCCCCTTACGACCTGCGGCACTGGCATACAAAGCCTTGAATACCCGGTCGATGCGTGACCGCCAGCACGGGAAGGCGAGCCCGGCGTGGCGCAGATAATGCTTTTTATACGCGTCTGGGGCCATTGCTCCGGACATTGACTACTGAGGAGATCATTATGAACCCGTTAATCAGGAAAAGTCTGTTTGTACTGGTAAGTGCTGCTCTGTGTGCTTCCAGCGCCTTTGCCAACCAGGAAGGCATGTCCGGCATGTCAGGCCAGGAGCAACAAGGCATGAGCGGAATGGGTGGCATGTCAGGGATGTCCGGCATGGGCGGTATGTCAGGAATGTCCGGCATGGGCGGTATGTCAGGGATGTCCGGCATGGGTGGTATGAGCGGCATGTCAGGTCAGGCACAGCAGGGCATGAGTGGCATGTCCGGTATGGGCGGTATGTCAGGGATGTCCGGCATGGGCGGTATGTCCGGTATGGGTGGCATGAGCGGCATGTCGGGCCAGGCACAGCAGGGCATGAGTGGCATGTCGGGAATGTCCGGCATGGGTGGCATGTCAGGGATGTCCGGCATGGGCGGTATGTCAGGGATGTCCGGCATGGGCGGTATGTCAGGGATGTCCGGCATGGGCGGCATGTCGGGAATGTCTGGCATGGGCGGTATGTCGGGAATGTCCGGCATGGGCGGTATGTCGGGAATGTCCGGCATGGGCGGCCAGCAAGGCAGACAGCTTGGCATTCTGGATCGTACCGGCAAATGGCTTTGCCGGGCTGATGCGGTTGTTGATGGCTCGGTCCAGTGCACCCAGTGGAACCGTATTGGTTATGAGCAGAGCGGAATGTCCGGCATGAGTGGCATGGGCGGAATGTCTGGCATGGGCGGCATGGGCGGAATGTCCGGCATGAGTGGCATGGGCGGAATGTCCGGCATGAGTG
>DAOPKY010000019.1:0-38244 GCA_035391465.1 Thiolinea sp. | reverse complement strand
GCATGGGCGGAATGTCCGGCATGAGTGGCATGGGCGGAATGTCCGGCATGAGTGGTATGGGCGGAATGTCCGGTATGAGTGGCATGGACGGTATGTCAGGGATGTCCGGTCAGGCACAGCAGGGCATGAGTGGAATGTCCGGTATGGGCGGCATGTCAGGCATGGGTGGCATGTCTGGTATGGGCGGAATGTCAGGAATGTCCGGTCAGGCACAGCAGGGCATGAGTGGAATGTCCGGTATGGGTGGCATGTCAGGAATGTCCGGCATGGGCGGCCAGCAAAACTGGACCCCGCCACAGTAAAAACCGCCTTGGTGCATGGCCGGTATTTTGCCGGTCATCGCACCGTAACCCGGCTGGCAGGTGTCTGCCTGCCAGTCTGATCAACAGGGAGCTGACAGGATGACTTCCGGTAACAAGATAATCAGGTACGCGGGCCTGCTGGGTATATTGGCCATTGCGGGGCTGCTGATCAGTGCCAATGGTGCGGAAACGCCGGCTGCAGACAAGGCTGCCGTACCGGCACAGACCGCAGAGACGGCCCCGCCGTCTGTCACCATGGATTACGAGCGTGCACGCTGGGATCCGATCCATTTCAAACCGGGTATTGACAGTGCCAGTAATGCCGATTGCCTGAATTGCCATCAGGAGATACTGGAGCACAAGGTACGCGATGAGTCACCTGCCGGGCTCAAGACAGGTTCGACAATGGCTTGGTATCAGACCCTCGACACCTATGAGGGGGAGCAGATGACATTTCACCAGCGTCACCTGACCGCTCCTTTCATCAACCGGGTGGCCAATATGCAGTGCACGACCTGCCACCAGGGTAATGACCTGCGTGATGAAAACAGTGGCAGTCATTTCGGTGCGCCACAGGGATTGACCCTGCGCAAAATGGTTAACCCTGATACCTGCCTGATGTGTCACGGCCAGTTCAATTATACGGTCATGGCCCTGCCCGGTCCCTGGAGTGAGCATGGCAAGCTGTTCCAGAATAATTGCCTGCTGTGCCATGCCAATATCCGTACCCGGCGTCATGAGGTCAACTTCCTCAAGCCAGCGGCGATTGAAGCTGCGGCCAGGGATAATCCCAATACCTGTTATGGCTGCCACGGGGGGCGTTCCTGGTATCGCATCAGCTTTCCTTACCCGCGTCATCCCTGGCCGGGTGCTGCGGATACGGTGCCGGACTGGGCCAAAGATCGCCCGACAGCATCCGATCTGCGCTTCCTGATTCAGGGCAGTGCTCCGATTGGTCGGGGTGAGACGGCTTCCGCCAGCACCGTACAGCAATAGTCACGAGGAACAAGCAATCATGACGGAATCAAACTGGAAAGAAACCCTGAAATCCTCGCTGAAGATGGATCGGCGTCGTTTCCTGAAGCAGACCTCGCTCGGGACGGCGGCCATTGCTGCAGGGGGGTTGACCCTGAAGCCGCAGAAGGCAGAGGCTTTTGCCTACGAGCCTTACCCGCGTGACGATGATCTGCAGACCGTGGTCACCAGCTGTGCCCACAACTGTGGTTCACGCCACATGCTGGTCGCGCACAAGAAGGGGGATGTGATTGTGCGCCTGTCCACGGATAATGGCAGTTACCAGAAGGATGGCGAGTACGGCAAGGATACCCTGGAAGAGCCGCAGGTACGTGCCTGCCTGCGCGGGCGCAGCTACCGGGCGCGTATTTATTCACAGGAACGGCTGCTGTATCCGATGGTGCGCACCGGCGCACGGGGTGACGGCCAGTTCAAGCGGGCCTCCTGGGATGCGGCACTGGATCTGGTGGCTGAAAAAATGGAGCTGCTCAAGGCCAAATACGGCCCGACGGCGCTGGTCGACCAGTCTTATGCCGGTGCATCCTACGGAGTATTGCACAAGTCGGATCAGATTGAGGGACTGCTGGGGCGTTTTCTCGGCCTGTACGGCTGCCGCACCAGTTCCTGGTCAGTGCCTTCCTATGAGGGGACCAAGTTCAGCTCGCGCATGACCTTCGGCACCATTGAGGATGGCAATGAGGATGATGCCTATGCACATTCCAAACTGATCATCATGTGGGGCTGGAACCCGGCCTATACCTTCCACGGTGGCAATACGTTCTACTACATGCGTGTGGCCAAGCAGCGCGGCTGCAAGTTTGTGCTGGTTGATCCGCAGTACACCGACTCGGCGGCGGCCTACGATGCCTGGTGGATTCCGATCCGGCCCAATACCGATGCCGCCATGATGGCGGGTATGGCACATTATATTTTCACCAACAACCTGCAGGATCAGAACTTCATCAATCAGTTTGTGCAGGGGATGGATGCCGGTACCATGCCCGGCTGGGCGCAGGGACAGGAGAACTTCAAGGATTATATCCTCGGCACATACGACAACACCCCCAAGACCCCGGAGTGGGCCGCTGCCATCTGTGGCGTCTCCGCCGAAGACATCAAGAAGCTGGCCGACATGTACGCCACCACCAAACCGGCGGCACTCAAAGCATCCTGGGCGCCGGGGCGTAATGCCTATGGTGAGCAGTACTGCCGCATTTCCCATGCGCTGCAGGCCATGACCGGTAATATCGGGGTGCTTGGCGGCTGCTCGGAGGGGATCGGCAAGGCTTGGCATGCGGAAGGGGTGGCCTATCCTTATGATCAGTATGCCAATGTATTTTATGCCTCGATCAAGTCGGATCGCTGGGCGCATTGCGTACTCAACTATCCGAATGTCAAGCGTGAGGAGATCGGCCTGTGGCCGGGTGGACGTGCCGGGGACGGGGTGATCCCGAATATTCGCGGCATCTTCTGGCAGGGGTCTGACTGGTTCAACCAGCTCACCAACATCAACAAGGAAATCCAGGCCATCAACAAGCTGGATCTGGTGGTGTGCAATGATTCCACCATTACCCCTTCCGGCCTGTATGCCGATGTGCTGCTGCCGGTTGCCACACACTTTGAACGTCATGATGTGGCCCTGCCCTGGTACAAGGGGCATTACTACATCCACCGGCCTCGGGTGATCATGCCCATGGGGGAAAGCAAATCGGACTTTCAGATTTATACCGAACTGGCCTGGCGGCTGGGGGGCGAGCAGTTTGGTCGCACCTACAATCCGAAAGCCAATCGGGATTACTTCCTTGATGATACGGCGGTGGATGAGGCTTACCTCCGGGAGTGGTGGGAGACCAAAGTCATGCCGCACCAGCATGTGGACATGCCCTGGGAGGAGTTCAAGCAGCGCGGAATTTACAAGTTCAAGCTGGACCGCCCGCATGTGGCGTTTCAGGATAATGTGGAAAAAGGCGTACCGTGGCAGACCCCGTCCGGCAAGATCGAAATTTTCTCCGGCACGCTGGCGCAATACACCGACTGGACCAAAACCGCTTACGGCTATGAAATCCCGGCCATCCCGAAATGGATCGAGCCGTTTGAATGGCTGGGTGATCAGGCAAAGACCGAAAAGCACCCCTATCACCTGATTTCCCCGCATCCGCGTCATCGCACCCACTCGATCTTCAACAATATCGGTTGGCTGCGGGAAACCTATGAGCAGGAAGTCACCATCAATGCTTCCGATGCCAAAAAGCTCGGCATCAAAACCGGTGATACCGTAGAGGTCTTCAATGACCGGGGCAGTGTGGTGGTACCGGCCTATGTGACCGAACGCTGCATGCCGGGGGTCATGGTGCTGTATGAAGGAGCCTGGCTGGACCTGGACGAGAACGGTATTGACCGCTCGGGCAACCCGGACATGCTGACCCTGGATGCACCCAGCCCGGCAGGGGCTTTTGCCTATAACACCGTGCTGGTCGATGTCCGCAAGACCGATCTGGCACACAAACCCGGCTGGGACCAGTTGGCTACGGCCCGCAGCCATGTATTCCGGCGTGACCTGTAAGCGTGAGGAGGCGTTGTCATGGCTAACGAAAATGTTGAACAGAACCGGGGCAAGATCAAGGACGCGATCAAGCGCCGCAAGCAAGAAGTCTACACGCCGGTCAAGCCGGCCCAGCAGTTCGGCTTCATTCACAACAACGTGGACTGTATCGGCTGTCGTGCCTGTGAAATTGCCTGCAAGGACAAGAACGGACTGCCGCCGGGACCGCGTTTCCGCCGCGTCATGTATGTCGAGGGTGGCACCTATCCGGCAGTGTATGCCTACAAGGTCAATATGTCCTGCAACCACTGTGCCGAGCCGGCCTGCCTGCCCACCTGTCCGACCGGGGCGATTTTCAAGCGTGAAAAGGATGGTATTGTCGATATTGATTCGACCCTGTGCATCGGCTGCCGACGCTGTGAGGCGGCCTGTCCCTATGGTGCACCACAGTTCATCCCCGAGCAGAATATCGTCGGCAAGTGCAATATGTGCGTGGACGAGATTGATGCCGGACGCAAACCTTACTGTGTGTCTGCCTGCATGATGCGGGTACTGGACATCGGCCCGATTGATGCATTGCGGGCCGGCTCCTATGAGACCAAGGCGTTGGGGCCGAACGAGAAGGACAAACTGGTGGGGCAGGTCAAGGGCATGGCCAATCCGGAGTTGACGCATCCATCCATCGTATTCGTCGCCCACAGCAACGGGCGTGTGGATACGGCAGTTGAGGGTGGGACGCAACAAGGTGCGGAACCCGCACCGAAGGAGGGGGGTAATGGCTGAGTCAGGACCGGCATTGACGGATGATCAGGCCGGTCAGACCGATGATAAAGCCCTGATTCAGGCATTCTGTACCCAGGCCGCAGCAGACCTGCGGCTGTTGGCGGACCTGCATGCGCTGGAGCTGACACCGGCAGGCCTGCAGTCGTTGCGTGACCTGGGGCTGCCGGATGCACTGGTGCTGCAACCGGGCGGCTTCAATGCCGAGCTGGCACGCAGCCTGTTGCGGGACAGCCTGCAGCAGGAGCCGACGCCGGACTTCATGGACCAGCTGGCGACGGATTTCGCCGCCATCTACCTGAATGGCAGTCTGCATGCCCATCCGAGCGAGTCGGTGTGGCTGGATGATGAGGAACTGGTCTGCCAGCAGCCGATGTTCGAGGTCCGGGCCTGTTACGCACGGCATGCGCTGGCGATTCCTGACTGGCGTCGCCTGCCGGATGATCATCTGGTCAACGAGCTGCTGTTCGTTGCCCATCTGCTGGATCAGGCTGCCGGGCAGCCAGAGCCACAGGCCCTGCTGGAAGAGACGGCACAGTTTCTGGATGAGCACCTGCTGCGTTGGCTGATGCCCTTTTCCGAGCGGGTGTCACAACGCTGCCAGACCCGGTTTTACGCGGCACTGGCGATGCTGACCGGCCTGGGTGTCGAGCAGCTGCGTGACCTGCTGGCCGGGATGCTGGATGTGGCGCGCCCGACACCGGAAGAACTGGAGGCCCGCTTCAAGGCACAGGCGCTGAAGGCTGCCGAACCGCAGGCCCTGCGTTATTTTCCCGGCATGGCAGCAGGCTGGTAGTTTATGGGTCAGCCAGCCGACTGGTTGCGGCAGCTGCGTCAGGAATGGCGGATTCCCGAAGTCCTGGCCGGGCGTTGTGTCCATTCCCACTGCGAAGTGGCGCAGTGTACCCGTTGCGTGGATGCCTGCCCGCAGGATGCGTGGCAGCTGGATGATGCAAGCCTGAAAATTGATACTGCGCGTTGTGACGGCTGTGGCCTGTGTGTGGCGGCCTGTCCGGAGCAGGCCCTGCACCAGTCGCTGGAGCCTGCCAGGACACGGGTGGAGGGGCATAAGACCCTGCTGTTCGCCTGTCAGGTCAGTGGTCCGGTGACGGGGGAGGGCATGGTGCCCTGTCTGCACGCACTCGGGCCACCGTTGCTGCTGACTTACTACCGCAACGGCTATCAACAGATTCTTTCTCTATGTGGTGACTGCCTTGCCTGCCCGCGCTATCGGGGCAGGGATTTTTTTCGGACACGGCTTGCACGCCTGAACCGCCTGCTGACCAGTCGGGATGCCCCCGTGATACGGCATGCCCGGCTGTCGCTGTTGCAGTGGCAGGCATACCGGGACCGCAAGCCTGATCCGGTTGCCGGGGAACAGGCGGCTGTGCCGACAACGGCCGGACGACGCGGATTTTTCCGTCAGGTGGCCCGGCTGGCGGTGGAGCAGGCCCTGGAGCCGGGTGCAACACCGGCAGCGCTTGACGAAACGGATGCTGCACCGGCCTGGGCAACCCTGCTGCCGGACTCGGGCGAATCAGCACGGCAGCCGGTGCTGTATCCTTATGTGCCGCAGATTGACCCTGAACGCTGCAATGGCTGTGATGCCTGCATACCGTTGTGCCGCCATCAGGCATTGGAGCGGGTCGATGAAGACGGGGCACCCGCTGCCTACCGGGTGCAGGCACAGCACTGCAGTGGTTGCGGGGTCTGTGTCGACGCCTGTGACCAGCAGGCCCTGCAGGTGCTCACGCTGCAGCCGGCACCCGCCGACGTACCGTTGCAGTCAGGCCGTTGCCGGGCCTGTGGCAGCCGTTTTCATGTGCCATCAGCGCCTCCTCCGGCACCGGTTGACGGGGTTGCTGCCGATACGGCTGCACCGGTATCGGTGTACTGCCGGATTTGTGCCAAAACCCACCACCACCGCCAGCTGTTTCAGGTTTATTAGCCGATTCATCAGCTGACGCTTTATATTCCGGTGGATAAGCTTCCCTTGTAGTTCAGCAGATACTTGAGCATAGTAGAACCCCCGTTCCCACAAAGGTTCTCGCTGACTCATGAGCACCAAAACTGCCCGATTGACCCACTTTATGTCCCTGATCCGGCAGGGTGAGAACGCCCAGGTTGAATTCAAATCTGCTGCAGTTCGCCCGGAGAATATCGCCCGTGAGGTGGTTGCCTTTGCAAATACCCTTGGTGGTTCGCTGCTCATCGGTGTTGAGGATGATGGGAATATCACCGGCATCGAGTGCAGCCTGGAAACCTGGGTTGCCAATATCAGCCGTAATAATGTTATTCCCGCTCTGCAACTGGATGTACAGGAAGCCGAAATCGATGGCAGAGCAGTCTGCCTGATTACTGTTCCCAAAGGTCAGGATCGTCCTTACCAGACCCAGGATGGTAAATACTGGCTGCGTGTTGGCTCCACCAATCGCATGGCGACCAAAGAGGAGCTTTCCCGTTTGTTCCAGCAGGCCGGACTGATTCATTTCGATACCTCCCCCGTCGCCGATACCGATACCAGCCATATTGATCTCAAGGCGGTGGACTATTATTACCGCAGTTTCTACGAAACGAATTTCATTGATCTGCCGGAAGGTGAGCAGCACAGCCTGCTGGTTAATACGGACATCCTTGTCAAACATGAAAACCACTGGGTTGCCAGTGTTGGTGGCTTGTTGATGTTCGGCAAGCAACCCCAGCGCCGCTTGCCACAAAGCAGCCTCATGTTTGCCGTTTTTAAGGGTACGGATATTACCGACGAATTGATAGACAAGAAGGAAATCACCGGTACGGCCACAGAGTTGATCGATAAAACGGTCAGCCTGCTGCAACTGTACATCCCGAAACCCTCCACCATTGAAGGTACGCAGCGCAGAGAGGTCATGCATATCCCGCCCAAGGTGCTGCGTGAAGCTGTGGTCAATGCCGTTATGCACCGTGATTATTCCATCAGTCACCGCAAGACCCAGGTCCATGTCTACAGCAACCGGATCGAAATCACTTCGCCCGGTACGCTGGCCAATACTTTGACGCTGGAAAAAATCCGTTACGGGAACTCGGCACCACGTAATATTTTTCTGGTGAAGTTTCTGGATAATCTGCGTTATTTTGATGGCCTCGGGCGCGGTATTCCCATGATGCTCAAGACCATGCAGGAACGGATTGGGTTTGAGCATATTGGCGAGCTGTTTCGCCTGACATTGTATTTTGATACTCGGCAACAGCCTTGATGCCTCCGGTGCCGGGTTCTGAGTCCAGCCTTTTCAAAGTGTCATGGCCCGTGGCCTGCTGGAACGGCCTCTCAATCCAGCTCGGCTGGATGAATGGCTTGATTGCATAGCTGAGTCCTGGTACGCACGGATCTGAAGCGCAAGCATTCACCTGAAAAGGCGAAGCCCAAGCCCGACTACGCAAACGAAAGCCGCCTGTGGCAATGGCAAGGCTGTTGAAAAATGATGGTAGCTCACTTTGAAAAGGCGGCTCCTGAGTCACGGAAATGCTGTCTGCCTGTGGCTATAATCCCTGGTTTTTGTTCTGCTTAATGCATAAAAATGCTTGCTGCCATGATGGAAACATGCATAATAATGCATATTATCATCTGTACTCTGGGAGGAGTGTTCATGGAAGCGGCAGCCACTGGTCTTCTCAATCAGCACCTGATTGACCCTGAAATCTGTATCCGTTGCAATACCTGCGAGGCGACATGCCCGGTGGGAGCCATCACCCATGATGCCAACAACTATGTGGTGGATGCCGGGAAGTGCAACTTCTGCATGGACTGTATTTCGCCTTGTCCGACCGGTTCCATTGATAACTGGCGTAAAGTCCCCCTGAGTCGGGCCTATAGTCTGGAGGAGCAGTTCGGCTGGGATGACCTGCCGGAAGAGCTGACAGTGGATCAGCTGGCTGAAGCCGGTGTCATGGAGGAAGCGGTTGCACTGGAGCCGGAACCGGAGCCGGTTGTGGACCTGACCGGAGAGGAGCCGTTCAACAGTGCCCAATACAATGCCACCCTGCCACCCTGGTCGGCGGCACATGCCTATACCAATCTGTACGGCTTGCGGGCGGCAGACAAGTTTGTCACGGCTACGGTGGCCGGTAATGTGCGCGTCACCGAAGTCGGTAGGGACTACGATACCCACCATATTGTACTGGACTTCGGGGCCATGCCGTTTCCGGTGCTGGAAGGGCAGTCAATCGGCATTATTCCTCCTGGTATGGATGCCAGCGGCAGAGCGCATCATGCACGCCAGTACTCGATTGCCAGCCCGCGTAATGGCGAACGCCCCGGCTATAACAATGTTTCCCTGACCATCAAGCGTGTGCTGGAAGATCATCAGGGCAATCCGGTACGCGGAGTGGCCTCCAATTACATGTGTGATCTCAAGGTTGGTGACAAGGTGCAGGTGATCGGGCCGTTTGGTCAAAGCTTCCTGATGCCCAATCACCCGCGCTCGAATATTGTCATGATCTGTACCGGTACCGGCAGTGCACCAATGCGGGCCATGACTGAATGGCGGCGGCGGCTGCGCAAGTCCGGCAAGTTCGAGGGCGGCAAGCTGATGCTGTTTTTCGGGGCGCGCACCAGGGAAGACCTGCCGTATTTCGGCCCGTTGCAGAACCTGCCCAAGGATTTCATCGACATCAGCTTTGCCTTTTCGCGGGTGCCGGGCCAACCCAGGCGTTATGTACAGGACCTGATGCGTGAACGGGCTGCCGATCTGGTGGGACTGTTGCAAAGCCCGAATACCTATTTTTATGTCTGCGGTCTGAAAGCGATGGAAGAGGGTGTGGTGCTGGCCCTGCGTGACATTGCTCATGATGCCGGTCTGTCCTGGGACACACTGGGGTCGGGCCTGAAGCAGGAAGGTCGTCTGCATCTGGAGACTTACTGATGAAGTTTGCTGAATTTTCTCGGGGACAGGTGCTTGAAGCCGGTCCTTATCAGGTGACGCAGCAGGAAATACTGGATTTTGCCCGTGCCTGGGACCCGCAATGGTTTCATGCCGATCCGGAAGCGGCACAGCAGGGACGCTTCGGCCTGATTGCCAGCGGTTGGCAGACATGCAGTATCGCCATGCGCCTGATGGTTGATGCGGTACTGAACGGTTCCGAGTCCTTTGCTTCACCGGGGCTGTCCTATGTGAAATGGCCCAATCCGGTACGTCCGGATGATGTGCTGCATGTGCGTGCCACCGTGCTGGAGGCGCGCCGCTCCCAAAAGCGCCCCGAGCTGGGGGTATTGCGCTGGCGCTGGCAGCTCTTTAATCAGGACAAGGTGGAGGTGCTGGATATGGAGGCGACCAGCCTGTTTGATCTGTCGCCGGTCGCCTGAGCTGATCCGGGCTGCATGCCGATGGTGGCCCTGAGTCTTTCAGGTCCTGTACACATTTTGTATACAAAAAGAATTTCCGGTAGTATGCTGATATTGTGCATATTTCCGGTGCAATGCCTGCCAGTTGTCGTGCCCCTTCTCCGGAAACCTTTTTCAGTGCTATCGGAGGATGAGGTTTATGCCAGATCATGCGGCAAATCCTGGAGTTGCCTTACTGACCGGGGCTATTGGCGGTATCGGGCGGGCAGTGGCCCGTCAGTTTGCCCGATCCGGTACCCATCTGGCCCTGGCTGACCAGTCTGAAGCGGCTTTGGCAGCGCTGGCTGATGAGTTACGTCCGCTGGGTATCCGTGTCCATACCTTTCCGGGGGACCTGACTGACCCGGTTTATTGCGATAACCTGCCCGCACAGGTGCAGTCGGCGTTGGGCTCACTGGATATTCTGGTCAACAATGCGGGTTTGATGCGTCGGGGTGCGGTGACAGAAGCCACGGATGAAGATTTCTCGTTGTCAATGGCCGTCAATGTGGAAGCACCCTTCCGCCTTGCCCGGGCCTGTATCCCGATAATGGCTGCCCAGGGGGGCGGGGCCATTGTCAATACCGCGTCCTGCTGGGGGGTTTATCCGGGGCCAAACCATCTGGTTTATTGTGTGACCAAAGCCGCCCTGGCTGCCATGACCCGTTGTCTGGGGCGTGACCATGCGCACCAGAATATCCGTGTGAATGCGGTGTGCCCGAATGAGGTCAATACGCCGATGTTGCGCACCGGTTTTGAAATCCGGGGCCTGGATGCGGATGAGGCCGTCCAGACCCTGAATGCGTCCGTACCGCTGGGACATATTGCTGAACCCGAAGAAATTGCCGATGTGATTGTGTTTCTGGCCTCGGAGAAAGCACGGTATATGTGTGGGTCACTGGTGGAGGTGAATGGTGGAAAGCCGGTTTATTGACAAGGTTGTCCTCGTGACCGGGGGTGGCAGTGGCATGGGTCTGGCGTGTGCCCGGCAATTTGCCCGGGAAGGGGCGCATGTTTTTGTGGCCCAGCGCACCCAATGCCGTGAGTTTACCTGCATCCAGGCAGATTTAAGCCAGCCAGCCGCCTGTCAGCAGGTGGTTGCAGATGTGGTCGGGCAAAGGGGGCGTCTGGATGTACTGGTGAACAGTGCGGGGATGATGCGTGAAGCCTTGGCGGAATATCTGTCGCTGGAAGACTGGAACCTGACCCTGGCGCTGAACCTGACGGCACCTTTCCTGTTGGCCAAACATGCCTTGCCCCATTTGCGGGCCAGTGGCGGCAATATCATCAATATCAGCTCGATAGAAGGCCTGGCATCCAACCCCAAACATGCTGCCTACTGTGCCAGCAAGGCTGGCCTGCATGGTTTGACACGGGCGCTGGCAGTGGATCATGGCCAGGATGGTATACGCTGTAATGCAGTGGCGCCAGGCTGGATTGATACAGACCTGAATAAGGATTTTGTGGATTCCATGCCCGACCCGGCGGCTTTCCGGCATGAGATCGGGCGTATCCATCCGCTGGGGCGTACCGGTTTGCCTGAAGAGGTGGCATCGTTGGTGGCCTGGTTGGCCTCGGCGGAGGCTGCTTTTGTCACCGGGCAGGTGTATACCGTTGATGGCGGACGGATGGCCAGGTTAAGTCTGCCCGGCTGAGCGGGTCATTCAGCAGATAATTCAAGGGGATCGGGACTGTCAGCCGCTTTCCGGCCTGCGCCACAGCCAGAGGGCTGAACCGGCCATTATTGTCAGGGCCGATGCCATGGCCCAGGCGGGGGCAGGGGTGAAGCACACCAGTAGTACGGCACTGATGCTCATGACGCCAAGCGCGCCGAGTTTGGCTTTTCTGGGGATAACGCCGGCGGTTTTCCAGGCGCGTATGGCCGGGCCGAAGCGGGGATGGTGCCAGAGGTAATCATGCAGCCGCCGGGAGCTGCGTGAGAACGCCCACAAGGCCAGCAGCATGAATGGTGTCGTCGGCAACACGGGCAGGAATACGCCCAGCAGGCCCACACCGAAAAAGCACAGTCCCAGCAGGACAAACAGGCTGCGCCGGAGGTGGCTTTGTCTGTTGCGGGGGGTGTCTGATTGGTGTCTGGATTGTGTCACGGTGCCGTCTCGTGCCATCAGTGTCTGTACCGTTTGGGTCACTGTCTGGGTAGCACTGCCTTTTTTTGTCGGGCGTGCGTGCCTGAACAGTGGCCTGAGGGGATTAAGCGCCCTGCATCTGTGACTGCAGGTAGTTTTGCAGGCCGACCTTGTCAATCAGGCCCAGCTGTTTTTCCAGAAAATGGGCGTGGTCCATCTCGGTATCTTCCAGCTGGCTGCGCAGCATTTCACGGGTCACGTAATCCTGCTCTTCCTCACAGATTTTTATTGCCGCTTTCAGGGCATCCGTGACATGGTACTCCAGTGCCAGATCATTCTTGAACATGTCCGGTACACTGGAACCCACCTTCAGTGTGTCCTGATTATTGAGGTCGGGCACACTTTCAAGGAACAGGATACGGCGGATAATGGCATCGGCATGGCCCCGCTCCTCCTCACTCTCATGCTCATAGTGCTCATAAAGTTTGCTCAGTCCCCAGTCATCGCACATGCGGGAATGGATGAAATACTGGTCACGGGCAGCCAGCTCACCGGCCAGCAGGGTTTTCAGGGTCGCAATGACGCGATCATTTCCTTTCATGGGATTTACTCCTGGTCATTCATCATGGATTGTTGATAGTTCTGCAGGCCGGCATTATCAATGGCCCACTGCTGGGATTCCAGCCAGTCAATCTGTTCTTCCTCCTCCTCAAGAATTTCCTGCAGCATGTCACGGGATACGTAGTCCTGAGCCTGCTCACATGCGGCGATAACCGTGCGCAGTTCTGCCGTCACCTCCATGGCCAGACGCAGGTCACTGGCCAGAATTTCCGGGACATCTTCTCCCAGGTAGAGTTTGCCCAGGTCCTGCAGGTTGGGGAGCCCCTCCAGAAACAGGATGCGTTCGATGAGTTCATCAGCCTGTTTCATGGCCTTGATGGAGCGGTGATATTCCCTGTTGTTGAGCTGCTCCAGCCCCCAGTTCCTGCACATGCGGGCATGCAGAAAATACTGGTTGATTGCTGTCAGCTGGTGACGTAACGCCTGATTCAGGGCGCGGTTGATCTCCGGGTTTCCTTTCATGGATGTTTCCTTGTAGGGGGTAATGAATAATTGATCCGCGGTGACTCCTGCATGCTACGTTCGGTCTTTTGTTCTTGCAACATTCGCGTACCTTGCCGCTTGGTCAGCAAATTTCCCGGTTTCGGCTGTTACGGCAATATTTTTCGGTCAAAATTCGTGTCGATTTTTCCGAATTTCCTATACTTTGAATAGCCGGGCTGTTTGGGGGCGCTTTTGATCCGGGTGTAAGCGAGGTGTGTTGTGAGATTTCGTTTTATTTTCATGCTGGTATCGGGAGTGATACTGGCTTGTCCGTTCAGTGTCTGGTCGGCGGAGTTCCGTTGCGGGCAGTCTTATGAGGTGGTGGCCGGGGATACGCTCGGTTCGATTTCCGGAAAGGTTTATGGCAGTCCCGTCAAGTACAACCTGATTTTCTATGCCAACCGCGAGTTGCTCAACGAGGGACCATCCGTGATCCGGGTCGGGCAGAAACTGCGGATTCCGTGTGAGCAGACAGAGGCTGACGGGCAGGCGGCAGCACAGGCGGTGATACAGGCTGAAACCCCGCCGGTGTCCGGCAGCGATGCCAGACTGGTGGCACCTGTGGAAATGATGGATGTGAACCGCCCCGGTTATGACGGCCAGCAGGTGGTCCAGTTGCTGACAGCGGGCGATTATGCCCCTTTAACCGATCAGTCCCTGCCACAGGGCGGCTTGATCACCGAGTTGGTGGAACAGGCCCTGACGGCAACCGGCACACAATTCCAGCTGACCTGGATCAATGACTGGTCGGCCCATCTGGATCCTTTGCTGAAGCAGAAAAAGTACGACATGGGGTTTCCCTGGTTTTATCCGGGGTGTCCCGGCAAGGATGCCTTGCGCTGTGAGTTCCTGTTTTCCAAGCCGGTATTTGAAGTGCTGATCGTGCTTTTCACACGCACTGACGGCCCGCTGGTTTTTGAGAACGACAGTGATCTGGAGGGCAAGCGCCTGTGTCGGCCTTCCGGGTATTTTACGCATGATCTGGAGCGCGTCGGGCGTGAATGGCTGAGCCGCAAGGTGATTGAGCTGAAGCAGCCCCAGAGTGTGAAGGACTGTTTTGACCTGTTGCTGGCGGGTGAGGTCGACGGGGTGACAACCGATGACTTTACCGGCCGGGATGCCCTGGCCCGGCTGGGCTATCAGGACCGGATAAAGCAGCAGGAACGGGAAATTTCGCTGGAGGCCCTGTCCGTGATCGTGCACAAGACCCATCCCAGGGCAACCATTCTGATCAACCGGGTGAATCAGGGACTGGCAGCACTGCACGAGTCCGGTCGCTATGACGAAATCATGGACCGGCATTTGCTGGCTCACTGGGGCCGGGTCGAAGCCCTGCAGCCCGAGAGCCGCTGAGTATCGCTGAAATGTGATCTTTTGTGATCTTTGAGGAGGGGCGGGCCATGATGAAAGGGCGCTATTTGCTGGGGGAGTGCCTGTTTTCTGCGCCGGATGTCGGGGAGCTCTACCGGGCCAGAGACAGCACCCGATTGCAGGCCGAGGTACTGTTGCAGGTGTTTCCGGCCCGCCTGCTGGATTATTCTGCTTTTCGCACGGCACAAGCGGAGTTGCGCCGGAAAACGGTGCTTCCTGCCGCTATACGGCATCTGCCATTGCTGGACAGTTACCGGGATGAGCAGGCGTCCGTGTTTGTTCTGCAGGCACCATCGTCCTGGGCCGTCAATGTCCTGCCTGCCCTGCAGCCGGATCGGCCCACCTCGCTGCATGCCCGGGCTGCAACGGTCAGCCGGACCCTGCAGCAGCAGGGTATCATCCGTCAGCCGTTGGGTGAGCACTGGTTTCTGGTGGCACCGGATGGTGAACTTTATCTGCTGGGAACGGCCCTCTCTGCCCGGCTGCTGTCATGCCAGCCGATGCCGGTACCGCTTGCACGCAGACCGCACCCGGCCTGGCGCTCATGGGTTGTGTATGCGGCCATTCTGGTTTCTGCCAGTGCCGTGCTGGCGGGCGGGATCGGGCTTTATCACATCTGGAGTACGAATCGTCCGCTTCCTGCCCGTGGCCTGACGTTTGTCACGCCGGCGGAGGTACCGGTACCGGAAGGCCTGCAGCAGCAGGATCGCCCCCTGCCGGAGCCGGAACGTGACCTGCGTCTGGCGACATCCGTGGTGAAAGGCTTGCCTGATGCTGCCCTGAAGTCGCCAGAGTCTCTGGCCGGGGTGATGCTGCCGGCCCCTGTTCTCGAAGATCGGGTAGCCTCCCTGTCCGGTGTATCCAGCCTCTCCGGGCCGGAAGCGCCCTCTGACAAGGATGACCCCGGTGCAGAAGCCGCACCGGACCCCACGCTTGTCCGTTTGCCTGACAAGCCGTTGTCAGTGACAGCTGCAGGGGAGGACGCGACTGAGGCACCGGCTGTGATGCGTCTGATGGAGCGGGTCCGTGCTGCTCTGGCACAGGAACATTTCCAAAGTGCGCTTTATCACATCCGGGAGCTGAGGCAGCTGGATGTCGATCACCCCGAAGTGACCCATCTGGGGAAACAGCTGGTGGCAATCCTGCATCATCAGGCCAGTGAGCATCTGACCCGTGCAGAGCGGGTTCAGGCCCGCCTGAAGCTGAGGCTGGCGCGTCAGGCGATTATCGAGTTCGATCTGGAAGCGCTGATTGCGCAGCAGCAGCGGCTGGAGCAGGAGCTATCTATAGGCTCAGGCTGACAAACTCCTTTGCATTGTATATAATGCTATTCAGGTTTTATTTTAATTTTGCATTGTATATAAAACATGAATATGACGGAAATGGGGCACACCCTGCGTGAGGCGCGTCGGCAGAAACAGCTGACCCAGCATGAGCTGGGTACCATGCTGGGCATGAGCAGGGCCACGGTGTCTGGTATTGAAAACGGGACTGTCACGGAAATCGGCATCCGCAAGGTGATGGCTTTATGTGCCGCGCTGGGGCTGGAGCTGGTTGTCAGTGCGCATGTACCGCGCCGGCCCACGCTGCAGACCCTGATGGGTGAAGCGGAGCGGCGCAAAACCGGTAAAGGCGGGTGAGTATGGATGCATTCGAGGGCCTGG
The DNA here is from genome assembly GCA_035391465.1 of Thiolinea sp. Taxonomy (GTDB): domain Bacteria; phylum Pseudomonadota; class Gammaproteobacteria; order Thiotrichales; family Thiotrichaceae; genus Thiolinea. The sequence continues at coordinate 22,024 of DAOPKY010000019.1, read as the reverse complement.
ATATTTTCACCGGCCACCAGCGGGTGGGCAGTCTGGGGCGCAGTCAGTTGCAGGCCCGTGCCTATGTGTTCAACTATTTTCCGGCAGTGGCAGAGGAGCAGGCGGTATCGCTGACCATGCCGGTTCTGCCGGATCAGTACCTGTTTCAGCAGGGTGTGCATCCGATATTCCAGATGAATCTGCCGGAAGGCGAGTTGCGGGAAATGTTGCGCAACAGTTTCCAGAAGACAGTGCAGAATTTTGATGATCTCAGCCTGCTGGCGATTGTGGGGCAGTCACAGATCGGGCGGGTGCGTATTGCCCTGCCGGGGCAGGAGCCGGAAGTCATGCCGGGCCAGAGTGTGCAGGAGCTGAAATCCCATACCGGCTCGGAGGATTTGTTTGTTGACCTGATGCAGCGTTTCGGGCGTTATTCCGGGGTATCCGGGGTGCAGCCCAAGGTGCTGGTGCGTGATAATGAAACCGTGGCAGCCGCTTCGGGTGACGAGCCGGAGCAGATCACTTACCGGGATGCCACCCATATTGTCAAGGCATGGAACCCGGAGCGCTTTCCACAGCTGGCTGCGAATGAATATTTCTGCATGCTGGCAGCGGAGCGTTGCGGGCTGGAGGTGCCGGCGGTGGAGCTGGCCGCCGGGGGGCGTTTGCTGATTGTGCGGCGCTTTGACCTGGATGGCCGTGGCGGCTATCTTGGCTTTGAGGATTTCTGTGTTCTGAATGGACTGGCCACGGATGACAAGTATCTGGGCAGCTATCAGGATGTGGCTGAACGCATCCGCCAGTTTGTCTCACCCCATCGGGTACATGATGCCATGGAGCAGTATTTTCTGATGCTGGCACTGACCTGTGGCGTGCGTAACGGTGATGCCCACCTGAAGAATTTTGGTGTGCTATATGATCATGCGGAAGCAGAGGTCCGTCTGGCACCGGCTTATGACATTGTTTCCACTACCCCTTACCTGCCGAATGACAGTCTGGCGCTGTTATTCGGTGGCAGCAAGTTTTTTCCACAGCGCAAGGCACTGGTGACATTCGGGCGGCGCTTTTGTGGCCTGACCGAGCGCCGGGTAAGCCAGCTGCTGGACTGGGTGGTACATGGCATGGAAAGCACGCTGGTTGATATTGCCGATTACCGTGCCGGGCACCCGGCTTTTGAGACGGTGGGGGAGCGTATGCTGGCCTCCTGGCATGATGGTATTGCCGATTTGCAGGGGCATGGATGAGTCAGGCCGGTGTGAGTGAGTCCACTCAATCTGTCCGGCCCGTTCCCGTCCAGCTTTGCCTGCTGTCGGGACCGCAGGCTGCCAGTCTGTTGCCGATACTGGATGTGCGTACCCGTCCGGAGCAGGTGCTGGTACTGGCGGCTGCCGGGGCGGAAACCGTGCTGCAGGCATTTGGTCAGCTGGTGCAGACGGAGACCGGGCTGAGGGTGCAATCCCGGCTGCTGGGCGGGCCGGTGGATGCGGCGGGTATTGAGGCTGCCCTGGAGACCTTGCTGACCGGGTATGCTGTCGCTGATGTGGTACTGAACGTTTCCGGTGGAACGCGCCTGATGGGGCTGGTGGCACAGCGGCTGGGGCAGCGACGGGGAATACCGGTCTGGTTTGTTGATGCGCGGGACGGGTGCCTGCAGGTGTTGAATGATAACTCATCACCGTTTCAGGGGCGGGCACTGATGCCGCTGACCGTAGCCCAGGCACTGGCCCTGCAAGGCTGGCAGTGTCAGGTACAACCGGCCTTCATGTCAGCACCCGTCTGGCAGGTGCTGGTGCGTGAGTGGGTCGCCAACCTGCGCCACTACAGCAGCGGGCTGGCCATCCTGGACTGGCTGGCATTGAGTGTCGGGAGCGGATTGACCTCGCGTGAGCTGCAGCCCTGGCAGTTTGAGGTACAGGCCTTTCGTGATGTCATCCAGCGCCTGCGTCAGTTGAATATGGTGCAGCTGGAGGGGCGACGCATGGTCTTTGCCGATGAACACAGCCTGCATTTTGCCCGTGGTGGCTGGCTGCAGGGGTATGTACTTTCCTGTCTGGATGCGCTGGGCATCGGGCCTGAACAGCGGGGTGTACAGGTTCAGGCCTGCGATGGCCGGGGGCTGCAGCATGAGCTGGATGTGGTATTTGTGGCCGCCAATCAGCTGCATGTCATCGGCTGCCGGTCGGCAACGGTGCGCAAGGGCAGCCCTGCGAAAGGCATGGAAGTGGTCTTTTCTTCGAACGTATTGCAGGACTGTCTGCCGCTGACAGCGGGTAAGGCGCTGTTGCTGGCTTATAGCCCCTTGAAAAATCTGGAGGTATCCCGTTTGCGAGTGGCTGGGGTGAGTGTGCTGCAGGAAAAGCAGTTGCAGAATCTGGCAACCTGGCTGCGGGAATGGCTTGTGCATCAGGTATGATGCATCTGCCGTGATTTGAGGTATAATGCATTCTGTAAAATTCATTATAATTCATCAGGAATTGATTTTATCTAATAAATACTTGTCATATCGTGCAATGCACAATAGATTACAGCTTGTAACCGATTGTCATGCACCTAACCGAAACTACTTGATACAGTTAATTGGGCATCAAAGTAAAAGTACCTGTTGATATTCGGCTTGATTCATAATGCCCTTGTACACACATCACTAAATATGTCTGAAAAGAACGAAATCAGGATAATCAAGAAATATCCTAACCGCCGCCTTTACGATACTTTCCAGAGCTGCTACATCACCCTGGCGGATGTGCGTGAACTGGTCATGCATCAGGAACCGTTTCAGGTTGTTGATCGCCAGAACGGGGAGGACATCACCCGCGGCATTCTGCTGCAGATTATCCTGGAGCAGGAGTCAGGGGGGGAACCGCTGTTCAGTACCGATGTGCTGAGCCAGTTTATCCGCAACTATGGCGCAACAACCCAGCAGGGGTTTGCCAGTTTTCTGGAGTACAGCGTCAACCTGTTCAACTCCCAGCAGGAAGCTATCCGTGACCAGATGCACAAGGTACTGTCCGGTACACCGCTGGACAGCTGGCTGAAAATGAACGAGCAGAATGTTCAGCGCTGGCAGAAGATGCAGCAGGACATGTTCAGGGGCATTTTCCCTGGCGGGGATAACGAGCGGAAATAACACACAGGCCTGCAAATCAGCTGAGCGGGAATGACATGGCTGCTGCTGTCAGGCAGCCATGTTTTCCGGCTGTGTCCGATGGGGGGCATGACCGGGAAAACAGCAATAAAAAAGCCCGCACTGAGGCGGGCCAGGAGGAGAACTGCGGTACCGGAGATCTGGAGGAGAGGAGGAGGAGAGAACATCCCCGGTACCGCTTCCAAACTGTAATCAATCAGGCAACTTTGACCGCTTTCACTTCTTTAACGGTCTGCTTGGTAGCTTCTACAGCCTTGTCAGCAACTTCCTTGCTGGCCTCGGCGGCTTTCTCGGTGGCTTCACGGGTAGCAGCAACAGCTTGCTGGGTAAACTCGGAAGCTTTGGCAACAGCCTGCTCAACAGCTTCTGCAGCCTTGTCCAGATTGGTGGCCCAAGCTTTCTGGTTCAGCTCTGCGGCTTTTTCAGCACTGTCAGTGGCGTACTTGCTGGCTTCTTCAGCAATGGCAACCAGCTCTTCACGGGTGGCATTCAGCAGGTCAGCTGCTTCACGCACATTGGCCATCCACTTCTCGCTGCAGGCCTTGATGGCTTCCTGTTGCAGGGCAACGGCTTCCTGAGGGTCTTTGGCTTTGCTCATGGCTTCAACATTCTTGCTGCCGGTTTCAAAGCAGGCTTTGACGACTTCGGACTGCTTGGCTGCCAGCGTTTCAAAAGTCTTCAGGTTCAGCTCGCCAAAGCGCTTGGCAGATTTCATGGCGTTGTCGTTGAACTGTTTAACCAGGTCCATCATTTCGTTTTGCATTTTCAAATCCTCTACTAATCGGTGTCTGTCGGGTTTGGGTTTGATGCTTTGCATCGTTTGTTGCAGTGCACAATATCGCTGATCAGACCGCCTGTCAACTATTTTTTTGTGCAGCGCACATAAAAATTTCAGTGCTGATTTCTCAGCCTGATTTGTCAGGGGGGCGGGAAGATACCAGTGTCGGGAGGAAGGGCGGATTGCCGGAATGTGGCGCGGCCAGCACCGTGCCGGCTGGCCGTATTTCTGATCATGTCGGCAGGGGAAGCGCCTGACTGAAGACGGAGATAGGTTTAGCGCAGGCGTTTTATGCTGAGGCCGGCCAGTATCAGGAGCAGTCCGGTACTGAGCAGTTCAACGGTCAACAGCAGGCCATGATTGAGAAAGGCCGGCAGGAAGCGCTCAATCAGGATCAACAGGGCGATGATCAGCGAAAGCAGGCCGGAAAGTGTCATCCACAACCAGCCGGGGTTGGGGCGCAGTTTGCTGCCGTAAATCAGCAGACCCAGACCCAGCATAACGGTCAGTATGCCTGCCAGTATCGGGGCGCTGACCAGATTGGCCAGCGGGTCCAGCAGCAGGACGACACCGAGAAGCAGGCTGGTGATGCCCATGAGCTGCGCCCAGGCTGAGGGCAGGTCATCATTGGTCAGGAAAGCCTGCAGCAGGTAGAGCACGCCGGCGACCAGAAAGGTCCAGCCCATGATCTGTCCGGAACTGTTGCCCGGTATTCCCGTGTTTGCCAGTATGCCGCCGACGATCAGGGAAAAGCCGACAGCCAGATACCAGTACCAGCCTTTTCCCAGCGCTCGCAGGGACAGGTTTTCCTGCAAATTCATGCTTCCCGCAACCATTTGTGAACTCCTTTTGGAACAGTAAACCTCACACTCAGGGGGCCATTCTAAGGTTGGTGTTTGCGGGGCGGGAACCGCATTTCCTACCAGCTGGCCTGATTTAAGGATAAAACGGATCGATTCGGTATCCCTGAGCCGGAATCCCTGCCATTATTGGGTGCTGTTTTGTCTGTCTGTTTGCCGGAGCGGTTTTCCCGGTGCCTGCTGGAGGAGAAATACATGAGCATGACACGTCGCGAGTTTATCCAGATACTGGCAGCAGCCAGTGTGGCCGGCTTCAATCTGCGCGGTGCATCGGCACTGGCAGCTGATGCCCCCGCCAATCCGTATGAGCTGCCTGCTTTTGGTAATGTTTCCGTGCTGCACTACACCGACTGTCATGCCCAGCTGCTGCCGATTTACTTCCGTGAACCCGGTGTCAATCTCGGTATCGGGGACATGAAGGGCAGGCCGCCGCATCGGGTGGGGGAGAAATTCCTGCAGTATTACAGCATTGCTCCCGAGACCCTGGACGCGCATGCTTTTACCTGCCTGGATTTTGATGTAGCTGCCAAAAAATACGGTAAAGTGGGCGGTTTCGCGCACCTGAAGACACTGGTGGATCAGGTGCGTGCCCAGCGTCCCGGCTCCCTGCTGCTGGATGGCGGGGATACCTGGCAGGGTTCCTGGACTGCACTGAAGACCCATGCCGCCGACATGGTTTCGGCCCAGTTGCTGCTGGGGGTGGATGTCATGACACCGCACTGGGAAATGACATTCGGTGCCGATCGGGTCATGGAGATTATCGAAAACGATTTCAGGGACCGGATTGATTTTGTGGCCCAGAATGTCATTACTACCGATTTTGAAGAGCCGGTATTCGAGCCTTACACCCTGCGGGAAATCAATGGTGTTCCGGTCGCCATTATCGGCCAGGCATTTCCCTATACCCCGATTGCCAATCCGCGCCACCTGATTCCGGACTGGAGCTTCGGCATCCGGGATGAGCGCATGCAGGAAATGGTGGATGAGGCGCGTGGCAAGGGAGCACAGCTTGTCATCGTGCTGTCACACAACGGCATGGATGTGGACCTGAAGATGGCTTCCCGTGTCACCGGTATTGATGCCATTATGGGCGGGCATACGCATGACGGCGTGTTCCAGCCGATGATTGTGGACAATGCCGGTGGCAAGACCCTGGTGACCAATGCCGGTTCCAATGGCAAATTTCTCGGGGTGCTGGATATGGAGGTGAAGGATGGCAGGTTGGCGGATTTCCGGTATCGCCTGCTGCCGGTATTCGCCAACCTGCTGGAACCGAATCCGGAGATGGCGGACCTGATCACGAAAATCCGTGAGCCTTACAGCCAGGCGCTGGCAGAAGAGCTGGCGGTGTGTGATGACACCCTGTACCGGCGTGGCAATTTCAACGGCACCTTTGACCAGTTGATCTGCAATGCCCTGATGGAAGGGCTGGATGCACCCATCGCCTTTTCACCCGGTTTCCGCTGGGGAACTTCCGTGCTGCCGGGCCAGCCCATCACCTTTGAGCATGTGGCCGACCAGACTGCGATTACCTACGGCACCGTGACCCGTAATGAAATGAGTGGCGAGATGCTGAAAACCGTACTGGAGGATGTGGCCGACAACCTGTTCAACCCCGACCCGTATTACCAGCAGGGGGGCGACATGGTGCGTGTGGGGGGCTTGAAGTTCAGTTTTGATCCTACGGCAGCAATGGGGCAGCGTGTCAGCCACATGACGCTGGATGGCAAGGTCATTGATGCGGCGAAAACCTATCCGGTGGCCGGGTGGGCCAGTGTGCAGGAGTCGGTGCCGGACAACCGCCAGATATGGGACGTGGTGGCCGATTACCTGCGTGATAAAAAAACCATCGGCAAGGTCGAGCTGAATACCCCGACACTGCTCAATGTGGAGGGCAACGAGGGGTTGATGCCCTCCTGATGCCTGCAGTCAGAAGGCTGGCCCCTTTGCGGCGGCTCCTGGCCGGGAAGGCACCGGCTGTTGTCAGATACCGTTGGAAAGGTAGCGTTCCAGTTCGGCCATGCCCGCCGGCATGTCCAGCACCTCACCGGCCGCCCGCATGCTGGAACCGAGTGCATGCAGGGTGCGGAACAGGTTATGTGCCCGGCTTTGTTCACCCATCTGGCCGATGCGCAGGATATTGAGGCCGAAGGCACCGGAAATTTCCACCTTGTGGGCGCGGGACATGTGATCGCGTACCCTGTCTGCTGAAACATGCTGGGGCACCATGATGCCGACGACCGAATTGAGACGGTGGGCTTTATCCACCAGCAATTGCAGCCCCATGGCCTCAATCCCGGCCTGCAATGCTTCCGAGCACAGGCGGTGGCGGTAGAAACGTCGGGTCAGGGTTTCTTCACACACCAGCCGCAGGGCCTCATGCAGTGCCAGGATGCCGGAGACCGGTGCCGTGTAATGATAGGACTTCTGGTTCCAGAATTTGTCAGCCAGCTGGGCATCCAGGCACCAGTGGAATGGCAGTGCTTCCCGGTGCGCAATCTTCTGCTGCCAGGCTGTCTCTGAAAACGCCAGCAGGGAGACGCCGGGAATCGAGGACAGCCCCTTCTGGCCACCGGTTATGACGGCATCCACACCCCAGCGGTCCATTTCCAGCGGCATGGTGCTCAGGGTGCAGACGGCATCCACAATCACCAGGCAGCCATGGCGTTTGGCTACACGGGCAATCCGGTCCAGCCGGGTATTGCATACCGTGTTCGAGGTCTCGCCCTGTACCAGGGTCACGGCATCAAAGTGACCGTCCTGCAGAAAGCGCTCAACAGCTTCCGGGTCAGCGCCCTGATTATCATGGACTTCCAGCAGTACCGGTTCAGCCCGCACCCGGCGTACCAGTTCGACCATGCGCCGACTGAAATAACCATTGCAGATGCACAGTACCCGTGAGCCGGGCAGTACCAGATTGGCAACCGCCATTTCCATGGCCGCCGAGCCGGGACCGCTGACGCCGATGACATGGGATGAACTGGTCTGGAAGACATAGCGTCCCATTTCCTTGACCTGCCCGATCACCCGGTTCATGGTTTCCCCGAGGTGGTTGATGACAATGGAGTTGGCCGCTGCGACTTTCTGCGGGATCGGTACCGGGCCGGCTCCCATCATCAGCAGCGGTTCATCCGGTAAAATGTGTTCCAGCGGCACGATGCGTGGCGCATTGACTGATTCAATCATCGCAGTGCGATTCCTGTAGGTATTTTAAAAAGCGGCAGATGGTATGTGGAGTATCGTAGGGATACAAGTCCGCCCCGGCCCTGAATTGCCGTGCTGCTGTTGATTTGTGGGTGATTTGCTGAATTGGCATGCGGGATGGCCTATGATGGCATGGTGGCTTTTATGGCTGATGACTGGCCGCAGATGACAGGAGGATGGCGTATATGAATCTGGATTTGAAGGCATCATCACAACGGGTGCAGGATTTCCTGTCCGCCCATGGTCAGCAATTTGTGGTCCGGCAGCTGCCGGATTCCACCCGGAGCGCGGTCGAGGCTGCACAGGCTATCGGCTGTTCGGTGGGGCAGATTGCCAAATCGCTGATTTTCAGGGACAAGGCCAGTGGTGAGCCGGTACTGGTGGTGGCCTCGGGCAGCAACCGGGTTTCCATGAGCCGGATCAACCAGGCAACCGGTCTTGCGCTTGGCAAGGCAGACGCTGCATTTGTGCGCGAGAAAACCGGCTACGCCATTGGCGGTGTGCCACCGGTTGCGCATGCCGCAGCAGTGAAGACCCTGCTGGACCCGGACCTGCAGCAGTATGACGCCATCTGGGCGGCAGCGGGAACACCGAATTCCGTTTTTGAACTGCACGCCGATGAGCTGGAGAACCTGACAGGCGGGGTGTGGGTTGATCTGGCGGAGTGAGCCTGAGCAGGGTTGTCGGCAACGCTTCTTGCCCCGTACCGCTGTCACCTGTATAAATACACCGGTTTTTGCAATACACGAGCCTGTCCATGTCCAGTAATCCTTCCCATCCCCGTTACCGGCGCATCCTTCTGAAACTCAGTGGCGAGGCGCTGATGGGGGAGCAGGAATCCGGCATTGATCCGGCAATTCTGCGCCGGGTGGCGACGGAAGTGCTGGAGCAGGTGCAACAGGGCGTGCAGGTCGCGCTGGTCATCGGTGGCGGCAACCTGTTCCGGGGGGCTGCACTGGCCTCTGCCGGTATGGACCGGGTGCGCGGGGATCAGATGGGCATGCTGGCAACCGTCATGAATGCGCTGGCGATGCAGGACATGCTGGAGCAGCTGAATGGAGAGTGCCGGGTGCTGACCGCCACACCCATGGCTCCGGTGGGTGAGCCTTATGCAGCACATAAGGCACGTGACTATCTGGGATGCGGACAGGTGGTCATCTGTGCGGCCGGGACCGGAAACCCGTTTTTCACCACCGATACCGCCGCCAGTCTGCGTGCCGTGGAGCTGCAGTGTGACCTGCTGCTGAAGGCGACCAAGGTGGACGGGGTGTATGAGGCCGATCCGAAAAAATATCCGGATGCCCGCCGTTACCCGACGCTGTCCTATGATACGGCCATCGGGAAGCAGCTGGGTGTCATGGACCTGACTGCGATGGTCATGTGTCGGGATAACCACCTGCCGCTGCGGGTGTTTGACATGTTTGCCGAAGGTGCGCTGGCTGCCATTGTGCAGGGCGAGCCTGTGGGTACTTTGCTGGAGAATTGAAAATGATTGATGACATTTTGCAGGACGCTGAACAGCGCATGCAGAAAAGTATTGAAGCACTCAAGGGCGAGCTGGCCAAGATCCGTACCGGGCGTGCCCATCCGAGCCTGCTTGACCATGTGACGGTGGACTATTACGGTACCCCGACCCCGTTGGGTCAGGTTGCCAATATTTCCATTGAAGATGCCCGGACTTTGAGCATCACACCCTGGGAAAAACCCATGGTGTCCGTGATTGAAAAGGCCATCCTGACCTCTGATCTGGGCCTGAATCCGGCCACAGCCGGTACCGTGATCCGGGTTCCGGTTCCCCCCCTGACCGAAGAGCGCCGGCGTGATCTGGTCAAGGTGGTCAAGAACGAGGTGGAAAGTGCCAAGGTTGCCATCCGTAATATCCGCCGTGATGCCAATTCCGATTTCAAGACCCTGGAAAAGGAAAAGGCGATTTCCGAGGATGACGAGCGTCGTGCCGAAGACCGGGTGCAGAAACTGACGGACAAGTATGTGGGAGAAGTGGACACTGTCTTTGAAAAGAAAGAGAAGGACCTGATGGAAATCTGACAGCATGTCCCCATCCACCCCAGCTGCTGTCAACCGGGTTCCCCGCCATGTTGCGATTGTCATGGATGGCAACGGGCGCTGGGCCAGGGCCCGGCTGCTGCCACGTCTGTTCGGGCATCATCGCGGGGTGGAGGCGGCCCGCAGGGCCATCCGCTACTGCAGCAAGGCCGGGGTGGAGTGCCTTACCCTGTTCGCTTTCAGCAGTGAAAACTGGAAGCGTCCGGAAGAAGAGGTCAGCGGGCTGATGTCATTGTTCATGACCGTGCTGGAGCGCGAAACCGCCGGTCTGCTCAAACATCAGGTGCGTATGCGCTTTATCGGTGACCGGAGTGGTTTTTCCAATACCCTGCAGCAGAAAATTGCCGAAGTAGAGGCAGAGACCTGCAGTGGTAACGGCATGGTCCTGCAGATTGCAGCCAATTATGGGGGACGCTGGGATATCATGCAGGCGGTGCGGACACTGATACAGGCGGTTCAGGCGCAGGAACTGGAGTCCTCCGGGATAACAGAGTCGATGCTGGAGAAGTATCTGTCCACCGCCGGGGTGCCCGAGCCGGATCTGTTTATTCGTACCGGGGGCGAGCAGCGCATCAGCAACTTCCTGCTTTGGCAGCTGGCCTATTCCGAACTGTATTTTTCTGACTGCCTGTGGCCGGAGTTTGACGAAAAGGCGATACAGCAGGCTTTTGATGCTTATGCCAGCCGTCAGCGCCGTTTTGGCATGACTGGTGATCAGGTAAGGCGGAGTGCTCCCCATGCTTAGACAGCGCATTATCACCGGCCTGATTCTGGCCCTTCTGGTGGCTGGTGCCATTGTTTTGCTGCCCACCTATGCTTTTGCCCTGCTGGCGCTGATTTTTATTGTCGGCATCGGGGGCTGGGAGTGGGCGGGCCTGACCGGGACGCCTGAAGGCATGCCGCGCATGCTGGCACCACTGCCGGCGGTCCTGATCGGCTATGCGCTGCTGTGGCTGCACTGGCCTTTGTTGCCGATTCTGCTGGTCAGTGTGCCGGTCTGGGGGGTTATTCTCGGGCTACTGCTGCGTTACCAGCCCGGCACCCGGTTTTATGAGCAGCGTCCCTGGTTGCTGAAGACGCTGATGCTGCTGGTGCTGGTACCGGCCTGGTATGCTTTGGCCAATCTGCATGGCGAGCATTACGGGTATGTCTTTTATCTCATCAGCCTGATTGCCTTTGCGGATATCGCCGCCTATTTTACCGGCAAGCGTTTTGGCCGGAACAAGCTCGCCCCGGCGCTCAGTCCGGGCAAAACCCGTGAAGGGGCATTGGGCGCATTGGCGGTGACACTGATCTGGTCCCTGATCGGGGCGCTGGTGGCCGGTCTCGGGGCCGGGCAGGCATTGCTGCTGGTAGTGTTCAGTCTGCTGGCTGTGGTGATGTCGATTGCCGGTGATCTGTTTGAAAGCATGATGAAGCGTCTGGCCGGGGTCAAGGACAGTGGTACGCTGCTGCCTGGCCATGGCGGGGTGCTGGACCGGATTGACAGTCTGGTAGCTGCGGCCCCCTTGTTGACTTTGGGGCTGTGGTGGATCAAGGTGGCCTGACATGTTCGCAACAGGGCAAGCACCGGTGCAGAAAAGTGTCACTATCCTGGGGTCAACCGGCAGCATTGGTGTCAGCACGCTGGCGGTGCTGGCCTTGCATCCGCAGCGTTTCCGGGTGTTTGCCCTGACGGCCTGGCAGCGTGTGGAGGCACTGCGGGAGCAGTGCCTGCGCTTTCAGCCCCGTTATGCGGTGATGGTGGATGCGTCGGCTGCGGAGCGTTTGCGGCAAAGCCTGCATGAGGCTGAATGCCCGACTGTAGTGCTGAGCGGGCGGCAGGCGCTGGAGCAGGTGGCTGCCGATCCGGAAGCCGACTATGTGATGGCGGCCATTGTCGGTGCTGCCGGGCTGCTGCCGTCGCTGGCTGCCGCACGGGCCGGCAAGCGGGTGCTGCTGGCCAACAAGGAAGCCCTGGTGATGTCCGGGCAGCTGTTTATGCAGGCTGTCCGGGAGCACGGTGCCGAGTTGTTGCCTATTGACAGTGAGCATAATGCCATTTTTCAATGCCTGCCCGGAGGGCAGTTTGCGGCCGGTGTGGAGCGCATTTTGCTGACAGCTTCCGGTGGCCCGTTCCGGACCTGGAGCCGGGAGCGCATGGAACAGGCTACACCCCGGCAGGCACTGGCACACCCGAACTGGTCCATGGGGCCGAAAATCTCCATTGATTCCGCCACCCTGATGAACAAGGGGCTGGAGGTCATTGAGGCCTGCTGGCTGTTTTCCCTGCCCCCGGCGAAGATTGAGGTCGTGGTGCATCCGCAGAGCACGATTCATTCCATGGTGGCCTATAATGACGGCTCGGTGCTGGCGCAAATGGGCAATCCGGATATGCGCACACCGATTGCCCATGCCCTGGGATGGCCGGAGCGGATGGCATCCGGGGTTGCAGCACTGGACCTGATTGCCACGGCCCGGCTGGATTTTGAGGCTCCGGACCTGGCACGTTTTCCCTGCCTGCGTCTGGCGTATGAGGCGCATGCCCGTGGTGGTTATGCCACCATTGCCCTGAATGCGGCCAATGAGGTGGCAGTGGCGGCATTCCTGAATCAGGAAATTCCGTTCATGGTTATTCCACAACTGATCCAGGATGTGATGGAATGGGCCGACGCTGGAACCCCCGATCAACTTGAGGATATTATTATTCAGGATGAGGCAAGCCGAAAGGCGGCATCATGCTGGATAAATAATAAAAAAATGCAATGATTTCTATGGACTTGCTGTTAATACTCCCTGCCTTTCTTGTCACTATCGGCATTCTTGTCACCGTGCATGAATTCGGCCACTTCTGGGTCGCCCGCCAGCTCGGTGTGAAGGTATTGCGTTTTTCCATCGGCTTTGGCAAGCCGCTCTGGAGCAGGGTTTCCGGCAAGGATCCGGATGCCACCGAATACGTGGTTGCAGCCCTGCCATTGGGGGGGTATGTCAAGATGCTGGATGAGCGTGAAGGGGAGGTTGCCGCCGATGAGGTACACCGTGCCTTCAATCGCCAACCGGTCTGGAAGCGCATTGCCATCGTGTTTGCCGGCCCGGCCTTCAACTTCATTCTTGCTGCCTTTATTTACGCCCTGATTTTCCTGACCGGCAATCCGGCCATGCACCCTTATGTCACGCCCTTTGGCCAGGATACGCCAGCGGTAACGGCCGGGTTTGAGCCGGGCGACCGGATTGTGGCCGTGAACCAACAGGCGGTTGTCTCCTGGGAGGACGCACGCATGCTGATGCTGGAGGATTATCTGCGTTCTCCCGTGCTGCAAGTCGAGGTGGAAACCCGGAATGGCAATCGGCTTGAGCGTCGGCTGGATCTGTCCGGCGTCGCGCTGCTCAAAGATGAGGGGGACTTCCTGCTCAGGTCCGGGCTGGAGTTCTGGGCCCCGGAATTTGGCGTCAGCATCTCGCAGGTAATGCCGGATTCACCGGCAGCCCGGGGGGGATTGCAGGCCGGTGATCGTATCCTCAAGGTTGACGGACTGGCACTGACCAGCGGTGCGAAGTCTTTTGTGGATTATGTCAAGCTGCATCCGGAAAGCCCGATTGAACTGCAGGTGCAGCGTGATGAAGGGGTTGTCACCCTGAACGTGACACCCATGGCGCGCAAGACCGATGAGGGCACCTCCGGTTACATCGGGGCGGGCGTGGGTGAGTATGTGCCGGAGCATGTGCTGTCCGAGCTGACCTTTACCCAGTATCTGGGGCCGGTTGATGCACTGGTGCGCGGGGTTGAGAAAACCTGGCAGACTTCACTCCTGACCCTGAAACTGATGGGGCGCATGCTGATGGGTGAGGTGTCAATCAAGAACATCAGCGGCCCCTTGACCATCGCCAAGTTTTCCGGTGAAACAGCCGCAGCGGGACTGCCTTATTACCTGGGCTTTCTGGCCATTGTCAGTGTCAGTCTGGGGGTGTTGAACCTGTTGCCGATTCCGATGCTGGATGGCGGTCACCTGCTGTACTACGTGGTGGAGCTGATCAAGGGCAGTCCGGTTTCCGAGCGGATCGAGGAAATGGGCATGAAGCTGGGGATGGCGCTGGTTGCCGGTATCATGGTACTGGCTTTATACAACGATTTTGTGCGGCTGTTGAACTAACATGAAAAAACAAATCTTCTCTTATGGTGCTGTCGGTTGCATCCTGATGGCCTCGCAGACGGTCATGGCCGCTTCCTTTGTGGTTCGCGATATACAGGTTCGCGGCCTGCAGCGGGTGTCTCCGGATACCGTGATCAACTACCTTCCGGCACGGGTGGGGCAGCCTTTTGATGACAGTCAGGCACCGGAGGCCATCCGCTCGGTGTTCCAAAGTGGCCTGTTTGAAGATGTCCAGCTGGCGCGCAATGGTGATGTGCTGCTGGTTTCCGTGGTTGAACGTCCGGCCATCGGTGACATTAATGTCAAGGGCAACAGCAAGGTCAAGACCGAACAGATCATGCAGGCGCTCAAGGTATCAAGCCTCAGCAAGGGTGACATGCTGGATCGGGCGGCCCTGACCCGCTTTGAGCGTGAGCTGGAGCAGCAGTACCTGTCCATCGGCTACTATGGGGCCAAGGTGTCTACCCAGATTCAGCCTCTGGATCGCAACAACAGTCGGGTACGCCTGAACATTTCAATCCAGGAAGGCAAGGAAGCCCGTATCCGTCAGGTCCGGATCGTCGGCAACCGGGCCTTTTCCGAGGCGGAGCTGCTCAAACAGTTTGAATCCGGCACCCGCAGCTCCCTGGTACCTTCCTTCCTGAGTTCGCGTGACCAGTATGGCAAACAGAAACTGGTGGGTGATCTGGATGCCCTGACTTCGTTTTATCGTGACCGGGGCTATCTGAATTTTGAAGTGGTGTCCTCGGATGTCTCGCTGTCGGATGACAAGCAGAGTGTTTTCATCAGTATCAGCATCAATGAGGGCGACCAGTACCGCATCGGTTCCGTGGATGTGGCCGGTAATCACGGCCTGAACCAGCAGCAGCTGAATGAGTCCATCAAGCTGCAGCCCGGTGCCGTGTTTTCCCAGAAGGCGCTGGAGGAAACGCGCAAGAATCTGGGCGAACGCCTGGGTGAAGAGGGCTTTGCTTTTGCCCGCATCCAGCCGGTACCGCAGATCGACAATGTCAACAAACGGGTTGGCATCACCCTGCAGATTGATCCGGGCAAGCGTGCCTATGTGCGGCGCATCAATATCCGTGGCAACAACCGTACCCGTGACGAGGTGTATCGGCGTGAAATGCGTCAGCTGGAAAGCTCCTGGTTCTCGCGTGAGCGGGTGGAGCGTTCCAAGGTACGCCTGCAGCGTCTGCCTTATGTGGAAAGTGTGCGCATCAACGCGGAGCCGGTGGCCGGAACCCCGGATCAGGTCGACCTGAATGTCGTGATTGCCGAGCGTTCTTCCAACCAGTTCCGCATCGGTGCCGGTTATTCCCAGTCCCAGGGCCTGCTGCTCAACCTGAGTCTGCATCAGGACAATTTCATGGGCACCGGCAAACAGATGGAAATTGATCTGGACAACAGCAGCGCCAACAAGAATTTCCGTATCTCCTATACCAACCCGTATTACACGCCCTATGGCATCAGCCGTGGTTTCAGCCTTTACTACAACGAGTATGATGCCGCTGAAGAGGATATTTCCGAATACGCTTCCGACAAGGCGGGCGGCAATATCAACTACACCATACCGCTGAGTGAGACCAACTCGCTGTATTTTGCCGCCGGGGTGGAGCAGCGCAAGGTCATCCTCGGGGATTCACCGGCTGACCACATCCAGGAATTTGTGGATCAGCATGGTGAAAAATACACCCAGTTTCCGGTTACGGCCAGTTTTGTGTACGATACCCGCGATCGCACCATTTTTCCGACCGAGGGCCAGCGTCACCGGGTATCACTTCAGGCCGCCTTGCCGGGCAGTGATCTGGAGTTCCAGAAACTCAGCTACGAAGGGGCGTTTTACCGGGCAATCACGGATGACGTGACCTTTGCCCTCAAGGGGCGGGTCGCCTCGGGCTGGGGGAGCGGCGGTACTGATGGGCTGCCATTCTTTGAAAAATACTTCGCCGGTGGTATTCGTTCGGTCCGTGGTTTCGAGTCCAGCAGTCTGGGGCCGCTGGATTCCAAGGGCAGTGCCAGAGGGGGCGACTTCATGCTGACCGGCACCGCCGAGGTTCAGTTCCCGGTACCGTTTGCCAGTGAGATCAAAGGGCTGAAAATGAGTGCCTTCGTGGACGGTGGTAATGTGTTCGAGGATTATGACGGCTTCAAGGCCGACGAACTGCGTTATTCTGCCGGTATCGGGGTGGTCTGGTTGTCACCGATCGGGCCGCTGGAAATCAGTTATGCCAAACCGTTGAATGCAAAAGATGGAGACAAGGAACAAGTTGTTCAGTTCAGTATCGGAGCCTCATTCTGAGGCACGCAAATATCTGATGCCTTTTCTGGCTGGTGCCTTGCTGATAATGGCACTGGCCAGTCCGCTGGCCCTGGCTGCAAATTCACCCGCCGCAGGGATTCCCTACCGGTTCGCAGTCGTTAATATGAACGATATTCTCAAGCGCTCGCCCCAGTCTGCTGCCGAGGGGCTGCTGTTGTCTGACAAGTACTCCTCACAGGAAAAGGCCCTGGCCGAAGAGCAGGAACGCCTGAAGCAGGAGCGGGAAGACCTGCAGGCGACAGGGGATACGCTGTCGGAGCGGGAGCGGGTACAGCGCGAAAGTGAACTGCGTATTCGTCAGCGAACCTATTCGCGCAAGTTTGAAGACCTGCGTGAGAATCTGCGCCTGGATAAAGACACGGCACTGGAGCGTCTGCAGCGTCAGGTGGCGGAGGCCATTGATGCCGTGCGGATCATGGAGGGCATTGATATCGTGTTCAAGGAGTCCGATTTCATCGTCGCCAGTGAACGCGTCAATATGACCGAGAAAGTCCTGGACTACCTGCAAAGGCAGTTTGAGGATGGTTCAAATGCCAACAATGCGGTAATAACCGAACCACAAGAGTAAAAAGGGCAGATCACCATGGAATTGTCACTGGCCGAGCTTGCCGAACGCACGGGAACCGAGGTGCGTGGCAACACCGCAAAACGGATTGCTGCCATTGCCGCGATTGAGCACGCAGCGGCAGCGGAAATCAGTTTTGTGCGTGACCGCCAGTATGCCCGTTTTCTGGACAGCTCCGCAGCTGGTGCCCTGATTCTGCCGCCCGAGCTGGCACAGCGCTACCAGGGCGACTGTCTGGTCAGCCCCAATCCTTATCTGACCTATGCCAAAGTTGCCGTTCTGCTGAATCCGCCCCGGCGTCCGGATGCCGGTATTCATCCGGGTGCGGTGATCGCCCCTGATGTCGTTTTGGGAGAGGCGGTCTCGATAGGTCCGCACGTGTCGGTCGGGGCCGGATGCCGGATCGGGGATCGGGTGGTGCTGGAAGCCGGGTGTACCCTGGCACGGGATTGCGAGCTTGGTGAGGACAGCTGGCTGCATGCACGGGTGGCGCTGGGGGAGGGCACACGAATTGGACGTCGTGTGACGATTCATTCCGGTGCGGTATTGGGAGCGGACGGTTTCGGCTTTGTACCGGAGCCTGCGGGCTGGTATAAAATTCCGCAAATTGGTATTGTGTGGGTCGATGATGATGCCGAGATTGGTGCCAATACCACCATTGACCGGGCTGCACTGGGGGAAACCCGGATTGGACGCGGGGTCAAGCTCGACAACCTGATCCATATTGCACATAACGTGCAGCTGGGTGATCACACCGTGATTGCCGCCTGTACCGGGATTGCCGGCAGTGCGAAAATCGGGGCCTGGTGCCAGATTTCCGGCATGGTATCGATAGCGGGCCATCTCAATATTGCTGACCGGGTCACCATTACCGCTACCAGTTTTGTCATCAATTCAATCAATGAGTCAGGTGTCTACTCTTCCGGTACGACAGTGGATGAGCATGGGCTGTGGCGCAGGAATGCGGTCCGCTTCCGTCAGCTGGACCAGCTGGCACGCCGGGTACAGGCACTGGAAAAACAACTGAATACAGAACAGAACAAGCAGGGAATGTGAGCCATGGTGCAGATGGATGTCAACGAAATAAGAAATTTTCTCCCCCACCGTTACCCGTTTTTGCTGGTGGACCGGGTGCTGGAGCTGGAGCCGGGCAAATCCATCCGTGCCATCAAAAATGTGAGTGTCAATGAACCGTTTTTTAACGGCCATTTCCCGGCCAGGCCGATCATGCCGGGGGTGCTGGTGATTGAGGCGCTGGCACAGGCTACCGGGCTGCTCGGGTTTCGCAGCATGGGTGAAACGCCACGCAATGACATTCTCTACATGCTGGCGGCCATTGACAAAGCCCGTTTCAAGCAGCAGGTTGAACCCGGTGACCAGCTGGTGCTGGAAGCCGAGATCATCAGGAAGAAAGGCATTATGTGGGTGTTTGATACCCGTGCTTCCGTGGAGGGCCGGCTGGCCGCTTCCGCACAGCTTATGTGTGCTGCCAAGGAGGGTGTGGTGTGATCCATCCCACAGCCCTTGTTGATCCGGCTGCCGAACTGGCGGAAGGTGTTGAGGTCGGGGCTTACAGCCTTATCGGCCCCGGTGTCCGGATTGGCCGGGGAACCCGGATTGGCCCGCATGTGGTGATTGAGGGGCCGACCTTGATCGGTGAAGATAACCACATTTACCCGTTTGCCTCCATTGGTGCGACGCCACAGGACAAGAAGTACGGTGGCGAGGCGACCGAGCTGGTAATTGGTAATCGCAACGTGATTCGTGAGTGCTGCACTTTCAATCGTGGTACGGTGCAGGACAGGGGCAGGACGGTACTGGGTGATGACAACTGGATCATGGCCTATGTGCACCTGGCTCATGACTGTCTGGTGGGCAATAATACCATTTTCGCCAATAGCACCACACTGGCCGGCCATGTGGAGATTCGTGACCATGCCATTCTGGGCGGGTTCACCTTGGTACACCAGTTCTGTGTGGTCGGTGAGTACGCTTTCACCGGCATGGGCAGCGCCCTGAACAAGGATGTACCGCCTTATACCATGGTTTCCGGGGCGCCGGCTGAGCCACGGGGGCTTAATCTGGAGGGGTTGCGGCGTCATGGCTTCAGTGCCGGGTCCATCAGTCGTCTGAAACAGGCTTATCGCATGATTTATCGCCAGCATTTGCCCCTGAAGGAGGCGCTGGCGCAGCTGGAGTCCGAGTATGGGCAGTTTGCGGATGTGCGTCTGTTGCTGGATTTCTGCAGCCACAGTGAACGCGGTCTGGCGCGTTGAGTGATGACAGCGCGTATTGCCATCATTGCCGGGGAAGCTTCCGGTGATTTACTGGCTGCACGCCTGATTCAAAGTCTGCGGGTGCTGAATCCTGATCTGGTTTTTGAGGGGATTGCCGGTCCGGAAATGCAGCAGGCCGGTTGCCATGTGCTTTACCCGCTGGAAAAGCTTTCGGTCATGGGGTTGGTGGAGGTTTTAAGTCACCTGCCTGAATTACTGCAAATCAGGAAGTCGGTTTATCAGAGGTGGATTAAAAATCCGCCTGATCTTTTTATCGGAGTGGATGCGCCGGATTTTAATCTGCCATTGGCCCGGAAACTGAAATCGGCAGGAATTTCCACCGTTCATTATGTCAGTCCTTCAATTTGGGCCTGGCGCGAGGGCAGGGTACATAAAATCAGAAAGAGTATTGATCTGATGCTGACCTTGTTTCCCTTTGAGGTCGAATTTTACCGCAAGCATGCTATATCTGCCTATTTTGTCGGTCACCCCCTGGCGGACGAAATAACCTTTAATGCTGATCATCGGCAGGCCCGGCTGGCACTCGGGCTGGACACCGGGCGACCGGTACTGGCGGTACTGCCGGGGAGCCGCTCGGGTGAGCTTGCACGTCTGGGCCTGTTGTTTCTGCAGGTGGCAGAGACCCTGCAACAGCGCAATCCCGCCTTGCAGGTGCTGATTCCGGTGGTTGATGACAAAGCCCGTGTGACACTGGAGCAGCTGGCTGCCAGAGAAACCCCTGTGCTGGTTCTGCAGATACGGGTCGGGGTTGCACGTCAGGTCATGCAGGCAGCAGACCGTATGCTGCTGGCCTCCGGGACGGCGGTACTGGAAGGGATGCTGAGCGGGCGGCTGATGGTGGCAGCCTATAAGGTTGCTCCGCTGACCTGGTGGCTGATCCGGACTTTCGGGCTGCTGAAGGTGCGTTATGTGACGCTGCCCAATAATCTGGCCGGGGAGGAGCTGGTACCGGAATACCTGCAGCACCGTGCCAGCCATGAGCAGCTTGTCGAGGCCCTGGAGCAGCTGGATGAGCTGTCGCCGCAGCGTCGTGACTACCTGATGGCCTGCTTTCACGAACAGTACCGGCAGCTGCGCCTTAATGCCAGTGAAACCGCCGCCGCAACCCTGCTGGAGCAGTTTTCATGTCTGCAGTCCCTGAACTGATTGCCGGTATTGATGAAGTCGGGCGTGGCCCTCTGGCCGGCCCTGTGGTGACGGCGGCTGTCATTCTGGATGTACGCCGACCGATTGCCGGGCTGGCCGATTCCAAAACACTCACACCTGCCAGGCGCGAAGTACTGGCCGAAGCAATCCGTGCCAGGGCGCTGGCCTATGCCTATGGGCGTGCCGAAGTGGAAGAGATCGACCGGATCAATATTCTCCAGGCCACCCTGCTGGCCATGCAGCGTGCGCTGGAAGCATTGCCGTTCTGTCCGGATCGGGTCATGGTTGACGGGAACCGCTGTCCTGTTACCCGTCTGCCTGTCATTGCCATTCCGAAAGGTGATCGCCTGATACCTGCCATCAGCGCCGCTTCCATTCTGGCCAAGGTCGCTCGTGATGAGGAGATGCGAGTGTATGATTGCCTGTATCCCGGTTATGGACTGGCACGGCACAAAGGCTACCCTACATGCATGCATCTTGAGGCCCTGCAGCATCTGGGCGTACTGCCTATCCACCGCCGCAGTTTTGCCCCCGTGCGCCAGCTTTTGGCCTGACATGAAGGCCTTCCTGAAATAACCCTTAACCATTTGTTATGGAATCCCTGTCGTTTATCCTGCCAGCATTGGCTCTGTGCACCTCGTTTCGCATCTAATCCCTGTATGCAAGCAAGTCGTAAATGTCACTGTGTGCTTTTGACTTCCTCGGGGGACTGTTTGCATTGGCCGAAAGGCTTTTATGTGCAGTTCAAAACAACGGTATAAAACTTGACTGCTTGGTTTGTGTGAAATTTTTAAGGTGTTAAGGAGAGTCTTATAATGACACTTAATGTAAACAATACCTCTCAAAGTGTTCAGACTACTACATCAGGTAGTAACAGTGCGAATACGGCTGGCAATTCCTATAATGGCAGCTTTACCAGCCTGCTGGGTGGCAATAATCAGATGGTTTTACTGCTGTCATTGATCGTCCAGCTTCTGCAGGGTATGAATAACGGCGGTAACAACACCGGCAACAATGGCTGGAACGGCGGTAACAACGGCAATACCGGGAATAATAACGGCTGGAATGGTGGCAACAACACCGGCAATACTGGCTGGCATGGTGGCAACAACACCAATACCGGCAATAATAACGGCTGGAATGGTGGCAATAACAACGGCTGGAATGGTGGCAACAAGGGTTGGGGCGGTGGCCACCACCATGTAGTCGGACCACAAGGCCCTCAGGGACCTCAGGGCGACAAAGGTGATACCGGTGCAACCGGTGCTCAGGGACCCAAGGGCGACAAAGGTGATACCGGTGCAACCGGTGCAACCGGTGCTCAGGGACCCAAGGGTGATACTGGTGCCCAAGGTGTGAAGGGCGACAAGGGTGATACCGGTGCAACCGGTGCTCAGGGACCCAAGGGCGACAAAGGTGATACCGGTGCAACCGGTGCTCAGGGGGCCCAAGGTTCTCAGGGCGCTCAAGGTTCTCAGGGCGCCCAAGGTTCTCAGGGCGCTCAAGGTTCTCAGGGTGCCCAAGGTTCTCAGGGTG
>DAOPKY010000018.1:0-69793 GCA_035391465.1 Thiolinea sp. | reverse complement strand
TTCAATTGTCATTTGTTACCGTACGGTGGGTCAGTTTTCGATTGCTGTTGACACATGAATGTTCCCCGCGGGTGCGGGGATGAACCGGGGCACTCCCGATGAGTTCGACAACTATGTTGATGTTCCCCGCGGGTGCGGGGATGAACCGCACTCGCAGGGAATTACGTTTAGTTTTGAGGCATGTTCCCCGCGGGTGCGGGGATGAACCGGCATTCATCTTTGAAGAACTTATGGCTATCAAATGTTCCCCGCGGGTGCGGGGATGAACCGTTTAATAACGGCACAGAACTCCTTTCAGCGGCATGTTCCCCGCGGGTGCGGGGATGAACCGCAGTAGCTTGCGAAACATGCCGCCCAACGAAAATGTTCCCCGCGGGTGCGGGGATGAACCGAACGATGATGGGCAGGTTCAGCCGGGAGAAAGATGTTCCCCGCGGGTGCGGGGATGAACCGTATGCCCTGTATTGGTACGTCGCCTGTGTCATATGTTCCCCGCGGGTGCGGGGATGAACCGCGCTCACGATCTTTCAATCCGAGCCGGCGACGATGTTCCCCGCGGGTGCGGGGATGAACCGGTCATTAGAAAAATACGACAGCCCGGATGTACATGTTCCCCGCGGGTGCGGGGATGAACCGGCACAACAATCTCCTATTTTATTGATTTATTTATGTTCCCCGCGGGTGCGGGGATGAACCGCTGACGCCGATTTACGCCAATCAGGACATGTACATGTTCCCCGCGGGTGCGGGGATGAACCGAGGAATCCAGTGACCGACGTGCGCAGAATGTTATGTTCCCCGCGGGTGCGGGGATGAACCTTGAAAACGATAAGCTCAAAGAACAAGACGAAAATGTTCCCCGCGGGTGCGGGGATGAACCGGGCTGCCTTTTTCAGTGATTCATAGTAGGCCAATGTTCCCCGCGGGTGCGGGGATGAACCGTCAGTCCCGAATACCGCCGCATACAGTGCATCATGTTCCCCGCGGGTGCGGGGATGAACCGACCACCACTGTCGGGGCCTTCCTGTTGCATACATGTTCCCCGCGGGTGCGGGGATGAACCGGACGAATACGTGAATGCGATTGAGGCAGTTAAATGTTCCCCGCGGGTGCGGGGATGAACCGAATCGCGCGAATAGCCATAAGACGATGTCTGCATGTTCCCCGCGGGTGCGGGGATGAACCGCGGAAATTAAATCCCTGAAGGATGTCGTTGAAATGTTCCCCGCGGGTGCGGGGATGAACCGCGGAAATTAATATCGGCAAAACGATGGTATTGATGTTCCCCGCGGGTGCGGGGATGAACCGTTGATGTTATCCATCAAGAACGCCGCACTGGAATGTTCCCCGCGGGTGCGGGGATGAACCGTGCAGTATCCGCATCCTCAAAAATCATTAACTATGTTCCCCGCGGGTGCGGGGATGAACCGGTTCAGGATTGTGTCGGGCGTATCCACTGTTTATGTTCCCCGCGGGTGCGGGGATGAACCGGATGATCGTGGACAGTGACGAACCGTTGCCGTATGTTCCCCGCGGGTGCGGGGATGAACCGTCAAGACAAAGAAAACCTCAAAAGCAAGTAGGATGTTCCCCGCGGGTGCGGGGATGAACCGTGCGCATGGCTGAGTTCAGTGCGTTCATGGATATGTTCCCCGCGGGTGCGGGGATGAACCGCATGTATTCACGATGAAGGTTCCGGGATTTTAATGTTCCCCGCGGGTGCGGGGATGAACCGGCCGTCCATGGTATGGATGCGAATTCAGAACTATGTTCCCCGCGGGTGCGGGGATGAACCGCGTGGAGAAAAGCTGCAATTCATGGTGAATGCATGTTCCCCGCGGGTGCGGGGATGAACCGCTTTGGTAACTGCCGGCACTCCGAATGGTGACATGTTCCCCGCGGGTGCGGGGATGAACCGATGAATTTGATCACGAAAAGTTTTGGGCGTGGATGTTCCCCGCGGGTGCGGGGATGAACCGATTATTTATTCCGGCGACCATCCCGGCTAATCATGTTCCCCGCGGGTGCGGGGATGAACCGACGGCATGAAAGCTGCCGACACGTATTACACAATGTTCCCCGCGGGTGCGGGGATGAACCGATAGTTTCGACTGATGTAATGACCGAAGAGTCATGTTCCCCGCGGGTGCGGGGATGAACCGCTCATGTTACCCTGACCGTGCCAGCATGTGTCATGTTCCCCGCGGGTGCGGGGATGAACCGGAAATTCTCACCTGTTCTGTTCGTATCGCAGCATGTTCCCCGCGGGTGCGGGGATGAACCGTGGGCGGCGTGTATTACATGGCGCAGAACGTGATGTTCCCCGCGGGTGCGGGGATGAACCGTTAGAGTTGGGGGTTGCGGCTGCGGTGGGGTTATGTTCCCCGCGGGTGCGGGGATGAACCGGGCATGCTCCAGCGCTCACATAATCAGGCTCAATGTTCCCCGCGGGTGCGGGGATGAACCGCAGGTTGAGGGCATTCGCAACATGCTGGCAGGATGTTCCCCGCGGGTGCGGGGATGAACCGCCCCCTTATGCCAGATAATGAGGTTCCGCCATATGTTCCCCGCGGGTGCGGGGATGAACCGGTGTTTGCGGACGACAGTGGTTTGTCCGGGCAATGTTCCCCGCGGGTGCGGGGATGAACCGGCCTGCCGTGATCCGATTAAAACTAAAACGTTATGTTCCCCGCGGGTGCGGGGATGAACCGGACACTTCCAGCACCTTACCGGTGGGATGTGAATGTTCCCCGCGGGTGCGGGGATGAACCGAACTGCTACTGACCGTCGTACCAGCAGCAGCAATGTTCCCCGCGGGTGCGGGGATGAACCGCGTGCGAAAACCCGCAATCTGGAGCTGGACGCATGTTCCCCGCGAGTGCGGGGATGAACCGGGCTTTCACATCGCCTTCGGCCATGCCGGTCTATGTTCCCCGCGAGTGCGGGGATGAACCGCCCTGCCGAACTGGTGAAAGCTACCTTGCTGGATGTTCCCCGCGAGTGCGGGGATGAACCGAGATGCATGGGTGGACGCTGCCAAAAGAGCTGATGTTCCCCGCGAGTGCGGGGATGAACCGAACGGCTGCGCACGATGGCAACGAATGCAGCCATGTTCCCCGCGAGTGCGGGGATGAACCGCATTTTAAATGTTCTTTAATTCACTTCGCAAAATGTTCCCCGCGGGTGCGGGGATGAACCGGCATGGCGTCGGGTGCCTCAATGGCGAATGCCATGTTCCCCGCGGGTGCGGGGATGAACCGGCGCTTGCATGTGCCGCCTGCCACAGCTCATTATGTTCCCCGCGGGTGCGGGGATGAACCAGGGCCTGTTCAATGATTCCGGAGATTAGTAACATGTTCCCCGCGGGTGCGGGGATGAACCGCAAGTTGTCATGCGGTCAAGCTGGGAACGTGTATGTTCCCCGCGGGTGCGGGGATGAACCGCGCGGGGAAATTGTCGTTGAAAGCATTGGACTATGTTCCCCGCGGGTGCGGGGATGAACCGTATGAAAAAATACAATGAGAAAAATCTACAGAATGTTCCCCGCGGGTGCGGGGATGAACCGCTGCGTGGTATTGATTACAGAATAGATACCACATGTTCCCCGCGGGTGCGGGGATGAACCGTCCTTAACCCGCATGATGATGCGTACAGTATTATGTTCCCCGCGGGTGCGGGGATGAACCGGCAGACTACTACTGGGCGGACAAACAAGGACAATGTTCCCCGCGGGTGCGGGGATGAACCGGCCGTGCAGGGTTTCTGCTCGGCCTTTTTGCGATGTTCCCCGCGGGTGCGGGGATGAACCGGTGTTTGTTGAAATATCGGGGGCGCAATACTTATGTTCCCCGCGGGTGCGGGGATGAACCGGGTGTATTAGGTGAATTTACACCGGAAGAAAAATGTTCCCCGCGGGTGCGGGGATGAACCGTACGCAGCGCTCCATCAGGGTCAAGTTTATCAATGTTCCCCGCGGGTGCGGGGATGAACCGGCAGATCACGGAATCCACATACCGAATGCCCCTTGCTCCGGATTCATACCCCCCATGAAAAACCATACCGGCCGGCTGCCTGACACCCTGATATATCCTGTTTAACCACTTGACAATCAACAGCGGATACAGCCGAGGCATGAAGACTCATTACCGTGACATGCGCAAGATCGACCCCGGTCGCGGGGCAATGCTGGGTGACAATACGCCGAATGACAATGACCGTATCGAAATCGGTCCGGGCCAGCTGGCCTTCCGGGAATGGGAGGTGGCCGGTCTTGAGCTGCCGGACCTGCCGCGTCTGCGCGAATTTCGCTGGCAGCGTCTTACGCAGCATGTTGTGGCGCGGGATTATGGCGCGGTGCTGCTGTTTGATCCGCTGAATATCCGCTATGCCACCGACAGCACCAATATGCAGCTGTGGAATACCCACAATCCGTTCCGGGCCGTGCTGCTGTGTGCAGATGGCTATATGGTGATCTGGGATTATGCCAACTCGCCCTTCCTGTCGTGTTTCAACCCGCTGGTGCGCGAACGGCGCTCGGGGGCCGACCTGTTTTATTTTGATCGGGGTGACAAACTGGAACCGGCGGCACGGGCTTTTGCGCATGAAGTACATGCGCTGGTGCAGGTGCATGGCGGCGGCAATCACCGACTGGCCGTGGACAAGCCCATGCTGCATGCACTGCGGGCACTGGAACGCTGCGGGTTTACGGTACTGCCGGGTGAGGAGCTGACGGAAAAATGCCGCGCCATCAAGGGTGAGGATGAAATCCGCGCCATGCGCTGTGCCGTACATGCCTGTGAGCAGGCGGTAGCAGCCATGGAGCAGGCCTGTGCACCGGGACTATCGGAAAACGAGGTCTGGGCCGTGCTGCATGCGGAAAACATCCGCCGGGGCGGGGAGTGGATCGAAACCCGGTTGCTGACATCAGGGCCGCGTACCAACCCCTGGTTTCAGGAATGCGGCCCGCGCATCATCCGCAATAACGAGATTGTTGCGCTGGATACCGACCTGATCGGCTGTTACGGCTTTTGTGTCGACATTTCCCGAACCTGGTGGATTGGTGATGGCAGGCCCCGTCCGGACATGATGGCCGCCATGCAGCATGCGCAGGAACACCTGATGTACAACATGCAGCTGCTGAAACCCGGTGTATCGCTGGATACCCTGTCAGAACAGTCGCACCGGCTGGCCCCGATTTACCAGAAAGGCAAGTACGGCTGCCTGATGCACGGTGTCGGGTTGTGTGATGAATGGCCACTGGTGGCCTATCCGGACAAACGCGTGGACGGTGCATTTGATTACGTGCTGGAACCGGGCATGGTGCTGTGTGTGGAAGCGCTGGTCAGCCCGGAAAACGGTGACTTTTCCATCAAGCTGGAGGATCAGGTCCTGATCACCGAAACCGGGTATGAAAACCTGACCCGCTACCCGTTTGATGACCGCCTGACGGGCTGAGGGACCGGCCCGGTCTCTCCGCTCATGCCAGCAGCAGGGCTTTCATCTTCTGGTATTCCTGTTCCTGCACCGCCAGCCGGGTATCAGCATTGCGCTCACCGAAACCACTGTAGTGCTCACGCTGTACAATCTCGAAAAACAGGCCGTTGATGTGACGGGTGTAGATATGAAAGAAACGCCCGTCCCCGTTCTGGTCATACAGGATATTAAAAGCATCCAGACGTGCCAGTAACGCTTCATCCAGTCCGAACTCAGCCTGCAGCCGGGCATAGTATTCCGGCGGTACCGGCAGGATATTGTGAGGGTTCAGATGGCGGGCCACACTGAAAATGTCATTGCATTGCAGGGCAATGTGCTGTACGCCGGAGCCGGAAAAGCGCTGGCGAAAGCGTGAAGTCGAGGTATCAGGATCGGCAGAGGTATTGACCGGCAGCTGTACGCTGTGGTCGGCATTGAACAGCGAGCGGCTGTGCACGATGCCCTTGCTGTCATGCAGGTCGTATTCCGGGTTGGCCACCAGATCGAACAGCACCTGACAGAAACTGATCTGGGCCTCGAACTCGGCGGGTGCCACCGCCTGGGTGATGTGATCAATGCGGGTCAGGCCGAACCCTTGTGGTCCTTCCAGCCCGGTACCGGCCCCCGGCAAAGCCTCAAAATCCACCTCGTGAAAATGCGGCTGTCCCGGTGCCGTGTCCACCAGATATAAAAGCCCGTCCCAGATGGTTCGGATGGCCGGAATTTCCAGCTCTCCCGGCTGGATTCCGGTTTCATAGAAAGCACAATGGTGCTGGCGGCAACGTTCCACCAGCACCGGCAGTGCAGCGGTACCGAGTCCCAGCGCGCAGACTGCGGTACCGTGCTTTTCATAATGCTGACGGGCAAAACTGTCCGGTTCACAGTTGACGATGAAATTGATCCGGCCCTGACGGTACAGTGCCACATCCTTGCTGCGATGCCGGTGTGTTTTTTCAAACCCCAGCGCCACCAGCAACTGCTCAAACCAGCGGGCCTGCCCTCCCTGGCTGGCCAGTTCCACAAATTCCACCCCGTTCAGCATCATTGCTGCATGTCTCCTTCAAGGTCTCAGGTTGCATTCCTCCTGCGTCCGAGCAACCCCTTCAACCATCCCCATACCGGGGTCTGGCTCAGCAGCAGGAAAACCACTGCAAGGAACAATACCACCGAGAGCGGGCTTTTGAACAGGTTGGCAAACAGCATCGGGATACTTTCCTGGTCGGAAATAATGGCACGCCGCCAGTTGTCATCCATCAGGCGTGACAGGATCACCCCCAGAATCACCGGACCGACCTGATAGCCGTAATGCTTCATCACATAGCCCAGTACCCCGAAGCCCAGCATCCACCAGATGTCCGCCACGGAGTTGTTGATGGCATAGGCACCGACAATGCTCAGCAGCAGGATCAACGGAATCAGGGTGGCCTTGGGCAACTCCACTATCTTGGTGAACACCTTGATGCCGGTGAGGCCGAAGATCAGCAGGAAGCAGTTGGCCAGCGTCAGGTTGCCGACGGTGAACCAGAACATTTCCGGCTTTTCCACCAGCAGCAGCGGACCGGGGTTGAGGCCGTGAATGAACAGGGCACCGATGAAGACCGCCGTTACCGCATCCCCCGGAATCCCGAGGGTCAGCATCGGAATGTAGGCCCCGCCGACTGCCGCGTTATTGGCCGTCTCGGCACCGACCAGTCCTTCCTTGGCTCCCTTGCCGAACGGCACTTCCGGGTTCTTGGTCACCCGCTTGGCGTGATCATAGGCCATCAGGGCGGCAATATCGCCCCCCGTCCCCGGCAGGGCACCGATAACCACCCCGATACCGGAGGTCTGCAGACTCAGCGGCAGGTATTTTTTCACATCCTTCCAGGAGGGAATGATTTTGGTCACATTCTGGGTGACGGCCTTGACATTCAGGTAATGCAGCTGATTCAGGGCTTCGGAAACCCCGAACAGGCCGATCATGACCGCAACCGGGGAAATGCCGTTCCAGAGTTCGGTGATACCGAAAGTGAAACGCTCCTCCGCCGTCAGCGGATCCAGTCCCACGGTACCGATCAGCACTCCCAGGGCACCGGCAAACACCCCCTTGGCCAGACTCTCGCCCGAGAGCGACCCCACCAACAGAATTCCCATGACCGCCAGCAACAGGTAGTCACGCGGCTGGAAAGTCAGGGCAAACTCGCTCACAAAGGGTGCACCGACCGCCAGCACGAAGATTCCCAGGAAACCGCCGATAACCGACATGACGGTGGAAAGGCCGATGGCATTGCCGGCCTCGCCCTTCTGTGCCATCGGATAACCATCCATCGCCGTGGCAATGGCCGATGGCGCACCGGGAATGTTAAGCAGAATCGCGGTACGCGAACCACCGTAGACCCCCCCCATGTAGATGCCGACCATCAGTGCGAGGGCATCATTGACCTCCCAGCTGAAGGTGAAGGAAATCAGGATCGACACCGCCATGGTGACCGACAGGCCCGGAATGGCCCCGATATAGATACCGGCCATGGTCCCCAGCGCGGTCAACAGCAGCAGCTGCGGGTCCAGCCAGGTCATCAAAAAATAATTCAGGGCATCCATTATGGCGTACTCCCCTTGAAGAAACGGCCGATGGCGGCCATGATGTCACGCTCCGGTACAATCCCCTCCGGCAGCACCACCTGGAACACCAGCCGGAAAACGATGTACACCAGCACAATGGACACCAGCGCCAGCAGCAGGGCCGGAATCACGCCGCGTTTCTGCAGGAACCACATTGAGGAAAACAGGAACAGAAAAGC
The DNA here is from genome assembly GCA_035391465.1 of Thiolinea sp. Classification (GTDB taxonomy): domain Bacteria; phylum Pseudomonadota; class Gammaproteobacteria; order Thiotrichales; family Thiotrichaceae; genus Thiolinea. Next base: position 61,541 of record DAOPKY010000018.1, on the reverse strand, counting down.
GGTCAGGATGAAACCGAGACTGTTAAGCATGACGGCAAACAACAGGATCAAACCGCAGAACACGGCGACCGTATACGGAAACACCTGTGCCAGGAAGACTTTGAGACCCCCTTCATCAGGCGGTGGACGCGAGAAGTTGCCGACTACGACCATACAGGCCGCCAGCACCATGATGGCACTGGCGGCCATGGGCAGGGAACCCGGTGAACTCAGGGAGCTGAATCCCGCAATCTGGTAGGACTGGTAAAAGGCAAACAGGCTGAACAGCAGCATCAGCCAGCCGAAGACCGACTCGCCGGGATGCAGCTTCAGTTTATGGACATCTGGATGGGTCTCCATTTTTCCTCCTCCGGAAACAGACGGGGCGGCTGCCCCTGGTGAAACCCGGTAAAACCCGGCCCCGACAGGCAGTCAGGTCGTGATGAACCCCCTGATTCCCCCTTGTCTCCAAAACGGGGGAACAAGTCCGGCCATCGCCGGGGCCGGAGCCTGCCTCCCCTGGTCCGGGAGACAGGCATGCTTTTTTGCTTGCCGCCCGCCGCCTGCAGCGGAAGGCAGGCCGGGAACAAGCAGGAAGAGCGCTTTATTCCGGCTTGGGAATATCGAACTCTTCCGGTGATTTTTTGGTGGCACCGGCATCCTGCAGCAGCCAGGAAGTGACAGACTGCCAGCGGTTCAGGAACTGGTCCGCCTCATCCCCATGAACGGCCATGATGGTGAAACCGCGATCTTCCATCAGTTTCTTGAAGTCATCAGACTCGGTCCCCTTCTCATAGGCAGCGGTCAGCTTGGCGACCACGTCATCCGGTGTTCCCTTCTTGACAAAGACACCGAAGAACGGCCCCCAGGGCAGGTATTTGGCATAATCCGGATAGTCTTCCGTGATCGGCTGAGCGGATTCCAGCAGCGGACTGGGTTCACTGCTGACCAAGCCCAGTACCTTCATGCGACCGGCCTTGATGTGTTCCAGCGCAGCACCCAGTACTGCAGGCATGACATCAATCGCCCCACCCTGCAGGGCAGTCAGGGCCGGACCATCACCATCATAGGGGATATTGGTCAGTTCCATCGGGTTTTCGGCCTGAAACATGGCTACCACAACCGAAGTCAGGCCGCCAGGACCGGTAGAACCGACCTTGACACCTTTCGGGTTGGCCTGGGCGTACTCGACAAACTCCTTGAAGGTGTTGTAGGGCGCATCGTTGCGGGCGACCAGAACCGCCGTACCGCGAGCCAGCAGTGTGACGGTGGTGAAATCACCATAGTCCATGCTGCCCAGACCCATTACCTTGTAAAGCTGCGGGTTTTCGGCATTCATCAGCAGGGTATAACCGTCGGCTTTCTGAGCCTGAACGAACTTGGTGGCAATCGCGCCCACACCACCGGTACGGTTGGTCATGACCACGGAAACACCCAGTGCTTCTTCGGCATGGGGGGTCACGGAACGCATGACGGTATCGGTACTGCCACCGGCACCCCAGGCAATAATGCCCTGGATATCCTTTTCAGGGTACTCAGCCACGGCACTGAAACTGGCGAACGTCGTCAGGGCGGCCACACTCAGGGCCAGTAAGGTCTTTTTCATAGTCTCCTCCAAAAGAGAGCTGATGGTTTGCTGTCCGGCTGCAGGCCAAACGGGCCTGCTCCAGCCAAGGCGTCTCAATTGTTCAATATCCGCAGAAATTAAACAACCGATTCAAATTGCAGAAATCACAAATTTTCATGTGATTATTCAACATAAGGGTCATTTTCGATATTAACCCTTATTTTTAAATATCACCCAACAGATAGTCCACCAGAATCGCAGCCTCGGCATTGAACATGCCGGCACCGGTCATGGTTTTGCAGCCCAGATCATGTGCGAACTGCACCAGGGGTGATACTTCCGGGCGGGTAATGGCATCAGCGACAAACTGCGTGGCAAGCAGTTTCTCCACCTCAACCGGATACGGATCGCCTGCCTTCATCCCGACCGGGGTCACATTGGCCACCAGATCAAAGCTTTCGGGATTGCCGGAGCCGGCGGCGACCCGCCCCGGAAAGCGCTCGGCCAGACGCTGCACCACACTGTCCCGGCGCTCGGCATTGAGGTCATGAATGGCCAGAAAAGCGGCATCCCGCTGCAGAATCTCAAAGGCGACAGCCGCCCCGGCCCCGCCGACACCGACCAGCAGGGCCCGCTTGCCTGTTATGTCAAAACCTTCCTTGTGGATACCATCCAGATAGCCGATCCCGTCCACATTGTCACCGACAAGGCTGCCATCCGCACGCTTGCGGATGATGTTGACCGAACCGACAAAACGGGCCCGCTCACTCAGTTCAGCACAGTAATCCAGTGCCGGAATCTTGTGGGGAATGGTCACGGCCATCCCGCCGATATTGGCCGTGCTTTTAAGCACCGCCATGGTTGCAGGCAAGTCGGTCGGGTGAACATGCAGTGGAATCACCAGAGCATTCACGCCCCGTTGCTGCAGGATATGGCTCAGGTTCTGCGGCGATTTGACCTGGGCAATCGGGTCGCCAATGATCGGAAACAGGCGGGTTTCGCCATTCAGTTGCACCTTCAGCGTCTTATCGACACTGGCATTAACGCCGTTGGCTGTTGTATTCACTGCTGCTGCTCCTTGGCCCGCCGGCTTGCATGCCGGGCTGCCAGATAACCGAAAACGATGCCGGGACCGATGGTAATGCCCGGTCCTGGATACCTGCCGCCCATGATCGAATCCAGATCGTTGCCACAGGCGTATAATCCCCCGATCACGCTGCCATCCCGGCGCAACAGGCGCGCATCCGTATCGCCCACCAGTCCCCTGGCACTGCCAATATCACAGGGATGGAGCTTCACGGCATAAAAAGGCGCCTGTGTGACCGGCCCCAGCGTCGGGTTCGGACCGTGATTCGCATCGCCATTCACACGCTGATAAACCGTGCTGCCGCGCTGGAACCGTGTATCCTCGCCCGTGCGTGCCGCTTCATTCATCTGCGCGACAGCCGCTTCAAGATGACCCGCATCTACCGCCATTTTACCCGCCAGCTCTGCCAGTGTCGCACCCGAGAGCAGATAGCCATCTGCCAGATAGGGGCGTATATCATCTCCCCCCAGACGCACCATGCCAAGACCATATTTGGCAATGGCCGCAGCATCACAGACGATCCAGGCCGGATTGGTGCCATCCCCCTTGAACTGGGCCTTGCCGAACTCATGATAGGACAGGCTTTCATTCACAAAGCGCCGACCACTCCGGTCGACACACAAAGTACCGGGCTTGCTGCGGTCAAACACAAAATGCGGGAACACCGCCGTACTGCCATCGGCCCGCTGGCGCACCGAACACGGTGCCCAGAATGCCGGCTGATCGCCCTGCTCACCCCAGTGCGCCCCCAGGGCCAGTGCCTGATCATGCTCCTGCCCGGTACTGCCCGGTGCCGTCGGACTGTAGGTACCGATACCGGCAGGGTACAGGGAGCGGCGCTTTTCCGGGTCGCGCCCGAAGCCTCCGCCGGCGAGAATCACCCCCCCTTGCACCCGCACCGTGCGTGTTTCAGTTCCCTGACACACATCAATCGCCGTGACATCACCGGTCTCATCCGTATGCAGCCGGGTCATTTCGGTATTGACACTGATATCAATACCCAGTTTCACGGCAGAAGACAACATGCGCGCAATCAGCGCATGGCCCATCACACTGCGGGCAGCCTGCCCGTGCACCAGTCTGTCACGCCAGTAACGCAACACCAGAGAAACCGTGTACAGGAAGGATCGGGGCGACTTGTAACGATTCAGGAGCTGGTTGATGTCGGCACGGTTGACCATCATCCCGCCCAACACGGTAAATTCCGGAATCGGCGGACGCAGCAGCTTCAGGTTTCGCCCCAGATGATTGGCAGCATACGGCAGCGGCTCCAGGGCACGTCCATTAACGGTGAAACCCTCCAGGTCAGCCATGTAATCCGGGTGATAGGCACAGGCCTTGAATTGGACTTCAGTCCGGTCCACCAGGGTGTGAATGGCTTCGGGGCCGGCCTTGAGAAAAGCCTCCCGCATGGCCCGTGGCGAATGCTCGCCCACCGCCGCATCCAGAAACTGCATTACTTTATCCGGACTGTCCTCGGTTTCAGTCGCCTGAAGAAAACGGGTCAGGGGCACCCAGGTCGTGCCACCGGACAGGGCGCTGGTTCCTCCGACATATTCGGTGCGCTCCAGCAGCAATACCCGGCTGCCGTTCAGGGCCGCAAAAATGGCCGCAGCCATCCCGGCAGCACCGCTTCCTGCGACAACAAGGTCATAAACCGGCTCCGCCGGCAGGCGGGCGACAAAATCATGGGCATCTGTCAGGGGCATCAATTTCCTCCTCCACACTGAACATCGTTTCAGATGTGCCGATCTTTACATTTTTGTGAATTAATTTCAACTTTTAATATTGTTTCCATTTTTAAAATAGTTTGCTATATTGACTGCCATTCAGCTCAACCTGCCGTGAGAGGAGCAAGCATTATGAGCAGCGCGCTTGCAAAAGCTTTGTCGGTTCTCGAATACATGGTCCAGCACCCGGTCGGCTGCCCGGTCAGCGACATCGCCAACGCCCTGGACCTGCCGGTCAGCGGTGTGCACCGTTTACTGAAAGAGCTGGAAAAGATCGGCTACGTGAACCAGGTTCGCGGCATGGGGGATTACCAGCTCACCATCAAGCTCGCCTCCCTGGGCCTGTCCTACCTTGGACAGAGCGGCATTCCCAATATCAGCCAGCCGATTCTGGATGCTCTGGCACGGGAAAGTCATGAGCTGGTGCGGCTGGCGCTGGCTGATGGCGATACCCTGGTCTGGGTCGGTGTGGCGCAGGGAGCGGGTGGCGGGCTGCGCTATGACCCCGGCAGTGAACAGGGACAGGTCGTGCACCTGGCTTCCTCGGCGAGTGGGCAGGCCTGGCTGGCGGCCATGAGTGATGATACCGCCATCGCCCTGGCGCTGAAGCAGGGTCTGCCCAAGGCCCAGACGCCCGGCAGTAACGCCCCCGGCAGTGTCGCCGAACTGCTAAGCACCCTGAATACGGTACGCCAGCGCGGTTACAGCCTGAATGCCAACAGCTTTCTGCAGGGGATGGCGGCCATGGCTACCGTGGTGCGTGACCCCGATACCACCACCCCCATCGGGACTGTCAGCATTGCCGGTCCGGCAGCACGCCTGACGCCCGAACTCATGGAGTCCCACGCCGAAGCCTTGCTGGCAGCGGCACAGGCACTGGGAGAAGCCAGCCGGGCCTCGGTTTATTTCTCCCGTCATCACCCTGCAGCGATAAGGAAAAATGCATGAAAACGCCCACCCATTGTGACTTTCTGGTGGTTGGTTCCGGTGCGGCCGGTCTGGCCGGTGCCGTGACTGCCGCCCATCTGGGTCTTGAAACCCTGGTGCTGGAAAAGGAAAACGTTCTGGGGGGCACCACGGCCTGGTCCGGTGGCTGGCTCTGGATTCCACGCAACCCGCTGGCCCGGCGGGCCGGTATTGAGGAGGATGCCAGTGAACCGCTGCGTTACCTGCAGAGCCTGATCGGCCCTGAAGCCGACAATCCGGTTATTCGCCGCTTTCTGGAAACCGGGCCGGCCATGCTGGAATTTTTTGAACAGCACACTGCGGTGCAGTTTATCGACGGCAACCGCATTCCCGACTTTCATCCCGTTCCCGGTGCTGCCGAAGGCGGACGCTCGGTCTGTGCCGCTCCCTTTGACGGGCGTGAGCTGGGTGACTGGCTCAACAAAATGCGCCCGCCCCTGGATGTGATTTCACTCCGGGGCATGGGTATCGCCAGTGGCCAGGACATGAAGCATTTCTTCAGTGCCACCCGTTCCCTGCCCTCCGCGCTGTATGTAGCCGGACGCCTGGGGCGGCATGCCCTGGACCTGCTGCGTTACCGGCGCAGCACCCAGCTGGTGAACGGCAATGCCCTGGTGGCACGCCTGCTGCGTTCGGCACTGGACCGGCATGTCGCCATCCGGACCGGCACCCGTGTCACCAACCTGCTCACGGATCAGGGCCGGGTGATCGGGGTCGAAGCCGAACAAAATGGCCAGCAGCTGACCTTTCTGGCCCGCAGGGGTGTCCTGCTGGCCGGCGGTGGTTTTCCGCATGATCCGAAGCGCCAGCAGCAGCTGTTCCAGCCCTGGCAGGGCCGCCAACACTATTCGGCGGCTCCCGGGAGCAATACCGGTGACAATCTGTATCTGGCTGAAGGTGTGGGCGTCAACATCACCGGCTTCGAACAGTCAGGTGCCTGGTCGCCGGTCTCCCGGGTTCCGGATTCACGGGGTGGTTACAGCCACTTCCCGCATCTGGTCGAGCGTGCCAAACCCGGCATTATTGCCGTCACACCAGCCGGAAAGCGTTTTGTCAGTGAAGCCGATGCCTACCATGATTTTGTCAAGGCACTGTTTGCCGCCACGCCGGCGGGACAGGAGCCGGTATGCTGGCTGATTGCCGATCACCGGGCACAACGCCGCTGGGGACTGGGCGCGGCCAAACCGTTCCCGTTTCCACTGGGACCACACCTGCGCAGCGGCTATCTCAAACAGGGGCGTACCCTGGCCGAACTGGCAGCCGCCTGCCAGATTCCGGCAGCCATGCTGGAGGCTACCGTAGCGCAATTCAATACCGATGCCGAAGCCGGGACCGATACGGAATTTCATCGGGGCGAGTCCCCTTATAACCAGGTGCAGGGTGATCCGGACCATGGCCCCAATGCCTCGCTGGCCCCGCTGGTCCGGGGACCGTTCTATGCCGTGCAGGTGGTTGTGGGCAGCCTCGGCACCTTCGCCGGCCTTCCGGCCAATGCACAGGCTCAGGTGCTTGACACCGGGCAGCAGCCGATACCGGGCCTGTTTGTGGCCGGTAATGACATGGCCAGCATTTTCCGGGGGCATTACCCCAGTGGCGGCATCACCCTGGGACCGGCAATGACCTTCGGGTATGTCGCGGCCCATACGGCAGCCGCCGACACCGATAAACCGGTCGAATCTGCCGCCATACCTGATTGAATCCGGGTTTCCTGACCCGCCTACCATTCTGAAAGGAAGACATGATGAAGTATTACGAACTTACCACCCTGAAAACCATTATTTTCGGCGCGGGGGCAGCCGCACCCGGTATCCAGTCCTTTCTGTCCGCCAAAGCGGCCAAAGGGACCCTGCTGGGTGCCTGGGGTGCAGATATCGGCTCGTTGAATGAGATTTACCTGCTACGCGGGTTTGACAGCCTGGAAGCGCTGGTGGCAGAGCGTCAGCGGGTGCTGATGGCGGAAAACCCGTTCGGCTGTCTGGAGCAGCTGGTGGACTACCAGACCGAAACCTACCTGCCGTTTGATTTTGTCCCGCCGGTCACAGCGGGTGAATATGGCAAGGTCTATGAAATCCGTACTTATCACACCCGCCTGAACGGCATGGCCCCAACCATTGAAAAATGGCGGGCAGCCATTCCGGCCCGCACGGAAATGTCGGCAATGAATATTGCCATGTATGCCCTGGATGGCCGCCCGCGTTTCACCCAGATCTGGCCTTATGAGTCTGCCAACCAGCGGGCCGAAATCCGCGCCCGTTCCGTGGCGGAAGGTGTGTGGCCGCCCAAGGGGGGGCCGGACTGGCTGAGCCCGGAGATGACCTCGACCCTGGCAGTGCCGCTGGGTTTCTCACCGCTGAAATAAGTTGAAACAAGCGGCTCACGGAGGGCTGGCCGTCATCCGGCCCTTCCCGGCAACCCCGCTGATGAAAGCCACCTTACAATCCGGTTGCAGGAGTTCAGTCAATATGGAGTTCAGTCAATATCATGAGTTACCGTTTCTCGCTTGCCTACCTTACCGTTATGGATGCCACGCCGCCGGAAGCGGTGCAGATCGCTGCGGCCTGTGGTTATGATCATGTCGGCCTGCGCCTGCTGCCGGCCGGTAATGAACTGCCCTTCCCGCTGCTGACGGATGACAAACTGCTGCGTGACACCAAAGCCGCCCTGCGCGATACCGGTGTTACCGTGGCGGATATTGAAATCGTGCGTATCGGGGCAGAATTTGATCCGCAGCGTTACCTGCCCCTGCTGGAGCGCGGGGCGGAACTGGGCGCACGGCACATTCTGGTGGCCGGGGATGATACCGACCTGAACCGCTGTGCCGAAAACTTTGCCCGCTTCTGCGAGCTGGCCGGACAATACCGCATGACGGCTGATCTGGAGCCCATGCCCTGGACCGGGGTGACGAATGTGCGTGATGCCCTGCAGGTCATCGACCAGGCCGCCAGTGACAATGGTTATATCCTGATTGATGCCCTGCACTTCGATCGCTCGGATTCGACCCTGGAGCAGATCGCCGCCATTGATCCCCGCCGCATCAATTACGTCCAGTTCTGTGATGCGCCCCATATCGACAACCCGACCCTGGAACAGCTGATCTTCACCGCCCGCGATGAGCGAATGCTGCCGGGAGCCGGTGACATCGACCTCAAGGGACTGCTGCAGGCCATCCCCAGGGAGACGGTGCTGAGCATTGAAATTCCGCGCAAGGCGGAATCCCGGTACCTGTCCGCCCGGCAGCGTGCCCGGGAAGGCATGGATGCAATGAAACGCCTGATCGGCTAATCAGGCGGCCAAAGACCACTGGCTGAACCGGCCTTATGGACAACACCGGAGCAGCCAGGTGGCTTTTTATCAGGTACTGCTGTCCGGCTGGCCCGCCTGGCAGCGTCACAGGCGCTACCCGGTTCTGAAGCCCGGCCGCTCAAGGCCAATGCACCAGCACAGGGCATTCTGTGCTGGCACCGGGGCGGCACATCCCCTACCATGCGTCTTTGACCTTGCCAGAACCTGATTCCATGACAACTTCCCTGTTTTCGTGGCGGCCCGAATTACGCCAGTTGCTGATGATTGCCCTGCCCATTATTGCAGCCCAGCTGCTGCAGGTCGGCATGGGCGTGGTGGATACCGTGATGGCCGGGCGCATCAGTGCCCTGACCCTGGCGGCAATTGCACTCGGTTCCAGTATCTGGCACTTCGCCATGCTGTGCGGGGTCGGCATGCTGCTGGCGCTGCCCCCGGTCATTTCCCAGCATATCGGGGCCAATAATCATCACCTGATCCGTGAAGAACTGCGTCAGGGGATCTGGGTGGCACTGATCATGGGCGGGCTGATGATTGCGCTGGTGCTGCTGATTGCCTGGCTGCTGCCCCGGTTCGGTATCGAGGCCAGCATTATTCCCGAGGTGCGGCGCTACCTGTACTGGGTCTGCTGGAGCCTGCCGTTTTCCAGCCTGTATCTGGTGCCACGGGCCTTCAATGACTCCATGGGCAATACCATGCCCATGCTCTGGGTACAGCTTGCACTGCTGCCGCTCAATATTCTCGGCAATTACCTGTTCATGTTCGGTCACGGCGGCTTCCCGGCCATGGGGACGGCGGGGGCGGCGCTGGCCACCGGCATTTCCCAGTGCACCGGCTTTGTGATTCTGACACTGTGGACCCTGCACATGCCGCGTTATCGTGATTATGATCTGGCCCGGCGCATGACGGCACCGGACTGGCTGCACATTGGTGCCATTTTCAGTCTGGGCACACCGATCATGCTCGGTATTGCCATGGAGGTGGGCATGTTTACCACCATGGCCCTGCTGATGGGACGTTTCGGGGTCGATGTCACTGCCGGGCATCAGATTGCACTGAACATTTCTGCACTCACATTCATGGTCCCGCTCGGTATTGCCATGGCACTCACGGTCCGGGTGGGACGCGCCATCGGGGCCGGTGAGTACCATCAGGCTTACCAGCGCGGCAAACTGGGTATTATCACCTGTGTTGGCTTTATGGTGGTATCGGCGCTGTTTTTGTGGAACGGACGCGGCTTTCTGGCCGGGCTTTATACCCCGAATGCGCAGGTGGTGGCACTGGCAGCGCATTTCCTCATGTTTGCGGCCATTTTCCAGATTTTTGACGGCCTGCAGGTCAGTGCCATGGGTGCCTTGCGCGGTTACAAGGACACACAGGTTCCCATGCTGGTGACGGTGTTCTGTTACTGGGTGATCGGTATCGGCTGCGGGATGTGGCTGAGTCTCCGGGGCGGCATGGGGCCGGACGGGCTGTGGGTCGGGCTGGTGCTGGGGCTGTTCAGTGCCGGGGCCAGCCTCGGCCTGCGCTTTGTGAAACTGGGGCGGCGGGAGCATTCCTGACCGGCCTGCCCCGTTTCCCTGCCCGGACACCTGAAACCTGAAGCGGACTCAGGCAAAACTGCGCCCCGCATCACGCCGCCGGTAGCTGTCATAATAAGCCTGTCCGGCCATGGCTTCACTCTTTCTGACCCTGGTGCGCAACACACCCGCCAGATGACCGCCGGCACGCTCAATGCGCTGCACGGCGGCAGTCAACTCACGGCGGTGGCTGCTGGGCGGGCTGACCACCAGTACCGTGGCATCCGCCATGGCCGCCAGTACCAGCGGATCGGCAAATCCCTTGAGGGGAGGTGCATCAATAATAATATAATGATAGCGTTTTGCCGCAATCTCCATCAGAGCCTGCATGTGTTTTGACGACAGCAGGGCTACCGGGTCAGGCATGCCGCTGCCGGCTGTCAGGACATGCAGGTTGTTGTCCGGGCCGATGGCATGAATATTCGGTACATTGCTGGAATTATTCAGGTAATCACTCAAACCGACATGATTCTCCAGCCCCAGCCGTCGATGCAGGGAGGGCCGGCGCATATCGGCATCCAGCAGCAGCACACTGTAACGCATGGCGGCACAGATATGGGCAAACTGGATGGCACTGGTACTTTTACCTTCACCCGGTATGCGGCTGGTGAGCACAATGGCATTCCCCCGATCCCGGGTCAGATGTGCCTTCAGGTTGGTAAAACCGATGCGGTAAGCCTCAGTCAGCCGTGAATGGGGTTGCGACAGGGGCGTCAGTGCAGAACCCGCCCTGAAAAACAGTCCGTTTCCGGGAATCACGCCCAGTACCGGCACACCACTGACCTGCTCCAGACTGCTGTTATCGCGTAAGCGGTCATCCGTGCCCTGACGCAGCCAGGCCCAGATCAAACCGGCAAACAGTCCGCCCAGCAGGCCGATCAGCAGGTTAAGGGGCAGTTTGGGGCTGAAAGTTTCCAGTGGCGGCACCGCCGGATCAATCACGCGCACCACCCCCGGATTGGCCCCGGACGCCACACTGACCTCCTGCTGACGCTGCAGCAGGCCTTCATACAGTTTGCGATTGGTATCCACCTCACGCTGGATGGTATTGTATTCCACACTGCGATCCTGGGTTGCCAGCATATCCTGGTTGAGCCTTTCCAGCCGGCCCCGCAAGGTCTGCTCCTCCCCGCGTGCCGCCTCAAGTTCGGCCTGCAGCGTCCTGCCGATATTGGCGGACTCCCGGCCCAGAGTCCGGCGCATGTCGTCAATCTGGCTGCGCAACAGCTGCATGTCCGGATAGGCCGGCTTGAACAGGGCCAGCTTCTGCTGATAATCCGCTTCCATGGTGGCCAGCGAGGTTTTCATGGCCTGTAATGTCGGGTTATTGATTAATTCCTGGGCATTTCCGCTGGCCTGCAGCTGTTGATAACGGTTCTCCGCCTGCACCCGGCGGCGTTCGGCATCCACCAGTGCCTGATTCAGGTCATTCAGCTTCTGGATATTGACGGTCTGCTTGTCATCCAGATTCAGGATATTGCGCTCACGGGCATAATCCACCAGCCGCTGCTCGGAGTCCGTCAGGGCCTGACGTGCCTTGTCCAGTTCCTGTTGCAGGTAATCCTGTGCATAACCACCGGCCTTGGAAAAGTTTTCACCCCGCATGCTGATATAGGTCTGTATCAGGGTATTGGTCACATCCGCCGCCAGCTTCGGGGTCGGAGCCTCGAAAAAGACCTTGACCAGACGCGACTGCTCAACCGGCTGGATATAAAGGTGCTGGCCAAAAGCCTGCAGTACCTTGAGTGAGCGGTTGCCGGATTCCGTCTCCGCCGTGGCGGTCTCTGCTTCGGGGGACAGCAGGCCCCTGTCCTGCAGGAGTGTTTTGCCCTGTTGCACCAGGCCCCCCACATCGGGCAGGTAGTCACCGGGATTCCAGCTCCCCCCGGGTGGATTCAGCAACATGTCCTCAAGCTGCATGCGCTCCACCACCTGCTGTGCCAGTGCACGACTCTTGAGCAGCTCATACTCGGTCTGCAACAGATCGAGTGCTTCGGGCGGCTCATTGCTGCCCAGGCGTCCGAACTCCACCACCCGGGTCGGTTCCAGCTCCAGGCGCAGGGTGGATTCGGCCTGATAGCTGGCCGCCCGTGAAAGGGTGAAAGCATACGCCAGCAGCATCCCCAGCAGCCCGAACAGCATCAGCGGCCATTTATAGCGCCACAGCAGGCGTCCAAGTCCGCCCTGCGCCTGCCCTGTTGCAGGCTCCGGTGTCCCGGCTTCACCGGGGGTCGATGTTGCGGTAATCACAATCGGGGCCTGGGTCGAAGAATCCCCAGACCGGGAGCCGGTCCGGATGATGATCGGGTTGCCTGTACTCATGAGACGGTTAGCTCCTGTCGGGTCCTGAACGGTACTGAGGCAGGGAGAAAACAGCGGCTGGCGATTTCCCCCATATTCAGTGATGACATCCCGTAACGCTCACGCAGGTTCTGGTAGTGCAGCAGCACCTGCTCCAGACGCTGCAGATTCTGCTGCAGTTGAATGCCGAAATTATGCGGATGCCACCAGAGATGAAAAATCCGGTTGGTACGGGCTGCCTGGGTCATCCCCCGCAAAACACGCTGCAGGCGCAGGTGATTCAGGGTTTCGGACGGTCCCCTGGCATGAAAGAAACGGCTGCCGGCCACATTCACCAGCCCGGCAGCGGATGGTTGCGGCCATTCCACATCATGATGTCCGGACAGGTTGATCAGGGCATCGGCAAAACGCAACCCGCGCTTGAGGGTGAAATAACAGTCATGACGTTCGGGAAAACGGTGAATGAAGGCCGGTGTACTGCCCCGAAATGCCCTGAAGCCCAGTTCGGACAGAATATCCAGCTCTTCAGCACCGTACTGCTGGCGCGGAAATACATGGCTCCCGATCGGGATACCCTGACGCCGGGCCACTGCCAGTACGGCCTCCAGATCGGCCCGGAAGCTGATACCATCCGTTCCCGGCTCACCGGCGTAATAATGGGAAAAAGAATGTGAGGCAATTTCCTGTCCATGCTGCTGATGCCGGTGAATGAGGCTCACCAGCTCGGGCGCATAGTAAAGTGGAATCAGCTCCGGATGCCGTTCGGTATCGGGAATCGCAGCATAGGGATCAAGCCATGCATTGCGATAGGCAGGACGCAGGGCCGGCAGACGGGTACGCAACTCGGTGGAATCACGGAAAAACAGAAACCCCACCGTGGCCCAGGTGGTGTGAACACCGAAAGCGCTAAAATACTGCAACAGAGCCGGAACCGCCTGGTGTACTCCCTCAAGGTTGGCACGATACCGCTCCAGCGCAATCACATCGCGCATGCCCCAATAGAGTTCAAAATCCAGCGAAACGGTAAAAATGCCTCCCGCGCTCGACATAACAACAGCCTAACCTTTGCAACAACAGACCAATAAAAGATCAATGAAATCGGGTAGAATATCCTCTCAGTATCATCCTGATCCGCCGGCAGCGACTAACCTGCCCCCCCTGAACTGCCCTTATCGACTGATAAAAGGCAGGTCGATACCGGATATCCGCGCCCCCCAGGTCCGGCCACTCAGCAGCAGCAATACCAGACCGTAGACAACAGTCCCGCCCAGTACCTGCAGCAGCAGCCATCCGGCTCCCCGGATGTCATACAGTGGCAGCAACACGGCCACCATTACCCCGACGGCCAATATCATCTTCCCCAGGTCTGCCAGCGGAAATACCAGTGGAAAGTGGTGTCGTCCCCGCACGGCACTGAGCAGCAGGGCTGCCATAAAAGTTATCAGGGTCGCCAGGGCCGCCCCCTGCATGCTCCAGAGCGGAATCAGCACCAGATTCAGGATCAGGTTGAGCCCGGCAGCCAGCATCAGAATCTGCAGCTGTCCGCGTGGATGCTCGCCCAGCTGGAACGCCAGGTCAAAATAGTAAGCCTTCAGTCCCGAGAACAGGACAGCCACGGCAATGACCGGCAGTAATGCCCTGACTGCGGGCTGGAACTCGACACCGATCATGAGTGTCACCAGATTGGGTGCCACCAGAATCAGGCCGGCACTCGCCGGCAGGGCCACGGCGAACAACAGCCGGAAATGCTGCAGACGACACCCCCGCAGCTGTTGCCTGTCACCCTGTTCCAGTGCCTGCACCAGCGCCGGATAGGCCGCCAGATTGATGCCCATCATCAGCATGTTGAGGGTGAAGGCAGGCAGGTCACAGGCCACGGCATACTGTCCGGCAGCGGCCTTTCCCTGCAGCCAGGCCAGCAGCAGGCGGTCCGAGCTGTAAATGACCTCACTCATCAGGACGGACGCACTCAAGGGCAGGCCATAGCGCCACAGATGCCCGAGCATCTCATACTCCACCAGCCGCCGGTCAAACTGCCGCAGCTGCCGGCGGTTGAACAGCCACAGTGGCAAAAAGTTACCCAGAATCAGTCCACCCAGAATACCGGCAGCCCCGAAGCCGAGCCACACCAGACCGACCCCCGCTGCCAGTGCCGTCAGCGCCTTGAGAACACTCATGAAACTGTAGCTGCCGGGCTGGAAACGGGAGTTCTGCAGCTGCAACCCCAGCTCAAAGGCAGCCCAGGTGAGCAGCAGCAATGCTGCCAGACTCACCAACAGCGCTGCCGGATACACCAGCGCCAGCAGAGCTGCCACCAGGGCCACCAGCAGGGCCACGGCACCGACACCACCATAAACCGCCATGACGGTGGACAGAAATGCCGCTTCCCGGTCGGCAAAACGCGGCAGATAGCGCAGCAGGGACTGGTTGATCCAGCCAAACAGCAACAGCTGCAGAAAGCTGGTGACGGCCATGACCAGTGCATAAGTACCATACTGCTCCGGTGTCAGCAGCCGGGTGTACAGTGCCAATGCCGCAAAGTTCAACAGGCCCGGCACCAGACGCGCCAGCAGGTAAACCAGGCTGTGCTTCCAGATCATGGCGTCAGCAACTGCCGGTAAATGGCCAGTGTCTTGCCCACTACCTGCTCCACACTGAACTCCCGCTCCACCAGCCGACGCCCGTTCCGGCCCATGCTTGCACGCCGCTCCGGATCGGCCAGCAGGGTCGCGATCGCCGCGGCCAGGGCGTGTTCATCACGGGGCCGGACCAGCAGCCCGTTATCGCCATCCTGAACCACTTCACGATTACCCGGAATATCACTGGCCACCAGCGCCCGCCCGCAGGCGGCAGCTTCCAGCAACACCTTGGGCACCCCCTCACGGTAATGGGCCGGCAGGCAGACAATACTGGCCCTGACCAGGATGGCGGGCATATCGCTGCAATACCCCCACCACTCCAGCTGACCACGCCTTACCCACTCACGTACCCGCACCTCCGGTACCGCATCGTGATTATCCGGGCAGTCACCGACCAGGACAAAACGTGCCCTGATACCGCAGGCGGCTATCAGGGCAGCGGCTCCGGCAAACTCGTCCACACCCTTGGTACGCAGCAAACGCGAGGCCAGCATCACCACCGGAACGCCTTCCGGCTCCGGTACCGGCTGATAATCCTGCAGGTTCACTCCCGAGCCACGGATCAGGAAGGAACGCTGCCGGCTGGTGATGCCACTGCCCAGAAACAGGTTCAGGTCATCCGGATTCTGAAACAGTGCCCAGGCCCGTACCGGCAGGAAAATCAGGCGATACAATGGCTCCAGCACCTGGCGCAACAGGCGTGTGCCCCGGTCTTCATGGGTAAACAGGGTCCCCAGACCGGTAAAGGCAAACAGCGACTGGCCGGAATGCTGAAACAGGGATGCCAGCCCCCCGTACAGAATGGCCTTCATGGCAATATGGTGAATCAGGTCCGGGCGCTCTGCACGGTACAGCCGATACAGGCTGAACACCGCAGTCAGCTCGTGCCAGGGGTTGCGCCCCATGCGCCGTATCGCTACCGGATGATAATGCATGCCCAGTATGCGCAGGCTGTCCACCAGCGGGTGCTCCCGACCCTCCGGCATGGCAATGTGGACCTGATACCCGGCCCGCAATGCCTGCTTTGCCAGCGGCAGACGGTGTGAAAAGAAAAATGCGAGATCATTCCCGACAAACAGTATCTTCTGCATGGGCACTCCCTGCCATTTATCCCGGCTTCCGATGCCATCAGGCAGCCAGTGGTCTTTGCGGTTTCTTCCGGGGCTGTCGGCCAGCTTCCTGCTGTTCCAGCCAGGCCTGAAATACCAGTACATCCCAGAGGTGGTACTGCCAGTCATGGATGCCATTGACGTGTTCCCGCCATTTTTGCCGGACCGACTCCGGGTCGAAAAAGCCTTCACCGGCCAGCCGGGCGGGCTGCAGCAACTCCTCGGCCCAGTCACGCAGGCTACCGCGCAGCCACTGGCCCATCGGGACACCGAAGCCTTTTTTCGGGCGCTCAATCAGGGCACGCGGGACATGGCGGTACAGAATCTGGCGCAGAATCCACTTGCCCTGTCCGTCACGGATTTTCAGGTCCAGCGGCAGGCTCCAGGCATGCTCCACCACCCGGTGATTGAGGTAAGGTGCACGGGTTTCCAGGCTGTTGGCCATGGCAGTACGGTCCACCTTGACCAGAAGGTCGCCCGGCAGATAACTCATGGTGTCCAGAAACATCATGTGCTCCATCAGGCTCAGCCCCGGTGGCACCGGCGTCTGTGGTGCATCCAGGTCCGGCAGGCCGGAAAGGCCGCGTACCAGCTGTTCCGGGTCAGCCCAGTGGGCCGTCAGCATCCGGTACATGATGTCAGAGGAATCCACCTGCAGGATGTCGGCTACCTTGTGCATTTTCTGGCCCGGCTCGTTGAAGCGCAGCCGGAATGGTGTAACCGGTTTCAGGACCCCGAAAACCCGGTCCCACTGCCCCGGCCGTGCACAGCGAATCAGTCGGGCCATATGGCTGCGCAACGGAGCCGGTACTGCCTGCATGCGTTTCCACAGGCTGTGGGCATAGAAATAGCGGTTATAGCCGCCGAACAGTTCATCCGCCCCGTCACCGGACAGGCTTACCGTGACCTGTGAGCGTGCCAGCCGGGCCACCAGAAAGGTCGGCAGCTGTGACATGTCCGAAAATGGCTCATCAAACAGCTGCGGCAGCTGCGGAATAATGTCCAGGGCATCTGCCGGACGGGCCGTCAGCTCGGTATGCCGGGTTCCCAGATGCTTTGCCACCGCACGGGCAAAGGGTGCTTCATCAAAATCCGCCTCATCAAAACCGATCGTAAAGGTACGCACCGGCGTATCGGCATGCTGTTGCATCAGGGCCACAATCAGGGAGGAATCCACACCGCCGGACAGGAATGCCCCCAGCGGGACATCCGCCAGCATCTGTCCCCCGACAACCTCACCCAGCAGGTGCTCCAGGGTGTTGATCGCTGCCACCGGATCCGTCACGGTGGCCTGACGTGCATCCGCACGGGATGCGATCTGCCCGGACAGCGACCACCAGCGCCGGCTGGCCAGATCACTGCCGGGTGCGGTTCCGGTGGGGATATGTACCAGACACCCCTGCTCCAGTTTGTGCATGCCCTGATAAATGCACAGGGGTTCCGGGATATAGCTGAAACTCATCTGGGCGGCCAGGGCGACCCGGTTGATCTCGCCATGCCAGTGCTGATGTGCGCGCAGGGCCTTGAGCTCGGAGCCGAACAGCAGGGCAGGACCATGCCAGCCGTAATACAGCGGCTTCTCCCCCATGCGGTCACGGGCCAGACTCAGGCAGCGGGTATTCCGGTCCCACAGTGCCAGGGCAAACATGCCTTCACAGGCCGTCAGGGCCTGTTCCAGCCCCCAGGCTTCAATCGCAGCCAGCAGGGTTTCCGTATCGGAATGCCCGCACCAGCCGGATACACCCGTCTGCTCCAGCTGCAGGCGGATTTTACGGTGGTTGTAGATTTCACCATTGAACACCAGTACCAGGCGGCCACTGACGGAAAGCATGGGCTGACTGCCCTGGGGTGACAGGTCCTGTACCGCCAGCCGCCGGTGCCCCAGGGCAATACCGCTATCCTGATCCATCCAGCTGCCGCCGGCATCCGGCCCGCGGTGCTGCAGGCTGGCGGTCATGGCATCCAGATCGGCCTGCATCGAGGCCGGCGTGTCCTTACGAGTCGGATAATAAAAGCCGGTCAGGCCGCACATGTGCCACTAACTCCTTGTATAATTCCTGATACTGTTCCGTCACTGCCTCAAGGGTGTACTGACTCACAATCCTGGTCCGGGCCTGCCGCCCCTGTTGTTGCAGCCATCCCGGGCCTTCCGCCATCCAGCACGCCCAGAAACGCGCCAGCGTGTCCGGCTCATGATCCGGCAGCACCAGCCCGCTGTCCCCCAGCAGGCAGGCCGCATCGCCGACATCCGTCGCCATGCAGGGCACACCGCAGGCCATGGCCTCCCCCAGCACATTCGGAAAGCCCTCACCCCAGGCAGAAGTCAGGGTGAAAATGTCCAGCGCGTTCATGACCGCAACCACATCCCGACGCTCACCCAGCAGATGCACCCGCCCTGCCAGCCGTGGATATGCCTGAAACAGCGAGGCCAGCGCCGGGGTAGCCAGCGTTACCCGGTCGCCGGCCAGAATGAAATGGGTCTCCGGGTGCGATTGCAGCAGCCGGGCCGCAGCCTGCAGAAACAGGGCATGGTTTTTCATCGGGTGATAACGTGCCAGCATGCCGATCACAAAGGCATCGGCGGCAATGCCAAGCTCAAGGCGTATTCGGGTACCGGCGACCGGATCCGGCCTGAATACCCCGGTTGGAAAACCATTGGGGATAATGCGTGTGTCATGCCGGCTGAAACCACTGGCCTGATGCTGCCGTGCACTGAGAAAGGCATTGTAGAGAATCACCCGGACCCCGGAGGAAACCAGGGCAGAACACCGGATTGTCCAGCGCGTCATGCGCGGCTCACGGGCAATATCATAAAGGGTCTGGCGGATATTCCAGACCAGTACCGAACGCCGAAACCGCAGACGGCTGGCCAGATAAGCCATCAGGTTGCCGTGGTACATCCAGCCCTGGATCACATCCGGCCTGAAACCGGCCAGCAGACGCACCAGCAGCAGCAGACGCCACAGGGAGGCCGGGTGGCTGTGCATGTTCAGGAAGTGGACCCTGATACCGTGACTGCGGATCCGGTCGGCAAGGCCGGGCTGGTCATCCAGTACGATCACCATGGGCTCGAAAATGCTCTGATCCATGGTCGTGACCAGTTTGTAGAGCATCATTTCGGCCCCACCCGTACTCAGACAGGTAATGATGTAGGCAACACGGATACGGTCCGGTTTCTGTTGCATGGTATTTTCCTTAAAAACCAAACTCAGCTCCCCAGCATCAGCCATTGCTCGCTGACCCGCTCCAGTGTCAAATGCCGGACTGCTGTTTCTGCAACCATTCGCAGGCGCTTCTGCTCGGCAATATCTTTAATCAGGCCATCCATAGCCTGTGTCAGTGCCATTGCATTCCCGGTCTCTACCAGTACACCATAGCGCCCCCCCTGAAGAATCTCGTCCGGGCCGGTCGGGCAGTTTGTGGCGACAACCGGACATCCACAGGCCAGGGCTTCAATCAGGACATTCGGGTAGCCCTCGAAACGGCTGGGCAGGACAAAAAAGTCGGCATTACGCATCCAGACAAAGGGATTATCCATCCGCCCCGGCAGATGCACACGCCCGGCCAGTCCCAGTTCGACGGCCTGTTGCTCCAGTGCCGCCCGTTCTCCTCCCTCGCCCAGAATCACCAGATCAATACTGCACAGACCCTGACAGCGAGCGTAGGCGGCAAGCAGCAGATCAAAGCCCTTGTCGTGATGCAGCCGACCGGCAGCCAGGATGTAAGATCGTCCCGATGGCAGCGGCGCGGTGAACGGCTGTGCACTCGAAGCCTGAATGTATTCAAAATCCAGTGGATTGGGGATGTGAGTCAGATTGCCAAGTGCCATATCCCGTGCCAGCCGCTGCCGGATTCCCTGCGATACGGCCACTACCCGACGTGCATACGGATAAAGTCTGCGCATCAGAAAGCGGGTAAAGCGGCTCTGCACTTCAGGCGTGATGCGTACCGAGACAACGGCCTGTCCGGGAGCAGCCAGAATGGTGGCAAAATTGGCACTTTCCATGAAGGCGTAAATTCCGGCATAGGACTTCTGCCGGAACTGCTGCCGCAGGCGCCGGCTGCGTCTGAGCAGGTTGAATGCTTTGGCCATCACGCCCTGCCCTTGTGTCGGACAGTCCAGGTTGATCAGCACTCCCTGATATTCATAGGCCGGCCTGGATGCATCAAAAACGATAATGTCGACCTGATGGCTGCGGGCAAGACCGGCGGAAAGCAAGGAAACCACACGCTCGGCCCCGCCACCGTACAGACTGTAAATCACCAGCGCTACGGCGGGCCGGGAAACTGCTTCAGGCCTGGGTTGCATTGCCAAGCTGTCCTTCGGGTTTCAATATGAGCGGTACCGGTCGACTTTCGGGCCGGTCGACCCAGACGTTGACAATCAGCAGGCTATAGAAAATCCAGGCGATTTTTTCTGCGGACCACTCAACGGCCATCTGGCTGACAATCAGCAGCATCAGCAGGGTCAGCTGCAGCATGAATTCCTGCCGGGGCACAAAACGCAGGTAATAAAACAGGTACAGAAAAAACAGCAGAAACAGCAGCAGGCCGATAATTCCCGTTTCCACCAGCACGGAAATAAAACTGTTGTGCGCGGTGTAATTGACGGAAAACGGGGTCACGACCTTGAAGTAGCTGCCAAACCCGTAGCCCAGCAGGGGCTGCTGCATCCAGGCTTCCAGCCCGAAGTGCCAGATGGTGGTGCGCCCGGTCATGGTACCGGAAGACAGCTCGCGCCCGATGGTCGACAGGCGGCTGATCGATTCCGGCGGTATCAGCGCAAGCAGGCCGATAACAGCCGCCCCGCCCGCCAGGGCAAAGGCAAGCCGCCAGAAACCCGACAGACGATAAAACAACACCGGCAGATAGGCCAGCCCCAGCACAGCCAGCAGAAAACCGGAGCGTGAGGCTGACAGGGAGATGGCAAAGAAGGCAGCCGGTACATAGATTACAGCCAGCAGCCTGACCGGCAGGTAACGGCTGGCATGAATCAGATACAGCGCCAGGGGTACCGCCAGCCCCAGCGATGAAGCCAGCTCGTTGCCATTGACACCGGGGGCCGAATAGCGGTCGGCATAAGCCTGCTGCCCGGCCAGCCAGGTCTGGACGGTAAAAAAGATCAGCACATAACCACCGGCCACAATAGCCAGAAAGGCATGCTGCAATTCCAGGCGTCGGGGCAGGAACTGCCACATCAGCATGGACAGGAGTGCCAGCTGCAGCAGGCTGAAAGCCATTTTCCGGGTTTCTTCCGGCCAGACGGTCCAGAAAAAGCTCAGCCAGGTCCACAGCACAAACAGGCAGATAATCAGGTAGATTTCCGGCAGGGGCCGGAACTGCCGCTCCAGCAGCAGGGTCAGGATGCCGACACCGAAAGCCAGTACCCCGAACAGGCGTGACAGAGTACCGAAACTGCCCAGCACCACCATATCGTTCCAGACTGATGAAAATATAAATAGCAACAGTAACAGCAGGCTCAGTTTGCGCATCTCGGGCCACTAACGATTCAATCCCCTCCAAACTAGGCACCATGGCAGAGGATCACCAGACCCGGGATGACCGATGGGGTCAGGGATACGATGAGTGCACGCTGATCCGGTATTTATGCCCACTGGCGCGGAAAAGTCCGTGGTATCCGGACAGCCTGATTAAGCTTGCTGAAAAAGAGCATCAGAACTTTTCCCGAACAGTCATGAAAAATTTGTACGCCTACATACCTGCCACATTCAACCAGCCGGTTGATATTGTCCTGCCCGATCATCCCGTCCCGGACGGTCGCCTGTGTACCGACCTGCCCTACATGCCGGCTCCTTTTCTGGACCTGCCTGATTCGCTGACGGCACTGGAAGACCATTTCCGCAGCAGCAGACACATACAGGGCATGCACAAGGCACACCGACAGCTGGAGCGTGCAGGTCATACGCTGGAATTCCGTCTGGCACGTACACCCGAAGCCATGGCGGAATGGCTGCCGGTGGCACGCACGATTTTTCTGGAACGCTGGCAGAACCGTTACAGTTCCTTTGCCTGGGGTAATGAGCAGGGGTTCTCGGAATACCTGCAGAGCCTGACCGAACTGGCAGGCCGGGGAATGGCGGAACTGAGCATCGGATTGCTGGACAGGCGACCGGTGACGTATGCCCTGGGGCTGATTGATCAGGATACATTCTATTTTTTCCATCATGCGACCATTATCGATCCCCAGACCCGTAAATATTCCATTGGTCGGCAAAGCTATTACCACACGCTATGCCGTGCGGTGGAGCTGAAACTGAAACACTTTGATTTCATGGTCGGCGAAGACCAGCATAAAGCCTTCTGGACCACAAACAGCCGCATGACCTGCCGCCGTATCTGCTCTTCGCCTACCTTTTACGGACGCCTGACGCATCCGCTCAAGGTCCTGTTCCAGCGTGAAAAAATCCGCATACAGAACAACAAGGCATTGAAGAAAAGGCTCCAGAGCCTCCTGGGTCTGCTGTATAACCGGCAGCGTCAGATGCACATGACAATCTGATCTCCGGGCCGGCTATTTCAGAACAATACCAGGGGCAACAGAAGGGCAGCGACCAGACTCTCCCAGCGGGAAAAACACAACCCAAGCGCCAGGATCAACGTATGTATTCCAGCATTGAAAAAATCCTGTACCGGCAGGAGCCTGTCGTTCTGTCCGGTACGCCCGTGCCGGCTCACCTGCTCTGTACCGACCTGCCTTTTCTGCCCGCTCCCTACCTTGAGCTGCCCGAACCCGGCACCGACTGGCGCAAACAGTATCCGCGCCAGAAGCAGAAGAAAATCCGTGAAGCCCACAATCGCCTCAAGCGCCAGCACAAAAACCTGGCCTTCAGGACCTTTACCCGGCCAGCTGATCTCGGGCACTGGCTGCCACAGGTTCGACAGATTTTTCTCAAGCGCTGGGACAGGAACCACAGTAGCTGCCTGTGGCGTCGGGACAGCACCTTTCGGCACTTCACCCGGGCGGCACTGGTGCTGGCTGAACAGGGCAAGGTGGAGCTGATTGTCCTGTTCATCGATGAGGTCCCCTGTACCTATTCGTTTAATTTCCTGAACGACAATGACAGGGAATACTTTCTCTACCACCATTCGATTGATCCGGGCTACAGCCAGTTCAGTCCGGGTCGCCTGCTGGATGAATACATCATTGACAGCCTTGTACAGCGTGGTTTCCACATCCTGGATTTCATGCAGGGTGAAGGCCGGCACAAGTCTTTCTGGACCCGAACCAGTCGCATGACCTGCCGGCGTATCACCTCACCGCGCACACCGGGCGGCCATCTGATCCATCCGTTCAAGGTCCGGCTGATTCAGCTGCGGATTCTCGTACAACGCAGCCACAGACTGAGACCGCTGGCAAAGCAGCTGCTGCAGCGGGTCTCACCCCCCTGAGCGGTACCGGATGCCGGGTGTGCCCGTCCCCGTGCTACAAACCCTGCAGCCAGCGCTCCAGCAGGGTATACCCCTGCGCATCGGTTTTCCGGTGAGCATCGGCAACAGCCGGGTTCAGCCCCAGAGCCGGCTCGACAGCATCCGGCACCCCGTCACGATCCCGGTCGGGAGCCGGGGTTCCGGCGGCATAGCGGGGCCATCCACCGGCATGATTCCGGCACCCGTGTTCCCAGCCTTTATCGGTCGAACTCACACAATTCGGAATCCGGCCACCCCGGTTCAGTACATCGGCAATCACCTGACGATCCACCCGGTCGCGCCGGGGCAGGCTTGCCCCCACCTGCGGCAGCAACAGGCGGGGTAACTGCCCGGCATCGACCGTGGTGACCGCCGGGGCCGGAAAGCGGTTCGGCTGCTGCCAGTGGCGCACGGCCCGGCCTTCAAACCGGGGCCGGATCGGCAGGCGTTCGGGCCTGAGTGCATCCTGTACCCGGCGGTTACCGGACAGATGCAGGCGATAGCCACGGCGGTTATAGCGTGCAATGATCTCCGGGTTGGCGCGGTTTGAATCCCGCCCCCCAAGGTACAGGTTGGCGACCAGATTGACCTTGACCTGACCATACTCCCCCATGATCTCGGCCCCGTTGAAACCCCAGTTGTAGAACAGGTTGTTGACCACATCCACCACGCCGCCCTCACCGGTCTCGATCGCCGGGTTGCGCTCACGGCTGTGTACCACCAGATTGTGATGAAAACTGATCGAGCGGGAGCCACGGGAACCAAACAGCACGCCCCGGCTGCCGGGGCCACCCTGATTGGAACCATTGAACAGGCTGGGGCCGATAATGCTGTTGCTGATGGTGATGTCGTGCACGTCATACCAGGTTGACAGGATTTCATCCGTCCCCCAGGAAAAGGAGCAATGGTCCAGCACGACATTATAGGTGCGCCTGCCGCTGATCTCCCAGGGCGGCTGCTCGGACTCGGTGCCGAGAATGGTCAGGGCATCACGGCAGCAGCTGGGCACATCGGCAGCCCCGGCCCGGAAACGCACATGCTGGATCAGGACATCGTGAGTGGCAATGGTAAAAGGTTCATCGGTCAGGTCGGGTGCACCCGTGATCATGATGCCATCACCCGGTGCACTCTGGCCGTAGATGGAAATATGGGGCCGGGTAATGCTCAGGTTCCTGCTCAGGCGAATGGTGCCGCCGATGGTGAATACCACCACCCGTGGCCCTGACTGCTCCACACAGGCACGCAGGCTGCCGGGGCCCTGATCATTCAGGTTGCTCACCTGACAGACCGGACCACCGCGCCCGGCACGGGTCTGGGTACCGAAACCCTGCGCCCCCGGAAACACTGCCAATGCCTGCAGGGTGGTCGACTGCAGGCCCGCCAGTACGATGCCCCACCCTGCCAGTTTTCTGATCCAGTCCGTCATGCCGTGCCACCTGAGTCCTGTCATGTCTGTAACCCCTGCTGTCCGGAACATAGCCTCATCCCGCCCGACACGGGGCCTGTGCCGGGCCAACGCAGCAGGCTGCCGGACAGACGGAGTCCATAAGCCGGATACAGCTCCGATAAAGCCGCCATCCGTACACTCCCGGATGGGGTATGTCTCCACCTGTGGCACACCAGTAGGATGAAAAGCCTTTTTCAGGCTGCCCACAAGGAGAACCGACATGAGCCGTGATCTTTCCCCGACAGATATGGACTTTGCCAGTGGCATGGCGGCGTTTGAAGCCAAACACTTTTCACGTGCCATGCAGCTGCTGTCACCCTTCGCTGAACAGGGCGATGCCCAGGCCCAGCATCTGGTCGCCATCATGTACCAGAACGGTCTGGGTGTGGCACAAAGCGACATTGCCGCCTACACCTGGATGAAAGCGGCGGCGGAACAGGGTTACGGGCTGGCCCAGCATGGACTGGGCTTCATGTATCTGGAAGGTGAATGTGTGGCACGGGATGCAGCTCAGGCAGCAGCGTGGTTTGGAAAAGCGGCGGATCAGGGCCTGCAGGGCTCCATCACCACACTGGCCACCATGTATGAGCAGGGTAACGGCGTGGAGCAGAACCCGGAAGAGGCCAGACGGCTTTACCGGCTGGCAGGATTTGACGAAACGGGATAGCACATGGAAAACAGGGAAAAACCGAGGGAAAAACTGCACGTACTGGTCAACAACATTCCGGTCCTGATCTACGATCCCGGCATTCCGGTTCCGCCGGAGCAGGAAAGCTGGCTGGTGCGCATGGACCGTGACATGGATCAGGGTATTACCACCAGCGAGGGGTTCATCAACGATCCTTCAGCACTGGAACGCGCCCGGCTGGTCGCCAATACCCTGGTCAGTGCACTGCTGGAGGATAATCACAAGCTGGCCATGGCCATGTGTACCTGGCTTGGCAGCCGCATTCCGGAGCTGCAGCAGGTCAGGGCCAAGGGGCAGCGTGGTAGCCGGATTGACCTGGAGCTGGTCTTTGATCGTGGCTTTGCACAAAGTCAGCGTGAACAGCCGATTCGGATGAAAATCCAGAATAATCAGGGAAATAAAAACAAACAGGCGGGAAAAACCGGAAGCGCAAAAAAATTCAGGCCGAATTCAGGGCAACCCCACTAATCTAGTTCGCGTGGAGACGACACCCGTCGTCAAGACAACAACAACGATGCAGGGAAGTGAGATATAAGACCGGACTGCTGAACCGCCATTCAAGGCAGACCGGCCTTGGGAAAAACATCCTTATTGATTCGGGGTAAAGGGCAATTTACCGGGTTTAAGGATGAATAATAACAATAATCCACTTTGGACCTGCAAACACTGGACAGAATAATAATAACAAGAAAGTACCAGTGTTTGCAGCCCGGTTTTTTAAAGATTAACCAAATTTAATCCGTTCCGGTCATTCCCTGCTTCAATCCCCGGCTTCTCCGGCAGTCTTCGCCTTCACTCAGATAACCTCCCCTGTCGCCAGAAATACCTGCACATTATCAATCAGGCGTGCCTTGCCCAGCCAGGCCGAAACCAGAATCACCAGCTCCTGATCACCGGTCTCGGGCGGCTGCAGGTCCTGTATGCGCCGGATTTCCAGGTATTCCGGCCGGAATCCGGCTTCACTCAGACGCTGTATCATGCCCTGCTGCAGTGCGCCGAGGGTGGCCGGTTCCAGCCGGACAGCCTTGAGCTCGGTAGCCGTGGCCAGCAAAGTCTGGTGCAGGCGGGGAGCGAGTGCCCGCTGTTCCGGTGTCAGGTAGCCATTCCGCGAACTGCGTGCCAGACCATCGGCCTCACGCACCGCATGCACGCCATGAATCCGCACCGGCATGTCCAGGTCCTGCACCATCTGGCGCACCACCATGAGCTGCTGGAAGTCCTTCTCCCCGAATACGGCCACATCCGGCTCAACCATATTGAAAAGCTTGCAGACAATGGTGGCCATCCCGGTAAAGTGGCCGGGCCGGTATTCACCTTCCAGAACATCACTGATACCCGGTACTTCCACCCGCGTGCGCAGGAAACCGGTCGGGTAAATGTCATCGGCGGTGGGCACAAACACCACATCAACCTTCAGCTGCTCCAGCTGGGCACAGTCGGCATCCAGGGTACGCGGATACGCCTCCAGGTCTGCCGCACGGTCAAACTGGGCCGGATTGACAAAGATCGAGACCACCACCTTGCTGCCCAGCTCGTGTGCCTGCTCCACCAGTGCATAATGCCCCGGATGCAGGTTGCCCATGGTCGGTACAAAGGCAATGGTTTCACCGGCCTTGCGCCAGGCACGGGTGGTACGGTGCAGATCGGCAATATCGCGAATGATTTCCATACGGACTCCTCAGACAAAACAATGGGCATCGGTCGGGAAAGACTGATCCTTGACGGCATCCACATAAGCCTGAACCGCTTTGGGAATGCTGCCGCTGCCCTGCAGAAAATCCATGGAAAAACTGGGTGCACGCGGGGAAATGCCCAGCATGTCGTGCAGCACCAGCACCTGTCCGTCACAGCCGCGCCCGGCTCCGATACCGATGACCGGAATTTCGACACTGGCGGTAATACGCTCAGCCAGTGCCGCCGGTACGCACTCCAGCAGCAGCATGTCCGCCCCGGCATCCTGCAGCATCAGGCAATCCTCCACCATGCGCCGGGCTGTGGCTTCATCCCGGCCCTGCACCTTGTAACCGCCCAGCTTGTGGACCGACTGCGGCTGCAGGCCCAGATGGGCACAGACCGGCACACCATGGTGCGTGAGCTGGCGCACGGTTTCCACTTGGGGAGCTCCGCCTTCCAGCTTGACCATGTGGGCATTGCCCTCCTGCATCAGGCGTGCGCAGTTGCGCAGGGCCATTTCCGGTGAGGTATAGCTCATGAACGGCAGATCGGCCAGGGTCAGCGCCCGTTCCACCCCGACAGCAACCGCACGGGTGTGGTAGACCATCTCGTCCATGGTCACCGGGATGGTGGTTTCCTGCCCCTGAATCACCATGCCGAGCGAATCGCCGATCAGGATTACATCAACCCCGTTCCGGTCCAGCACCCGGGCAAAGCTGGCATCATACCCGGTCAGCATCGCTATTTTCTCGCCATTCTGTTTCATGTTACGCAGTCGGGTCACTGTCACCCGTGGCTTTTTGGTACTTTCTCCCACTAACCATGTCCTCCAGTTCCAGTCAAGGGAAGGTCCGACCGGGGCACGCCCAACAGCCCGGACCGGTATTTTGCGGTGCAACAACCGCATCTTAACGTTGTTTCCGCGACAAAAGCCAGCCCTCCACCCCCAAAGCCGCCATTTTGGCTCCGGGTGGAGCCGGCCCAAAATTGTGGCACCCCACCAAATCCCTTATGCTTGGCAAATGCCCTTTTTTCAGGAAGAACGCCATGCCCCCATCGTCGACCAGGGACAGCTACGACTACATTATCATCGGTGCCGGATCCGCTGGCTGTGTACTGGCCAACCGCCTGTCTGCCAACCCGGCGCATCGGGTGTTGCTGCTGGAGGCGGGCGGTCCGGACCATCACCCCTGGATTCATGTTCCGGGCGGGTACTTCAGAAACATGCACAACCCGTCGCTGGACTGGTGCTACCGCACCGAAGCAGAACCCGGTCTGAACGGACGCAGTCTGGCCTGGCCACGTGGCAAGGTGCTGGGCGGCTCCAGCTCCCTGAATGCCCTGCTGTACGTGCGCGGGCAGCGTGAAGACTACGAGCACTGGGAAGCACTCGGCAACGAGGGCTGGGGTTATGACGACATACTGCCCTACTTCAAGCGCTCCGAAGACCAGCAGCGGGGTGCCGATGCGTACCATGGCAGCGGCGGCCCCCTCAAGGTTGCCGATCTGGTACTGGAGCGCCCGATCACCGAACGTTTTATCAAGGCGGCCAATGAAACCGGTATCCCGCTCAATCTGGACAGTAACGGCATCCGTCAGGAGGGTGTGGCCTATTTTCAGTACAACCTTCATCAGGGACGCCGCTGGAGTGCTGCGCGTGCTTTCCTGTATCCGGCCCTGAACCGTGCCAATCTCCGCGTCATCACCCGTGCCCACACCCGCCGGATTCTGTTCTGGGGCAAGCATGCCGGCGGCGTGGAATACCTTCGGTACGGGCAACTGCACAAGGTCAGTGCCCAGCGCGAGATCATTCTGTGTGCCGGGGCCATCGGCTCGCCCCAGCTGCTGCAGCTGTCCGGGGTTGCCGACCGTGCCCTGCTGCGTACACACGCTATCCGCCTGGTGCAGGAGCTGCCCGGTGTGGGCCGCAACCTGCAGGATCACCTGCAGGTTCGGCTGGTGTACCGGACCAGCCTGCCAACCCTGAATGACGAGCTTGGCAGCTGGTCCGGACGCCTGCGGGCCGGACTGGAATACCTGCTGCATCGCAGCGGTCCCCTGAGTCTGGCGGCCAGTCAGGTGGCCATTTTCACCCGCTCGCGCCCGGAACTTGAACGCCCCGACATCCAGTTTCACTTCCTGCCGCTTTCCGCCGCCCGTCCGGGCAGGGGGGTCGACCCGTTTTCGGCCTTTACCGCCTCGGTATGCCAGCTGCGCCCCCACAGCCGGGGCCAGATCCGGATTCGCAGCAGCAATCCGCTGGAGCATCCGCTGATCGAGCCCAACTACCTTGCACATGAGGAAGACCGGCGCGTGGCCGTGGATGGCATCCGGGTGGCCCGGCGCATCGTATCGGCCCCGGCCCTGGCACCCTGCATTCTGGGTGAACACATACCGGGTGAAGCCTGCCAAAGTGATACCGAACTGCTGGAAGCCGTGCGCCGTATCGGCCAGACCTTCTACCATCCAACCGGCACCTGTCGCATGGGTCAGGATGAGCTGGCCGTCGTGGATGAAAAACTGCGGGTTCATGGTATCGGGGGATTGCGGGTGGCGGATGCGTCGATCATGCCGGAGATTACATCGGGTAATACCCATGCTCCGACAGTCATGATTGCAGAAAAGGCTGCCGACCTGATTCTGGCCGATGCCTGAGTTCTGCGGTCACCGGAACCTGCGCCACCTGGAGTGACGCAGGCCCTGACTATTGGCCGGATGCCGGTCCGGCTCAGTTGTAAAGGTGAGGAACGTTCAGCTGATCATGGATCTGGTTGACCTGATCTTTGGACAGCCGCAGCCCGCGTGCCAGCTGATCCAGATAATTCGCCTCTTCCTGGGTATCCAGATCAATGCCGAGCAGGGACATGAAATAAACCTGCTGCTCCATGCCCTTGGGCACAATGTTAATCATCCCCTGCAGATCGACCGGTCCCTGGAGCTCACGCTGAACGAACTCGCGCTCCTGCGGTGAAAGCTCGGTCATGTTCTCGGTCAGACGGCGCTTCTCGTCATCATCCAGACGCCCGTCCGATTTGGCAGCATAGATCATGGCCTTGAGCATCAGTTCGGCCTTCAGCTCGTCATCCGGATCAATCTGCTTGGGATCATTACCCTGCAGGGCGTTGTTGAACAGGTCACCGAAGCTGCCACTGCTGCCGGGATTGGTCTGGGCCTGGGCACCGCCGCCGAGTGAATCCAGCAGGCCACCCAGACCGCTATTGCCGCCACCACCAGCACCACCCAGCAGACCGCCCAGACTGCCCATCAGGTCGCCCATGCCGCCACCGGAAGCACCACGACCGGCTCCGGCTCCGCTGCCACCCAGCAGACTGCCGAGAATATCCCCCATGCCGCCACCGGAGGCACCACGGCCGGCTCCAGCTCCGGCACCGCCCAGCAGGCTGCCCAGATCACCGAGGCCACCACCACCGGAACGGCTGCTGGATCCGCCACCCAGCAGACCACCCAGGACGCTGCCCAGACCGCCGGCTGAGGAAGCACCGCCACCGGCCAGACTGCCCAGCAGGCCGCCCAAGCCACCGGCTGAGGAAGAACCGCCACCGGCCAGGCTGCCCAGCAGGCCACCCAGCACACTGCCGCTGCCACTCTGGCCGGATTTTCCCCCCATCAGGCTGCCGACACCCTTGGCAACCATAATGCCCATGGCAACTTTGCCCAGCGTACCCATAAAACTCATAATTCCTGCCTCCAAATTTCGATTGAATTTAACTGATTTAACTATTGTATCAAACTGCGATACCGGGATTCAGTCGCAGCCGGGAGTCAAAAGGGTCAATCACATTGATGCCCGTTGTGGTTATGCCCCATAAAGTGACATTAGTCAAACCCTATATCACCCCGTCCCGACTCCAGTCCAGCAGCCGTGACAACAGCGGCAGATGCACCGCCTGCAGGCTCCAGACCGAATCCGGCGGCAGTTTTCATAGGTGATCACGGCCCGATCCTGATCCCGGCACCAGGAGCCGAAGGAACCGGGGGTCGGGGAACCGATGTCCGCCACCAGCGGCAGGCCGCTGCCCTGGGCCAGCCATTGCCCGAGTGCCGAGCCTTGCGGATCATCAATACAGGCCAGCGGCCCGTGCAGGGAAACAATATGGGAGGGATTCAGGCGCTCGACCAGCTGCATCAGGGCCAGCGTTTCCGGTTCGGAAGCCGGGGCATGACCGGGAGAAAGCGCCACCTCCTGCGCCTGACCCTCATCCCAACGGTGCAGGACCTGATCCCCACGCCAGTTGTCAGCCGGAAAATTGCGGTTCAGGTCCACGCCCCTGGCATTGGCGCGTGTCCCTCTGGCCAGACCGTCCGGGTTGGCCGCCAGCACCACGGCACAATGCCGTAATGCGGACTGGCGACTGCGCAGCGCCCGCGACAACAGAATGGTGGTCTCCGCCTCCTCACCATGAATACCGGCAAACACCAGGCATTCCGTCTTTTCCGTCGGCAGATAAACTTCCAGCGGTGTGCCATATACCGAATAGCCGTAAATCTGTGCCGGGTGTCGGATAACACCCCGCTGTGCATGTGGAACCATGTTTTCTGCCCCTTGGGTCCTGAAAAAATCAGCACCATCATGCAGCCAGAGAACAAAATGACCGCTGAAACGAGGTTGGTTACCCCGGACTTCAGGACATAATCAGGCCACCATCCACATTAATGGTCTGGCCCGTGATGTAACCGGCATCCGCACTGGCCAGAAATGTTGCCAGCCCGGCCACATCCTGACCGGTTCCGGCCCGTTTCATGGGTATGTTCTGCACCCAGCTGGCCATCAGCTCACCCGGACCGTAATCACCGAGCATCTTCCCCCAGACCCGGTCGTTGTAGTCCCACATGTCGGTTTTGATAATCCCCGGACAGATGGCATTGACGGTAATGTTTTCCTGCGCCAGTTCCTTGGCCAGGCTCTGGGTCAACCCCATGACACCGAATTTCGAGGCGGCATAATGCGGCGTATAGATAAAGCCGTCCCGGGCCTGCCCGGAGGCCATATTGATCAGGCGACCGCCCCGCCCCGATCGGCGCATGCTGCTGACCGCCTGCTGGCAGCACAGGAACACCCCCTTGGTATTGACATCCAGGGTTGCATCCCATTCTTTTTCGGTCAGGTCTTCCAGCCTGGCAATGGTGATAATGCCGGCGTTCTGTATCGAGACATCAACCGGGCCGAATGTCGCTTCTGTCGTCTCATAAAGCTGCCTGACAGCCACAGGGTCCGTCACATCACACACAACAGCCAGCACCCTGGCTCCCGAATGTTTCAGGGCATCGGCAGCTTCTTCCACCTGCGGCTCCACCGAGGCCAGCACCAGATTGGCCCCCTCGGCACTGAAACGCTCGGCGATGGCAAAACCGATTCCCTTGTTGCCACCGGTAATCACAACCGTTTTTCCTTCAAAACGTCTCATTACTTCGTCTCCTCAGACTCGGATTCCGGCGCTGCGGTTGTGGGTTCCAGCAGGCGCTGCGCCGTGAATTTATCCGTAATCAATACATCCAGAATGCCGGTATGCAATGCCCCGGCAATGGCTTCCGTCTTGCCCTGACCACCGGCCAGCCCGACCACGCGCTCGACCCGGGACAGCTCTTCCAGGGAAATGCCGATCACGCGCTCATCCAGTGGTGCCTTGATGGTATGGCCCTGGCGATTGAAAAAGCGCAGGCTCATGTCCCCCACCGCACCGGCTTCGGCCAGCTCTGCCAGCTCATTGGCTGAAAACACGTTCCCGCTGCGTGCCAGCATGGCGGAAGGTTCCATGGCCCCGATCCCGGTAATCGCCAGCGAAATCCGGCCAAACAGCTCCAGCGTTTCCCGCACATAAGGATCACTCAGAATCACCAGCTTCGCTTCCCGTGACTGGGCCACCCCCTGAGAAGTCAGCAGGCGGGGTTCTGCCCCGGTCAGCTTGGCCAGTTTGGCAGTCAGCTGGGTCGCATGCGTCTGCACTGCCGGATTGCCCATTCCTCCCAGGGTCTGTACCACGTACTTGGCCCGGCAGGCCTTCAGCGGGTGAATGTTATCCACCATGCGCAGAATGGTCTCACTCCAGCTGGAAACACCAATGATTTCATCACTCTGCAGCGTTGTTTCCACAAAGTGGGCCGCCGCCTCCCCAATGCGCGCCATCACCGGTCCGTCCCGGTCCTCGGAGCATTCCACCACAATGGCTTCGGGGAGTTTGAAGCGTTCACGCAGCGCGGCTTCAAGTTCACCATAGGTACCGGGTGGAGCAATAATGGTGGTACGGACAATCTCCTCTTCCAGTGCCTTTTTCAACAGGCGCGAGACCGTCGCCTGGGACAGGTGCAGGTGGCGGGCAATTTCTGACTGCCGCCGCCCCTCAACATGGTACATCTGCGCAATGCGCGCAATCATCCGGAGTTCATTCAATCGGGACACAAGTTTCTCTCATCATGAATATCAGGTTTTATGCATCTGTATCATCTCAACATCGGGCAAATCAAAACAACTGTTTAACAGTCCCTGAACTCAAGGCGGAAAGCAGAATCAGGTCGCCAGCATGGTCCGTGCCACGGCATCATGCCAAAGCGCAAGCGCCTGCTCGCGTCCGGCCCTGTCCATGGTTGGTCTGAGCACCTCGCCATGCACCTCCAGCCCGGCGACTGTCTTCAGGTCCGCCCACACCCCGGTCGCCAGACCCGCCAGATACGCCGCACCCCGCGCAGAGGCCTCCGTACTCGGGCAGCTGATCAGCGGATGATCCAGATACCCTGCAACCCTGTTCATCAGAAACGGGTTGCGACTGGGGCCGCCATCAATAAACAACTGCCCGATACCGCTGCCGGTGTTGTCCGCAACAATCCGGAACACGTCATAAACCTGAAATGCCATGCTTTCGGCAGCAGCGCGGGCCACCTGTGCCGGTCCGGCGGCAAATGACAGGCCGCAGATCAGGCCGCGTGCCTGTGCATTCCAGTGCGGCGATCCCAGCCCGACATGCGCCGGCACCAGTACCACACCCTCGGTATCCGGTACCTGCCCGGCCAGTGCCAGCAGGGCATCAACACTCTCAAGACCCAGCAGCGTTGCGGTCCAGGGCAGAATGGAGGCACTGACCAGAATATTGCCTTCAAACGCATAGGTCGCCTTGCCCTGCAGAGACCAGGCAATGGTGGTGGTAATACCTGGCGGTGGTACCATGAAATCGGGAATGGTAGTCATCACCGAGGAACCGGTACCAAAGGTGATCTTGCCGTCACCGGTCTGAAACGCACCATGCCCGAACAGGGCGGCATGGGAATCCCCGATTGCAGCAGCCACCGGAATGCCATCCGGCACCCCGGCCACATTCCGGGTCTGGCAGAACAGCGATGAAGAATCCTGCACCTGGGGCAGAGCCGCTTTGGGCACACCGAACAGTTTGCACAGTTCATCATCCCAGCAGGCGGATGACAGGTTGTACAACTGGGTCCGGGCAGCATTGGAGGCATCACAGGCATGTACCCGCCCGCCGGAGAAATTCCAGATCAGCCAGGCATCCACGGTCCCGATACAGATATCCTCCGCTGCCAGTCCCTGAACATGCTGTTCCAGCAGCCAGGCAATCTTGGTGGCCGGAAACAGCGGGTCGAGCGGCAAACCGGTCAGGGCCACCACCCGCGCTTCATGACCCGCAGCCTTCAAGGCTTCACAGGCAGCTGCCGTGCGTCGGCACTGCCAGGTCACAACCGGCCCCAGCGGTTCCCCGGTATGACGGTTCCAGACCAATATCGACTCACGCTGGTTGGAAATACCCAGCGCAGTAATGGTCACTGCAGGCCCGCTGTCAAGACAGGCCCGGATCGCCGCCAGAATGCTGTCCCATAGCTGGAGCGCATCCTGCTCCACCCAACCCGGACGCGGGTAAGCAGTTGTGACCGCCGCAGCGCCCTGCGCCAGGATTGAACCATCTGCCGCGACCAGAATGGCCTTGCTGTTGGTGGTTCCCTGATCCACTGCCAGAATTGCATCTTGCATTCCGATTTCCTCCCTAAGTCTTGCCCTTACTTGCGTTTTATCAGCTCGGCAGCACTGGCGGCGATTCCCTCCGGCGACATGCCGAACTCATCCAGCAGGAAGTTGGCCGAGCCGGTCGGCGGGAAGATACCGGGAACCCCCAGACGCGTCATCGGCACCGGATGGTTATCCACCACCACTTCCGCCACGGCACTGCCCAGCCCGCCATGGATGGTATGCTCCTCACAGGTCAGGATGGCACCGGTTTCCCGGGCAGCCTGGATAATGGCATCCGTATCGATCGGCCTGACCGTAGCCATATTCAATACCCGTGCAGCAATGCCCTGCTCTGCCAGCCGCTCCGCCGCCAGCAGCGCCCGGTGGCTGAGTACCCCATTGGCAATCAGGGTAAGGTCTGAACCGTCCCGCAGGCTGTTGGCACGACCCGGCTCAAAGACGTGATTTTCCGGGAGCAGGTCAGGCACACCGACCCGGCTGAGGCGCAGAAAGACCGGGCCGGTATGGGCGGCGGCAAACTTCACGGCGGCCGCTGTTTCAATCCGGTCACACGGTGCAATAATGGTGATATTCGGGATGGCCCGCAGCCAGGCAAAATCTTCCGTGGAATGATGGGTCGGCCCCAGCTCGCCATAGGCCATACCCGAGCTGATACCGCAGAGTTTGACATTGGCGTCGGAATAGGCGATATCGGCCTTGATCTGCTCCAGCGCCCGCCCGGTCAGGAAACAGGAGGCTCCACAGACAAACGGCAGCTTGCCGCCATTGGCCAGCCCGGCCCCCACACCGACCATGTTCTGTTCGGCAATGCCAACATTGATGAGTCGCTCCGGCCATTTGTCCCGGAATCCGCCCAGCTTGCTGGAGCCGACCGAGTCATTGCACACGGCCACAACACGTTCATCCTGTGCCGCCAGTGCCTCCAGTGTTTGGGTGAATGCATCCCGGCAGTCATGCAGGGCGGAAAGATTAACCGATGATTTCATACAGCAGCCTCCTCCAGTTCGGCCAGTGCCTGCCGATATTGTGTTTCATCGGGAACCTTGTGGTGCCATGCAACATTGTCCTGCATGAAGGAAATTCCCCGGCCTTTGTTGGTGTGTGCAACCACGCAGCGGGGGCGTCCCGGTGTCACGGCTTCCGGTGCCAGCGCCTTGCAGATCTGCACCATATCATGACCGTCGATTTCCTCAACGGCCCAGCCAAAGGCCGCCAGCTTGGGCGCAAGCGGCATCAGGTTGTTGGTATCAGCCAGTCTGGCTCCCTGTTGCAGACGGTTGTGGTCGATAATCAGGGTGAGGTTGTCAAGCCGGAACTGGGCTGCTGCCATGATTGCCTCCCAGTTACTGCCCTCCTGCATTTCACCGTCACCGGTAATGACGAAAGTACGCCAGCCGGCACGATTCAGCTTGGCTGCCTGCGCCATACCGACAGCAACCGGCAACCCGTGTCCCAGCGGACCGGTATTGGTTTCCACACCCGGCACTTTGGTCCGGTTCGGGTGGCCGTTAAGGCGTGCATGGGGTTGCAGGAAGGTACTGATTTCGGCTTTGGGAATAAAACCCTTTTCCGCCAGCGTGACATACAGGGCCAGTGCTGCATGCCCCTTGCTCAGGATCAGGCGGTCCCGATCCGGGTCCAGCGGTTTGTCCGGATTCACATTCAGGACATGAAAGTAAAGCGCGGTCAGCAAGTCAGTGACTGACATCTCCCCACCAATATGGCCTGCCCCGGCTTCAAACACGGCCTGAAGGTCGCGGCGTCTGATGCGGTTGGCTATCTGTCGAAGGTCGTTAGGCTCCATATTCTCCACCAGAATAATTATTCACATAAGAATTATTAGTCTTTTAGGGAAGTTTTGTCAATGACAGGCCCTCTGCTTCCAGCCAGTTGATAGTCCAAATATGGAAAATATTTAAATTTATCAGTTAATTGCTAATTTACAGTATTAGGGTTTTGCAGAGTGGTTGACAGTAGAAAAGTATTCGAATATGATTTTAAATCATGTGTGAATAAATATTCAATCCTGAGGAGGAGAAAATGGCGGTGACACAAACATTGCGTCAGGAGAGAACATCCCTGCGAGAAGCCTTTTCATTCAGCGGCGCGACCGGACCGCTGATCGGATTGTTGCTGCTCTGTGTGTTTCTTACGATCACAACAGACTCGTTTCTTTCATTCCGGAATTTTCTGAACATTCTTGACCAGATTACCGTGCTGGGAATCATGGCAGTGGGTATGACCTTCGTCATCTTGATCGGCGGGATTGACCTTTCTGTCGGCTCGGTCATGGCACTGGCCATGATGGTCCTGGGCTATCTCAATGTCGAGGCTGGAATGCCCATGATTATTGCGATTGTCGGTGCACTGCTGGTTGCGGGCCTTGCCGGTGCGCTTTCGGGCTTGCTGATCACCGAGTTCAGGGTACCGGCCTTTATCGCAACCCTCGCCATGATGTCCATTGCCCGGGGCCTTGCCAACATGATCACTGACGGCTCGCAGATCATCGGCTTTCCGGCCTGGTTCAACATGAGCGCGATCATCCGCTATGGCGGCTTCCTGACCCTGACGGTGGCGGTCATGCTGATTGTGTTCGTGGTTGCCATTCTGTTCCAGCGCTACCGTGCCGGTGGCCGTGTGCTTTACGCTGTCGGCGGCAACCCGGAAGTGGCCCGCCTGGCCGGTATCAACGTCAAGCGCACCACCATTCTGGTCTATACCGGCTGTGCCCTGCTCTCCGGTCTGGCCGGTATCCTGCTGGCTGCACGGCTGGACTCGGTTCAGCCCAGTTCCGGTGTTGCCTATGAGCTGGATGCCATCGCAGCGGTGGTCATCGGCGGCACCAGCCTGTCCGGCGGAACAGGCGGCATTGGCGGCACCATCATCGGCGTGCTGATCATTGGCGTACTGCGTAATGGATTGAATCTGCTGAATGTTTCACCGTTCCTGCAGGCGGTAATCATTGGCCTGGTCATTGTACTGGCCGTTGCGGCTGAAACCTTCAAGCACCGCAAAAACTGAACAGCCCCACGGAGGCGGTAAACACCGCATTCCGTGTCTGCACCCGGATACCATGGCCCGGATGCGTGAAAGATTGCCAACGGCCATGCCATTTGTTTTATTGAGTGAGGAAAACCCCATGAACATCAAGATCAAAGTCGCTGCTGCTGCCGCGATTGCCACCCTGTCTGCCACCACACCGGCCCTGGCCGCCGAGGTCAAGAAAATCGGCCTGGCAATGCCGAATCTCCAGGCGGACTTCTTCAACCAGATCAAGCTGGGTGTTGAAAACTACACCAAGGAGAAGGGTATCGACCTGATCGTGGTGGATGCGAAAAATGATACTGCCACCCAGGTCAGTCAGGTACAGGACATGATGACCCAAGGTATTGATGCCTTCATCTATATCCCGGCAGGTGCAGCCGCTGCTGCCGTACCAACCCGTCTGGCCCGTGCCGAGGGGATTCCGGTGATCAATGTCGACCGCCAGCCTGACGGTGCACCGGGTGACACCTTCATCGCCGGCGAAAGTGTTGAGTCCGCGTATCAGGTCTGCAAATACATCATCGAGAAAGCCGGTGGAAAAGGCAAAATGGCCATCATCCATGGCCAGAAGGGTACAACACCTGAAGTTCTGCGCTTTGAGGGTTGCAAGCGTGCCATCGACGAAAATCCGGACATTGAACTGGTCGCCCAGCAATACAGCCAGATGTGGTCACCGGATGAGGGCTTCAATATTGCTCAGAACATGCTGCAGGCCAATCCTGACCTGAAGCTTATCTTCGGCCAGGCGGATGCACTGGCACTGGGTGCAGCAAAAGCAACGGATGTTGCCGGTCTGTCTGATCAGGTGATCATCGGCGGCTATGATGGTGACATGGCAGCACTGGAATACCTCGCCAAATGTGAGGGCCCCTTCATCGTTACCGCGACCCAAAGTACACAGCTGATGGGACGTCTGGCCGTTGATTCCGCCATCAAGGTAGCCGCAGGCGAAGAAGTGGAAGCACGTCAGACCCCGAATGCGGTCCTGACTCCCTGTGAAGATGCACAGCAATACGTGGAAAAACACCCGTAATTTTTGCTCGCATCATTCCGGCATCATGAAACCAAAGGCTGCGCTATTATGACTACCGATGAAAAGAAACCGATTCTGACCCTGAGGAACATCCGCAAGTCGTATGGACCCATCGAGGTTCTTCACGGCATCGACCTGGAGATTTATCCTGGTGAAGTGGTGGCGCTGCTTGGCGAAAACGGTGCCGGCAAATCCACCGTATCCAATGTGATTTCAGGGACAGTCCTTCCTTCGGCTGGCGAAATGACCTGGCAGGGCGCACCTTATGCGCCCGCCAACCCCCGCGAGGCGATCGACTCCGGTGTGGGCATGATCCATCAGGAACTGCTGTTGCTGCCGCACCTGTCCATTGCTGAAAATATCTTTGTTGGACGTTATCCGATGAAGGGTGGACGCATCGACCGCAGGGAAATGGAGCAACG
This sequence comes from Thiolinea sp., assembly GCA_035391465.1. GTDB lineage: Bacteria > Pseudomonadota > Gammaproteobacteria > Thiotrichales > Thiotrichaceae > Thiolinea. Next base: position 21,553 of record DAOPKY010000018.1, on the reverse strand, counting down.
CGCCAGTCAGGGTCTGCAGCGACTCGGGCTGGATATTTCCCCCCGGCGCAAGGTTGACGGGCTGGCCACGGCCAGCCAGCAACTGATCGAGATCGCCAAGGCCCTGACCCTCAACGCCCGCATGCTGATCTTTGATGAGCCGACGGCGGCCCTGGGTGGTGAGGAAACCCGGCAGCTTTTCGAACAGATTCACCGGCTGAAAGCCGAGGGTGTTGGCATGATCTACATCTCCCACCGGCTGGAGGAGATCAAGCAGATTGCCGACCGCATTATTGTGATGCGTGACGGGGAAAAAGTGCATCAGTTCGATACTGCCGACCTGCCAATCCGCACCATTGTCGAGGCCATGGTCGGACGCCCGATGGACCAGATGTTTCCGCCACTGGCCAAGCCAGCCGATGAAACCGTGCTGGAAGTCAAGGGATTGACCTCACCCACCGGCCAGTTTCGTGACATCAATTTCGCCGTGCACAAAGGTGAAATCTTCGGCATTGCCGGGCTGGTCGGTGCCGGACGTACCGAACTGGTGCGTGCCATTGCCGGGGCTGACCCGATCACTGCCGGCACCATCACCCTGAACGGGCAGGATATCACGCCGAAGTCACCCCGTGAGGCAATCGACAGCGGGGTAGTGCTGGTCCCTGAAGATCGCAAGTTACAGGGCGTGATTCTGGATCACAGTATTGGCGAGAACATCGCCTATTCCAATTTCGAGTCTGTCGGCAATGCCGGCTGGATAAGTACCGGTAAGGTCCGGGAATTCGCCAATGAGAACATCATCAAATTCGGCGTCAAAGGCCGGGGCAATCAGAATGCCGGGGAAATGTCCGGAGGCAACCAGCAAAAGGTGGTCATTGCCAAATGGCTGGCCCGTAACCCCCGGGTCGTGCTGCTGGACGAACCGACCCGTGGCATTGATGTCGGTGCCCGTTCATCGATCTATGAGATCATTCACGGACTGGCCGAAAACGGTGTGGCAGTTATTGTTGTCAGCTCGGACCTGGAAGAGGTTCTGGGCGTCTCCAACCGTATCCTGGTGATGGCAGCCGGCAAACAGACCGGCATTCTGGATCATGCCGAGGCCAATGATGTTTCCGTCATGGAGCTGGCCACCGCATTCGGATAAGGGCAGGAAACCGGACCGGGTCCGGGAACCTGAGAGACGGTGTAATGCACGGGGACACGCGCCCCGTCCTGAAGATAATGGAGCAAGACATGCCTGATATAACCTTGAATGCCCCATCCCTTTTCAAGCTGGATGGCCGTGTGGCACTGGTCACCGGTGCCGGCAGCGGCATTGGCCAGCGTATTGCACTCGGGCTGGCGCAATGCGGTGCGGATGTTGCCTGTCTGGACCGGCGTGAAGACCAGGGGCTGGCCGACACACTGGAGCAGATCAAAACCTGCGGGCGCAAGGCGATTGCCATTACTGCCGATGTGACCTCCAGGACAGCATTGGTTGCGGCGGTGGCGCGTACCGAGGCGGAACTGGGGGCACTGGAAATCGCGGTCAACTCCGCCGGTATTGCCAATGCCAACCCGGCGGAGACCATGGCAGAAGATCAGTACCAAGCCCTGATGGACATCAATATGAAGGGTGTGTTTCTGTCCTGTCAGGCCGAGGCCAACGCCATGCTGCGCCATGGCAGGGGTTCCATTATCAATATTGCCTCCATGTCAGGGGTCATTGTGAACCGGGGCCTGAGCCAGGTCCACTACAATGCCTCCAAGGCCGGTGTGATTCATATGACCAGGAGCATGGCCATGGAATGGGTCACACGCGGTATCCGGGTCAACACCATCAGCCCCGGCTATACCGCCACCCCGATGAACACCCGTCCGGAGATGGTGCACCAGACCAGGGAGTTTGAAAGCCAGACCCCCATGGGGCGGATGGCATCCGTCGATGAAATGGTTGGACCGGCGATTTTCCTGGCCAGTGATGCCTCGTCTTATTGCACCGGTGTCGACCTGCTGGTTGACGGCGGTTTCTGCTGCTGGTAGGCACTGGCCTGCCGCTGTGATACCACCTCCCAGTCTGCCTGTAAGGCGGTATCCGGATGATACTCGGCGGCAGTACGACACATGGCGGTGGCGGCGGCATCAAAGTCCGGATACCAGCCGCTGTAAACGGCCGCCGTGATTCCGGCTCCGAGTGCCGAGGCTTCCAGTGACTCGCTGATCTTGACCGGCAGGCTGGTGGTATCGGCGTGCATCTGCAGCCACAGCCGGTTATTGCTGCCGCCGCCCACCGCGATGATTTCACGCAGATCAAGCCCGCTGGCACGCATCGCTGCCACCCCGCGAGCGGTCTCCAGCGTCAGGGCTTCCAGAATGGCACGGTAAAGGTGTGCCGTGGTATGCCCCGGCCCCAGCCCATGGAATGAGGCCCGGGCACCGGAGTCCCAGTAGGGGTCCATGACCCCGCTGATATAGGGGCAGACATAGACGCCTTCAGAACCGACTGGAATGGTGGCAGCCTGTTGTTCCAGCCGGTTAAAAACCGCCGGGTCGGCCCGTCCGCCCGCGAAATTGTCCACAAACCAGTTCAGGAAAAAAGCCCCACCCCGCTGACAGCATTCCAGAAAATAGCCCTTGCCGGTGGGTGACAGCATGGAGCGCCAGTTGAGGCTGATGGTGGGATCGGCTGCCCAGATGCCAGCCACGATGGCCGTACCGAGATTGAGGTAGAACACCCCCGGACGGGTGGCATTCACGCCCAGTCCGGCACATTGCCCGTCCCCACCGGCCGTTACCAGCGGTGTGCCGGCCACAAGCCCGGTCAGGGCAGCAGCTGCCGGTGTGACGGTTCCGATCAGGCTGGCCGGTGGCAGGTGATCGGCAAAGCGTTCCGCCGTCAGTCCCAGATAATCCAGAATCGGCCCGGACCAGTCATGTTGATGTATATCGAAAATGGCAAACGGATCAGCACTGGTCCAGCTTGCCGTGTAATGACCGGTCAGGCGACCTGCCAGAAAACTGTGTACATCCAGGATTTTCCAGCAGCGTGCCAGGTTTTCCGGTTCATGGCGTGTCATCCATGCCACCCGGTAGACCACCGGAATCACATCCAGTGGCCGCCCGGTAATCCGGTGCAGGCGCTCACCGCCAAACTCCCGGTCCAGGCGCTGCACTTCCGCCTCTGCACGCTCATCCAGCCAAACCATGGCCGGACGCACCGCCCGGCCGTCCTTATCGATGAAGGCCACCGTCTCGCGCTGGTTGGAAATGGCCACGGCGGCCACCCTGGCCATATCAATCCGGGTGCCCAACTGCGTCAGCGCCGTACAGCAGGCCTGCCACCAGTTTTCCACATCCTGCTCAGCCCAACCCGGTTGTGGCTGGTACAGAGCAATGGGTGCACGCCCCTCGGCCACTGCATGACCGGCAGCGTCCCAGGCAATGGCCTTGGTAGACTGGGTTGAACTGTCGATACCGATAACCAGATCCTTCATGACGCCTCCAGACTTTGTGCCGTTTGTTGATCCGTAATCAGGTGGGTGGCATACCCGCCTGCCAGAATGGCGCGAATCGCCTTGTATTTATCCGCACCGCCCGCAATCAGGAAACGCTGCGGAATGGTGCTCAGTTCAGCAGGTGCCAGACCCAGCTGACGCCCGGTCAGCGGCCCCGGCATCTCCCGCCCCCCGGCATCCAGTATGCGTCCCAGTACCAGCGCCTCGGCCCCCTGATCCAGATAGGGCTGCATCAGCTCCGGATTCAGGAGATCGGTCTGGCGGTACAGGGAGGTGTCACCGGCTGCCGCCACCCCAAAAACCAGCAGATCACACTGATGAATCAACTCGAACTGGCGGCTGACAATCGGCTCATGCATCAGCTGCTCACACAGCCCGGCATTGGAGACAATCCCCGGTGCATGAAAATTGTAGCAGCGCGCTCCCAGACGATTGGCAAACAGGGCAGTACAGTATTCCGGGGAAAAAGGGGTACCGTCGACCGAACTGCCGGCGACCTGCACCACCTTGAGTGCCGGCAGCTGCTGCTCGGTCAGGGCCTGCGCCGTAGCCAGTACCGTGCGCCCCCAGGCCACCCCCAGGGTCAGGCCATCATTCAGGCGCGCCGACAGCAGCTGGGCAGTAGCCCCCCCCAGACGCCGGGTCAGCGCTTCCCGGTTCTCCCCCGTCCGGGCCGGAATGATGTGGGTCTCCCGGAGACCATAACGACGGCTCAAGCGTGTCGAGCGCTCGACACCGGACAGCAGCTCCGGTGCCACCGTGACCGAAACCATGCCCCGGCGGCGTGCTTCGGCCAGGTAATTGGCGACCGAGGTACGCGATACTCCCAGGCTCTTGGCGACCTCGTTCTGGGTCCGCCCCTCGACATAATACAACCACACGGCCCAGGCCAGAAAGTCATCGGCAAACTGCAAAGGTGGCGTGATATTGAGGTTACGTTGCATGGCTTCTCGCTGTTCAGACCTGAAAGAAAAGCCGGGATTATAAAGTATCCGGAATAACAGGGCCTCTCCACAGCCCGTGTTACCGACAATAGCCCAATTTTTTTTATTTTTCAACAAATGTCATATCAGCATGTCATTTGCATTGACAATTGTCACAAGACAATGACAAAATATTTTCACCCTATTCCAATCGGGAATCCGCAGCATGGAAACAGGCTCTGAGCACGCAGCCACCGAACGTGACTGGATGGCGCTGATTGATGACATTTATCTGGGACGCTGGGTCATCCCCAACAAAGGCACTCGGCTCCCGGCCTCCTCCATCCGGCACCTGCACCTTGGCACGGACCTGGATGGCATGGAAGCCACACTGATTGCCTCTGCCGGCCTGAACGGCAAGGCAGCCATTGTGGCAGATACCCATACCATGGATGCCCTCGGCACCCGCATCAGCACCAACCTGGGGGGACTGGATACCATCCTGCTGGAACATCCTCATGCCGATCTGGCCACCGTGGCTGATCTCAGTCAGCGTACCCGCGCTTATGACTACCTGATTGCCGTGGGTTCCGGCACCCTCAACGACCTGTGTAAATACGTAACGGCTCAGGATGGGCGTGACTATTGTGTATTCGGCACCGCCGCCTCCATGGACGGCTATACCTCATCCACTGCCTCGATCACGCTGGAAAGCGGACTCAAAATTTCCCTGCCGGCCCATGCCCCCAAAGGGGTCTTCATGGACATTGGCGTGATTGCGGCTGCTCCGGCGTTTCTGGCGGCATCCGGCTTCGGGGATTGCGTCTGCAGCAGCGTCTGTCAGGTTGACTGGTGGATGTCCCATCGCCTGCTGGACAGTTTTTATGATGACGGTCCCTACCTGCTGATGGCGGAAGATGAAAAAGACGTATTCGCCAAAGCGGCAGGTATCCGGGCCGGCAACCCGGACGCCATCGGCAGCCTGGTACGCCTGCTGATGCTCTCGGGCCTTGGAGTGGCCATTACCGGGGTTTCCAATCACGGCTCCATGGGCGAACACCAGATTTCCCACTATATTGACTGCTTTGCCCATCAGCGTCACCCCGGCACCCTGCACGGAGAGCAGGTCGGTGTCGCCACCCTCACGGTCGGGCGCATCCAGCAAGGGCTTCTGGGACGCAGCGATCCGCCGGTCATGCAGCCCACCCGTATTGATGAGGCCGACATGCAGCGGCGTATGGGACCGCTTATTGCCGGGCAATGCCTGACGGAATACCGCAAGAAGACGCTGGATCAGGCCGGGGCCGAGCGCCTGAACACCCGTCTGGCAACCATTTGGCCCGAGCTGCAGCGCGAGTGTGCTGCCATGATCCGCAGTGTTGACGAGATGAAGGCCCTGCTGGAACAAGCCGGTGCCCCAACCAGTGCGGCAGACCTGGGGCTGGATGTGGACTTCTACCGCGAGGCGGTGAACCATGCACACGAAATGCGCAATCGTTATTCCTTTACCGACATTGCCTGTAATGCCGGAGTATTGGCGGACTTTGCCGCCAGGGAGGCCTGATGCAGCCTCTGGAACAGATGCCGGATAGCGTGGCGGGTGCCATCCGCTGCGTATTCACCGATATTGATGACACGCTGACCACGGAAGGCCGCCTTCCGGCGGTTGCCTACCAGGCTCTGGAACAGCTGCAGCAGGCCGGTATTGATGTGGTGCCTGTGACCGGTCGCCCGGCAGGCTGGTGCGACATGATTGCACGTTTCTGGCCCGTAGCCGGTGTGATCGGGGAAAACGGCGGGTTCTATTTCCGCTATCAGGCCCGGCAGAAGACCATGCTGCGCATTTATGAACAGCCGGCACCCGAGCGCCAGGCCAACCGCCGTAAACTGGAGCATATCCGCCGCCGGGTACTGAGCGAGGTGCCCGGAGCCGCCATTTCCGCCGATCAGGCTTACCGTGAGTTGGACTTGGCGGTCGACTTCCGTGAAGACGTACCGGCACTGCCCCAAAGTGCCATTGACCGGATTCAAGCCATTTTCGAGCAGGAAGGGGCCGTGGCCAAGGTGTCATCGATTCATGTCAACGGCTGGTACGGGAGCCATGACAAGCTGTCCATGGCAAAACGGTTTGTGCACGAAGTTTACCACCTGTCACTGGATGCACACGAGGCACAGTTCCTGTTCTGTGGTGACAGCCCCAATGACGCGCCGATGTTCGGTTATTTTTCCCATGCCTGCGGGGTCGCCAATGTACGGGATTTCCACGGCAGGATCGAACACCTGCCGGCCTGGATCACCCCAAGTCGTGGCGGGCAGGGCTTTGTGGAAGTCGCCCGCAGGCTGCTGGCAGCACGGAGAAGCGGGCCGGACTAGCATGCACCGATAACAAGACCCGCCCCCACACCGGAGGCGCGGGAAATATCCACAGTTGAAAAGCAGGAGGAGAGCTTGACAACGCTGACAACACCGACACAGGGTCCCGGTCGCTGGTTGACCTGGGATCGCCCCCTTCCGTGGTTACTGCCACTGACCGTGGTCCTGCTGCTGTTTACGGTTTACCCGCTGTTCTACAACATCTGGCTCAGTTTCCACGAATATGCTCCCCTGAAACGCCAGCTGGTCTGGGTAGGTGGCAAAAACTGGAGCACACTGCTGGCAGATGCCCGCTTCTGGCAATCCATCGGCGTGACCCTGATCTACTTCTTTGTGGTACTGGCGGTGGAGCTGGTACTGGGGATGTTGATTGCCCTGCTGCTGGATACGGATGAGCCGGGCTTCGGCTTTCTGCGCGGCACCCTGACCCTGACCCTGGTCGTGCCCCCTGCCGTTGTGGGCATGATGTTCCTGCTGATGGAGGACCCGGAATTCGGTGTCCTGAGCTACGCACTCAAAAGCTTGGGCATTCTTGACAGCAGCACCCCGATCCTGTCCACCCCGTCACTGGCCCTGGCAGGCGTCATGCTGGCTGATGTCTGGCAGTGGACACCGTTTATGGTACTGATTTTTCTGGCGGGACTGCGTTCGCTGCCAAGTGAGCCGTTCGAGGCCGCCATGCTGGACGGTGCTTCAGCCTTTCAGATGTTCCGGCGTCTCACCCTGCCGCTGATGTCCAAGGTCATTGCCGTGGCCATTCTGATCCGGGGCATCGACCTGTTCCGCATGTTCGACTACGTCTATGTCATGACCTCCGGTGGCCCCGGTACCTCGACCTATACCGTCAGCCTTTATGCCTGGCAGCAGACTTTCAGCTTTATCAAGTGGGGTTACGGGGCCACCATTTCGCTGGTCACACTGGTGATTATCCTGCTCATGGCCAATTTGTTTATCTGGCTGGCAAAGGTGAGGTGGTAAATATGGTTCAGTCCCCTGCCCGGCGCTTCTGGCGCATTCTCATCGCCTGGATGGTGGTGATGCTGTTTTTCTTTCCGCTGTTCTACTGGTTCACGGTCGCCGTCAAGGATGCGCGCGAGATTTTTGACATTCCACCGCGCATTGTCGACTTCACTCCGACCATGGCCAATTTCGAGGCCGTCTTCGGCATTGATTTCGGCGGGGAGAAGTCTCGGGTGGCCCAAACCGGCGGTGGCAATTTCTACATGGCCCCGCGTCTGGTGGACTCCATTATCATTGCGCTGTTTTCCACCCTGCTGGCGGTCATGGTCGCCACCATGGCATCCTATGCCCTGAGCCGAATGCCGTTCCGTACCCGGCACCATTATGTGGCCTGGGTACTGTCAACCCGCATGATGCCGCCGGTTGCCGTCGTCATCCCGATCTTCTTCATCTACAAAAACCTCAACCTGCTGGACACTTATACCGGCGTGATCCTGATTCACATGGTCATGAACCTGCCACTGGCGGTATTATTAATGAAAAGTTTTTTTGATGATATCCCCAAAGAAATTGATGAAAGCGCCATGCTGGACGGTGCCAGCCGCTGGCTGATGTTCCGGCGCATTATGCTGCCCATGGTCAAAGGCGGTATCGCCGCCACTGCCGTGTTGTGTTTCATCTTCAGCTGGACCGAATTCCTGTTCGTACTGACCCTGACCCAGACCAGCCTGAAAACCGTGCCGGTAGTGTCTTCCACTTTTGTGACCTCCACCGGTACTGCCTGGGGCAACATGGCCGCCCTTGGCACTGCCGCCATGCTGCCGGCCTTTGTGTTCATCCTGTTGGTCCAGAAGCAGCTGGTCCGGGGCCTGACCCTGGGTTCCGTCAAACAGTAGCCATTTTCATGCCCAAAGAGGAGGCAATCGCAATGAAAGACAGTGACAAGAAACGTTACCGTGCGGACCTGGTGGGCCGTTACGTGAACCGTCAGATCGACCGGCGCACCTTCCTGAAACGTGCCGGCCTGCTTGGTCTCGGGGCCGGGGTGCTGGGCACCGGGCTGGTGCGGCCTGACGGCTTTCCACTGATCAGCCAGGCCCGTGCCGCCGAGGAGGCCCTGAAGCCCTCTGCCGACATTCTGGCCTGGGTCAAAGAGGTATCCGCCCCGTTCAAGGGCACCACCCTGAAACTGGCCACGGAATCCACCCCGCCCTCAAATGCCATCAATGCAATCCTGAAGCCTTATTTTGAGGAAGCTTCGGGCATGAAGGTGGAAATCGAGGTGCTGCCGCTGGAGCAGGTCCTGCAGAAAATGACCCTGGACATCGCCTCCAGCCTCGGGACCTATGACCTTTACTATATTGATCAGTCCTGGGCCGCCTCGTTCAGCAATGACGTGTTCGACCCCCGCGAACAGACCGAGGCCAAGCCGGAACTGGCCATGCCGGATTACAACCTGGATGACTTCCTCCCGGCACTGGTGGACGGGGTGGCCAAATACGGTGACCGCTGGGTTGGTGTCCCTTATGACATCCCGATCTTCATCATGATGTACCGCAAGGACATTTATGAGCAGATGGGCTTCAAGGCACCGACAATCATGGAGGAGTACTATAACCAAGCCAGGGCCATCACCGAACAGATGGGGCCGAAACTGTACGGGGCCACCGGGCAGATGAAATCCGGTCATTACAGCCTGGAATGTGACTGGACATCCTGGCTCTGGGGCCATGGCGGCTCGATTTTCAACAAGGACGGCCAGTTCACCGGTCATGACGAGGCCGGACTGGCAGCCATGGATTACTGGACCCGGCTCTGGAAAACCATGCCGCCCGGTGTCATCGGCTGGACCTGGGACGGTGAAGGCCAGTCCGTGGCTCAGGGCATTGCCGCCACCATGATGAGCTGGGGCGAGTTCTTCCCCTCCTTCGATGATCCTGCCGCCAGCAAAGTATCCGGTTTGATGGAGGCGGTGCGCTGCCCGGCCCCGGCAACCCCGCTGCGCACGGTCGAAGAAACCGGTTTCGGGGAAATTCCCGGTGTCGGGCACCAGGGCGGTTCGTCACTGGCGGTGTCCAAAAATTCCAAAAACCCGGATGCGGCCTGGATATTCATGCAATGGGCCACCTGTGCCGATACCCAGGTCCTGATCACCACCCTGGGTGGCGGTACCGGCCCGACCCGGCGCTCGGTCTATGATGATCCGCGTGTGCTGGCCAATGCCCGTGTTGGACCCGGCACCACCCGTCACCTGAATGTGGTGCGTGAAACCATTGACAAGGATATGGGTTCCGAGCCGGATCTGCCGCAGTGGGCCGAGCTGTCCAACGATACCATTCCGGTACGACTGGGCAAGTACTTTGCCGGTGAATACGGCTCCGCCAGGGAGGCTATGGATGACATCGCCAAAGCCGTCGACACCGTGATGGCCGGATAAACGGCATCAGAAGCCGGCCCCTACCCTTATCGCAGCGGCAGGGGCTGGATATAAAAACCAACAAGGAGGAGAACCATGGGACAAAAACCTCTGGTTGCCATTACCGGAGCCAGTTCCGGTATCGGTGCCGCTACTGCGCGCTGTTTTTCCGCCGCCGGGCATCCGGTGTTGATGATGGCGCGGCGGCTGGAACGCATGCAGGCCATGCAGCTGCCGGACGCAGTATGTTGTGAGGTGGATGTGCGCGAGCGCCAGAGTATCGCGGCTGCCGTAAAGCAGGCCGAGTGCCGCTATGGTCCGGTGGACATGATGTTTGCCAATGCCGGTCTTGCCCGTCTGGCCGACATTGGCCGCCAGCCACCGGAAGAATGGGATGAAATGATCGATATTAATACCAAAGGCGTGATGAACACGGTGCATGCCGTTCTGGCTGGCATGATGGAACGGCGGCATGGCACGCTGGTCATGATGAGCTCCATTGCCGGGCGCAAGGTTTACCCCGATCACACCGTTTATTGCGGGACCAAATTTTTCGTGCATGCGGTGGCGGAGAGCCTGCGTGAATACCTGGCAGACCATCTGGTTCGGGTGTTGGTGGTGTCTCCCGGCGTGATTGAAACCGAGGTCCTGTCCGGGGTCCGTGATCCGGAGACCCTCGCAGGTTACAAAGCCAACAAGGTGCGTATGGGTGGCGGTATCAGCGCCGAGATTGTGGGTGAGCTGATCCTGAACGCCTACCAGCTGCCCCAGGAAGCCCTGGTACAGGAAATCTGCCTGACTCCGACCCGACAAAAGTATTGAAGCAACTCAGGAAAACACAGTAAGGAAATGCCCGATGGCCAATGTTGAATACCGGAATATCGCCAAATCCTATGGCATGGTACAAGTCCTCAAGCAAGTGGACCTGGATATCGCCGACCAGGAGTTTGCCGTCCTGCTTGGTGCCTCCGGCTGCGGCAAAACCACGCTGCTGCGCATGACCGCCGGGCTGGAAACCATTTCTTCCGGTGATCTGGTCATTGACGGGGTGCGCATGAATGATGTACATCCACGCGCCCGCAATACCGCCATGGTGTTCCAGAACTATGCCCTGTACCCCACCATGAACGTCTTTGACAATATCGCCTTTTCCCTGCAGATCAAGAAGCTGCCACCTGCCGAAATCCGTGAGCGGGTAGAACGCATCGCCAACATCCTCAACCTGTCACCGTTCCTGAAACGCTTTCCGCGAGAGCTGTCCGGGGGGCAGCGTCAGCGGGTGGCCATGGGCCGGGCCATGGTGCGGGATGCTGAAGTGTTTCTGTTTGATGAACCGCTTTCCAATCTGGATGCCAAGCTGCGCGCACAGATGCGGGTTGAAATCCGCCAGCTGCACGAAGACCTCAATACCACCACCATCTACGTCACCCATGACCAGATCGAAGCCATGACCATGGCGGACAAGATTGTGCTGATGAAGGATGGCCTGATCGAGCAGGTCGGTACACCGGAAGACCTTTACGACCGCCCGGCTACCCTGTTTGTGGCTGATTTTATCGGCTCACCCCCGATGAACTTTGTCCAGGGTGTGATCCACCATGAACCGGGTCAGAGCTTTGTCGAGCACGAAACCCTGCGTCTGCCGCTGGGCCGGACCATTGAAGCCCCAGCCGGAACGGCGGTCACCTGCGGGCTGCGCCCCCAGGAGCTGGCACTGGTCGATGAGGGTGATTTTCGTGGCAAGGTCAAGCTGGTGGAAAAAACCGGTGCAGACCAGAATATCCATCTGGAAAGCAGTGGCGTGGAAATCATTGTGACCGTACCCCGTGCACAGGCGGTGACAATCGGCAGTCATGTCGGGCTGCAACCGGATCACGACAAGCTGCATCTGTTTGATGCCGATGGCAGGCGGATGGCGGCTGAAGGCAGGGCAATCACCTGAAAACCCAGGCGGCCTTGAGGCATAAAGGGGAAACGCCGTCACCGGTTGCAGTAACGTTCTTTTAAAATCCGGAACCGGATCAGGCAGGAGCGAACCCTGTCGGGCTTGATAAACTCCCGCACCACCACCAGCAGATCATCCACCGGTACCGGTGGGAGCAGCCTTCCGTGCTGTCCCGGCCTTGCCATTTCTGGATTGTCGCTCGCCTGACATTGAAATGGTCAGCAGCTTCCTTCTGAGTCATTTTGCCCTTGCTGGCCCTGATTTCTTCCCGTATCTTCGGGGTGGTTCTGGCTTCACTGTGAATCTTCATTGACCGGCTCGCTCCTGTATCAGACTGCGTAGCACCTGTCGTGCCTGCTGAGGTTTAACAGGATCATAGAGCCGATGATCATACAGGTCTTGACATCTAGCCGGGTCTGGCCCCAGTCCCGGTATTCCTGCGCCCAGACCTGTTTCAGGCGGCTGACCGTGCTGGCAGACAGGCCGCTGGCCTCCGGCCCAACCAGTACAACGCAGAGCGTCTTCCATTTCGCCCGTGCTGATGCCTTTGAGGTACAGCCACGGCAAGGCTGCTTCCAGGCTACGGGTTTTGCGCACATACGGTGGAACCAGGGCCGAATGGAACGTGACCGCTTCTCCCGTACGGGAACGCACTTTCGGGACTTTGACTTTCACCGGCCCGATGCCGGTCTGGATCGCGCGTTCCGGTTGGTAGCCATTGCGCACGACAGCGGCACGCCCATCTTCTGCCTGCTGACCACTGTACTGTGACAGCAATGCCTGTCATTCCGCTTCGATGGCCTGTTCAATCAATTGCCGAGCCCCTTGCCTGAGCAGTTCTGTCAGCGGGTCGTCTCCGGACTCTCGATCTGCACATTATCTTTGTCCATGGCGCTGTATCCTCGTAGGTTGTTTGATGTGTGCTTACTCAAATCAACCAGATACGCCGCTTCTTTTCAACGGCTCCGTACACCAGATTCAGTTATAACTCCCAAAGAACTGCGCGAAGCCCTGAAAAACCACGACGGCACATCCCCGGTTACGGTGAGCTGGGACATCGACAACGGCAACCAGACCGTCACCAAAACCTTCTACCCGCCGTTCAAGCACGTCGACCGCATCGAAGACTACAAAACCGCCTACCGCGTGTTCAGCGAACGGCTGGGGCTGGATCAGGGAGATGCTCAGGCAGCGATGGATACCACAAACAATCAATGCTAAAATGTAGTTACAAATTTATAAGGCATTTTGTATGGAATTTGAGTGGGATGAAAACAAAGACCACAGCAACCTGCGTAAACATGGCGTCAGTTTTGAAACCGCAGCACGGGTATTTGCCGACCCCTTCCATGTATCCATACAAGACCGGATAGAAAATGGAGAAGAACGCTGGCAGACACTGGGTCTGGTCGAAGGCCGCACCCTGTTGCTGGTAGCCCATCTGGTCTGGAATGAGGACGACCACACGGAAGTTATCCGTATCATCTCCGCCCGAAAAGCAGCGCCAAAGGAGCGAACATTATATGAGCAAGAAAACCGGAACCGTTAGCTACACCATCGACCCGAACAACCCGCCCGCCCTGAACGAACAGCAAAAGGCCGAGTTGGCGGCATTGAACGCGCTACCGGATGAGGCGATTGATTGCAGCGATATTCCAGAGCTGAACGAAGCAGCCTGGAAAAATGCCCAACCCGTGGTAGGGCGCTTTTATCGCCCCATCAAGGAACAAGTCACCGTGCGGATTGATGCCGATGTACTGGCATGGCTGAAAGCAGACGGCAAAGGCTACCAAACCCGCCTGAACAAGGTCTTGCGGGAAGTGATGGAACAGGAACTTCATTCGGCGGCATAATCGCAGCCAGTTTTTGTGTCATGCCGACCCTCTGTACACGACAAAATCCATAACCAGCTGATTTACCGAAGATAAATTTCGGGGTTGAAAGCCCGCCGACGATCTGTTGCACTCTCCTGCGACCAAACAAAGGGGGTTGCAATGGATTTAGCCAGCGGACTACGGAACAGCCTAAAAGATCATCTGGGTTGGGGCAAGCCCCGGCTCACTTGTTTTGTCAGTCTGCTACTGGCGGTGTTACGCATCCAGCGTATGGATTTAAGCCGTCTGGCGGTAGCGATGGGCAGCTCTGCAGAGGTAGCTTTCCGTTACCGACGCTTGCAGCGTTTTTTCAGTGAGGTTCGCTTTGATTATGATGCGCTGGCCCGGCTGATTGTTTGTCTGTTTGGTTTTGACAGGAAGCCGTTCTATCTGACCCTGGATCGTACCAACTGGCAATGGGGAAAGAAGAATCTGAACCTGCTGACGTTGGGGATTGTGTACAAAGGCGCTGCCATTCCGGCGAGTGGGCATGACCAGCGGCTTTCAGACGCATGCGCAACACCCGGTACAGCACCAGCGCCAAGGGTATGGGCCTTGATCCGGTCAGGGCGGCGGTGGAACACCGGGACGATTTCGATTTCCGATTTCAGCACCCGGAAGCCCCGTTCAATATCGGCCAGGGCTTTGTAACGGCTGACAATCTCCGCCGGGGCGATCCGGCAGGTTGGTCAACAGCAGCAGTTTGCCATCCATGTGGATAAGTCCAGTGAGTTTTGAAAGTGGTTCGGGTGAGAAATTCGGGCTAAAGATCAATCACCAGCGCCGTGGTTTCACACACCGTCTCCATCGCCACCAGTGTTCGGGAATCCCTTACCCCCGGCAGGGTATGCAGAATATCACCCAGCAGGGTGCGATAGGAGGCCATATTGCGGATACGTATCTTGAGCAGGAAATCAAAATCCCCGGCCATCAGATGGCATTCCAGTACCTGCGGCCACTGGCGCACGGCATCGCGGAACTCCTCAAACACCTTGCCACTGGTGTAATGCAGGCTGATTTCCACAAATACCAGCAGATCGGCATCCAGTGCCCGTGGATTGAGCAGTGCCGTATACCCCAGGATCATCCCGGCACGTTCCAGGCGCTTGACCCGCTCCAGACAGGGGGATGTGCTCAGCCCTACTTTTTCCGCCAGTTCCACATAGGAAATGCGCCCGTCACGCTGCAGCTCCCGCAGGATTTTACGGTCAATGCGATCCAGCACCGGCTGGTCGGCAATATGCTTCATGCGTGCTCAGCCGGGCGGTCAGACCGGGCCAGCAGCAGTTCCAGCTGCCGTTCCACCCGTGCAATTGCCTGATCCCGCTCATGAGGAAACTCGGCGACCCGGTGCGTAAACCAGACCCCGTGTATGGCTGCGAGCAGCAGTTCAGCCGCCTGTAGCGATTGCTCGCGGTCATGCAGCAGAGGCAGGAAGCAGACGACCAGATTACTGCGAAAACGGCGGTAATAAGCCCGCAGCAAACGGGCGATGCGCTCATCATGCACAGCGTTGGCCCAGCACTGGGGCCAGACATCACGGGCTTCGCGCGAAATGTGGATCGTGGAAAAATTCATGCGGATGATGGCCTGCAGCCGTGCCACCGGGTCGGGTTGTTCGCGGAAGATGGCCAGGGTGTTCCGGTGCAGGTCCTGGATCAGGTAGACATAGGCCGCGTAAACCAGATTGTCCTTGGTGTTGAAATAATGGTGGATGATACCGGTGGAAAGATTGGCACGCTGACTGATGGCTTTGGTCGTGGTGGCACACAGGCCGTTTTCCCCGATTTCCTCCAGCGTGGAATGCACAATGCGCAGTGGCGTTGCATTGTCTTTCAGAATTTCCAGGTCGAAATGCTCGGGTGGCGGCGTCCTGTTATGAGTCACAGTCATGGTCTCCATGAAAAATATGGATGCAAGCTTATTACTGACTGACTGGCCAGTCAATCAAGCCCCCCTCCCGCTCAGTGACCCAACGGCTGCAGCAGGTCCATCAGTTCATCCTGGGTAAACGGCTGAGCCCCTTCCGGATCATTGCCATAGATACCATCCACCAGCTGCTGTTTTTTCTCCTGCAGCCTGAGAATTTTTTCCTCCACCGTATTTTCCACCAGCAGCTTGTACACGAACACCGGCTTGTCCTGACCGATACGGTAGGCGCGGTCGGTTGCCTGCTGCTCCACTGCCGGATTCCACCACGGATCATAATGGATCACGGTATCGGCAGCAGTGAGGTTGAGGCCGGTACCGCCGGCCTTGAGGCTGATCAGAAAGACCTGGGCATCCCCGTCCTGAAAGGCACTGATGGCGGATTCACGATCACGGGTCTTCCCGGTCAGCAGGCTGTAGCGGATGCCATGCTCCCGAACCGCCGCTTCAATCAGGGCCAGCATGGAGGTGAACTGCGAAAACAGCAGGACCTTGCGCCCCTCTTCCAGCAACTCCGGCAGCATCTCCATCAGCATGTCGAGCTTGGCGGACTCCTGGAGCACTTCGGCACCGGACAGGTTCATGATACGCGGATCACAGCACACCTGACGCAGCTTCAGCAAGGCATCCAGAATCACGATCTGGCTGTGCGCCAGTCCCCTGGAACGGATTTCTTCGCGCACTTTGCTGTCCATGGCCAGCCGTACACTCTCATACAGATCACGCTGGCGACCTTCCAGCGCCACGGTGAGAATGATTTCCGTCTTGGGCGGCAGTTCGGTTGCCACCACCTGCTTGGTACGGCGCAGCATGAATGGCTGCAGGCGTTTCTGCAGCTGGACCTGACGCCCTTTGTCACCCTGCTTTTCCACCGGAATCCGGAACAGGCGGGCAAAACGTTCGTGTGAGCCCAGAAAGCCGGGCATCAGGAAATGGAACATCGACCACAGCTCCCCCAGATGGTTTTCCATCGGTGTACCGGTCAGACACAGACGGTGTCTGGCCTGGAGGGAAAAAATCACCTGGGTGGTTTTGGAACGTGCGTTCTTGATCGACTGCGCTTCGTCCAGAATCAGGTAATGAAACAGCTGCTCGCGGTAAAAATCCTCATCCCGCAGAATCAGCGGGTAGGTGGTCAGTATCAGATCAAATTCACCGATACGCCCAAAATCGGCCTCCCGCTGGCTGCCATGCAGAACCAGCACGGACAGGTCCGGGGTGAACTTTTCCACCTCACGCCGCCAGTTGGACATCAGGCTGGTCGGTGCAATAACCAGGCTGGGATGCTGCGGATGACCCTGCTGTTTCTCCAGCAGCAGGTGAGCCAGCGCCTGCAGGGTTTTACCCAGCCCCATGTCATCAGCAAGAATGCCGTTGAAACCGTAATGGCTCAGGAACTGCAACCAGTTCAGCCCCTGCTGCTGGTAGGCACGCAGGGTGGCATTAAGCCCCGCAGGCGGGGTGACAGGCTGAATACCCTCAAAATCATGCAGCCGGCGACTCAGCTCGCGCATTTCCCCGGCCCCCTTCCAGTTCAGGGCCGGATCATTCAGCAGCTCATGCAGCTGACTGCCCTGGAAACGGCTCATGAGCAGCCGCCCGTCCCGGTTCAGGGGCGCGTGGTCATAAAGCTCGATCAGGGTATCCAGCACCCGCAACAGGCGGGCAGACTCCAGCTTGAGCCAGCGCCCGTCCTCCAAAGGCACCAGCAGGTATTCCTGCAGCTGCAACAGGGTGGTGAGTTCCTGAGGGCTGCGCATGCTGGCCAGCATGTCAACCAGGATCGGCAGCAGATTGATGCGCTGGCCTTCCACCTCAAAACCGATGCCGAGTTCAAACCACTGTTCACCGCTGCTTTTGAGTTCTGCCTCCCAGTTATCCACCAGGGTGAATGCCAGCTGGAAGCTGTCATCGCGGCTGATGCGCCAGCCCTCCTGTTCCAGAACCGGAATGCCGTTGTCGAGAAAATTGTTCCAGAGCAGGGCCGCCAGTGCCGGATTGCCGGCATCCAGCCACAGGTCGAGTGGATGGGCCTGTTCCTGCGCGCTGAAGCCGTAAGACTGCTGCAGGCGCTCCCGTGCCGCCTGTTCGGTCTCCAGCTGACGATGGATGCGGTAACGGGTGGTATCTTCCCGCACGGTAACCAGGGCCTGCTGATGACCGGGGTGCAGCAGGTGGCCCTGATAATCAAAGGACAATGACAGTCCCTGATGGGTCGGGCTGTTATCATGCTGGCCGTCACTGTGCAGTTCCAGTACCGGAACCGGGTCGACATCCGTGATCTCGACCGTGACCGGATTCATGCTCGGGTCCGGCAGCGGCAGCTCGACATCCGGCGGTATGATCTCCAGCAGGCGACGGCTGGTTTTCTTTGCCTGGGCCTCAGGTACCGGGGGTGCTTCCAGCAGGTGCAGCACCTGATCGACCCCGAGTGGCGCATGCTCCAGCACACCGCACTCACCACGCAGGGTATCGACGTAGTAAAGCTTTTCAAGCTGAAAGTAGTCATGCATGGCCGGTGTTACCTGGGGACGGAGCTGACGGCTGCCCTGATGCGCCTCCCAGACAAACTGCAGGGTACGCGGCGGGCCGGCACGCAAGGCCGGGGTCTCCAGGTCTTTCCAGTAGGCACGCCCGGTCCGGAACAGCATCTCCAGCGCCAGCTGCCCCAGCGAACCCTCAAGGATAAAGTGATTGTCCGGGCTGTGATAGTTGCTGTGCCGGTGCGGAATCACCAGATGCGCAATATCCTGATCCAGCGGCTGGCACTGGAAGGACGGGGTCTGCCATTTATGCAGCAGGTCATCCAGCTGGGCACGGTAACTCTGTCCGTAACCACCGCGCTTGAGGCGTGTCGCCTTGCGTGGCTCCAGCTCCAGCCGGTTGCCGGCCCGCGCAGGATGGCGCAGCAGATACAGCAATTCGGGTCGGGTAGCAGCGTCCGCCGTAAAGGACGGGGAGGCTTCGGCGTGTCCGGCCTGCTCCAGCACCTGCAGCCAGCGATCCAGTTCCGAGGGTTCTTCCGGTCTGGAACCGGTACTGCGGACCTCGGGCGTCGGTTTGTGTCCCACGTAGGCCAGCAAAGCAGCCAGGGCATGCTTGCACTGCTGTCCGACCGGGCAACTGCACTGCCCATTTATCCGATACTGGTTGAGGTCAACAAGGATGTGGGTATTGTATGAACGGGAGCCTGATACCTCAGCTTCCAGCTCCACCAGGCTCAGACTGGGGAAACTGCTGCGGATGATGTTGGCCCGGCCGGTTTCAAAATAATGCACGCCACGCTGAATGGTTGCAGCATCAAAACTGGCCAGCACCATTTCCGGTGGGAAGCCGTTGTGACGCAATGCCCTGATATGTTCGGGTTTCAGCATGGTTACTCGGAAACGGATGAATGCATGATTTTTATAAAAACGGCCACCATGGTCGTCAGGCAAGGCCACCATTATAAAAGCCGGCTGCAGCGTGTCAATTGACACCGGTACTTTACCGCAGTCAATGGGGAGGAACACACCGGTGAAAACCGGTATGATCCGGGTTTGAACAGGATATGGGCAGCAACTCAGGCAGACAATGAGTATGCATGACGGGAACACCTTGTTGAAAAACGAAGTGGAAAAAGGGGAACAGCCCCCGGTTTTTCTCCTGCATGATGCAGATGCCGGTCCCGCAGACGGGCTGGACGGCACAGCGGAAATGCGGGAAAAACAGGTATGGGAGCGGTTGCAGCGCGAGGCGCTGGCGGCACAGCGTTTCCGGCTGGAACAGGAACTGCTGTTGCGCAAGCCGCACACCCCATTGCACAAAGCCAGAAGCAGCACACACACAGACAGTACCCATCCCGCAGCGGAACCGGGCGGCAGTGCGGATGAATCCCCGGCACCGGCGGATGACGCATCTTCATTGCTGTTCTGGATGGTGCTGGGATTTGTGCTGACCTCCATCGCCAGCCTGCTGGTCTGGCTGTTTTACGGTCTGGCGTAAACCTGCTCTGCACCAACCCAGGTTTTTTCCACTTCCAGAGCCGTATTCAGCAGCACCAGGTCTGCACGCCAGCCGGGGGCAATGCGCCCTCTTTCCCGGTCCAGCCCCAGCCACTGCGCCGGATACAGACTCGCCATGCGCAATGCCTCCGGCAGGGTCAGCCCCGGCAGGGACATACAATTGCGCACCGCAGAGGCCATATCCAGCGCCGACCCCGCCAGTGCACCTTCGGCATTCACGCAGCGCCCGTCCTGCACCCGGATGGTTTCACCATAAAGCCTGAAATAATTCCTGCTGCTGCCGATGGTGGCCATGGCGTCCGTCACCAGCACCATTCTGCCACGGGCCTTGGCCCGGATTGCCAGTGCTGCGGTAACCGGATGCAGGTGAATGCCATCCACAATGATGCCGCACCAGCTGTGTTCATGGGCCAGTGCCGCCCCGACCACGCCGGGCTCACGGCTGCTCATGGGCGTCATCGCGTTATAAAGATGGGTGAAGCCATCCAGCCCTTCCGCAAGGGCAGCCATTATCTGTGCATAGGTAGCATCGGTATGACCGGCACTGACATGAACACCGTGCTCGCGCAGACGGCGGATGGTACCGGCAGGCAGGGTTTCCGGGGCCACGGTCAGCAGGCAGCATTGGGGTGGCAGGTGTCCCAGCAGGCTTTCGGTCAGGGTCTCAAACGGGCGAATGAATGCCGGGGAGTGGGTGCCACGCCGCGCCGGATTCAGGTGCGGCCCCTCCAGATGAATGCCGATAATGCCGGGCAGGCTGTCGAGTGCCTGAGCCACTGCCGCCACGGCCTGCTGCATGTGTTCCTGGCTGTCGGTGATCAGGGTGGGCAGCATGGCCGTGGTTCCGCCACACCAGTGTCCGCGGCGCATGGTATCCAGCGTCTCCAGCTCAGGCCGGCTGTTGAACATCACACCGCCACCGCCATTGACCTGGGTATCGATAAACCCCGGTGCCAGCAGCATCCCGCCACAGTCGGTCGCTGCCGCACGGGCATCCGGTGACAGGTCTTCATCCGCCAGCAGCTGCCGGATGTGTCCGTCTGCCAGGACCATGGCTTGGCCGGTGCGGTATTCATCGTCATGGTAATAGCAGAAATTACGCAGAATCATGCTCGTGTTTCCAGGACTCACAGGGTTTCGGTGACTTTACGGATATTGGCCGGAGCATCCGGGTTACTGCCCCGGTGCCGGGCCTGCTGCTCGATCATCAGGTAAGCGCTCTGTGCCTGGGTCAGCAGCGCACACCAGGGCAGCAATCCGGGCAGCACCGGCAGCATCAGGCAGCCGGGCACCGCCTCGGTTGAAGCCAGCATCACACGGGCACCGGCCTGCTGCAGGCGGGCGATGGTCTGCTGAATACCGGGACGGCTGCCGTCACCCTGGTCGAAAACCAGTACCGGAAAGCCGGGGCGGATCATGGCCAGCGGGCCGTGCAATACTTCAGCAGCACTGAAGGCTTCGGCATGCAGGGCACAGGTCTCCTTGAACTTGAGTGCGATTTCACTGGCAACCCCCAGCCCCGGTCCCCGCCCCAGTACCAGCAGATGCCGGGCCTGATCCAGTACACCATGGGCCGCCGACCAGTCCAGGGTTTGTGCCTGGCGCATCTGTTCGGGCAGCTGCACCAGAGCGGCCTGTAGTTGTGGGTCATCG
>DAOPKY010000017.1:0-69830 GCA_035391465.1 Thiolinea sp. | reverse complement strand
GCAAGCCTCTACAGGTGTGAGTTATCCGACAGGTTTACGGGGCGATGTACTAGTGCTGTCCTTTTCCTCGGCCGAGTTGTTCATGCTGACCATCTTCGGCCTGTCGATGGTGGCGGTTCTGTCGGGGCGCAGTCTGACCAAAGGTATCGCGGCGGCGGGCATCGGCCTTGTCATCGGCGCGATCGGTACGGCCCCCGCGACGGGCGAGGCGCGCATGACCTTTGGCATCGACTATCTTTATGATGGGGTGCCGCTTGTCGTCGTCGCCATGGGCCTGTTTGCCATTCCCGAGGTCATCGACCTTTTGAAACGTGGCACCGCGATTTCCGAAACCACCGCGCTTGGTGGCGGCTGGGGCAAGGGTATGCGCGATGTGCTGCGCCATCCATGGCTGGTCGCCCGCTGCGCCAGCATGGGCTGTGTGATTGGCGCGCTCCCCGGGTTGGGCGGCGCGGTCGTTGACTGGATCGCCTACAGCCATGTGGTCCAGACCAGCCGGGACAAGTCCAAATTCGGCAAGGGCGACGTGCGCGGCGTGATCGCGCCGGAATCGGCGAACAATGCCTGTCAGGGCGGCGCACTGATCCCGACCCTGCTGTTCGGCGTGCCGGGATCGGGCTCGATGGCGGTGTTTTTGGGCGGCATGGTGCTTCTGGGCATCCAGCCCGGTGTGACCATGGTCGAGACTCGGCTGGACCTGACCTATACGATCATATGGTCGCTGGCGCTGGCCAATGTCTTCGGCGCGGGGCTGTGCGTGTTTCTGGCCCGGCCCGTGGCGCGACTGACCCAGGTCCCCTTCGTCTATCTGGCGCCCTTCATGGTGATGATCGCGATGTTCGCGGCGTTTCAGGCTTCGCGTTCGATGTCTGATCTGGTCGCCCTTATAGTGATGGGCGTGGTCGGCATCTACATGCGCCGCTTTGGCTGGCCGCGTCCGGCGCTGCTGATCGGCTTTGTGCTGGCACCGGGGGCCGAGAACTATCTGTACCAGGCCGTCCAGTTCTACGACTGGGGCTGGGTCACCCGTCCGGGCGTGCTCATCATCGCCCTGATCACCGTCGTCTCGGTCTTCCTCGGCCTGCGCTTCGGTACCGAGATATCCAGCGAGGGCGAAAGCGATGCCGCCGATCAGCAGACCCGGAGCCGCCAGATCGCCTTTGCCGGCGTGCTGTTCCTGCTGGCGGCCTATTGTGTCTTCGAGGCCGCGCAGCTCAGCTTCCTCGGCATGGTGTTCCCGCTGGCCATCGGCATCCTGGCGCTGATTGCGTCACTGGCAGTGATCCTGCGGATCCGGTCGGGGCGCGTGGCCGAAATCCACGATGATGACGCCAGCCTCACCGTGGCCGGTAAATCCTCCGGACGCGAAATTTATCTGGCGATTTTTGCAGGACTGGTCGCGCTGATCTGGCTGATCGGGTTCATTCCGGCCATGGCCGTCTTCTTCCCGGCCTTCCTGATCGTCGCAGGCAAGGCGCGGGTGCTGCCTGCGCTGCTGATGACCGCCGGAGCCGTGGGCTTTATCAGCCTGATCACCTGGGCCATGACCCTGCGCCTGCCGGAAGGATTGCCTGGTCTGTCCCTGTTCTGACATCCGTAACGCTACGGCTCCGGGGTGCAGGCTTGCGCTGCCCCTGGAGCCACCCACCCCAAAACGGCGGAGTGTCTGTCACCCGGCTCCCCACAGTCAACAGAAACCCTGTCCATACCCCGACTCAGAATGCCTTGAAAGTCAGTGTGGTCAGGGAACGCTTGATATTGGGAATGTCGAGAATCCGCTCATTCAGGAACTTGCCGATGTCTTCGTCATGCGGAATGTAGATTTTCAGCAGCAGGTCAAATTCACCACTGGTGGAATACAGTTCAGAGACAATATCGCGCTCATAAATTTCATCCGCCACCGCGTAAGTGGTACCGGGTTTGCAACGCAACTGGACGAACACACAGTTCATGGTTTGCATGGGCCTGATTTCCTGCCATCTTGAATGCTCCCAGTTTAGGGCTTTTTCCATCCGCTGCAAAGGCCGTGACGGCACAGACCGGTGGCACTGAATCGGAGGGCCTCCCAAAACCGGAAGGCCCTCCATCAGGTCCGTGATGGCAGGGTAATGCCAACATCGGGAGACGCAGACTCAGCTGTCCCTGTTCTCCAGCACCAGATGCCCCACTGCCGTATTCGAGGCCGGGACATGGTAGAAGCGCTTCTTGACCTCCACCCTGTCATTCAATGCCCCGCGCATGATCAGCCACATGACCAGTTCGACCCCTTCCGATCCGGCCTCACGCACATAGCGGATGTGCGGCTCCTGAGCCAGTGCCGGCGCATCATCAACCAGCCGGTCCAGAAATTCGTTGTCGAATTCCTTGTTGATCAGGCCGGCACGCGGGCCCTGCAGCTGGTGACTCATGCCACCGGTACCCCAGACCTGTACATTCAGGTCTTCCGGGAAACTCTCGACTGCCTTGCGCAGTGACTTGCCCAGGTCATAGCAGCGCTGGCCCGATGGCGGCGGGTACAGCACCACATTAACCGCAAACGGAATGATCAGGCAGGGCCATTCCTGAGGCTGGCCGAAGACCAGCGACAGCGGCACGGTCAGTCCATGGTCCACATCCATCTCGTTGATGATGGTCAGGTCAAAATCATCCTGAATCAGCGACTGGGCAATATGGGCCGCCAGCTCCGGATGCCCCTTGACCGTCGGCACCGGGCGCGGTCCCCAGCCTTCATCCGCCGGCTTGAATGACTCGGCACAGCCCAGCGCAAAAGTTGGAATGAAGTTCATGTCAAAGGCAGTGGCATGATCGTTGTAAACCAGAAAGACCACATCCGGTTTGGTCTCCCTGATCCACTCCTTCACATACTCATAGCCCTCGAACAGGGGCTTCCAGTAAGGCTCCCCGGTCTTGCCCAGATCGATTGCCGCCCCGATGGCCGGGACATGGGACGTTGCCACACCGGCGGTAATGCGCGCCATTATTCACCTTCCTTTTTGTACAGATTACCTTCCGCTGAGCGCCCGCCATTCAGCATCATGTCGCGGTACGCCTCCTGAGTCATGCCGGTCATGGTGGCCGCAGCATGCTGGAAGCTCAGGCCATCGGTAGAAAAAATCTTGGCCAGAAAGTAAACATTACCTCCCAGTGCCATCATGCGGTTGTAATCCCGTGCCTGTACGGCCTGCTTCTGATCCTCGCTCATGGGCCACTGGTCCAGATAGGCACGCTCATCAGCCTTGAAGCGTTCGCGGTTGGGCGCTTTCATCAGCGACATGGCAAACTGGTTCAGGTGATAACCTTGGCGGGCCATGTCGGCATCAAAAATAATGGTGCCGGGAATGTCATCATACGGTTGTGGAATACGGTTGCTCATAACAGACCGACCTCCTTGAGGCGTGCATCCAGACGCGGGAATACATGACGGGTATTACCCTCGAACACCTTGCGCTTGTCGGCATCACTCAGCTGGCTGCCATCAATATAACGCTTGGTATCATCAAAATAATGGCCGGTCTGCGGATCGATACCACGCACTGCACCGATCATTTCCGAAGCAAACAGGATATTGTCCACCGGTACCACCTCAAACAGCAGGTCAATGCCTTCCTGATGGTAAACGCAGGTATCGAAGTAAATGTGCTCGCGGATAATGTCATCCAGTTTCGGCAGCTTCATCATGTCGGCAAGCCCCCGGAACCGGCCCCAGTGATAAGGCACGGCCCCGCCCCCGTGTGGAATGATGAATTTCAGGTCGGGAAAATCCCTGAACAGGGTCTTGGCCATCATCAGATGCTGGAATGCGGCGGTATCGGCACTCAGGTAGTGCGAACCGGTGGTATCAAAAGCATGATTGCAGGAGGCACTGACATGAATCATCGCCGGTACCTTCAACTCGCTCATCATCTCATACACCGGGTACCAGTAGCGGTCATCCAGACGCGGTGCACTCCAGTGGCCACCGGAGGGGT
Organism: Thiolinea sp.; assembly: GCA_035391465.1. GTDB lineage: Bacteria > Pseudomonadota > Gammaproteobacteria > Thiotrichales > Thiotrichaceae > Thiolinea. The sequence goes on along the minus strand of DAOPKY010000017.1, from coordinate 65,862 downwards.
CCGGGCTCAGGTTGCAACCGACAAAACCCAGCTCGGTGACACAACGCTCCAGTTCGGCAGCACTGGCGGTCATGTCCGCGCCGGGCGACTGCGGCAGCTGGGCTGCCCCGATGAAATTCTGCGGGTACAGCTGGGTGATGCGGTAAATCAGGTCATTGCAGTGTTCGGTCCAGTACTGGCTGGTGCTCTGGTTGCCGATATGATGCCCCATCCAGCTGGCCCGTGGCGAAAATACCGCCACATCCGTACCCCGCTCACGCTGCAGTTTCAGCTGCGCCCCCTCCAGACTGTCGCGGATCTGATCATCCGTGATATTGATAATGCCCTTGACGTGCTGAAACAGCGGGTCGGTTTTCAGCTCGGTTTTCTGCTGTTCACGATACTCGCCCAGCTCATCGGGTGCGGTGGTATAGTGCCCGTGGCAGTCGATAATCAGGTTTCGTGTCATTACGCTACTTTCCTCCAGAAGTTCAAGACAGCCGGTCAGCCTTGATTGCACCAGCCTTCCGACAGTCTAACAGACTAGCGGGAGACAGGCTGGCAATGAATACCTTTTTCCGGTTTAGCCTTGTACTTTTCAGGAGCGGTTCAGCAACATTCACCACACCAGGGCAGCAGCAGCTGCTCCCGGACCTGCTCCGGCCCGAAACCGCCGGCCAGCAGGCAATGCAACTTGGCAAACGCCGCCTCAAAAGTCAGGTCCGCCCCCGGCAGCACACCGATGCGGTTAAGGGCTGCACCGGTAGCATAAGCCCCCTGCTCGACCCGGCCCTGCAGACACTGGGTCAGGTTCACAATCACAATACCGTCGGCACCGGCACGTTCCAGGCGCTGCATCAGCGCCCGGTTGGCATCCGGCGGATTACCGGCGCCATAGGTCAGCAGGATCAGCGCCCGGACCTGATCACTGTCCAGCAAGGCATCCAGCACCCGTACCGACAGGCCCGGATAGACTGGCAGCAAAGTTACCGCCTCAGGGTTGAAGTCCGGCAGCCGGAAGTCCGGGGTGGCGGGCTGCAACAAGCGTTCGGAGTGAATACGGACCTGAATCCCGGCTTCACCCAGCACCGGAAAGTTGGGAGAGGCAAAAGCTGCCAGTGCCATGCTGTCAAGCTTGACACTGCGATTGCCGCGCAGCAGTTTTCCATGAAAACAGATACACACTTCCGGCACCGGATATTGCCCGGCAATCATCAGGCTGGTGACCAGATTATCCAGGGCGTCATTGCGTGTCTCGCACAGGGGAATCTGGGCACCGGTCAGAATCACCGGCTTGTTGAAACCACGCAGCATGAAAGACAGGGCGGAAGCGGTATGGGCCATGGTATCCGTGCCATGCAGGACCACAAAACCATCATACTGCTCCCGATACCGGACCAGCTCCTGTCCGATGGCCAACCAGTCCGCCGGCTGCAGGTTGGCACTGTCGATCAGGCGCTCACGCTCGATCAGGTCCCAGGCCGGCAGATCGGCACGGTTTTCACCAAGCCGCTCCGTCAGCCGCCGGGCAAATCCGCCTGCCGGGGCATAGCCCTGTGCGGATGGCAGCATGCCGATGGTGCCGCCGGTGTAGAGAATCAGAACTTTACTCATGAGGGTTGTCCGGTTGTCGAAGGCTGCTGCCGACAGGCTGCATCCAGCAGCTCGATCCAGTGCATCACCGGCACATCGGCCTGACTGCCCAGATGCAGCTGGCAGCCGATATTGGCGGTGACAATGCGCACCGGTGCATCCACGCTCAGCGCCCGGAGTTTGCGCGCCTGCAGGGTCCGGCTCAGCCGTGGCTGCAGCAGGGAATAAGTACCCGCCGAGCCGCAGCACAGGTGCTTCTCCGTGGTATGTGCCAGTTCAACCCCGACCCGTTCCAGCACCTGCTCCAGTACCCCGTTGAGCTTCAGCGCATGCTGCAGGGTACAGGGGCAATGCACCGCCGTCCTGCCCGTGAGCGGCTGCAACGGCAGGCGACTCAGATCTTCCGCCAGCAGCACCTCACTGACATCCCGGCACAGCTCACTCACCCGGCGGGCCTTGTCGGCATAGGCCGGATCATCGCGCAGCAGCTGCCCGTATTCCTTCACCATGGCCCCGCAACCGGAAGCAGTCATCACCAGCGTCTCGGCCCCGGCTTCCAGCGCCGGCCACCAGGCATCAATATTGCGGCGCATGAAGTCCAGCCCTTCCGCATGGGCTCCCAGGTGGTAACTCACCGCCCCGCAGCAACCAGCGCCCGGTGCCTCGACCAGGGTGATGCCCAGCCGGTCCAGCACCCGTGCTGCTGCCGCATTGGTATTCGGAGCCGCTCCGGCCTGCACACACCCGGCCAGGGCCAGCATCACCCGCGCCTGACGCTGGCGGGGCCAGGGTGACGCCGGCTGCCGGGGGGGCAGTTTCTGCCGCAGCGAGGCCGGCAGCAGTGGCCGGACTGCCTGGCCCAGGCGCAGCAGCGGGGTGAAGCGCCGGGGCCAGGGCAGCACCTGCCGCAACCCCCAGTGCAGCAGGCGGGTCTGCGGCAGGCGTGGCAATGCCTCATCCAGCAGGCCCCGGCCAATGTCCAGCAACCGCCCGTATTTCACCCCCGACGGACAGGTGGTTTCACAACTGCGGCAGCTCAGGCACCGATCCAGATGCGTGCGGGTACGTTCCGTCACCTCACCCCCTTCCAGCAGCTGCCTGATCAGGTAGATACGGCCACGCGGCCCGTCCCGTTCGTCATGCAGGGTCTGGTAGGTCGGACAGGTTGCGGTACAGAAACCGCAATGCACACAGGTGCGCAGGATGGCCTCGGCTTCCCGGCCTTCCGGACGGGACTGGTACTTCTCGACAAGTCGGGTCTGCATGTGTCTTCCTCAAAGCCAGCCATAAACACGGCCCGGATTGAATATTCCGGCGGGATCAAACTGCTGCTTCAGCCGCCGCTGCAGGGTCTGCAGTGCGGCAGGCCGGGTATGAAACACCTCGGCACGGCGATCCCCGTTGCGGAACAGCGTCACCTCCCCGCCCATGGCCGTTGCCAGCCCTTCCATGACCGCCCGCTCACCCGGCCCGCAGTACCAGCGCTGTGCCCCGGCCCAGTCCAGCAGCCACGCCCCCGGCAGGTCCGGCAGTCTGGCCGTCGGGCGTACCGAGAAGCGCCACAGGCACGCATCCCCGGCTCGGGCAGGCTGGAAAAACCCCAGCTGCTGCTCACGCAGCGTCTGCCAGAACGCCCCGGCAGCCGGCACCTCCCCGCCATAACGCTCAGCCGTGGCTTTTACTGCCGATGCCGCACCGGACAGACGCAGGTACAGCCGCCCGTCTGCCCAGCAGGCTGCACTCAGGGGACCGGGTTTTCCGGCATACCGGTTCATCAGGGCAATGGCGGCAGCGGCTGTCTGCTCCTGCACCAGTGTCAGGCTCATGGCCGCCTGTGGCAGCACCTTGAGGCTGATTTCAGTGATCACCCCGAGTGTGCCCATGGCTCCGGCCTGCAAGCGTGACACATCATAGCCCGCCACATTCTTCATCACCTGCCCGCCGAAACGCAGGTGCTCACCCCGGCCATTGATCAGGCGGATTCCCAGCACATGATCGCGCACTGACCCCCACCAGGGCCGCCCTGGACCGGACAGGTTGCAGGCCAGCGTGCCTCCCAGGGTGGCATCGGGTCCGAAGTGTGGCGGTTCAAAGGCCAGCATCTGCCCCTGCGCCTCCAGGGCGGCCTCGATCACTTCCAGCGTTGTCCCGGCCCGTGCCGTCAGCACCAGCTCCACCGGCTGGTAGCTGACAATGCCGCTGTGGGGACGGGTGTCCAGTACCTCACCGGCGGTGTCACGCCCCAGGAAAGCCTTGGAGCCGCCTCCGCGAATCACCAGTGCCTGCCCCCGTTCGGTGGCACGGCGTACCTGCTCCTGCAGCCGGGAAAGGATGTCAGCCATGGGCATGGTCCTCCAAGGTGCGGTACTCCTGACAACGCTTCAATAACGGCACGCCCTTGCCGGGGTTCAGGGTCGCCTGCGGGTCAAAGGCGAGCTTGATGGCTTCCAGCTGGGCCAGTTCCTCCGGGCTGAACTGCACCGGCATCTGGCGGATTTTCTCGATCCCGACCCCGTGCTCACCGGTGATGCAGCCACCCACCGCCACGCACAGCTCCAGTATCCGGCCTCCGAACGCCTCGGTTTTCTCAAATTCGCCCGGCTTGTTGGCATCAAACAGGATCAGGGGATGCAGGTTGCCATCCCCAGCATGAAACACGTTCGCCACCCGCAATCCGTACTCCGTGGCCATGTGCTCAATCCCGGTCAGAACAGGGGCCAGCTGGCTGCGCGGAATGGTGCCATCCATGCAGTAATAATCCGGCGAAATCCGTCCCACTGCCGGAAAGGCCGACTTGCGCCCTTTCCACAGCAAGGCCCGCTCGGCCTCATTCTGCGAGGTGCGGATGGTAGTGGCACCGAACTGGCGAAACAGGGCTTCAACCCGGTCACTGTGCTCCTGCACTTCCGCAGCGGTACCGTCCACCTCGCACAGCAGCAGTGCCCTGGCTTCCACCGGATACCCGGCCTGCACAAAGGCTTCTGCGGCCACAATGGCATGACTGTCCATCATCTCCAGTCCCGCCGGAATAATCCCCTGGGCAATAATGCCACCCACGGCGTCCCCGGCTTGCTGTATGGTGTCAAAGCCGGCCATCACCACCCGCGCCTGCTCCGGCACCGGCAGCAGCCGCAGCGTGATTTCGGTGATCACCCCGAGCAACCCCTCCGAGCCGGTGAACAGCGCCAGCAGGTCCATGCCGCCGCTGTCCAGCCCTTCGCTGCCAATATCGATTTTCTCGCCCTCAACGGTAATCACCTCCAGCCTGAGGATATTGTGTACCGTCAGACCGTATTTCAGGCAGTGCACACCACCGGCGTTTTCAGCCACATTACCACCGATGGAACAGGCAATCTGTGAAGACGGGTCCGGACCATAATACAGGCCATATTCCGCCGCCGCCTCACTGATGGCCAGATTGCGCACTCCCGGCTGGACCCGTGCCGTGCGCGCTTCCGTATCCAGATCGATGATCCCGCTCAGGCGCGCCAGCGACAGCACAATGCCCTGTGGATGCGGCATGGCCCCGGCGCACAGGCCGGTACCGTGTCCACGCGCCACCACCGGCACTCCCCGTTCATGACAGATGTGCATGACGGCCTGTACCTGTGCGGTATTTGCAGGCAGAACCACCAGCTGCGGCAGCTCACAGTACATCGCCAGGCCATCACACTCATAAGGACGCCGGGTTTCGGCATCTTCAATCACGTACTCCGGCCCGACACAGCCCCGCAAACGGGCTGCCAGTGTTTCCTGCTCCTGATCCTGCGCTGACATGAACCGAGTCTCCTTTCCGTTGCGCCTGCCTGTTGCACCTGTTCGCGGGTCGGCAGCCAAAACCCGCTTGCACTCCTCACGCAAAAGCCGTTCAATGATATACCATCACCAGCCGAATGAGCGACGCGCCCCATTATCATGTCCGAGTTCAGTCTGATCCAGACCTATTTTGACTGGCCCGATGCCCCCGGCTCCGTTGCCTTGGGTGTGGGTGATGATGCGGCCCTGCTGACCCTGACAGCACACGAACAGCTGGTGGTCTCTGTCGATACCCTGGTCAGCGGGGTGCATTTTCCGGAACAGACCCCCGCGCATGCCATCGGGCACAAGGCTCTGGCCGTCAATCTCAGTGACCTGGCCGCCATGGGAGCTACACCGCGCTGGTTCACCCTGGCACTGACCCTGCCACGGGCAGACGATACCTGGCTGAGCGGTTTCAGCACCGGTCTGTCGGCCCTGGCACGCCGGCACGGCATTCATCTGGTCGGAGGCGATACCACCCTGGGGCCGCTGAGCATCACCATCCAGGTCATGGGTACCCTGCCTGCCGGTGAGGCCCTGCTGCGCAGCGGGGCCAGAGTGGATGACCTGATTTTCGTCACTGGCACGCTGGGTGCCGCTGCCGCCGGGCTGGCCCTGATCCGGCAAAGGCTGGTACTGCCTGAAACCGTGCAGGCAGCCTGCCTTCAGGCACTCAACTACCCGACCCCACGGGTGGAAGCCGGACAGCACCTGCGCCGACTGGCCAGCAGCTGCATGGACCTGTCCGACGGGTTGTTGGGGGATATCCGCCACATTCTGACCCGCTCCGGAACGGGGGCAAGCCTGCAGCAGCAGGCCATTCCGGCCCATCCGGCCCTCACGGGGCTGCCACGTGCAGAAATCCTGCGCCTTGCCCTGAGTGGTGGGGATGATTACGAGCTGCTGTTCACCCTGCCCCCGGAGCGGCTGCCACAGCTGCAGGAACTTCAGGCAATGGTTGAGCTTCCGGCGCTAACTCCCATTGGTATCATGACTGCCGATACCGGACACTTGATACTGGATTTTCCCCTGTCTGCGTTGGGACAGGCTTGGGAGCATTTTCAGAATGAGTCAGCGAAATGATTAATTTTTACATCATGCAGATTATCTGTACGCACTTTGCAGGCCCTGGTTTTTGCCGCTACTATGGGGGCATGACGAGGAATATTTCAAACAAAGAAGAATAACAATGCTGAGACAGGGACTTGATATCCGCATTGGACAGACACTGTCCATGACCCCGCAGCTGCAGCAGGCCATCCGGCTGTTGCAGTTGTCTGCCGTTGAACTGCAGGAGGAAATCCAGCAGGCGCTGGAAGAGAATCCCCTGCTGGAGCTGCAGGAAACCGGTGATGATCCCGAGCCGGATGCTGCCGGGCCGGCTGCGGCAGAGCAGGAGGCGGAGGCAGCGGCGGAGCTTTCTGCCGAGGCCGACTACCCGGAGCCGGATACCGCCCTGAGCAGTGACATTCCGGATGATCTCAACCTGGATACCGATTGGGGCGAGGTTTATGACCTGCGCACGGCAGGGGGAACCGCCGACAGTGATGCCGACAACCAGGGTTTTCTGGAAAACCAGGGTGAGGGTGACGAGGACCTGCAGGAGCACCTGCTGTGGCAGGTCCGGATGAGCAATCTGAGCGAAACCGATCAGCAGGTGGCCGAAGCCATTGTGCTGTCACTGGACAATGCCGGCTATCTGGTGGATTCACTGGATGAAATCCGTGCCAGCCTGCCCCTTGAGTACGCGCTGGAGCCGGAAGATGTCGAGGCGGTACTGAAATATATCCAGTCACTGGACCCTGCCGGGGTAGGTGCACGCGACCTGCGCGAATGCCTGCTGCTGCAGCTGAAGCGCCTGCCGGAAAGCGTATTGCAGCTGAAAACCCTGCGGCTGGTTGATCAGCACCTGGTGCTGCTGGAAAAACGCGAGTACCGGGAAATCCAGAAGCGTCTGAAAATCGATCAGGATACACTGGAGGCGGCCATCAGCCTGCTCCGAACCCTGCATCCCAAACCCGGCATCCTGTATTCCGGAGCCCGGACCGACTACATCACCCCGGATGTCTATGTGCGGAAATTCAGGGGCGAATGGGTGGTTTCCCTGAACCAGAACATCTCCCCGCACCTGTCCGTCAACCAGCTCTACGCCGACATGATCGGCAAGGTCAAGGGCAATGCCGACAACCAGTACCTGAAAAACAACCTGCAACAGGCCCGCTGGCTGATCCGCAGTCTGGAAAGCCGCAACAGCACCATCCTGAGCGTGGCAAAAACCATAGTTGATCGTCAAAGGGCTTTCATGCAATATGGAGAGCAGGCAATGAAGCCACTGATCCTGAGGGACATAGCGGAGGAACTGGACATGCACGAATCAACCATCTCCAGAGTCACAACCAACAAATACATGCTGACTCCTCGCGGCATTTTCGAGTTCAAGTATTTCTTCTCCAGCCAGCTGGAAACCGACACCGGTTCAGGCTGCTCCTCCACAGCCATTCGTGCCATGATCCGGCAGCTGATCGCCGCTGAAAACAGCCGTTCGCCCCTGAGCGACAGCCGGCTGACCCACCTGCTGAAAGCCGAAGGCATCAATGTTGCACGACGTACCGTCGCAAAGTATCGAGAATCCATGGATATTCCTGCCTCCCATGACAGGAAGAGCCTGGTGACGAGCTGAGGCTGACAGGCACTGCCAGCCATTTTAACGACCCTGAAAAGGAGTTTGCGTATGCAATTGGAAATTACTGGTCATCACATTGAGGTCACTCCTGCCCTTGACAACTACATACACAGTAAATTCGAACGCATTGTTCGACATTTCGATCAGGTTCTCAACATTCACGTTATCCTTGAAGTCATTAATAAAACCCATCATAGTGCCGAGGCTTCCATGCACGTGAGCGGCAACCATATTTTTGCCAATGCCAGGGAAGAGAACATGTATGCCTCGATTGATGCCCTGGCCGACAAACTGGATCGACAGATTCTGAAACACAAGGCCAAGCTGAAAGACCACCACCGCGACGAAGGTGGCCGACGCAATCTCATCATGGCGGAAGAAGAGACCACCGAGACCGAATAAAGAGTAGTGAACCATGGACATTGTTACCCTTTTATCTACGGACAGAATTGCACTGGAGCCTGAGGTTTCAAGCAAAAAACGCGCCTTCGAAACCCTCTCCATGCTGCTTGCCAAGGGGGAAAGCGAACGTGTTTTCAATCATGAAGGCATTTTTGACTCGCTGTTTTCCCGGGAAAAACTGGGTAGCACCGCGCTGGGGAATGGCATCGCCATTCCTCATGCCTGCATGGACATCCCCGGCCCCAAGGCAGCCCTGCTGGTGCTGGATGAAGGCATCAAGATGGATGCACCGGACAAGAAGCCGGTTCACGTACTGCTGGGCCTGCTGGTTCCATCCAGCAATCCCGAGACCCATCATGCCATGCTCAGCGAACTGGCCCTGACCATCAACCGGCGCGATACTGCCAGCCATATCCGGCAGCTGGGTGACCCCGAGCTGATTCTGGATTTCCTGGCCTCCCTGTTTGTCAGGGACATTGCCGCCTGACATCCGGTGACGGAACGGGGAAGAAACAGGAACACAGGGGCATGCAGATCATCATCATCACGGGCATGTCCGGGGCCGGCAAGAGTTATGCGCTCCAGACCCTGGAAGACAATGGCTATTACTGCATTGACAACCTGCCCTCGCAACTGATCGAGGCGCTGCTGCAAACCCCGCAGATCGCCAGACAAAGCAGTCTGGCGATCGGCATCGACATCCGGGGCGGGCGCGAAAGCCTGCAGGAAATCCCCAGAACCATCCACCGCATCCGTCTCACCCACCCGGATACCCGACTGGTCTACCTGTATGCCCAGCAGGACACCCTCAAGAAACGCTACAATGAATCCCGCCGCCGCCATCCGCTGGCGGATGAGGAAGTGGAGCTGGAGCGGGCCATCCAGCTGGAGGAAACGCTGCTGTTCGGGCTGGCGGAAGCAGCTGACTGGCGCATTGACACCACCCAGACCAATGTCTACGAACTGGGACGTCTGCTGAAGGAGCGGCTGGCCCGGCCCATGGTCCGGGAGTGCTCGATCCTGATCCAGTCTTTCGGTTTCAAGCACGAAGCCCCCAGTGACTCGGACATGCTGTTCGACGTGCGCTGCCTGCCCAATCCTTACTGGGTGCCGGAGTTGCGCAGCCTCACCGGTCAGGATGAAGCCATTGTCACCTGGCTGGAAAACCACCCCAGAGTGCATGAACTCACCCAGGGCATTATCCGTTTTCTGGAGCTGTGGATGCAGGATATGGAACTTTGCCAGCGCTCCTACCTCAATATCGCCATCGGTTGTACTGGCGGCCGGCATCGTTCGGTTTATGTGGCCGAATACCTGTACCATCACTTTCGTACCCGACTGTCGAATCCCATCCTGCTGCGCCACCGTGAGCTTAACTATCTGATCTGAAACCGCTGCCCGGTTCAGCATCTCACCGGCTTTGCTTATTTTTTCGCCTTTTCGGTCCTTATTCCCCTGTTTTTACCATGGGAACCGCACTTTTTGGCCAATCGGCTGCTTAAACCTTTTCGGCTGCGAACGGACCGAAATTCTGTCCGGCAGACCGGGGCATGAAAACCTGCAACCCTGTCCTGCCGGTTACTGTGACGACTTTCACCGCTCCGCAGGATCAAATATCAGCCAAATCAATAGGGCTTCTTTATTTTCAATAATCTACAAATATTTGACTATTCCGGACAGCCTCACTAAAACAACGACTTAAACAAACCCTAAGTAGGTTATTAATTAATCAAATAACCGAATGATACAGAGAGTGAACATGAAACTGTCATATGGAAATGCGCTCAAGGCGCTGTCAGGCGCTGCCCTGCTGTTATTCCTGAGCCTGCAACCGGCCTACGCCGGGTGTCAGGTTCTGAGCAAATCCACTCTGGAGAGCAAAGCACAGCGTTACAGCAAAACCATCCGCAGTGCCTCCAGCAGATACGGTGTGAATGAAAACCTGATCAAGGCGGTCATCACGGTGGAAAGCTGCTTTCGCAGCCGGGCACGCGGCTCCCTGGGTGAAAAGGGCCTGATGCAGCTGATGCCGGCCACCGCCAGACGCTTCAACGTCAAGCGTGGCTACCACCCCTGGGACAATATTCACGGCGGTACCCGCTACCTCGGGCACCTGATGAAACAGTATAACGGAAACCTGACTCATACCGTGGCGGCCTACAATGCCGGCGAAGGCAATATCCGCCCCGGCAGGAAAATCCGCAATATGGGCTATGTCCGCAAGGTATTGAAAGCCTATAACAAATTTGGTGGCAGAAAAACCGGTAAACCCGGTAAACAGGTACGGAAGCAATCCACACGCCGGAGTCAGGGAGCCGGCAAAAGTGGCATCAAACGCCAGCAACAGGCCAGCCGCAACCGGACGCCACAGGTCCGTACCCACCTGTTCAAGGTCAGACCGGGCGATACGGTCTATGAAGTCATGCGCCAGACCGGCATCCCGGTCAACCGTATTATCCGCCTGAACCGGCTTCAGGCCCCCTATCACCTGCTCAAGGGCCAGACCCTGCGCCTGCGCTGAAGTATCCGGTTCTCTCCACGGGCTCTGTGCCCGTGGGGGACATCAACCCGCTCCCGCCTCACCACCACCATCCCTGCTTTCCCCCTCTTTCCCGGCAGTAACAGTTACCGTATCCTGCTTTACGGCAACCCTCGCTTGTCAACAGGCAATGGAAAAGTACCGGATACGCCATTATGATCATTCCAGCGTGTTTTGATAACAAACCCCGGCCCGCCCGGCTGCCCGGATCGCCATGCCGACGGGTCACTCGACAACTGGGCCATGATGAATAACAAGAACAGCTTCAGGGAAGCGGATAATCCTTTCCTGTCCAAACGCTTCCGGCAAATACTCTGGGGTACCGAGCTGACCTTGCTGCTGGGCATGTTCAACAGCCTGCTGGCAGCCAGCGAAAACACCCCCTCAACCCTGCTGACCCTGTCTGGACTCATGGCCGGTATTGCCAGCCTGTTCCGGCTGCTGAAAACGGGGCGCATCCGGCTGGCCAGTGCCCTCTACCTCTGGTTTGCAGCCATCGGCCTGACCCTGCTGCTGTGGATCAACGGCGGTCTGGGCGACTCGGCGGCCCTGGCCTACCCGGTCCTGCTGATATTTGCGGCCCTGTTCGGGGATACCCGGGTTTTTGTATCGATTTTCATTTTCCTGATCGCCATGATCCTGCTGCTCGGCGGCAACAGTCTGTACCAGTGGCACCCCCTGTCACAACCGAAACCGGGGCTGGAGCAGATTACCGACATGATCCTGATTACCGCGCTATCCGGCTATGCGGCCTGGCTGTTCGGCAAGGACATGAAAAAAGCGCTGAGCGACCTGCATCGGGAAAACCTGCGGGTGCTGGAATCCCAGCGCACCATCCGTACCCTGGCCCACCGCGACCCGCTGACCGGACTGATCAACCGCACCTACTGCGAAGAAATCTATCATACCCTGCTCAGCCAGCTGGACGGGCAGGACAAGGTGCTGCAGCTGTACTTTCTGGACCTGGACAACTTCAAGAATATCAATGATTCCTTCAATCACAGCATCGGTGACGAGCTGCTGGTTGCCGTTGCCGCCCGCCTGCGTGGCCTGCTGGAACCGCAGGACATCGGCTGCCGTCTGGGCGGCGATGAATTTGTGCTGATTCTCAAACGCAGCCGTGACTTTTCCAGCACCGATTTTGCCCGGCGGATACTGGCGCAGGTCATCCGTCCGCACCAGCTTGCCGGCACCGAAATCGAGATCACGGTCTCAATCGGGATCGCCATTGTTCCCGAGCATGGCATTGAGTTTGATGATGTGCGCAAAAAAGCCGATCTGGCCATGTACAAGGCCAAGCAGGGCGGACGGAATACCTTCTGCTATTACAGCGATACCCTGCACCGCGAGACCCTGAGAAAAACCGCCATCCTCAACGGCCTCAAGGAAGCCCTGAAGCAGGATCTGCTGGAACTGTATTTCCAGCCCAAGATCGACCTGCGCACAGACCGGATCGCCAGTGCGGAAGCCCTGTTGCGCTGGGAGAAAGGCAATCCGGAGCGGATTCATCCGGATGAATTCATCCCGGTCATCGAATCCACCGAACTCATCAACCAGATCGGCAGCTGGGTTATCCGAAAAGCCTGTGAAACCTGCCGCGCCTGGCAGCTGCAGGGGTTTGAAGGCATCAGCATCGCCGTGAACGTATCCTCCAATCAGCTCACGCACAACCGTTTCGAGGCCCTGATTGTTGAAGCCCTGGAGAGCTCGGGACTGTCCCCGCACTGTCTGGAGGTGGAGCTGACCGAACACGTGCTGTTGCAAAGCAACCCCGCTGTCAGCCACCAGCTCCAGAGCATTAAGGACCTCGGGGTTTCACTGGCCATTGACGACTTCGGTACCGGCTACTCCAACCTGAGCTACCTGACCCGTTTCAAGGTTGATGTGCTGAAGCTGGACAAATCCTTCATCAGCCGCATCACCCACTCCCCGGAACACCGCGCCATTGTCACTGCCATCATCGAAATGGCCAGAATTCTGGGCCTGCGCACTACCGCTGAAGGGGTGGAGCAGGAGCAGGAATGCCGGCTTCTGAAACAGCTGGGCTGTGATTACGGTCAGGGTTTTCTGTGGTCACGGGCCCTGCCGGAAGCGGAGTTCCGTGCCCTGCTGGCGCATCAGCACCGGATCAGGGCTTGCATCCCCGGCTGACTTGCGCGCAAAATCCGGGTTTACCACCATAAAGACTCAGGAAGCGAGATGTCAGGACTGATCCTGGATGGCAAAGCCCTCTCCAAACAACTGGAAACCGAACTGACAGTACGTGTCAGCGTGCTCAGGCAGAAAATGAACGGCCACGTTCCCATTCTGGCCACCATTCTGGTCGGGGATGATCCTTCCTCCGCCACCTACGTGAAAATGAAAGGCAATGCCTGCCGCCGGGTGGGCATGGACTCACAGCGGGTAGCGCTGGGCAATGACACCGGCACGGAACAGCTGCTGGCCGAGATTGAAAGCCTGAATGCCAATCCGCTGGTCCACGGCATCCTGCTGCAGCACCCGGTCCCGCATCAGATTGACGAGCGTACCTGCTTTGACCGCATTGCCCTGACCAAGGATGTGGATGGCGTGACTTCACTCGGTTTCGGGCGCATGGCTCTGGGTGAACCGGCATTTGGCTCCGCCACCCCGGCAGGCATCATGCACCTGCTGAACCACTACCGGATTCCGCTGGAAGGCCGACAGGCTGTCGTGGTCGGACGCAGCCCCATTCTCGGCAGGCCCATGGCCATGATGCTGATGAATGCCAATGCCACCGTCACCATCTGTCATTCCCGTACCCGCAACCTGCCCGAGCTTGTCCGCAGTGCCGACATTGTGGTCGGGGCGCTGGGCAAGCCGGAATACATCAAGGGGGACTGGATCCGGGACGGTGCGGTAGTGGTGGATGCCGGCTACCATGACGGTGGTATCGGCGACATTGAACTGGAAGCGGTGAAAGACCGGGTCTCGGCCTATACCCCGGTACCGGGTGGTGTCGGTCCCATGACCATCGCCACCCTGATGCGCCAGACCGTGGAGGCAGCCGAACAAAGTCTGCAGGGCTGACAGGCCACTAATGCACCCGGCGACGCGACGGGCCGGGCAGCTGACTCACCAGCAGCCCGGCCAGCATCAGGCTGCACCCGGCCAGCTCGCGTGGCCCGATGGTTTCCCCCAGAAACAGCCAGCCCATCAGGGCGGCAAAGGCCGCTTCAGTGGACAGGATCAGCGCCGCCACGCTGGCACTGACCTGCTGCTGGGCCAGGACCTGCAGGGTAAAGCCCAGTGCAATCACCACCAGCCCTGAATACAGAATTGCCGGGGCAGCCTGCACAAATGCAGCCATCGGCTCCTGCTCCCATACCCGCGCAGTCACGATCGCCAGCAGGCTGGCCATGGCAAACTGCATCACGCTCAGGCCTGTAAAATCATGGACATACCGGGACAGCCAGCCCAGTACCACCACATGCCCGGCCCAGAAAAAAGCGCCGATAAACTGCAGCAGATCGCCCCGGTTCAACCCGGTCCCCGGCTTCATGCTCAGCAGATAAAGCCCGGCCACTGCCAGCCCGATACCAACCCCGGTCAGCCAGCGCGTCGGCTGTCCCATCAGCAGCCCCAGCAGGGGAACAATAACAATATACAGACTGGTGATAAACCCGGCATTGGTTGCGGTAGTGTATTGCAGCCCGACCTGCTGGAAGGTAAGTCCGGCAAACAGGAAACAACCGGCCAGTGCGCCCCCTCCAAGCAGTAACGGCAGGCGTGTCGATGGTACCCGTGTACGCCGGGACAGGATGCGCCATACCGGCAGCAGTGCCAGGGTGGCCAACAACAGGCGTGCGGCATTGAAACTGTAAGGCCCGAGATGGTCCAGCCCCAGCTTCTGGGCTACAAAACCACTGCCCCAGATCGCAGCCACCCACACCAGCAGCCCATGGGAAAATGTCAGTCCGAACATACCCGCCTCCGGCAGGGTGCAAAACGGCAAGCCTACGGGGATTTCGGGAAAAATTCACCCCGCCTCAATGCAATGCGGCAGCCCGAAAGCTGCCGCCATATTCATGGTTTCTGCAACCGTATCTCAGGGCAGGCCGACGGCCCGCTCCACATGCGGGGCAAACTGTGCTGCCGGCAGGAAACCCACCAGCCGCAGGGGCTGCTGCTCCCGACCCTGACGGTCAAAGAACAGCATGGCAGGCGGGCCAAACAGACCGAAATGCTTCATCAATGCTTTGTCTTCCGGCGTGTTCCCGGTCACATCCGCCTGCAGCAGCAGCACACCCTCCAGGGCCTTGCGCACTGCCGGGTCCGGGAAGGTGTATTTCTCCATCTCCTTGCAGCTCACACACCAGTCAGCATAAAAATCCAGCATCACGGTTCTGCCCTGATTCTCGGCCAGTGCCTGCTCCAGCCCGGCCAGCCCCGCCACGCGCCGGAACGCCAGTCCGGATTCAGCCTCCCCCCCGCCCGGTCCGGCACTGGCGAATACGCCCTTGAGCGGCTGCATGACATCCTTGCCACCGCCGGCGGCACCGACTACCAGCGTCACGCCATACACCAGCATCAGGATACCGACACCTTTCCAGAGCTTGCCCCAGCCCTGACCTTCCACTACCGGGCTGAATACGCCCATATACACGGCGGAAATCACCAGCAGGGCCGCCCACAACAGCATGATCACGCTTGCCGGCAGGATGCGCTCCAACATGTAGATCGCCACACCCAGCAGCATGACACCGAACACCGCCTTGACCGCTTCCATCCACTTGCCAGCCCGCGGCAGCAACCGGCCCGAGGACGTTCCGATAATCAGCAGCGGTATCCCCATGCCGATACTCAGGGCGAACAGCGCCATCCCGCCCAGCACGGCATCCCCGGTACTGGCAATGTAGATCAGCGCACCCGCCAGCGGAGCAGCCACACACGGCCCTACGATCAGGGCCGAAAGCACGCCCATGATGGCCACCCCGATCAGGGTGCCGCCAGCCTGACGGTTACTGAGTTCGTTCAGGCGCGACTGGAGCGCCGAGGGCATCTGCAGCTCATAAAAACCGAACATCGACAGCGCCAGCAGCACAAACAGCAGCGCAAAGGCGCTCAGCACCCAAGGATTCTGGAATGCGGCCTGCAGATTGGCACCGAACAGCCCGGCCAGTACACCGACTACGGTGTAGGTCAAGGCCATGGCCAGCACATACACCAGCGAGAGCAGGAAGGCCTGCTGCGTATTCAGCTGCTTCTGGCCGGCAATAATGCCGGACAGGATCGGAATCATGGGAAAAACACAGGGTGTGAAAGACAGCAATAAACCGAATCCCAGAAAAGCCGACAGAATAAGCAGGATATTGCCCCCGGCCAGAATTGCAGCAATCCGGTCCTGCTCCGACAGCGGCAACTCCCCGGCTGCTGATGCACCGGATGCCACCGCAGCAGCAGCCGGTGTCGCTGTGGCAGCTGCCGGTGCCAGTGTCGCCAGCTGACGCGTCAGAACCTCACCATCAGTCTCCTCCAGCAATACATTGCCCTGAATATTGCCGACAGGCAGAGCGGTGGCCTGGAAATATTTTTCCTCCGGTGGATAGCAGATGCCCAGCGCTTCGGAGCATCCCTGCCAGGTGAGTTTCACCCCCAGAGTCTGATCACTGCCGGTGCGCTTGAGTGGAACCACCGCATCGACAAAACCGTAATTGGCATGGATGGTGCCGAAGAACTCGTCCTCCTTTTCCTTGCCTTTGGGCAGCTGCGGCTGGCCGAGTTCAAAACCGGTGGGATTCAGCACCTCAAAACGGAACTTGTCCTGGTACAGATAATGCTCGGGTTTGACATCCCAGCTGGTCTTCAGCTCGTTCCCGTTCCAGGCCAGCCCGCCGAACACGAAAGCCTCTTCCGGCGGCAGCGGCTCTGTCAGTACCGAACCGCCCGAGTCCAGCCCCTTGAGGTCGATATTCCCGATCGGAAAATCCTTGGCAGCCTGCAGCGGCATGGTCAGGCCGAGCCACAGCACCAGCAGGAACCACAGGCATCCGGCCCTGAAAATTCGTGTTCCGGCTCCATGCCGTCCATTGTGCGGCTGATAGGTCTGCATAATTCTGTCCGTTTTTATCTGATTAATCACCCAGATCAATATCTACCCCGGAAGACAGCAATGCTTCCCGGTACTGATCAGAAAACGCATTACGGTCCATGGTGCGGTTAAAACCACCGCCGACATAACGGACCATTTCCCTGAAATGGAAAGGAAACAGCAGGCTTTCGGCACGGCTGATCTCCCTGCCCTGATCAAATATCACCACACCGGGGCGATATTCCATTTTCAGCGCATCGGCCCAGGCCCTGGCCGTAGTCTGCTTCCCGTCCACATCCACCAGCGCTTCATCTGACCCGGTATCCAGACGCACCACGGTATAGGGCGCAAGCTCGGTACGGATGTCCTCACGGGCCAGCAGTTTCTCATGAAATTCGGCACAATCCTCGCAGCGGTCATCCTCAAAAATCACCAGCAGCGGTCCCTTCTCACCCGACAGATCGCGGGTGCTGCTGAACAATGGGTCAGGCTGCAGCTGATAAAGACCGGCCTGCTGGTTTTTAGCCATGAAATCCGCCAGCGACCCGTCCTTGTAGGCCCCGGAGCTGACATAATCCAGCACATGGCGAAAGCGTTTGGCGGAACGGTAGCCATCCAGCCGTGCGACCAGATTGTTGTCCCCGTCCAGGAACAGGATGGCCGGTGTGGAACGTACCCTGAGCCTGTCCGACAGTTCTTTCTCCGACAGCGAGGTTTCGGTATCGAAAGCCACCTGCCGGTCCCCCTTGATATTAATGTCGATCACATCAAAACTTTTCCGCACCAGTGCCTGCATCGCCTCAGCCTCGAAAGACTCCCTGAGCATGCGTGAACAGTAGGGACATTCATCCAGATGGAAAAACAGCATGACATGCCGTCCCTCCGCCCCGGCCTCTTCCGCATCCTCGGCAATGTCCAGAAAACTCTGCTTGAACCAGTCCGGAATCGCATAGGCTTCCCCGCCGGTCACCTTGCCACGCGTTTCCACCGCCTCGGTGGCCGCCCATACCCGGCTGCCCGGCACCAGCAGGCACAACAGCAGAATCCAGCAGTTCCAGTGATGCCAAACCTTCATTTTCATGCAAAATCCTCCGACAATAAGCCTTCACACGTTACCAGATAAATCGTAAAACGTCTTGCTGCGGGCATTACCACTTGATTAAGGTGCACCATCCGGTCGGCACAGGCGTGACAGACCAAGCCCCGCCTTCAGGCGCTCGTGACAGTGCCGGATAAAACCGGCCTTCAGCTGCCGGGCATCCACATCAGGCAGGAGTGAACCATGTCAGGTTTCATAAACTCCCGCACCACAACCAGCAGATCATCCACCGGCAGCAGCAGGGAGCAACGCAGTGCCACGACAATTTATTTCAGCATCCCCCAAGCAGATTGTCAGGCCCCATCAGGTTGGAGGAAAATCCGCCCTACCCCCAGCGCGATACAATCACCCGCCCGCCACTGCGCTGCTCCATCAGCGTGGTGCGGGCACTGTAGCGGCCATCCACCACATAATCCGGCTCCGAGGACCAGCTGACGGTCGAGGAGACCACCCGGCCAGCGGCATCCAGCATGACCGTCACCTCCTCGGCATAGACATTCACAATCGCCAGCCCGACCCCTTCCACACTGGTGGCCGAGGAAGTATCACGCACGTCATCATAGGAACCCACAGCCAGCACCAGCCGACGGGTATGACCGGCAGTATCCTTTTCCACCGTGATGACTGTCACGGTGTGGTCAAAACTGCCATCACCGCTGTGATCGATGAAAATCACATTGCCGGGCTCCAGCTGATCCACCGGCACTTCCGGGCGGCGGCTGTCCCCCCGGTTGTCACGCAGCGGGTCCCAGTCGAACAGGCGCGTAGTGGATTTGGCCACCCGGTCGGCGCTGATCTCCGGATAATGCACATTCACGCCATAGAGCATGGAGTGTGCCGGATCCAGCGCCTGGATATTCAGTACTGCCTGATACCCCGGACGGCGCACCCGGCTCGGGCTGGTGCGTGCCAGCCGGTCGGCACGGGTGAAAAGCCCCTGGGGCCGGTCCGGTGTGGCCACAATCCAGGCTTTCTCACGCTCGCCCCGGTACAGCACCGGGTGTGGCAGATCCACCATGCGATCCTGTTTCAGCTGCTTGCGGAACTGGTCCATCAAAAACAGGGCAATATTCTTGCAGTCCCCTTCAACACGGTTCTGTTTCATCACCGTCCAGTAATGCCCGACAAACACTCCAAACGCCGTGCGAATGGCACGGCTGCCCCAGTTGAACACCTCTGCCGTACTGTTAAGCCGGATGGGCGGCAGCCCCAAAGTACGGAAATCGGACAGGTAAGCCAACGGGTCAGCGGCCCTGGCCGCCGGTGTCCGGGCATCGTAACCGCGCAGCTCCAGGTCAAGACGCTGCAGCAGCGCCTGATCCACATTGCCACTGGTCACCAGGCCATAACGGTTCTGGCAGGCCATCACGGCCTGTCGGGTCAGGCTGCCGAACACCCCGTCACACAGGTCATGCAGCAGATCAAGCCGCCCCAGTGCATACTGCAGCGCCACCACCTGCGGCCCGCGGGCACCGCGCAGCAACTGGCCCTGCAACCCGGACGGAAAGGCGCTGGCCAGCGCCCTGTCACGGAAGCCGTTGAAGGCGGCGGGCAGTGGCCGGGGGGCTGATGGACCAGGTACCGGTCCCGCCAGCGGTTCCGCCAGGGCACGCAGCACATTGACCATGATGCCGACACGGGTCGGGCTGATCAGCGTCCCCAGCTCGATGGAATCACGCTGGCCGTTGCGGTCGAAATGATCCAGCGCCTCAAACAGCCCGCCCAGCTCTTCATCACCGGCCAGATAACCATCCCGGTTGCGATCCAGCGCCCCGAAATCAATGCCCCCCAGTCGGGCATCACTGCGTGCCCGTGCCAAAGACAGGTGCGTACCTGCCAGCTCCTGTAAAAAGGCACTGCGGGTGAGGGTTGTCATCCTTAATCTCCCTGAAGTTATCAACGTTATCGATATAATCAAAACGATCAATCAAGCATTAATACCGTAGCGATCGTACACCGGCTTCCGGGAAATTTTCCAAAGCCTGTGCCAGAGGGCCCATTTACCGCGAAATCGAAAAGATTTTCGTAAACTTTCACCCTCACACCCGGCAATCAGACGGGTCGGCAGACCGCTTGTCTGCTGCAGTATGGCACCGGTATCGACAAAAGCACAACAAAGCGACCGCTTCTGCCCGCTGGCTTATCCACATCTCTTTCCCTTGACTGAACAACGTGCTTATAATGGGCCGAAATGATTACCTCAGGCAGATTCTTATGCAAGACGAGTTTTTAAAGGAGCTGGTACAGTCACAGGTTAATGTGTACTGTTTTCTTTCCAACGGCATCAAGCTCGAAGGCCAGATCACCACTTACGACCAGTTTTCCCTCATGCTGACTTCATCACGGGGACCGGCGTCCTATCAGCTGGTGATGAAAAACGCCATCTCCACCATCGTACCCCAGCGGGAAGGTGCGGCCCCCCACAAGACCTTCTGAAGCCGTCCGGCTCACATTCACCTGTTTTTGCTGCAAATCATGATTGACTGATCAGTCAATCACTTTTACTCTACGTTGGTTTTTTTACGGTATGCAACCTTTCCGGCCCGGAAAGGTCTCGCCCTCCAGTCACAGATCGGGAGTTTGAGCATGAACTATTCCTGGCTTGGGGTACTCAAGGCCGGACTGGGCGGCAACCAGTCCTGGACACCGGCCTGGCCGGATCAGGCACCACGGGAAAGCTATGATGTGGTCATCATCGGCGGAGGCGGTCACGGACTGGCCACGGCCTATTACCTGGCACGGGACTTTCCCGGCAAGCGCATCGCCGTCCTGGAAAAAGGCTATATCGGCGGGGGCAATACCGGGCGCAATACCACCATTGTGCGTTCCAACTACCTCTGGGACGAGGCAGCCAACCTTTACGAGCATGCCCTCAAACTCTGGGAAGGCCTGAGTCAGGAGCTGGACTACAACGTCATGTTCAGCCAGCGCGGGGTCTACAATCTCGGCCACTCGCTGCAGGACATGCGCGATATCGAGCGGCGTGTCAACGCCAACCAGCTCAACGGCATTGATGCCGAAGTGGTTTCCGCCACCGAACTGAAAGCACGCATTCCGATTCTGGAAACCGGCAGCCATACCCGTTACCCGGTCCTCGGTGCCTCATTTCAGCCCAGAGGCGGCGTGGCACGCCATGATGCGGTCGCCTGGGGCTTTGCCCGGGCTGCTGCGGCACGCGGGGTCGACATTATCCAGAACTGTGAAGTCCGGGCACTGGCGATCGAAGCCGGGCGGATCCGGGGGCTTGACACCTCACGCGGCTACATCCGGGCCGATCAGGTCGGCAGTGTCGCCGCCGGGCATTCGAGCGTGATTGCCGCCATGGCCGGGCTGCGACTGCCGCTGGAAAGCCATCCGCTGCAGGCTTTTGTCTCCGAACCGATGAAACCGGTACTTCATACCGTGGTCATGTCCAACGGCGTGCACGGTTATGTCAGCCAGTCCGACAAGGGCGATCTGGTGATCGGGGCCGGTATCGACAGCTACAGCGGCTACGCCCAGCGTGGCAGCCCGCACCTGATTGATCATGCCGCTGCAGCCATTCTGCAACTGTTCCCGGTGTTCTCGCGCACCCGCATCAACCGCCAGTGGGGCGGAATTGTGGACGTGTGCCCGGATGCCTGTCCGATTATCAGCCCGACCCCGATTCAGGGCCTGTATTTCAACTGCGGCTGGGGCACCGGCGGTTTCAAGGCCACACCCGGCTCCGGGCACGTCTTTGCCCATACCATCGGTCAGGACACCCCCCACCCACTGGCCCTGCCCTTCCATCTGGACCGGTTCCGTACCGGAGCCCTGATTGATGAACACGGCGCAGCCGGTGTCGCCCACTGAGCGTTTAAGCGTCCAAGGAGTACCCACATGTTCCTGATTACCTGCCCTTACTGCGGCGAGGCGCGTGAAGAACAGGAGTTCAGCCATGCCGGTGAAGCCCTGATCCAGCGCGCCCCACTGGACGCCACCGATGCCGAATGGGGTGACTACCTTTTCAACCGCAGCAACCGGAAAGGCCCGGTGCTGGAGCAGTGGCAGCACACCCTGGGCTGCCGCAAGCTCTTCATCGTCGAACGCAACAACGTCACCAATGACATTCTGGCCATCAAAACCTTTGAATCGCTGCGGAGTGGCTCATGAAACGACTGCCTCCCCAACCCTGTGAACGCATCGACCGCACACAACGGGTCAGTTTCAAGTGGCACGGGCGCTGGTACTCCGGTTTCGGCGGCGATACCCTGGCCTCGGCCATGCTCGCCAATGACGTCACTCCGGTGGCACGCAGCTTCAAGTACGGGCGCAGGCGCGGCATTATGGCCGCCGGTACCGAGGAACCGAATGCCCTGGTGACACTGGAAGGCGGTAGCGGCCATCACACCCCGAATGTCAGGGCCACCGAAGCCGAACTTTACGAAGAAATGCAGGCCAGAACCGACAGCGGTGTTCCCTCGCTGAAACACGATCTGCGCGCCTGGCTCAAACCCCTGCACCGCTTCCTGTCCGCCGGTTTTTATTACAAAACCTTCAAGGCCCCGAAAAGTGGCTGGCCCTGGTATGAAAAGGGCCTGCGCCGTTTCTCGGGCTTTTCCGGGGCACCGACCGAGCCGGATGCCGAGCATTACGACCAGCAGTATCACCATACGGACATTGCCGTGGTCGGGAGTGGCCCTGCCGGGATGGCGGCAGCCTTGGCGGCAGCCCAGGGTGGTGCCCGTGTGCTGCTGCTGGATGAGCGCAGTGCTTTGGGGGGGGAAATGGTCAGTGACTGCGTCACCGAATCCAGGGCCGGTCAGTGGTTTGAAGCCACCCGGCAGGCGCTGGCCGAACACGCCAATATCACCCTGCTGACCCGGACCACCGCTTACGCCCTGCACGATTACAACCTGCTGCTGGCACTGGAGCGACGTCAGGATCACCTCGCCCTGCCAGCCCGCAAGCCGGAGCAGTCACGCCAGCGCTCGCACCATATCCGCGCCCGGCAGGTGATTCTCGCCACCGGCAGCCACGAACGCCCCATGATGTTCGCCAATAATGACCTGCCGGGGATCATGCTGGCCACTGCGGTGCGTCGTTACCTGCATGAGTACGCGGTGCTGTGTGGGGATGAGGTGGTGATCGCCGGCAATAATGACAGCATCTATGCCCTGGCCTCCGAACTGCTGGATGCCGGGGTCAGGCCGGTGGTGGTGGACAGCCGTGACAGCGGCTTTGATACCCGTGCCCTGCAGGAACGCGGTGCCGTGGTGCGCAAGTCCCATGCCGTGATTGAGGCCGTGGGCAGGGACAGGGTCAGTGGCGCACGCATTGCCCAAGTACGCCAGACCGGTACACGCTGGGACTGCATCACCCTGCCGGAAACCCTGCCCTGCAACCTGATCGCCCTGTCCGGCGGTTTCAGTCCGGTGGTTCATCTGGACTGCCATACCGGCTCAAAACCGGTGTTTTCCGGTGAGTGGCAGGCTTTCATGCCCGCCTGTGACCGCCCCAACCGCTGGGTGGCCGGCAGTGTCAATGCCTTCCCGGACTGGGCCGGGTGCCGGGATGATGGCCTGTATGCCGCTGCCAGGGCGCTGGAGGCACTGGGGCTGAACCCGAGCGCACCGGCCACCCGGCCACAGCGCACGACCCTGAATACCGGTCCGTTCGTGTGCCTGTCCCACAAACGCGACAAGACCTTTCTGGACATGCAGAACGATGTCAAGGCATCCGACATTGAGCAGGCAATCCGGGAAAACTACCGTTCCATCGAGCACATCAAGCGCTATACCGCGCTCGGCTTCGGTACCGATCAGGGCAAGACCGGCAATGTCAATGGCATCGCCGTGGCCGCCAGTGTCACCGGGATTCCGATGGAACAGATCGGTACCACCACCTTCCGCCCCATGTATACCCCCGTCACAATGGGCGCACTGGCCGGGGAGGAAACCGGGCTGCTGTATGACCCGCAGCGCTTCACCCCGATGCAGACCTCCCATCAGCAGCAGGGTGCCGCCTTCGAGGTGGTGGGCCAGTGGATGCGGCCCTGGTATTTCCCGCACGGTGACGAGGACATGCATGCTGCCGTGGCACGTGAGTGCCGGGCCGCCCGGAGTGCTCTGGCCATGATGGATGCCTCCACCCTGGGCAAGATCGACATTCAGGGACCGGATGCACGCGAGCTGCTGGCGCGGGTTTATACCAATGCCTGGGCCAAACTGGCACCCGGCAAATGCCGCTACGGGCTGATGTGCGATGAAAACGGCATGATCATTGATGACGGTGTTACTGCCTGTATCAGCGATACCCACTTTGTCATGACCACCACCACCGGCGGCGCTGCATCTGTCTATGCCCACCTGGAACGCTGGCACCAGACCGAATGGCCGGCGCTCAAGGTCTATTTCACCAGTGTCACCGATCACTGGTCCACCACTGCCGTGGTCGGCCCCAAAGCGCGGCGGCTGATGGAAAAGGTCTGCAGCGATATTGATTTCAGTGCCGATGCCTTTCCGTTTATGGACTGGCGTGAGGGAACGGTACTCGGCGTGCCGGCCCGGATCATGCGCATCAGTTTCTCGGGTGAACTGTCGTATGAAATCAATGTGGCGGCCAATTACGGGCGCCATATCTGGGATCAGGTCCACGCCATCGGGCAGGAATGGGGCATCACCCCGTATGGTACCGAAAGCATGCATGTTCTGCGGGCCGAAAAAGGCTATATTATCGTTGGACAGGATACCGATGGTTCCATCACCCCCTACGACGCCGGCATGAGCTGGGCGGTGGCCCGAAACAAACCCTATCCCTTTATCGGTCTGCGCTCCCTGAGCCGCAGCGATACCAGCCGCCCGGACCGCAAGCAGCTGGTGGGTCTGCTGACCGAGGCCCCGGATACGGTACTGCCGGAAGGCTGCCAGCTGGTCCGCCATCCGACAGATACGGTCATGATCGGACATGTGACCTCCAGTTACCTGAGCCCGACGCTGGAGCGTTCCATTGCCCTGGCAGTGGTCAGGAACGGTTTTGCCCTGCAGGGGGAAACCATTTATGCCCGACCCGTATCCGGGGCCGTAATTCCGGTGGTTATCCGTGATACCACCTTCTACGATGCCGGCAAGGAGCAACTCGATGGCGAACGTTGAACCGGTCTTTGAAACCGCCCTGCAGCAGCTGGACACTTCAGCCCTGTCCGGGCCAGCCTTCAATGTCACCGAAGTGCGCGATTTTGCCTATGTGGTGCTGCGCCTCCACCCACAGACAGCAGGAGCTACCGAGGCGCTGGACCGGCTGGGGCTGACGTTTCCGCCGGCACTCGGGATCAGCGCCCTGCCGGAGCAGCGTCTGGTACTGAAATGGATCAGCCCGGATGAGTATCTGGTCACACTGCCGCTTGCCGACAGGGCGGCTTTTATCGAGCGTGCCCAGGCGGCCTTCAGGGGGCTGTTTGCCGCCGTGGTCGATAACAGTGGCGGCTATTCCCTGCTGCGCATCGGTGGCGAACAGCGTTATGCCGTGCTGAGCAAACTGTGCTTTTATGACCTGCGCGGCAATCTGCCCGTCGGCAAAGTGGTCTCCACCCGGCTGGCTAGGGCCCCGGCCATTTTCTACCGCGTGCAGGATAATGAGCTTTACTGCATGCTGCGCTGGTCATTTGCCGATTACGGCTGGAAAGCCTTGCTGGCTGCCGGCGGGGAATACGGCTGAGTACCCCCCGACCGGATATCCCGGCAATACGGCAGTTGCTGGAACAGGCCTCCGGTGTCGGGCAGTGGACACTGGAGCCGGTGCTGGAATCACGCGAGGCCCGCCTGCTGCGGGCGGTGTCCCCGGCTGTCAGTGTTCCGGTTGCCGTCAAAGTCTATCACGACGGCCCGGCATCCAGCGTGCAGCAGGAATATCAGGCCCTGCGACGCTTTTTCCATGCCTTCCAGAGCGGCAGCGAGGGCGCTGACGGGGAATTCGGTGTTCCCCGGCCCTGCAGTCACGACCCGAAGCGGGGTGTGTTACTGATGCAATGGCTGGAAGCGCAGACCCTGCATGACTACCTGTGGCGGCATTTCTATCATCGCAACCGCCAGCAAAGTGCCATGACCCGTGCCTTCCGGTGGCTGCAGCAGTTTCATCAGCGGGGTGGTACCACGTGCAGGGTGGCGGATGCCGGGGTTTACCTCAACAGCCTGCAATTCAATCTGGAACAGCAGCGCTCCACCCTGTCAGCACGCAGATACGCAGAACTCAGCCCCTATCTCCGCCAGTTTTCCAGACTGACCTCCCGTTTTAGCGCGCTGAGGGTTGCGCACGCCGATGTGCACGGTGACTTTGCCCCCCGCAACCTGCTGCTGAACCCGAGCCAGGTTTTCGGGATCGATATCCGCGCCAGCCAGAACCGTCCGGTGGCCGATGATTTTGCCCGGATGCTGCATGCGATTGCTGTCGGCTACCCCAACATGCTGACCCGTGCAGACATGAAACACCCCCCGCAGCACTGGCCCCTGCTGCGTCTGCTGCTGGAGGCTTACGGGTATCCGGATACGGAAGAACAGCGTGATTACCTGCTGCTGGTCCTGTTGTATCGCCTGCTGTTCCATCGGATCAAGGGCAGGATAGCAGAAGATCCCGGCGGGCTGTGGGGACGCTGGATCAGCTACAATACCCGTATGGTACTGGAGGGTGTCTCACACCACCTGTCCAGCCACAGGGGCTGAGCAACCCTTTCAAAAACACACGAAACCGTCTGGGGCTTGTCATCGGTTTGGCAGTTGTCTCCGGGCTGTATTAGACTTGTCAGTAGCCATCCGATCCACGGAAAACGGCATCAAACCGGAAGGGGGCAATGAATGAACAGCACGTACCAGCCATTAAAAACATCCCTGTTGGCCATGGCGCTGGCGGTTTTTCTCAGTGGTTGCGATGATGAAAATGTACAGGAAGTGGTGGATGGCCTGTTCGAGGACAAGGATTATTCCAGCGAGATCACCTGGCCGGCACAGGTCAACAGTGCCTGCCCGGACTGGAAGCCGCGCCAGACCGTCACCATCAGTGAATCCATGCAGCTGCCGCAGCATTGTGTGTTTGAACAGGTCACGCTGATTATCAATCGTCCGGATGTGGATTTCGACTGCAACGGAGCCGTCTTCAACGGTATCAGTGACAAAGTCCGGCACGAATACGGCGACTCCTACCGCCCGCCGGAGACCGCCCCGCAGGGTGTGGCCTTCCGGATCCGCAACAGTGATGCGGCCACCACCCCCCTGAGCAATATCACCATCCGCAACTGCCAGATCACCAATTACATTCATGGCGTGGATGTGGCCCTGGGCCTGAGTGCAGCCACCCGGCGCGGCCTTCGGGCCGGTAATGTGAACGAGGACAGCCTGCGGGCCGTGGCCCCCGGCAATGTCCAGGTGCTGGGAACCCGCATCATCAACACCCACGGCTCCGGGATATACATCTACCCCTATGTCACCGGCTTCCAGCTGCGCAATTCACGCATTAAGGGGACGGACGGTCCCGGACTGTATCTGGATAACGGGACACGCGATGCCGTGATTCAGGGTTCGGTTTTCATGGGCAACGGCTTTTCCAGCTACGACCCCGACAAACTGATCCGCTCACCGCGGCGCAGCGATGCCGCCAAACGCGAAGCCATCGCCATTGATGCCTCCTCCGGTCACGCCATTCTCAACAATACCTTCCGGGACAATGCCGACGGCGGTGTCTACCTTTACAAGAACTGCTGGGAATATGCCGCCAATGCCAACCAGATTCCGCGCACGGGCGGTGCCAACAACAACCGTATCGAGGGTAACCGCTTCCGCAATGAAACCAGGGCCGTCTGGCTGGCGGAGCGGGCTGACCGCGATCTGCATTCCTGGGGGTGTGGTGATCCGGTCGTTTACGAGCACGATGGCGCGAAGTATTACCGTGATTACGCCCAGGACAACGTGGTGGCGGGCAACCGCTTCGAAAATGTCCATATCGGGGTCCAGATCATGGATAACAACAATACGGTACGCGACAATGTGTTCGTGCAGACCAAGGATTACGATATCGAGGTCGGTTCACGCATCCGCGAATACACCCATGATCCGGTTGCCGGCAACACCATCCTGAACAACACCTTCAGCGGTACCAACGCCATCCACTACCAGTTCGGGGCACAATAAAGCCCGACCGGCTCCCTTATCCGGGCAGGCTGCAACCGGTCAGTCTTCCCTTTCCGCTGCCGCCAGTCCGGTCAGGTAGCGGAACAGCTCGCGGCTGCTTCCGGGGGCCTGATTGTGTGCCTGCTGGCGACGGGCATTGCGGATCAGGTTGCGCACATGCTGTACATCCAGTGCCGGATAGGCTTCGATCAGCGCTTCCAGCGCACTGTCCTGCGCCAGCAGACGGTCACGCCAGCGTTCCATGCGCCGGAACTGTACCGTCTCGGCCTTGCGCGCCGACTCCCACTGCGCCAGCTTCGCCTCGATTGGCTCCAGCTCGACATGACGCATCAGCTTGCCGATATACTGACGCTGACGGCGCAGGGCACCATTGCTGTTCAGACGCTTGGCCTGTGCAATGGCATCACGCAGGTTCTCCGGCAATTCCAGCCGCGCCAGCTGTTCCGGGCGCAGTCCGATCAGGCGCTCACCCAGCTTCTGGGCCGCTTCGGCTGCACGCTTGTCCACACTGCGGCTGCGGTAATCCTCTTCATCCGTATTGACATTGTGCACGGAAAAATATCCTTTCAGGGTTCAGGTACCAATCGGCCATGCTACCCGAATGCCCACAGGCCCCACAAGCAGCCTCGGGTACGCAGATGCCAGACCGCACACAGGATCGGTGCAATCCCTGCGCCATTGCGTTATCCTTGATCCGAGAGGAGGGGTAATCCCTGTAAGGAGTCAAAAATGAGTAGAGAAGTTGTTGTCCTGAGCGCAGTGCGCTCCCCCATCGGTACTTTCGGCGGCTCACTGAGTAATACGGAACCCAGTGAACTGGCCGGCATGGTGATGAAGGAGGCGGTACGCCGTTCCGAAGTCGATCCCGAGCAGATCAATTACGTTACCGTCGGTAACTGCATTCCCACTGATTCACGCTTTGCCTATGTTGCCAGGGTTGCCTCGATCCAGGCCGGCCTGTCCAAAGAGTCGGTCGCCATGGCCGTCAACCGCCTGTGCAGCTCCGGCCTGCAGGGCATCGTCTCCACATCTCAGGCCATCATGCTCGGCGACTGTGACTACGGCGTCGGCGGCGGGGTCGAGGTCATGTCACGCGGTGCCTACATGTCACCGGCCATGCGTTCCGGGGCCCGCATGGGCAACACCGAAATGGTCGACATGATGGTCGCCACCCTGACCGATCCGTTCGGCGTCGGCCACATGGGCATTACGGCAGAAAATCTGGCAGAAAAATGGAATATCACCCGCGAGGAGCAGGATGCGCTGGCAGTCGAGTCCCAGCGCCGTGCCGCAGCCGCCATCGAAGCCGGCCACTTCAAGTCCCAGATCACGCCGATCACCCTGAAAACCCGCAAGGGTGAAACGGTCTTCGATACCGACGAGCATGTACGTGCCGGAACCACCATGGAAGCACTGGCCAAGATGCGTCCGGCCTTCAAGAAAGATGGCAGCGTCACCGCCGGCAATGCCTCCGGCATCAATGACGGGGCTGCCTTCATGGTACTGGCGGCTGCCGATGTGGCTGCCAAGGCCGGCTACAAGCCCATGGCACGACTGGTATCCTATGCCGTGGCCGGGGTTCCCAACGAGCTGATGGGAGAAGGCCCGATTCCGGCCTCGAAGAAGGCCCTGCAACGCGCCGGTCTGTCACTGGACCAGATGGACGTGATCGAATCCAATGAAGCCTTTGCCGCCCAGGCACTGGCCGTGGCCAAAGGACTGGGGCTGGATATGGCCAAAACCAATCCAAACGGTGGCGCGATTGCACTGGGACATCCGGTCGGCTGCTCAGGAGCATTCATTGCCACCAAGGCACTGTATGAACTGCAACGTACCAATGGCCGTTATGCGCTGGTCACCATGTGCATCGGTGGCGGTCAGGGGATTGCTGCTGTTTTTGAGCGTATTTAAACGCGTTTAAGGGAAAGCGGGAGGGAGGCCGTCAGGCTTCCCCTTCCTGCCGGTGCTCCCCGTCGACATAGACCCAGCGCCCGTTTTCACGCCGGAAACGACTCACTTCACGCAAACTGGCCTTTCCTGTCTCGGTTTGGTAGTGCGCCACAAATTCCACCACGCCCGTCTCATCCCCTGCCCCGCCCTGCAGAGTCTGCAGAATGTCCAGTCCCAGCCACGTCTGCCCGGTCTCTGCGGCCAACAACTTTTTGGGTGGGCGGGTTGCCCTGCTCCAGCTTTTATGCAGAAAGGCAACATCCCCCAGCACATAAGCGCTGTAGCGCGCACGCATCAGGGCCTCCGCCGTCGGCGCGGGTTTGCCACGGTGCAGGGGCTGACAGCAGACCGACAGATTCTTGCCGGACCGGCACGGACAGCGGGTCATAACCTACTCAAACCCACTCTGCAGGTCGGCCGGGGTATCAATGGCCCGTTTCAGGGTATCGGCATCATTGCGCGCATACTGACAGACCGGTGGTGTCGGGACGATGAAAAAAGCCGATTTATGGATGCAGACCGAAGTCGTATCAACCCGTGCCGCGATGGGTGCTGCCGGTGAGGCGGGTGATGTAAAAGGTGTCGGTCTGGGTTGCGGGGCATCAGTATTGACCGGCTGCCCGGCCGGGTAATGTGCCTGAAGCTGATCCAGCTGCTCCTGGGTGAGACCGCCACCATTGGCATAACTGGCCTGAATCTGTTCCAGCAGGTTGCGGGCTTCGTGTTCAATGCGGCTGTCCGGCGCAAAGGGTGCGAACAGTCCGGGCTGGCTGACTGCCGCCGCCTGCCACTGCAGGGTTCCCGGTCCTGCCGGTTCCATCCCGTCCGTGGATGAACGATCACTCTGCCGGGTTTGGTCAGGGACACAGGCCACCAGCATCCCTGCCAGAAAAGCCAGTGTCATTAGACACCTTGTCATCTCGTCTCCTTGAGTTTCTCAAGCCTTAAGAGTATGGCACAGGATCAGACAAAATGCGGGGCTTGTTATCAAACCGGCAGGACCCGAGCCCTGCCGGATACGGTCGGGAAAAGGGATTAGCTGGCAGGCGTCTCTTCACCTTCTGCCGGGGCTTCGTCACCGTCCGGTGTTTCTTCGTCCATCGTGTCTGCCGGCGCTGCTTCATCAGCCGCCTCATCGGCAGCATAGGCTCCGACACCGCAGAAAAAGCCCTGATCATTCTTGATCACATAGCTTTTCTTGAGTTTGAGCGCTTCCGTACCGGGATAAGGCCACTGGTATTCAACCCAACCCATCCCCTCTTCACTGGCGGCGGTATCGATCATGTTCTCGAACAGCTTGTCGCCATACTCGTCAAAGTCCTTCATGTTCTCGCCAACCAGCTCCGGCTTTTTGGCATGGGAAAGCATCTTGCCGTCCATGTCCATGCAGAACACATACAGGTCTTTCTGCTGAAAATCGCCGTCTTCCCTGGCAAATACCTCGAAAGCAGCCTCACCCTGTTCGTTGACCAGCGCAGCAGCCGCTTCACTCATGGCCTGAGCTTCAGCCTCGGTACCCATTTCGGCCTGCTCTTCGGCGAAGGCGGTGAGGTTGAAAGCCAGCAGGGCAGAACCCAGAACCAGTGTCAGCTTTGTCATTTGGAAATAACTCCTTCCAGGAAGTTTGATTCATGTGGCATCAGAAGGGATGCCGATCCTTATTCACACCTGCCCAATTTTGGGGCAGGTGCTGGCAAGAATTGTAGACAATCCAAAGCAATTTGCCAGTGATATTGCAGAAATTTTTATTTATTGTTGACAAAGTTTCTTTTCTGAGCATAAAAAGCCGTCACAGACCGGTATCGCGGTAAGGGGGGATGGGTTTCTGCACCCAGTCCGTTTAAAATACCCGGTTTCACCTGTGATGAATGCCTCCATGTCACCGTCGATTGCACCCAACCCGCCTGCTGCACTGTTTGACCACCCCAAATACTGGGCCGAATGCTACGGCACCGCCCCCTATCTCCCCATGTCCCGCAAGGAAATGGACGCACTGGGCTGGGATTCCTGTGACATTATTATTATCACGGGTGATGCCTATGTCGACCATCCCTCGTTCGGCATGGCCGTGATCGGGCGGGTGCTGGAGGCACAGGGCTTTCGTGTCGGCCTGATTGCGCAGCCGGACTGGCAGTCGAAAGAGGCATTCATGGCACTCGGCAAACCCAATCTGTTTTTCGGCGTCGCAGCGGGCAATATGGATTCCATGATCAACCGCTATACGGCTGATCGCAAAATACGTTCGGATGATGCCTACACCCCCGGCGGCCTGGGAGGGAAACGCCCGGATCGCGCCTCACTGGTGTACTCACAGCGCTGCCGGGAAGCTTACCCGCAGGTACCCGTTATTCTCGGCGGCATTGAAGCCTCGCTGCGCCGTATTGCCCATTTTGATTACTGGCAGGAGAAGGTACGCCGCTCCATCCTGATGGATGCCGGTGCCGACCTGCTGTTGTATGGCAATGCCGAACGTGCCGTGATCGAAATCGCCCACCGGCTGGCTCACGGGGACGCCGTGGACAGTATCACCGATGTACGCGGCACGGCTTTTATCCGCCGCCATACTCCGGAGGCGAGTGAAGCCTGGATGGAAATCGACTCCACCCGCGTGGATCAGCCCGGCAAGATCGACCGCATCATCAACCCCTATCTGAACACCACAGACATGGATGAATGCGAGATTGAAAAGCGCAATCTGCAGTGGTTTGAGTACGAAGACCCGCGCATCAAGCGTCCCGGTGAACACAAGCTGCATTTCCACCCGCGAGCCCGTCTGGATCGCAACCGTACCGTGATTCGCCTGCCGTCATTCGAGAAGGTCAGCAAGGACAAGGTGCTGTATGCCCATGCCAACCGGGTGCTGCATCTGGAAACCAACCCCGGCAATGCCCGTGCGCTGGTGCAAAAGCATGGCACACAGGATATTTGGATCAACCCGCCGCCGCTCCCGCTCTCCACACCGGAAATGGACTGGGTTTTCGGCCTGCCCTACGCACGCCAGCCACACCCCGCCTACGACGGTGCACGCATTCCGGCTTACGAGATGATCCGCTTCTCGGTCAATATCATGCGCGGCTGCTTCGGGGGCTGTACCTTCTGCTCCATCACCGAGCACGAAGGCCGCATTATCCAGAACCGTTCACAGGCCTCCATCCTGCGCGAGGTTGAAGACATCCGTGACAAAGTGCCCGGCTTTACCGGCGTCATTTCCGATCTTGGCGGGCCGACCGCCAATATGTACCGGCTGGCCTGCAAAGACCCGAAGATTGAAGCCGCCTGTCGCAAGCCCAGCTGCGTCTACCCCGGCATCTGCCAGAACTTGGATACCGATCACGGCGCCCTGACGGATTTATACCGCAAAACCCGTAATCTGCCCGGTATCAAGAAAGTACTGATCGGCTCCGGGCTGCGCTATGATCTTGCGGTGCAGAACCCGGAGTATGTAAAAGAACTGGTCACGCATCATGTCGGCGGCTACCTCAAGATTGCCCCGGAACACACCGAAGACGGGCCGCTGTCGAAAATGCTCAAACCCGGCATCGGGACTTATGACCAATTCAAGCACCTGTTCGAGCAATACAGCAAAGAGGCCGGCAAGGAACAGTACCTGATCCCGTATTTTATCGCCGCACACCCCGGCACCACCGATGAGGACATGCTGAATCTGGCGCTGTGGCTGAAGAAAAACGGCTTCCGCGCTGATCAGGTACAGGCGTTCTACCCCTCACCGATGGCCTCGGCCACCACCATGTATCACACCGACAAGAATCCACTGCATCAGGTCACCTACAAAAGCGAAAAGGTGCACACCGCCAAATCACCGGAGCAGCGCAAGCTGCACAAGGCTTTCCTGCGCTGGCACGACCCGAAAAACTGGCCGCTGCTGCGCAAAGCGATGGCTGACATGGGGCGGCAGACGCTGATCGGTGACGGGCCGAACCAGCTGATTCCGCATTACCGGAAGGGGGAGGAAACGCTGGAGTATGAGGCGCACCGGCGCAAAAACAAGGGGCGGGAGCATGAAAAACGGACAGGGAAAACAGCCGGTACGGCTTCCGGCAAACCGGCGGGCAGGCACCAGGCCGGTAAAAAAATGCTGACGCAACATACGGGATTGCCGCCCGGACCACGAGCTGACGCTGGTAACAAACCCAAACCGGCCGGGAAGCTCAAACAGCGCCACAAGTAACCATTTGTCCAGTTCCGGTTCCTGCGTATACTTTCGTTTACCGCATCTCAGTAGGACATGAGCTACGTGTATTTGATGTGGATATGAAACAGAGTTTTATCAGGTAAATTATGCGACTCACTCCACATCAAGCTCAATATTACGCATGGCAACTCACTCGTCATGCCGCAAGTAATTCCCTGGAATCTCTTGCCCCTACACTCGTTAACGCCCAAATAGACCTTAATCCTCATCAAGTGGAAGCAGCCCTGTTTGCTTACGAAAACCCCCTGTCCAAAGGCGTTCTTCTCGCCGATGAGGTGGGTTTGGGAAAAACCATTGAGGCCGGCTTGGTCATCGCCCAACGCTGGGCAGAACGCAAACGCAAGATACTGATCATTGTGCCAGCCAACCTGCGTAAACAATGGCATCAGGAATTGCAGGACAAATTCGGCCTGTCATGCCTGTTACTGGAAAGCAAAAACTACAACACCCTGCAAAAAGGCGGCATCCGCAACCCTTTCGACGCGGATAGCATCATCATTTGCTCTTACCAGTTCGCCAAAAGCAAAGCCAAGGATGTCAAAGTGGTGAATTGGCATCTGGTGGTGCTGGATGAAGCCCACCGCCTGCGCAATGTCTACAAAACCGGCAACGTCATTGCCCGCACGCTTAAAGATGCGCTGGAGCGGGTGCAATCCAAAATCCTGCTCACTGCTACACCTTTGCAAAACTCCCTGCTGGAATTGTATGGTTTGGTCAGCCTGATTGATGATCGGGTATTTGGTGATCTGGAGAGTTTCCGCACCCAGTTTGGGCAAACCAATCGGGAGCAAACCTTACAAAACCTGCGCCAGCGGATTGCCCCATTCTGCAAACGCACCCTGCGCCGGCAAGTTCAGCAATATGTCCCCTACACCAAACGCATCCCCCTGCTGGAAGAATTCACCCCTTCACAGGATGAGCAGGAATTTTCATCTTTGGTGTCGGATTATCTGCGCCGCCCCAATCTGCAAGCCTTGCCGGATGGTCAGCGCCAACTGATTTCACTGGTATTGTGGAAATTGCTGGCCTCTTCTCCTCAGGCCATTTCCGGGGCATTGGAAACCATGGCTAACCGGCTGCAATCAGTACTGGATGACGCCACCTCGCCTGATTTGTTATACGCCCTGGATGATGATTACGAAGCGCTGGATGATGATTACGAAGCGCTGGATGAAACTGCTGATGAGTGGGAGTCCGATGATCAGATTAACGACAAATCCAATGTCCGCGAATCGATACGGCAGGAAATAGGCGAATTGCGTCTGTTCAGGGAAAAAGCCGAGCAAATTCGGGACAACAGCAAAGGCCAGGCCCTGCTGACCGCGCTGGAACGGGCATTCAGGGAACTGGAACGGTTGGGCGCTGCCCAGAAAGCCATTATCTTCACCGAATCCAAACGCACCCAAAGCTATCTGGAAGAATTGCTGAAAAACACGTCCTACGGCGATGGGGTGGTCTTGTTCAATGGTACAAACAACTCCCCGCAGGCACAGAAAATCTACAAAGCCTGGGCACAACGGCATGAGGGTACGGACAGGGTAACCGGTTCCAAAACCGCCGATACCCGTGCGGCACTGGTCGATTACTTCCGTGAGCAAGGCACGGTCATGATTGCCACCGAAGCCGGGGCGGAAGGCATCAACCTGCAATTCTGTTCTCTGGTGATCAACTATGACTTGCCCTGGAACCCGCAGCGGATCGAACAGCGCATTGGCCGCTGCCACCGCTATGGGCAAAAACACGATGTTGTCGTAGTCAATTTCGTTGATAGGACAAACGAAGCTGACCGGCGTGTGTATGAATTGTTGGCGCAGAAATTCCAGCTTTTTGATGGCGTGTTCGGAGCCAGCGACGAAGTTCTGGGAGCCATTGGTTCCGGCATCGACTTTGAACGCCGCATCGCCCGGATTTACCAGCAGGATTGTCGCGACCCGGATGTGATCCAGCAAGGTTTTGAAGCACTGCAACAGGAACTGGCGGGCGAAATCAGCGCAGCCATGCAGCAAACCCGGCAAGTGCTGCTGGAAAACTTTGACGAAACCGTCAACGCACGTCTCAAACAACATGCCGAAGACAGTAAAGTCATTCTGGATCGTTACGAGCGGATGTTGATGGACTTGAGCCGTACAGGGCTGCGGGATCATGCAGCATTTGGCGCGGAAAACAGCTTTGAATTGCACTCCCTGCCTTCAGCCACCCTGGAAAACAAGGTTCCACTGGGTCGCTACGAGCTACCTCGCCGGACAGGGGAAGCGCATCTCTACCGGCTGGGACATCCATTGGCAGAATGGGTGCTGGATCAGGCCAAACAAAGCAGTTTGCCAGCAGCCCGCCTCGCCTTTGATTACGCCGCTTACGGTGGAGAAATCTCCACATTAAAAAACCACCGGGGCAATCAAGGCATTCTGCAAGCCTGCCTGCTAACGGTTTCAGCCTTGGCCGAAGCAGAACAGCACATTCTGGTTGCGGCACTCGATCAGCATGGAAATATTCTGGTAGAAGACGACCCGGATAAACTGCTACGCATCCCCGCAACAGTTACCGCTACGCCGACTGATATTCCAGACAACCCCTTGTTGCAACAAGACTTTGAGCGACGCAAAAACGATCTGCTGCGCCAGATCAATGAACGCAACCTAAGCTATTTCGATCAGGAGGTGCAAAAGCTGGATGCCTGGGCAGACGACCTCAAAATGGGGTTAGAGCAGGACATCAAGGACATCGACCGCGAAATCAAGGAAGTGCGCCGGACTGCGGCAGTTGCCCCAACGCTGGATGAAAAACTTCACTGGCAAAAACGTCAGCGTGAACTGGAAACCAAGCGCAGCAAATCACGCCGCGAACTGTTCCGGCGACAGGATGACATTGACGAGCAACGTAATGACTTGATCACGGAATTGGAAGACCGCCTGCAACAGCTGGTGGAAGAACAGACTCTGTTTACCATCGAATGGGAGTTGGTGTAGTTGCCCGGTATTTTGAGGCAACAGACATCTACGCTACACTCATTCCAACACTATTTGGAAACGTCACTATGCATAGCCTGTCGATACCTTATGCCGATGACCTGTTGGTAACATCGGGCAAAGCACCTCAAGAACTGGAAGAGGAACTGCGCTTTCTGCTGGCAGTCAAGCTGTTTGAAATGCACCGCCTGTCATTGGGCAAAGCTGCCGAGTTCTGCGGCATGGTCAAACTGCGCTTCATGTTTGAACTGGGGCGGTTGAAAGTGCCAGTTGTCAACCTGAGCGATGATCAAATCGCGGATGAGTTGCTTGATTGTTGAGCATTAAGCATTTCTCTTGCTGCCTCTCTAAAAAACTATAACACATACCCCCCCCCCACGATTTGTGCGGAAAAGTCGCCATTTTTACGATATAGTCAAGAATAATGTTACACGTGTCTATGGCGGAATGGAGAAGCAAAGGGGAACAACAATGGCTAGTGGCGTACTCTTGAGAAAACTTATCAAATCAGGGATACAAGGGGATGTCTCTAACTTTCGTGCGGCTTCAGAAGCGGTCATCAAGGAAGAGCGGGAGAAAAACCACCATTTGCTGGCGAATGACCTGGAAAAACTCTTGTACGCGGATCACTTGCCGTTGGGATTTCCTGCCCGTAACAGCAATGGTTTAGGCGAGCTTCCAACCAGCAAAGATAATGGTTTGGGTTTACTGGAAGAACGCCCGGTTTTGCGCGAAGAAAAAGACATCATTCTGTCTGACTCAACCCATGTAGCACTGGATGAAATCCTGCGTGAACACTACCGGGCTG
This sequence comes from Thiolinea sp., assembly GCA_035391465.1. Lineage (GTDB taxonomy): Bacteria > Pseudomonadota > Gammaproteobacteria > Thiotrichales > Thiotrichaceae > Thiolinea. The sequence goes on along the minus strand of DAOPKY010000017.1, from coordinate 27,644 downwards.
ACTTGCTGCGTTCTTACGGTTTGCAGCCTGCCCAGAAGTTATTGTTTTTTGGACCGCCGGGATGCGGCAAAACACTTGCTGCCGAAGTAATTGCCAACGCATTGTCCATGCCCTTGGTTGTTGTACGTCTGGATTCCGTCATTTCCTCCTTTCTGGGGGAAACAGCCGCCAACTTGCGCAAGGTGTTCGACTATCTAGCCCAACATGCGGTAGTTGCCTTGTTCGATGAGTTTGATGCATTGACCAAAGACCGTGGCGACAGCGCCGATCATGGCGAGCTCAAACGTTCAGTCAATGCTGTTTTGCAGATGATGGATAGCTATCGTGGGCAAAGCACCCTGATTGCCACCACCAATTATGAATCCTTGCTGGATCGCGCCATTTGGCGGCGCTTTGATGAAGTCATCCAGTTTGAAATGCCAGACCAGAAACAACTCCAGAAATTGCTGGCATTAAAAACATCGGGTGTACGGCGTAATTTTGAAACCGATGATCCTGCCATTGTAGCCCTGTTTGATGATATGTCTCATGCCGATGTAGAGCGTATTCTGCGGCGGGCGATCAAGGAAATGGTTTTGATGGGTTGTGAATTTTTGAAAGAATCGCATCTGAAAACCGCCATTGCGCGTGAGCATCGCGTGTAATTTTGTTGTTTCGTGCTATCTGCAAATAAGGGCTAACAATTCAATGTCATACCAACATTTGAGGCTGACCCGTGAGTCCCCAGTCACGGAACGGCATCCTCGTAAGCCAAAACCACCGTATAAACCATCAGATCCTTATGAGTTTGGGCAACATTTAGGGCAGAAGTTTCAATATGCCAAAGCAGCAATAGACCAGCAAAACAGTCCCGGTTTTGATAACCGCAGGTTGATTAAAATCGTTTTACGGGCAGGTGAGATTTTTCCCAAACTTGAAGATATTCACGGTGTGGAAATTGTTAGTCAGGAAGCCAGGACGGTTATTCTCGCTTTTATTGATAATGAAGCGGTAAATACCTTTGAATCCCGTCTTGCAACCTTGGCTCGTGAAGGGAAAGTCACCCGCAAAGAATTGCTGTACGTGATTGAAGATTTTGACCGCTGGTCGCCAGAGGACAGGTTGGGCGCAGCCTTGCGTGAACAAGGTTGGCCTGACAGTGAAACGTTTCGCATTGATGTGGAGCTTTGGCCTCAAGATCGCTCTGATCGCCGTGACGCCATGCTTCAGTCCTTTGTGGATTGGGCAATCCAGCGGGGGATGGAAAAACTGGATACCCTGAAACAGGTTTCACTGGTCATTGTGCGGTTACGTTGCCGTCCTCATCATGCGGACGTGTTGTTAAATTACCGTGATGTCCGCACAGTGGACTTGCCGCCCCAGTTCGGTGTTTCCGTTAGCACTTTATTAACGGGCATTGACCAGTTTCCTCCCGTTCCTGCTCCTGAGTCTGGCGTCCCTTGCATTGGTGTGCTGGATTCAGGCATCACCTCAAGCCATCCATTGTTAAAACCAGCGATGGGGGATGCGCAAGGTTATGTTCTCCCCAATTTATCTCCAAATGATGCAGTCCCCAATGGTCACGGCACATTTGTTGCTGGTCTGGCTCTGTATGGTGATGTGGCAGGCTGTATCCGTGGCAGGCAGTTTATTCCTGAACTTCGGTTACTGTCCGGCAAGGTTTTTCAGGACGATGGCAATGATCAAACGGAATTTGTCGAAAAAGCGATTGAAAAAGCCGTCCGTTATTTCCTCGACAACTACCAATGCCGTGTCTTTAACCTGAGCTACGGTGATCTGAACAAGGTTTATGATGGCAGGCGGGTCAGAGGTCTGGCCTATACGCTGGATCGCCTGACAAGGGAATTGAATGTACTGTTTGTTGTACCAACAGGGAATCTGAATACTGGAGCATTGCCAGAAAATCCGCAGGCACAATATCCGGCATACTTGCTTTCCGATTCCGCCCGTTTGCTCGATCCTGCCACCGCCCTGAATGCCATCACGGTGGGTGGGATTGCGACACTAACGGCATCCCGCAATGCCCAGCGTCATCAGGATACTCTTGAAGACATTCCCATTGCCCAACCATCCCAGCCTGCACCTTTTACCCGTTGCGGCTTATCCGTAGGCGGCGCAATCAAGCCTGATCTGGTGGAGGAAGCGGGCAGCCTTGCGGTAATGCGCGATGGCAATCGCACCCAACAACAAGGCTTGGGCATTGTTTCATTCAACAGTGGATTTGCCAGCGGAACGCTATTCAACGAAGACATCGGCACCAGTTTTGCCAGCCCTATGGTGGCGCACAAGGCGGCAAAGTTATTGGCTGTGTTACCGGAGGCTTCCGCCAATCTGTTGAGGGCGTTGCTGGCAGCTCATGCCCGTTGGCCTGATGCCAGCAAGCGGCTATTGAATGCTGACAACAAGGCGGGAGGACGCAATCAGTTACTACAACTGGTGGGCTATGGGCGGGTACAAGAAGAGGCGATGTATCAGTCTTTGGCGCAAACCGTCACTCTTTTAGCGGAAGACAAGATTGCCCAAAACAAACACCATTTTTACGAATTACCTGTTCCCGACGAATTTTTAACAGCCAACCGGCGTACCCGCGAAGTCACGGTTGCACTGGCTTACAGTCCGGCAGTGCGCACAACCCGCTTGGACTACCGTCATACCAAATTGTCGTTTTCTCTGGTTGCAGCCTCATCGCTTGCACAAGTAGAACAGGCATTTACTCGCGGTCGGGAGCAAGGGCTTGCCGAACGTAGCACCAATCGCCTGATTCCTGATGACACACGCAAGAAAGGCACGCTGCAAATGTCACGTTGGACATTTCAGGGGCGGCTAGGCGATGGCAAAAAGCTCTTTGTTGTCATTACCCGGCAAGACGCAGCATGGAGCAATGCACAGGATGAAGATGAGTCATATGCACTTACCGTCACCTTGAATGACCGGGAAAACGTCAATGTTACCGTGAGCCTGTATGACCGTATTCAGGCATTACTGAATATCCGTGTCCAGCAACGTATTCGTTTGCGTACTCGCGGCTGACCTTTTGTTGACCACCATGAAGCTTGCTTAGGTAAAGAAAACCGCTTTCCTTTACCTAAGCCCAAACCTAAGTAAAACTTGAGATGACCCCAAAACTCGAACTCACCTGGATCGGCAAAGACAAACGCCCCAAACTCGAACCGCGCATCCTGCTGGAAGACCCGGCGAAGTCCTACCACGCCGCCACCCGCGTGAGCGATGCCGACCAGTTCGACAACCGCCTGATTTTCGGGGATAACCTGCTGGCCTTACGCGCCCTGGAAACCGAGTTCAGCGGCAAGATCAAATGCGTGTTCATCGACCCGCCGTACAATACCGGCAGCGCGTTTACGCATTACGATGACGGGCTGGAGCATTCCATCTGGCTGGGGCTGATGCGGGATAGGCTGGAAATTATCCGCCGCTTGCTGTCCGATGACGGGTCATTATGGATTACCATCGACGACAACGAATGCCACTACCTCAAAGTCCTCTGCGACGAAATCTTCGGTCGCCAAAACTTCGTCGCCAATGTTCTTTGGCAAAAACGCACATCCCCAGAATCCCGTTTGTTGTTAGGTGCTGCCCACGACCATATTCTTGTTTATGCAAAGGAAAGTGCCAAAATAGCTTTTAACAAACTTCCATTATCAGAAGAACAAGCAAAGAATTACAAAAACCCTGACCAAGATCCTCGCGGAGCATGGGCTTCAACTGATTTCACTGCTCAAGGATGGCGGCCAAATCAGATGTACAAAATAACCACTCCTGCGGGTACAGAATATGAGCCTCCTCTTGGGCGATGCTGGTCAAACATAGAGCCAGAGTTTAAACGTCTTCTAACAGAGAATCGGATGTGGTTCGGTAAAGATGGGACAGCTCGTCCAAGAATTAAAAACTATCTGAGCGAAGCAAGTGGTATTAGTGCATGGTCTTGGTGGTCAAATTCTGAGGTCGGTCATAATCAAGAAGCAAAAAAAGAAGTCAATCAAATGTTTGGTGCAAGTGAATCATTTAGTACACCAAAACCAGAGCGACTTTTAAAACGGGTTATGGAAATTGCGACGAATGCGGGGGATTGGGTGCTGGATTCGTTTGCGGGGAGCGGCACGACCGGCGCGGTAGCGCACAAGATGGGGCGCAAGTGGATCATGGTGGAACTGGGCGAACACTGTCACACCCACATCATCCCGCGCCTGCAAAAAGTCATCGACGGCACCGACCAGGGCGGCATCAGCAAAGCCGTGAACTGGCAAGGCGGCGGCGGATTCCGCTATTACAAACTCGCCCCCTCCCTGCTGGAGCGCGACCGCTGGGGCAACCTCACCATCAACGCCGAATACAACGCCGCCATGCTCAGCGAAGCCCTGTGCAAACAGCACGGCTACACCTACGCCCCCTCCGACAGCTTATTCTGGCAACAAGGCCACGCCAACGAACGCAGTTTCCTCTACGCCACCACCCAGAACCTCAGCTTGGATCAATTGCAGGTGCTGGCGGAAGAAGTCGGCGAGCACCGCTCCCTGCTGATCATCGCCGCCGCCTGGCGCGGCATCAGCGGCGAAGAAGCCAGCCGCCGCTGGCCCAACCTGACCCTGAAGAAAATCCCCAACAGCATCCTCAACCTGTGCGAATGGGGCAAGGACGATTACAGCCTCAACGTCGCCAACCTGCCGCTGGCGCAACCTGAGCCGGTACCCACGCCGGTAGGTCGGGTTTCAGCCCGACATGTCAGTTCAAAATCCGATCCACAAGAGGATGCTAAAATGAAGCAAGGCAGCCTGTTTGGAGATGAACCATGAACCCGACCCACCTGATGCAACGCATCCGCCTGGGTGAAGACTCCACCCTCGAACTCAAACAATTGCTGGTCAAGGAGGGTGGTAAAACCCTGGAGCCGCACCCTGACGGTTTGTCCGACGAACTGGCAGCCATGGGCAACGCCAACGGCGGCCTGATGGTATTCGGGGTGGATGACAAAACCCGTACCATCACCGGCATTCCCACCGAACATCTGGATCGGGTGGAAACCTGGCTGACCGCGATTTGCACCGACCGCATCAAGCCCCCGCTGGAGGCCGTCACCCATCATCTGGAACTGCCGGATGCCAACGGGCAGCCGCAAGCCGTGATCGTGGCGGAAATTCCGCGCAGCCTGTGGGTACACCAAAGCGCCAACGGTTATTTCAAACGCATCGGCCACGCCAAGCGTGAAATGACGCCCGATGCGCTGGCGCGGCTGTTCCAGCAACGCAGCCAGGCGCGGATCGTGCGGTTTGAGGAACAGGTTGTCCCCAAAGCCGGTTTTGATGACCTTGATGCCCTGCTGTTGCGCCGTTTTATCAAACCCGACCAGGGCGAGATCATCACCCAGTTGGTGCGCTTGCATCTGGTCGACAACCGTGACGGTGAAGCCCTGCCCACAGTGGCGGGTGTCCTGCTGTGTACGCCCGACCCCGCCAAATGGTTGCGCAACGCCGAAATCCTTGCCGTGGCGCACAGCGGCTTACGCAATGACCCGAATGAACAACTGGATGCGCTGGAAATCCGTGGCCCGCTGGATCGGCAAATCCTCGATGCCTTCCATTTCGTGCGCCGCAACATGACCACTGCCGCCCGCAAGCCATTGGGCCGGATAGACTATCCCCAATACCATCTGGGTGCGGTATTTGAAGCGATTGTGAATGCGGTGGCACACCGCGATTATTCCCTGCACGCACAACGCATCCGCCTGTTCATGTTTGCCGACCGGCTGGAAATCCATTCACCCGGCGCATTGCCCAACACCTTGTCGCTGGAGTCGATGAGCCGTTTGTCCGTACCACGCAACGAAATCCTCGCCAGCCTGTTTTCCCGTTACTACCCCGTGGATGAAACAGAGTTGGGCAAAAGCTACCTGATGGACAGGCGTGGCTTTGGCGTGGAAATGATCCTGCGCGAAAGCGAAAAACTGTCCGGCAAACTGCCCCGGTACGAATCCGTCAGCGACCTTGAACTATGCCTGACCCTTTACGCCCAATCCTTGCCCGCAGCGGAAACCCCATGACACGTAGCCAAACCCTGCACGACATCAAAACCAGCCTCTCCCTGCGCCCGCCGCAGGCCGAATCCCTGCAAAAGCTGGCGACCGCGCTGGAAGCCGCGCCCGCCATGACCCAAACCGGCGAACGCGACCTCGACGGCATCCTGACAAACCTGAAAACGCCATTCCCGACACTGGCAGATTTCGAGCGCGAATTCCCTTCGCTGTGCTTTGCGTTAGCGACCGGCGTGGGCAAAACCCGCCTGATGGGTGCGTTTATCACCTACCTGCATCAGGCTTACGGCATCAACAACTTCTTCGTGCTGGCCCCCAACCTGACGATCTACAACAAGCTGATTGCCGACTTCACCCCCAACACGCCCAAATACGTGTTCAAGGGTATCCACCATTTCGTGTTCCAGCCGCCGGAAATCATCACTGGTGACAACTACGAATACCGCGCCGCGCAAGTGCAGGGCAGCCTGCTGTCACCCGTCACCATTAACATTTTCAACATCGCCAAGATCAACTCGGAAGTACGTGGTGGCAAGGAGCCGCGCATCAAGCGCATGAAGGAAGTGCTGGGTGATAGCTATTTCAACTACCTTGCCAATCTGGATGATCTGGTGCTGCTGATGGACGAATCGCACCGCTACCGTGCCAGCGCCGGAGTGCGTTCCATCAACGAACTCAAGCCGCTGTTCGGGCTGGAACTCACCGCCACCCCGTTTGTGGAAACCAGCCGTGGCCCGATTGCCTTCAAGAATGTGGTGATGGATTACCCGCTGGCGAGGGCCATGGCCGATGGCTTCGTCAAAGAACCGGCAGTCGTCACCCAAAGCGGTTTCAAGGCTGCCGACCACACCCCGGACGAAATCGAACGCATCAAGCTGGAAGACGGCATCCGCCTGCATGAAAATACCAAGGTGGAACTGATCACTTACGCCCGTGAAAATGGCGTGCCCATCGTCAAACCGTTCATGCTGGTCATTGCCCGCGACACCACCCACGCCGCGCAACTGCTTGACAAGGTGCAAACCCTGTTCGAGGGACGCTATCAGGGCAAGGCGATCCAGGTGGACAGCAGCAAATCCGGTGCGGCAGAGGAAGAAATGATCACCCGTCTGCTGGCAGTGGAAAGCGTCGACGAACCGACCGAAATCGTCATCCACGTCAACATGCTGAAAGAGGGCTGGGATGTCACCAACCTCTACACCATCGTGCCATTACGCGCCGCCAACGCCCGCACCCTGATCGAGCAATCCATCGGGCGCGGCCTGCGCCTGCCCTACGGCAAACGCACCGGCAACGCAGCCGTAGACCGGCTCAACATCGTCGCCCACGACCGCTTTCAGGACATCATCGACGAAGCCAACAAGGGCGATTCCCCGATCCGCCTCCAGCGCGTGATTCTGGATGCGCCTGCGCCTGACGATAAAAAGGTCAGCATCGAAGTCCCTTCTAATATTGGCGTCATTATTGACGATACCAGCTATTTCAAAATTCAGCGGATAGCCGAAAATGCGGCCAATATTCCTGTTCCCAAACCCCTCTTTAACACTGAAGCCGAACGCGAAACCGCCCGCGTCATCGCTGAAGTCACGGCAAAATATGCTGTCAACCGCGAACAGGTTCCCACCAGCCAAGCCCTGCTAACCCCCGCAGTCCAGCAAGCCATTGCCACTGAAGTTCGCGAACGTCTCACCCCGCAACAAGGCACACTGTTCACTGCCGAAGACGCCCCCGATCTCGCCGCGATTGTCGCCAAAACTACTGCCATCATGGTGCAGCAAACCATCGACATCCCGCGTATCTTGGTCAACCCGACCGGCGAAGTCGAAACCGGCTTCCACCCCTTCAAACTGGATGTCAGCAGCCTGCACCTGCAACCCGGCGAACGCGAACTGGTCGGGCAGATGCTGCGCACCAACGAGCAATTCCACCTCAAGGCCGATGCAGGCAAACAGGAGCAACGGCTGGAAGACTACGTTGTGTTTGCCCTGATTGATTTCGACGACATCGACTACTTCAGCCAGAAGGAAATTCTCTACGATCTGGCCGGGCAGATGGTCGCACACCTGCGTTCCTACCTGTCCGAGGAAGAAGCGCATAACGTCCTGAACAAGGATCGCCGCCTGATTGCCCGCGAAATCCACGCGCAAATGCTCAAGCATTTCTGGGAAAGAGCCAACGGTTACGAAGTACAGGTCAGCCGTGGTTTCACTCCATTGAGGACCTGCAACTTCACCGCTTCCGCCAACCAACCGCCGCGCTCCTACCGGGAAACCGTGACCGAAACTAGCCGCATCAAGCAAATGCTGTTCGGCGGCTTCGAGCGTTGCCTTTACCCCTTGCAGAAGTTCGATTCCGACACCGAACGCCGTTTCGCCGTGCTGCTGGAGCGTGACGCGCAAAAGTGGTTCAAGCCCGTCAAAGGCCAGTTCCAGATTTACTACAAACTGGGAACCGAACAGCCGGAATACGTGCCGGACTTTGTGGTGGAAACGGATAGCGTCATCCTGATGGTGGAAACCAAGGCCAGAACCGATCTGGATTCACAGGAAGTGCAAGCCAAGGCAGACGCTGCCCGCCGCTGGTGCCAACATGCGTCTGATTATGCGGGGGAACAGGGAACCAAGTCATGGCATTACCTGCTGGTTCCCCATGATGAGGTTCGGGAAGATTACAAGTTGGCAGACTTTTTGCGCTTTCGATGAAAAAACCCGGTTTGGAAACATAAGTACCTGCGCATCCGGCTTACGAGATGATCCGCTTCTCGGGTCTTGACAACACCGTCATATCGACAGCGGGTAGCAGGGATGCTCCCTGGCCCGCAGTCCGAAATGCCGCGCCACTTGGGCATAACCACGAAAATAATACTGGCCGTTGTGTGCCAGAATCGCTGCCCGATTGGTGCGCCAACAGGCCGGAATCCGGTACCAGGGCAAAGTCGGTTCGGCATGATGCACCGCATGCAGGTTGTTGTTCAGAAACAGCAGGGAAAAAAATGCATTGCTTTCCACAATGGCACTGCGTTGCGCCGGATCAGGCACAGCCCGGTGTTCGACAAAGGAGCGCAGCAAGCCCAGTGCCGTCCCCGGATACACGAACAGCAGCAGGTAATCACCCGGTGACAGGCCACACACGCCCGTGACCCAGAACAGCACCATGGCCACCCCTGCCAGATGCCAACCCCAGATGTGTGCATGGCGGGTATCACCCTGCCACAAGCGGTACAGTTCCTGCCAGACAAAGCGCAGCGGGATGAACAGGGCACCGAGCGACAGGCGACCGGCCAGGGTATTCAGTATCCGGTATCCGTACTGCTGCCAGCATGGCAAGGACTGCCACAATACCGGGGACAGGTAGAAACTTTCCGGATCCAGCAACGGATCGGTGAGGTTCTCGTTGCGATGATGCCGGAGGTGGGTCTCCTGATAAATGACAAACGGCAGCCACAGCGATAATGGCAGCCATACCAAGGCCTGGTTGACATGCCGGTTCCGGGTCGGATGATGATGGATGACTTCATGCTGCAGCGAGCCGTACAAGGCCAGTACCAATCCGCCACCCGCAAACAGCAGCCAGTCCGGCAGATGGACAGGGTTCAGGGTCAACAAGCCGTAAACGGCGAAAACCCCGACAATCAACCCCAGTGTCGGCCACTCCAGGGAAGACAGGAAGCGTGAAGACCGGATCGACAGTGTATTGTTTTTCGGCATGGTATTCCCCTGCAATAACAGGCTGATACGCTAACACCTCCAAAAACCTTACAGGAACTACGGGATGCTGATAGGGGGTATCAGGAAAAACAATGCAAGGGGGGCTTGAATACCTGTCACAGGCACAAGGCAACGGCCTGAAGCTTGCCACTCCAGGCCGTCCCTTGATACGAAAAATCAGCTAGCCCAGCAGTCCGACGGCCAGCGCCGGGAAGCTGATGATCAGCAGCAGACGGACAATATCCGACAGGACAAACGGGAATACCCCCTTGAAAATGGTCTGGATCGGCACATGCGGTGCCACCGACTTGATCACGAACACATTCATGCCCACCGGTGGCGTAATCAGCCCCATTTCCACGGTGATGACCGCCACAATGCCGAACCAGATCGGATCAAACCCGGCAGACTGGACCAGCGGATACACGACCGGCACGGTCAGCAGCAGCATGGCCAGACTGTCCATCACACAACCCAGCAGCACAAACAGCAGCAGCACTGCCAGCAGGACCATGTAAGGCGACAGCTGCAGGCTGTCGACAAACTCGACCAGGGTGAAGGAAATGCGCGATACCGACAGGAAGTAACCGAAAATCTCGGCCCCGATAATCATGAAGAAAATCATGGCCGAAATATAAAGGCTTTCCGTCACTGCCTCACGAAACAGGGTGAAACGCATGCCACGCACCACGGCAATCAGCAGGGTTCCAGCCGCACCGACAGCCGCCGCTTCGGTCGGTGTGAACAGGCCGGTATAAATCCCGCCCATGATCAGGGCGAATACACTGCCAAACGGAAGCAGCCCCTTAAGCCCGTGCAGTTTTTCCCGCCAGCTGGTACGGGTACCGGCAGCCCCCAGCTGTGGAAACAGCGAGACCACAATCGCAATCGTGACACAATAAAGCACCAGGCCCAGCAGACCGGGCACAATACCGGCAATAAACATGTCACTGACCGACTGCTCGGTAATCAGCGCATACAGCAGCAACGCAATCGAGGGTGGGATCATGATGCCCAGCGTTCCACCGGCAGCCAGCGTCCCGGTCGCCAGTGACGGTGCGTAGCCATGCTTTTCCATCTCCGGCAGTGCCACCCGCGTCATGCTGGCAGCCGTGGCCAGCGAGGACCCGGAAATCGCCGAGAAAATGCCGCAGGAGGTCACACTGGCCAGGGCCATACCGCCACGCCAGCTGCCAAACAGGGTGCGTGCCCCCTCAAACAGCTCCTGTGACATTCTGGCCTTGGAGGCAAACACACCCATCAGGATAAACATCGGTATCGGGCTGAAGCTGTAATTGGACAAGGTTTCAAATGGTCCCTTCTCCAGGATGGCCATGGCAGGCTGGAAGGCAACGATACTGGCAAAACCGATAAAGCCGGTCACCCCCATAGCCAGGGCAATGGGCATACGCAGGGCAATCATGACCAGCATCAGGCCGATGTAAAGCAGGCCGATCATTGATGAACTCATAAGGCCACCTCCGGCCCGGTTTCATCCTCGGCCTCGGTTTCCGCACCTGACAGCAGACGCCAGGCAGCCAGCACGGCAGCCACTGCCAGCACCGCTGTTGCAAAGCTGCAGATGAAATACAGCCAGGACATGGGCAACAGCAGATCCTGGGTGGTTTCCCCGTTCTGCTGCGCATGACCGGCGGCGAGCCAGAAACGATAGCTCATCCCGGCCCCCAGCAGCATGTACCCCAGCAGGTAGATGCCTTCCATGATGTGGCGTATGCGCAGCGGCAGGCGATCGGTGAACAGGTCCACCACCACCTGTGAATGCCGCAGGGCACGCGGCAGGACGAACAGAATGGAAAGCAGCAGCCCGTACTTGATCAGCTCAACCCCGCCGATAAAGGTAAAGTCGACCCCGCCTTCGGTGAGGCCGAACAGCAGCCGGCTGATAATATCCACCAGTGTGGATAACATCATGGCAATCAGCAGCGTACCACTGATGGTGAACATTACACCGGTCAGCAGGTCAAACAAACGGTAAATCAGCGACATGTTCCTGTCCTTACCCGAAGTTTTTCCTTACTCGCCGCAGCTTGCGGCCAGTTCCTGGACACGTGCATAGACATCACGGGCAGGCAGGCCCTTGCCTTCCAGCTCGGCCAGATAGCTTTCAGTGGCCTGATCCAGGATCGGCTTCCACTCCGGATTTTCAGCCCCACCCTCAACGGTATGGATTTCATGGCCGGCTTCCACTGCCTGCTCACGCCCCTTGGCATCCAGGTCATCAAACACCTTGCCGGACAGCGCTGCCCAGGTTTTACCGGAGTTGTCATCAATCACCTTTTTCAGGTCATCCGGCAGCCCCTCATAAACATCCTTGTTCATGGTAACCAGAAAAGCCAGGGAATACAGGCCGCCAACCTCGGTGTGCTTCGGGGTCAGCTCATTGATACGGAATACCAGCTGGCCTTCCCAGGGCAGGCTCACGCCATCGATAACGCCTTTCTGAACCGACTCATAGGCTTCCGGTGCCGGCATGCCGACCGGTTGTGCGCCCAGCCCTTCCAGCAGGGTGGCCACAACGGGAGAAGGGCGACGGATGCGCATGCCCTTGAGGTCACCCGGTGACTTGACCAGCTTTTTCGTGGTGTGCAGATGCCCCGGACCATGAGTGAACAGGAACAGAGGACGGGTTTCCTTGTACTCGTTATCCAGTGCCCCGGACTCATAAAGCCCCTGCAGCACACAGGAACCCTGTTCGGCACTTTTGACAATACCGGGCAGCTCGACAATCTGGGTCAGCGGAAAGCGATTGGCGGTATAGCCCGGCACGGTTGCGGTCATGTCGGCGATACGGTCACGCACGGCATCATAGAGTGCCGGCGGTTTGGCCAGGGTGGAAGCCGGATAAAGCTCCACGGCAATCCGGCCATCAGACGCTTCCTTCACCTTGTCAGCCCATGCCTGGAAAATTTCCGTGCTCTGGGTGGCAACCGGCGGGAAAAAATGGGCAAAACGCAGCGTCACATCCGCAGCCTGGGTGGTATGGAGCGGTAACAGGACCGACACGGCGAGTGCCAGACTCAACAGGGTTTTCTTCATCACAACAATATCCTCTGAAAAAAGTAATTACACACTCGACTCCCCACTGCCAGCCTCACAAGACAGGCAAAGCGGGGAGCCAAAAAAGCGTTCACAGAACGAGGCTCAGGAATCGCCATCCTCAATCTGTTGAGCACGGGGTCCGGCAGCCACTGAATACTGCATGGCGACCCGACGGGTTTTCTGGAAGGTTTCCAGGTCTTCGCCCCGCATGCTGGCATAGACCTGGGGATTACTGACACCCACCACCGCAGCCATTTTCTCCAGCCCGAAGAAGATGACACCGTAACGGATCAGGGCTTGCCACTGCCGCTCCCGCAGCATGGTCCGCTCCTGTTCTGTCAGCTTATATTCGGTACAGAGTGCTTCAAAATCATTCAGGAAACGCGTACGGTGCGCCGGGATCACCAGTCGGTGCAGAAAGTCATTCAGCCGGTAAGTCCGGTGACTGGCCTCCAGGGTAAAAGGGTAAGTACCGGGCAGCTTTTCCACCCCGGCCAGCTGATAGCCCACATGCTCCCGGTAGGCTTGCAATTCAGCCGGCTCGGGTTTTGCTCCGGTATCTTCCAGAATCAGGGTAGCGATATTGGTCATGGAAGGCAAATAAGTACTGGAATAGACCTTGCGTACCGACGGGGAAAGCGCACCACGCATGATCAGCCACATGATCACTTCCGCCCCCTCCATACCGCTGCGCTCGGCATATTCGGCCAGCCGGATTTCGGTCAGCTTTTCCGGATCATGCTCCAGTAATGCCAGAAACTCGTTATCCCAGTCCTCATTATTGAAGCCGCAGCGCTCACCGTGAACCTGATGCGACAGACCACCGGTAGCGACAACGGCAACCCTCAGATCATCATCAGGGAAGCTCTGGATCGCCTTGCGCAACGACTGCCCCAGCCGGTAACAGCGCCTGGCACTGGGAACCGGAAACTGCAGCACGCCGACCTGCAGCGGTACAATGGTCCCCGGCCATCCTTCCTGATCCCCGGCAATCATCGACAGGGGCGAGAACAGGCCGTGATCCAGCGGTTTTTTCTGGAACAGCGCCAGATCAAATTCATCCGCCACCAGCGCACTGGCAATATGGCGCGACAGCGCCACATGGCCCTGAACAGCCGGGTACTGACGCGGGCCACCGCCCTCATCCGCCGTGACATAGCGGTCATCCACCCCTAAGGAAAAAGCCGGATAGTGATCAAAGAAGAAAGACGTGATGTGGTCATTAAAAATCAGGAACAGGACATCAATTTCCTGCTTCTGCACCCACTGCTGTACCACCCGGAACCCGTCAAAGATGGGAGCCCATGCCGGGTCATCACCCTTGCCGGTATCTTTGGCAAAAGCAATGGTTGGTGAATGGGACACACCGATCCCGCCGATAATCTGCGCCATCTGCGCCTCTCCCCGATCCTGTAAAGTGACAGGGTGGCAGCATAACTGACGCCCATCACTGGAAACAACAGAACATCCGTGAAAGAATCGTTTCCATATGGAAACGATCAGCAGGAGGAGAGACCCATGTGGAGCCTGGATGATGTGCCGGTTTACCTCGCCATTGTGGAGCAACAGGGCATTTCACAGGCCGCCCGCCACCTGGGTGTCTCGAAATCCATGGCCAGCAAGGCACTGATGCGTCTTGAAACGGCGCTGGGTGTACGCCTGATGGAGCGCAACTCACGCAATATGCGCATCACCAGCGAAGGTGCCGTGTTCTACCGCTACGCCCTGCTGATCATGGAGCAGGCTGACAGGGCACAGGCGGTGATGAGCGGGCTGACGGCAGAGCCGGTCGGGCGTCTGGTCGTTGCCCTGCCGATGGCGTTCAGCCGGGAAATCTTCATCCCCCGGCTGCCGGACTTTTATCGGCAGTATCCCCGGATAGAACTTGAGATTGTCATCACCAGCCATGAACCGGACATTATCCGTGACCAGATTGATCTGGCCGTGGTCGTCGGCCCCCTGAGTGACTCTGAACTGGTGGTGACACGCCTGTACCGGGGAGCACTGATCTGGGTCGCCAGCGCCCGTTATGTGGCGCAGAACACACCAGATGATACGCTGGAAAGTCTGCGCGCCCACCTGCGTATCTGTGAAACCCGCTATGCCCAGGCACGTTTCCCGGTCAGGATACGGGACAGAAAACATTACCTGGACCTGCAGCGCGGACTGATGCAGGTCAATGACCCGATGTCGGTGCGTGATGCCGTACTGAATGACTTCGGGGTCGCACTGCTGCCACTGCAATATGCACGGCAACAGCTGGAAAGTGGCGAACTGCAGGCGGTGTTTCCACAGGTAGAGGTTGAATCCTCCTCCGCAGACCTGTCCGCCGTTTACCCGGCCCGGCGTCTGCTGTCCAACAAGACCCGGGCGCTGCTGGACTTCCTGAAGCAGACCTGTGCACTGCTGCAGGAGGATGCGGGTAAATAACCCAAGCGGGCGGGGTCCCTCAGGTCATCACATCCAGCAGACGCGGATCAAACACCATCTGCTCCCCGATCACACGGTAATCCTGCGCTCCCAGCAGGCTGAAACCATCCAGCAGCAGGGCTTCCCGCACCGGTTTTAACGCTGGAGCGACAAAAGCCGACATCAGGGCCCGACGCAAGGCAGCCTGCTGCGCTTCCGGATAGCCGGTCAGCGTGACATAAGGCAGGCCCGGCACCGAAGCGGTCCAGCCGATCTGGCGCAATCCCTGCACCGCAGCCGGGCGGTAACGCGCCAGCAATGCATGGGTCACACAGTCAATGGCGGCTACATCGGCCTGACGCTGCTGCAATGCCGCAAGGCTGGACACATGGGCACCGGATACCTGTATCCGGCTGAAAAAACGGCCATCCTGTTGCAATGGCTGAACCAGGCACATCAAGCCGTTCATACCCGACTGCGACTCCGGCCCGTTGATCACCGCCACCGCCCCGCGCAGGGATTCCAGCGTATCAAAGCGGCTGTCTTCATGCACCAGTACCCGGCTGCTGTAACAGGGACCACTGCAGCCGGGTGCGGCATAATGTGGAACCAGCAGGATACTGAACGGCTCACGATACCGGTGCACCACGTCGTAACCGCAGCACTGGCTCAGCAATAAACCCGGATCATCCCACAGGGAACGCACCGGCTGCTCATGCCGCAGGGACTCCGGTATGTCAGCCATGCCTTCCTGCTCCAGACAGGTCCGGATACCGGCCCACCACTGATCATGGGCACGGGCGATTTCAGGAAAATCATACATGGGCAGACTGGCCTGAAAAGCCGGTCGGGGATTATTCGATGGCATCATGCAAAATTCCCTGCGACAAGGTATAAAGTAGTGAATACGGTATCAAAGGAATGCCATGATACATTACTCACTGCGCCAGTTGCGCTACTTCATCACGGCCGCCGAGCTCAAATCCACCAGCGCCGCAGCCCGCCAGCTGCACATTTCCCAACCTTCGGTTTCGACCGCGATCCGTCAGCTGGAGGAAAGCTTCGGGCAGGCGCTGGCCCTGCGGCAACGGGGTTCCGGCATCACCCCGACCCCTTACGGGCGCATGATCATGCGCAAGGGCCGGCATCTGCTGGAGCTGGCCGACAACCTGCACGATCCGCTCGGTGGCATACCTTCCGGCTCGGTGCTGATCGGCTGTTTCATCGATATCAGCCCCTACTACCTGCCTGCCATCCTGCAGCAACTGCACCGAAAGCACCCGGAAATTCAGCCCTCCATCGTGCACGGCGAGCTGGACGGGATTCCCCTGCTGCTCAAGCGGGGGGAAGTGGATATTGCCATTACCTATGGCGTACTGCTGGATGATGAACTGCGGCACGAAACCCTGCGTGAAACCACTCCCCATGCACTGCTGGCCGCCGACCATCCGCTGGCTACTGCCGACAGCCTCACTCTGGAACGCCTGCTGCAGGAACCCTTCATCCTCTCGGATACCCCCTACTCCAGCGAATTCCTGCTTACCGTGCTGGCCAGCCGCGGGCTGGAGCCACGGGTCGCCTGGAATGCCGGCACCTTTGAACTGCTGCGCGGCATGGTGGCGAATGGTTTGGGGGTTTCCATGGCCTACACCCAGCCACGCTGCTCCAAAAGCTACGATGGTCACGAGCTGGTCTATCGCCCGATCAGTGACCCGCTGCCCAGCCAGAAAATTGTCCTGGTCCGACATCGGGATGCCCGGCTGACCCCGGCGACACAGGCTGTCTGGGATACGATACGGGCTGATCGGGTGTGGCAGGACACACCCGTCCAACCCACCCTCCCCTAGCGCTTCAGCCAGGGCACATAAATCACCGCTTCTCCTTCCACCACGTTCTTGCCCTCGGCATTCACCACGGTGGTCTTCAGGGTCACAAACGGCTTGTCCGTGCGGATGTCGGTGATTTCCACCGTCCCGGTCACGGCTTCATCCAGATGCACCGGCAGCTTGAATTTCAGGCTCTGGCTGACATAGATCGACCCCTCACCGGGCAGTTGGGTGCCCAGCATGGCGGTAAACAGGCTGCCCACAAACATGCCATGCACGATACGTTCCCTGAACTGGGTCGCTGCAGCATACGCAGCATCCAGGTGCACCGGATTGGTATCCATGGAAAGACGGGCATAATCGCGCACATCCTGTTCGGAAAAGGTGCGGGTGATGGAGACTTTGTCGCCGACCTTCAGTTCACGTGTTTCACTCATACCGGTTGTGTTCCTTTTTCACTTGATCAACCATTAATCCCGCCAATGCAGGTATATTTGATTTCCAGATAATCCTCAATACCGTATTTCGAACCCTCGCGCCCCATGCCCGACTCCTTGACACCGCCAAAGGGAGCATTTTCGGTGGAGATAATGCCGGAGTTGACCCCGACAATGCCGTACTCCAGCTGCTCGGAGACACGCCAGATACGTCCCATGTCACGCGCATAGAAATAGGCCGCCAGCCCTGCTTCGGTATCATTGGCCATGCGGATGGCCTCGGCCTCATCGCTGAAACGGAACAGGGGGGCCACCGGCCCGAAGGTTTCCTCGGAAAAAATGCGCATTGCCGGTGTCACATTCGCCAGCAGGGTCGGCTCAAAGAAACCGTGTCCGAGTGCATGCCGTTTGCCGCCCACCACGACACGTGCCCCCTTGCCCACCGCATCGGCAATATGGCTTTCCACCTTCTCCACCGCCGCTTCATTGATCAGTGGTCCCTGAGTCACGCCCTCTTCCAGTCCGTTGCCGACCTTGAGTTCCCTGACCGCTGCCGCCAGTTTTTCTGCAAATGCCTCATACACCCCATCCTGTACCAGCAGGCGGTTGGCACACACGCAGGTCTGGCCGCTGTTGCGGTATTTGGACACCATGGCCCCCTGCACCGCCGCATCCAGATCGGCATCATCAAATACAATAAAAGGTGCATTCCCGCCCAGCTCCAGCGAGACTTTCTTGACCGTATCTGCACACTGCTTCATCAGCAGCTTGCCGATGGGGGTCGAGCCGGTAAAACTCAGCTTGCGCACCACCGGATTGGCGGTCAGCTCTCCGCCGATCGCCACCGGATTGCCGGTCACGACATTGATCACCCCGGCAGGAATCCCGGCCCGCTGTGCCAGTTCCGCCAGTGCCAGTGCTGAATACGGGGTATCTTCCGCTGGCTTGATCACCAGGGTACAACCCGCCGCCAGCGCCGGTCCGGCCTTGCGGGTGATCATCGCGGAAGGAAAATTCCAGGGTGTAATGGCGGCACAGACGCCCACGGGCATGCGCGTCACCAGAATGCGCTGATCGGCGTTGTTGGCCGGAATGGTATCACCATAAACACGCTTGCCTTCCTCGGCAAACCACTCGATAAACGACGCGGCATAGGCAATCTCGCCCCGAGCCTCGGTCAGTGACTTGCCCTGCTCCAGGGTCATGATCCGGGCCAGGTCTTCCTGATGTTCCAGCATCAGGTTGAACCATTGGCGCAGGCTGTTGGCGCGCTCCTTGGCGGTTCTGGCGCGCCAGCCGGGCAGCGCCTGTTCCGCAGCGGCAATCGCCCGCCGGGTTTCCGCCCCGCCCATCTTCGGTACCGTCCCCAGCGTCTCGCCGCTGGCCGGATTGGTGACGGCAAAACTTTCACCGCTGTCAGCCTTGAGCCACTGACCATTGATAAATGCCTGTTCCCGGAACAGGGACCGATCCTGTAACTCCATGATGTACTCTCCTTGGGGTAATTCAGCAGGCAAGATACCAGAAGCAGGCCGCTTTCTCACCCGTCCTGAAAGCCCTGAACCCTTTCCGGCCCGGTTCCGGGCCACACAAACCCGCCCGGTGCCGATACCTTGACTATCCGGAACATTGTGATCACAATCACCCGGCAGGCATTACCCGACAGGCATTACTGGAGTCAATTCGTGATTCAGCACTCAGGCCCACCCGTACCTGAACTTGATGTATTCATCACCGACCTGAATGGTCATTTACGCGGCAAGCGCATTCCGGCCCGATCGGCGCCGAAAATATTGCAGGAAGGCTTCAAGCTGCCCCTCTCCGCCATCGCACTGGATTACTGGGGCAATGACGTACCCGCCAACGGACTGGTGTTCGAGACCGGTGACAGTGACGGCATCTGCCTCCCGACCCACTCACAACCCCTGTCGATTCCCTGGGTTGCCGGTGAGCACCGTCAGCTCATGTGCATGATGCACAATGCCGATGAAACCCCCTTTCATGTCGATCCGCGCCAGCTGCTGATGCAGGTGGTGGAACGCTACCGTGAACACAACTGGACCCCGGTGGTTGCCACGGAACTGGAATTCTACGTGCTGGACCCGGCACACATGCCCAACAGTGACCAACCGCCACCGGAACTGCTCGACTGGGCCTCCGCTTACTGCATCGAGACCCTGGACACCCAGCGCGACTTCCTCAGTGACATGTATCAGGCCTGTGACATTCAGGGCATTCCGATTGACGCCTGTATTTCCGAGCTTGGGGATGGCCAGTTTGAATGCAACCTCAAGCACGTACCCGACCCGGTAACGGCGGCGGATCATGCCATTCTGTTCAAGCGCCTGGTCAAGGGGGTGGCCGCCATGCACAAGCAGCATGCCTCCTTCATGGCCAAACCGTTCGGTGAGCGCAGCGGCAACGGCTTCCACCTGCACTTCAGCCTGCTGGATGAGCAAGGTAACAACCTGTTTGATGATGGCACCGAAGCAGGAAGCCCGCTGCTGCGTCACGCCATTGCCGGCCTGCTGGCGCTCATGGGGGATTCCACCCTGATTTTTGCACCCGGCCTCAACAGTTACCGGCGTCTGGTCCCCGGCAGCCATGCCCCGATCTATGCCACCTGGGGTTATGAAAACCGCACGGTGGCGGTGCGGGTTCCGGAAAGTCCGGGCGAAGCCCGCCGGATTGAACACCGGGTTGCCGGTGCCGATGCCAACCCCTATCTGGTGATCGCCGGCATTCTGGCCGCCGCCCTGCACGGCATGACACAAAAGCTGGAGCCGCCGCCACCCACCGAAGGGGACGGCTATTCCGGGCACGAAGCGCATGAATGCCTGCCGCATGAATGGAGCATGGCGCTGGAGCGCTTCCGCAGCAGCAAACGCCTGGCCGATCTGCTGGACCCACAGTTTGTCGAGGTGTTTGCTGCCGTCAAGGAGCAGGAATACCTGCGCTTTGCCTCCATCGTATCCGAAGCCGAATATGAAACCTACCTGTAATCATCATCACACCCCAGGGAGACTGGATCCATGAAGACCATTGGCCTGCTTGAAGCCGGGCGTCCTCCGGAAGAAATCAGCCGCTACGGCAGTTATGCCGGGATGGTATTCCGGCTGCTGGCCGGTGATGATGAGGGTACGGCATACCGGCAACAGACCTACACGGTGCTGGAAGGCAGTTTTCCGGACTCACCGGCTGCCTGTGACGGCTGGATGATCACCGGTTCCCGACACGGCGTTTACGAAAACCTGCCCTGGATGCAGACACTGAAAACCTTCATTCGCGCCATCCACGACGCCGGCAGACCACTGGTCGGTATCTGCTTCGGGCACCAGATCATTGCCGAGGCCCTTGGCGGCAAGGTAGTCAAATCCGAGCGTGGCTGGGGAGTGGGCCTGCACCATTACCAGTTAACCCCGGACCGACCCGCCTGGCTTGCCAGCCCCAAAGACACGCTGACCATCAATGCCTTCCATCAGGATCAGGTGGTTACTGCACCACCGGAGGCCCGGCCGATTGCTTTTTCGGACTTCTGTCCTCATGCCGGTTTCCTGTATGGCGACAATATCCTGACGCTGCAGGGCCACCCGGAGTTTGATACCGGCTATGAACGTGAACTGCTGCTGCTGCGTGAATCCGTGACCGTACCGGGACCGGTGGCCAGAGCGGCCATGCAGACCCTGGATGCCGGCAATGCCGGAACCGATAATGCACTGGTGCGGCAGTGGGTGAGAAAACTGATGCAGGGTGAAAACAGAAGCTGAGTATCCGGGGTATTGAAAGACCCGGTACTTTTTCAGGTTTCAGGCGAATCCCCGAACAATCCCTCCGACCAACCTCCCGGCTTTGCACCGGAAGGTTGCTGTCAGGCGATGCCGGCGGCGTGGCCGGTTACTGGACCACCGTCGCCTTGTTGATGAGCACCGGCTCGACCGGGACATTCTGGTGCATGCCGTGGTTGCCGGTTTTCACAGCGACAATGCCATCCACCACATCCAGACCTTCAGCGACCTTGCCAAAGACCGCATAGCCCCAGCCCTGCGGGGTCTCGTTCTTGAAATTCAGAAAATCGTTATCGGCCACATTGATGAAGAACTGGGAACTGGCCGAATGCGGGGCATTGGTACGCGCCATGGCGACGGTACCGCGCAGGTTCTTCAGGCCGTTGCCGGCTTCGTTCTTGATCGGTGCCCGCGTTGTCTTGTCGCTCATGTCGGCATTCATGCCGCCCCCCTGGACCATGAATCCGGGGATCACGCGGTGAAAAACAGTGCCATCATAAAAACCATCCTGCACGTAGCTCAGGAAGTTCTGCACCGTATTGGGTGCTGCCTTGGCGTCCAGTTCCAGGGTGATATTCCCCTTGCTGGTTTCAAGCAGGACTTTTGGGTGATCAGACATGGTGGAATTACCTCCGGTTGCTTGTTGCGCCGGCTCACTGGTGGTAGTCGCAGAACTGCCGCAACCAGCCAGCATCAGCACAAACAGGAAAAAGATAAAAAGCTTTGGCTTCATTTACTTGCCCCCCAAAATTGGTGATTTTTTGTGATTCAATGTTCCGGCGCGCATCATAACGTATCTGAACGAGCTTGGCCATGCCCGGTACAGCCGGGAGCAAGCAAAGATAAAGTTGTCACACGGATTTCACAAAATTGTCATGCAGAACGGGTTTAATACCTGCCCAGACCAGCCGGCAACTGCCGTTTTACCCAAGGAGCAGGACATGAATTACCCCGATGCCCACGATGAAAGCAGCAACCTGCGTGCAGATCAGGACTCCGATTTCACCCGGCAGGTCGCACAGGCCTTGAGCCGTCGCCAGTTCCTGCTCAGGACCGGTGTTGCCGGTCTGGGAGCCTTTTTCATGACAACGCCCCTGACCCGTGCCGTGCGGGCGCAAACCGCTGCGGCGACCATGCCGCCTGCCGCCAAGACAGCAGCTGGTGTCAGCACACTGCTGGGCTTCAGGGCCGTGCCCGCCAGTCGCGCAGATGCGGTGGTGGTCCCCGAAGGCTACCAGGCCGAAGTGCTGATTTCCTGGGGCGATCCGATCTTTACCGATGCACCGGCCTTTGATCCGGCAGGCAGGACACCGGCATCGGCGCAGGAGCGTCAGATGGGCGACAACAACGATGGCATGACCCTGTTCATGATCGACGATACCCGTGGCGTGCTGGCAGTCAACAACGAGTACATCAACCCCGAACTGATGTTCGCACATCAAGGCAGTGACATGAGTGCTGAAGACGTGAAGACCGCCCAGGCGGCACATGGCGTCTCCATTTTCGAGATTATCAAAAATGGCAAGGGCTGGCAGGTCAACCGCAGCGGTCAGGCCAACCGCCGTATCACCGCCAATACCCCGATGACGATCACCGGTCCGGCAGCCGGGCATGCCCTGATGCAAACGGCGGGTGACAAAACCGGCACCAGGGTGCTCGGGACCTTCAATAACTGTGCCAACGGCCATACGCCCTGGGGTACTTACCTGACCTGTGAAGAAAATTTCAATAACTACTTCGGCACACAGGACACGGCCTTCCAGCCGACCGCGCTGATGGATCGTTACGGTATCACCCCCGAGGAAGCACGCTACCAGTGGCATCGCTTTGATGAACGCTTCGATATTGCCAGACACCCGCAGGAGACCAACCGCTTCGGCTGGGTCGTGGAAATCGATCCTTTCGATCCGCAATCGACCCCGAAGAAACACACGGCACTGGGACGCATCAAACACGAAAATGCCGAACTGGTCGTCGCAGACAACGGCCAGGTGGTGGTATATATGGGGGATGACGAGCGGGGTGAACACCTGTATAAATTTGTATCCAAAGGAAAATACAGCACCAGCAACAAGGAAAGTAACCGTGAGCTGCTCAGCGAAGGCACCTTGTATGTGGCACGCTTTGATGCGGCTGATGGTGAACTCAAGGGCACCGGTGAATGGCTGGAACTGACCCACGGCAGGAACGGCCTCACGGCTGA
The DNA here is from genome assembly GCA_035391465.1 of Thiolinea sp. Taxonomy (GTDB): domain Bacteria; phylum Pseudomonadota; class Gammaproteobacteria; order Thiotrichales; family Thiotrichaceae; genus Thiolinea. Next base: position 4,171 of record DAOPKY010000017.1, on the reverse strand, counting down.
AAACGGTTTTGCCGATCAGGGCGAAGTGCTGATCAAAACCCGTCTGGCCGCCACCCGGGTCGGTGCCACTACCATGGACCGCCCGGAATGGGTCGCCATCCACCCCGATCACAAATCGGTTTACTGCACGCTGACCAACAACAAAAACCGTGGCAAGAAAGATAATCAGCCGGTTGGCGGACCCAATCCACGGGCCGGCAACCCTTATGGCCAGATCGTGCGCTGGCAGCCGACAGATGGTGACCATACCGCCTCCACCTTTGACTGGGATCTGTTTGTACTGGCCGGCAACCCGACCGTACATAAGGACGGTCTGATGGCCGGCAGTGACAATATCAACGCCGGCAACCTCTTTAACAGCCCGGACGGCATCGGTTTTGACCGGGATGGCCGCCTGTGGATCCAGAGTGACGGCAATTATTCCAATGAAAAGGATTTCGCCGGCATGGGTAACAACCAGATGCTGTGCGCCGATCCGCAAACTGGTGAAATTCGTCGCTTCCTGACCGGGCCTGTCGCCTGTGAAGTGACCGGTATCACGTTCACACCGGATTACCGGACGCTGTTCGTCGGCATCCAGCATCCGGGTGAAGACCTGCTGCCCTCCCACTTCCCCGCAGGAGGTGACAGCAAACCGCGCTCATCCATCCTGGTGATCACCCGGACGGACGGCGGTGTGATCGGCACCTGAGCCATTACATGGAATATCAACAATCATAACGTCATAACGGTTGAAACCGGAAACGGGCGGGTCGTATCCATCCCGTAGTGCCAATCAGACAAACAGTCCTGCCCCGTATGCCACCCCCCCCTCGGGAGGTGGTATTTTTTTCCCTGCCATCCGGCCTTTGCCCCTCCTGCGCCCTTCCCGTAAAATCAGGGTCATACCCCCTGTCCCGTGAGCCAGCTGCATGCGCATACTGTTAGTCGAAGATACCCCGGACCTGGCCGAAGCCATTATGGAACGCCTGCGTACTGATGGCCATGTGACCGACTGGCTGCAGGATGGTGAACGGGCCATCAGCGTACTGGGCTACCAGAGCTACAGCCTGGTGCTTCTTGATCTGGGCCTGCCGCGTCTGGATGGCATTACGCTCCTGCAGCGCCTGCGTACCGATGGCAACCGTACACCGGTGCTGGTACTGACGGCCCGGGCCGGGATTGAGGACCGGGTGACGGCACTGGATATCGGTGCCGACGATTATCTGGTCAAGCCGGTAGACCTGCGTGAGCTGTCCGCCCGCTGCCGTGCCCTGATTCGGCGCAACAATGGCGAGGTCAGCAGTGTGGTGCAGTACGGCAACCTGCGTTTCGACCGTGCCGCCGCACGGGTGCAGATCAACGGGAACGACCTTGACCTGCCCCGGCGCGAGTTCTGTGTGCTCGACCTGCTGCTGCGTCACCAGGACAAAACCCTGAGCAAGGCCCGCATTATCGAACAGCTGTGCTCCTTCGATGAAGACGAGGCCCCGAGCGACAATGCCATCGAACTTTACATCGCCCGGCTGCGCAAAAAACTCGGGCACAGCAATATCAGCATCCGCACCCTGCGCGGCATAGGCTATATCCTGCATGTCGATACCCGGCCCTAGCGGCTCCCTGCGGGTCCGGCTTAACCTGCTGTTCGCCCTCATTCTGCTGCTCGGGGGAGCGCTGATTCTGGTGGCAGCCCATGGTTTCGCCCGCCGCTCGGCCGATGAAGCCTATGATCGCCTGCTGGCCGGGGCCGCCCTGACGGCCATGGAAAGCCTGACCGTGATTGGCGATGTCATCCACTTTGATCTGCCCTATGCCTCGCTGGATACCCTGTCCCAGTCACGGGATGACCGTGTGCTGTACCGGCTCATGACCGAGCGCCGCACCGTACTGACCGGGTATGACCCCATTCCCGAGCCGGACCTGAAGGCCATGAGCGCGGCCCATGAGCGTGGCAAGCCGTATTTTTTCACTGCCCGTTATCAGGGTGAAGACTTCCGCTTTGTGGTACTGGAACGCCAGCTGCTGGAATCGGGGCTGCAGGACAAAATCTGGCTGCAGATGGGGCAAAGCCGTCTGGCACGCCGAGTCCTGAGCCGCGACCTGACCCTGAAGGCGTTGCAGGGGGTTGTGCTCCTGATCCTGCCGATCTGGCTGTTGGTGTGGCTGGCGACCGGCTGGCTGCTGCGCCCGCTGCTGGTGGTGGAACAGGAATTGCGCCAGCGCCAGCCTGCCGACCTCAAGCCACTGGTGCTGCAGGTCCCCAGTGAAGCCAGCCAGCTGGTGGAAGCCATCAACCATTTCATGGGCCGTCTGCAGCGCAGTCAGGATCGCAACCACGCCTTTATTGCCGAGGCTGCCCACCAGTTACGCACCCCACTGGCCAGCCTGCAGGCCCAGGCCGAACTGGCCAGTGAAGAAGGTGATGCCGCCCTGCTGCGGAAACGGGCCGAACGCATCCGCCGCAATGCACGGGAAACCAACAACCGCATCAACCAGCTGCTCAGCTACGCCACCCTGGCCCACCGTGCCGATGTACTGGAGCCGATACGGTTGGCGCTGGAGGTGCTGGTGGTGGAGTGCTTGGGAGAGCTGGCACCACTGGCCCTGACCCGGCAGGTGGCGCTGACCTTTGACAATCAGGTCGGTGCCGTGGCAGTGATGGCTGACCCGGAGGCCCTGCGCGAGGTTTTGCACAACCTGATCGACAATGCCCTCAAGCACGGCCAGACCTCGGCACACCGGACTGAAGTCAATGTCAGCCTGCAGCGGGCGGAAACGGCTGGCCAGGTCGTATTGCAGGTACGCGATTACGGACCCGGCATACCGCCGGAGCAGCTGAATCAGGTGACAAACCGCTTCGGACGCGGCGAATCCCGCCTGCACAGTGGCAGCGGCTTGGGGCTGGCGATTGTGGCCCAAATCATGCACGGACTGGGCGGGCAGCTGCAGCTGGAGAACGGGCAACAGGGCGGGCTGAAAGTACGACTTTATTTACCGGAAGCAAAACAGGAAGAACAGGCATGAATAACAGAAAATGGCTGCTGGCAGGGTATCTTGCCCTGCTGCCGCTCTGGGCCGGTGCCAATACGCTGGAAGCACTGGCCCGTGATTTGCATCTGGACCCGGCCCGGATTTCGGTATCCGGCCTGTCATCCGGCGCATTCATGGCCAACCAGCTGCATGTCGCCCATTCAGCCCGCCTGATGGGCGCGGCCATCATCGCCGGTGGTCCCTATCGCTGTGCTGCCGGCCATTATCCAGGCAGCTGGCCGGGTTTGCCCGGACTTTATACCGCCACCGTGGTATGCAGCCGTACCGCCCCCGGTGCCAATCTGGTCCCGGCACCCGCGCCGGATGTGGCTTTTTCCGTGGAAGAAACCCGCCGGCTGGCACGGGAAGAACTGATTGATGATCCCGCTCATCTGGCCGGCAGCCGGGTCTGGCTGTTTTCCGGCACCCGTGACCGGACAGTACCGACAGCCATCGTCGATACCCTGGAGCAATATTATCGTACCTTTGTACCGGCGGGTGCCATTGAGCGCCTGCGTGACCTGCCGGCCGGCCATGCCATGATTACCGCCAATTACGGCAATGCCTGCGTCCTTTCTGCCCCCCCTTACCTCAATGACTGTGACTTTGATGCTGCTGCCAGCCTGCTGAGCCAGCTCTACGGACCGCTGCAGCCGAAGGGCGACATGGATGCCGATGCCCTGTTCACCTTCCGGCAGGATGATTTCTTTTCCGCCCGCAACAATCAGGTCAGCATGCACCGTCATGCCCACGTTTATCTGCCGGCTGCCTGTCGCCGGGGGGAGGCTTGCGGGCTGCATATCGCCCTGCATGGCTGCAGCCAGTCCGAGGATTTTATCGGTGATGCCTTTTACGGCCATGCCGGTTACAACGAATGGGCTGAAACCAACCATCTGGCCATCCTGTACCCACAGGCCAAAGCTTCCGGCTGGTGGAAGAATCCGCAGGGCTGCTGGGACTGGTGGGGCTATAGCGGCGAGGATTATGCCACCCGCAATGGCCGTCAGATCAGGGCCATCATGCGCATGGTGGATACCCTGCTGGGGCGGGAACCGGCGGAGTAACCAGACATTCTTCCGAGTTATTGTCAAATCTGGTGTTCAGAGAGGGTGTGACCGGAAGTGATGCATGGTCTAATCTTCGTTATTTTCCATTTGAAGAG